>NZ_BTGR01000001.1:0-928419 GCF_036985525.1 Croceitalea sp. MTPC6
AGCAAGTATTTTTATTTTTTCAATATCCCTAAATATGCTTTCCATGGTCCTACATTTGATTCATATTGTTTAGACATGACTCTTGAAATTTGTGAGATGTGACCTAAATCGTGTACAACCCAAGTTGAAAGTAATTGTTCAAGTGTTACTTCTCCAAACTCAGGATGAATTCCTTTAAGTTTAAGGTCTTTCTCAGTAATATTTAGAGACTTAAGTTCTTTAAGATTACTTTTTCTTAAACCTTTAAATTCAGTAATTAATTTAGAGATTGGTTTATTTTGATTTTCTTTTAACTGAGCGAATCTATCAAAAGGTTCAAACATTTTATTCTCGGATTGGTCTAAAATTTTTTTCGCACGAATTATCCAATCTGTTTTTTCTCCAAATATTAAGTGTCCAATAACGTCATAAGGGCTCCAAGTATTTTTTCCCTCATTGTTTTTCAACCAATTGTTTGATAATCCGCTCAAATAAGATTCCAAAATTTTCGGTGTCTTTTCTAAAATTTCAATTGAATTTTTCAAGTCGAATTTCATCTAGGCGTATTGTTTTCAGATATGTGCTTCAACGGTCTCGTATAAAAGCAGTAGCGAACAATTCACTTAACGCTTTAAAACGCAATATACCTAAATAAACAAGTAACGGTTCGGGAATACCCCAAACCGTTATTGCTTTTATACATTGTTGGCAATAGTTGTTTAACCTACTGTTTTGCTGTTACTGGACTAATTACAGTAGCAACTTCATTTATTGAATTCGCGGGAAAATTTCCTTTTTTTGAGTGCTCTTCAATAAGCTGTTTGTTTTTTGCATCATAAACACAGTAAACTTTGTCCCCTGTAACATAACTGTGTTTCCATTCAATTGTGGGGCCCATCTCTTCTAAAACTGAACAAGACACTTGTGAAATTCCTTTAAGTTGCTCGGCAGTTAAGTCTCCCGCTCCTGGAATTATACGTTCAATGACATAAGTTTTCATAGTGCCCTTGTTATTGGTCGTAGTTTGGTTTTCCATTTGTTGTGCTTGTAGAGCACTAAAGGTGAATAAGAGTAATACGCTTAATGATAGTAAAGGTTTCATAGTTATAAATTTTAATGACTAATTAATACATCACAAATCTAGAAGAGGAAGTCTTACATCGTTTTTCTTAAAAAGTCAATCCTTTTACTTTGGAGTTCAAATACGAATATTACGTGGTTTAATTATTCTCACGATATTCAGTTGGTGATAATTTGAATTTCTCTTTAAAGATTCTGCTAAAATGGGATATGTTTTTAAAACCACATTCAAATGTAATTTCACTTATGGTTTTTGGAGAAGTTCTAACAAGTCTTTTGGCACGTTCTAAACGCCTTTCAAGAACCCATTTTCCAGGGGTAGTACCGTAAAATTCCTCAAATTCCCTTTTAAAGGAAGAAAGGCTTTTATTAGCCAATTGTGCATAGTCCGATAATTTCAAATTGTACATATAATTTGCTTCCATTATCTCCCATATAGGGGTTTTATATCCGTTTGCTAAACCATTAACATATGAAAGAAGCAAACGGTTTTCGGGATTTATGAATACGTTGTACAGCAGTTCTTTTAATTTAATGATTAAAATCTCTTCAGGTAAGGAAACCGATTGATTGAAATATGGTATAAGACTCAAATAACAGCTCCTAATGCGATCATTGATATCCATCGGAATTACCATTTCATTGGGTGGAGGTGGGATATCTTTTAGTGGTAAATGCGGTCTGAACTCATTAAAAATCTTTTTTAAGAACTCATCCTTGAGGTAAAAGGCCATAAGTTCCCAACCCTTGATAGTATCATCCATTTCTTGTAAAAAAGCGGCCCTTCTCAAGAGAAAACCGGATTTTTGATTGACTGTATAAGTATGGTCTCCTTGATGCAGTATTCTCCTGCCAGATATAGAAAATGTAAGTTGATTGTATGGAGAATGTAACTTGAGGATCTTTTCTTTCTGAGGGCAATGGTAATATAAAAACAAGATGTCCTTTATGGAAAACTGTTTAAAAATATCCGGATTGGATGTATGGACATCATATGTATTCATTATATCGAATTTTAGTGCGTCATGGATTGCTCAAGTTAGGCTTAATTATTGCCAACTTGTTAATATATTAAAGCGCTCCTTTTTTTATTAATATCCCTTCAAAAATAGCTGTATATAAACACTTTTTAGTGCAATTGCTTATATACAACCTTTGGGTTGGCTATATGTACTTTTTAACATAATCGAAAAGCTACTTTTTTTCAACCAACTTTCCGTCAGGGTATTTGGCAAAACGGCCCTTTTCTTTTTCATGAACGTTGTCAGGGTAGGGCCAAGGCCAGCCACCAAATTGTGTGGTACGGTATTCATCCATTGCTTTTTGTATCTCGGCATCTGTATTCATCACAAAAGGCCCGTATTTGGCTACGGGCTCTCCAATGGGCTTTCCCTGTAATACCAAAAAGTGTCCTTGTTTTTTGCCTATTTGTATGGTGGTCTCATGCGAGGCATCTAAAATCACTCCAAAATTTGGAGTTACTTTTTTACCTTCAATAACCACTTCATCACCTTCATAAAAATAAAGGGTTCTAGAAACTTCTGTAGTTGTTTTGGGTAAGGTGAATTCTGTCTCCGCATCTACATGAATATTCCATACCGCAACTTCATTCTCGTTTTTTGCCGCCCAAGAATTTGGTGCAGGGTCATTGGCTTGGTTTCCTTTGTAATTTCCTGCAATTACTTTTATCGTTGCGTTAGTCTCTTTAATGACAGGAATATCCTCATGCCACAGCATTTTAAAATGTGGGTCCACAAATTTGTCGGCCTTTGGTAGATTCAGCCAAATTTGAAACAATTCCAATGGGTTTTCTTTGTCATCATTTAACAAAGGAAACATTTCAGAATGTTGTACGCCACGCCCAGCGGTCATCCATTGTACATCACCATCCCCAAAACGCCCAGCTGCTCCCAAAGAATCGGAATGGTCACAATAGCCTTTGTTCACTATGGTTATGGTTTCAAAACCACGGTGCGGATGATAGGGAAAACCAGGGATAGTTGAACCATGGTACATACGCCAGCCATCCTTTATGGTAAAATCGTTACCAATATTTCTACCTTCCAGTAGTTTTGGGTCCGGACCCATTTCTCCATTACCTTTTGGATAGTGGTCCAAATGATATACGCAAAATAAAAATGGGTCTTGCGTTTGCCATGGGAAGCCTAAGGGGAATGTTTGTATTACAGAATTGCTCATACTAATTTAGATGTCTGATGTCTGATGTCTGATTTTACTAATGTTTTGCGGTATTTACTTCTACCCAATAGCCATCGGGGTCCTGTAAATAGATTTGTTTTACGCCGTCACTCCTATCCGTAACGGAACCCTTTTCACCTGGCCAATTGTAAAAATCAGTATAGTTGGTCACTAAATGCGTTATAAAACCCTCTAAATCTTGAGTAGACAAGCATAAATGGATGCTCTTGTCCTTTTTAAATTCGATTACATCTTTTTTAATGAGATGTAATTGTGAATTTCCCCTAACCTGAAACCAGCGGAAACCTTGAGCTTTATCTGGATGGGGAATTTCTTTTAATTGTAAAATATCGCGATAGAAGTCGCCAGTTTCCCTCAACTTGGTAACCACTATGGATTGGTGGTCAAAATGAAAATCAAACCCCGATTTTTCTTCAGCTTTAAAAACTGTTTCTAAATAGATTTGTTGGAATTTTCCATCTTTATAAGTTCCTACCTTAAAATTATAGGTATTATCATCAACGTATTCCCAGAGGTCCGAAATAAAAGAGCCATTGTAGAAATAATCATAGCGTATATTTTTTTCCTCTACATGAACAGTTCCTTCAGTAACCCCTCCAAAAACATCAAACTCCCAAAATTTTATGGTGTTAGATTCACTATCAAATTGTCTTATACCATGGTTACGGTTACCAAAAGCTGTTTCTGCTTCATTGGTAAAACCTTTTGTGTATACACGGACAATGCTACCTCCTAGCGCATATTCAAAAGTGATTTCTTGTTTAAATATTGTGCCAACATCCCATTTTTTCTCTGTTTTCCATGTTTTGCCCATTAAAGGTTCAAAACCTGCCAATGGATTGTTTTGGGCAGTTATGGAGAGGTTTAAAAAGAAAATGGGTACTATTAGAAAATAGTTGAAAATATTATTTTGTAAGTTCTTCAATCTGTTTTTGAATTTTATCGGCTTCAGCATATTTAGCATCACTTTCACTCCTGTTGATTTTAGAAAGGTCAAAAGCCTCTTTCATTAGCTTTTGGTACTTTTCTTGTAATTTTTCGACTTCTGTTTTCTTTTTAAATAATCCGAACATAGCAATTTTTAGATTTAATCTTTCCCAATTGGCGGAGGACCATCTATCATAGCCTCATAGACTTCATCTCCTTTACGGGTTTTGTATTCTTCTTTTACTTTTTCGACCAATTTTGGATTTTCAAAAAGGTCGACCATGGTCATACCCATAGCTCTTGTGGCATATAACATTCCTTTATGGCCAATACTCATTCCACCGCAGGCAACCACCGCCCAAGAATGCCAAGGGGTATCTTTTGGTGCTACGGTAACGCTAAGGTTTATATTGGGAACATTCCAGCTTACGTCACCTACATCAGTAGAACCACCACCGGGGTTCTTCTCTGTTTCCCGTAGTGGATTTATCTGGCTGTCCATACCTACTTCTTCTTTGCCTGTTGCTTTTTGTATGGCTTTTCCAAAGGCTATTTCCTCATCTGTGTATGTAATAGGCCCTAACAGTTCTAGGTTTTTCTGCATGATTTCACCTCCAGAACGATTTACCAGTGTTTCGTAAATACCAGATACCAAAGAGATTTTGTAATCTACGTTTGCCATTATTGCCGCACCTTTCGCCATTTTTTTAACTCGCTCATACGTTGGTAACATCACCTTACGTTTTGGATCACGCACACGCACCCAAAGTTTTGCATAATCTGGCACTACATTAACGACTTGACCACCATCTTGAATATGGTAATGTATTCTGGATGTTGGTTTAATGTGTTCGCGGTAATAGTTGATTCCCGTAGTATATATTTCAAGTGCGTCTGATGCACTACGACCATTCCATGGGTCTGCTGAGGCATGGGCGGCCTGACCATAAAATTCAACTATAAAATCTATTAAGGAAAGTCCACTTTGTACATCGGCTTCTATATTGGCACCTGGATGCCAACTGATGTTTACATCCACATCATCCCAAAGACCTGCTTCTACCATCCAAACTTTGGCAAAATACTTTTCTTCGGCTGGAGTTCCCAAAAATTTTACAGTCCCCTTTAGCTTCCCAGCTTCTATGAGTTCTTTTACCGCGATAGCTGAGCCTAAACTTGAAGTGCCGAACATATTGTGTCCACAACCGTGGCCTGGAGCACCATCTTTAAGTGGGTTCTTGGTTGGTTCTGTTTTTTGTGAAAGCCCAGGTAGCGCATCAAACTCTCCCAAGATACTAATCACAGGCTTTCCTGAACCATAAGTGGCGGTAAAGGCTGTGGGGATATCAGCTACACCCCTTGTGACATTGAGTCCGTTCTTTTCTGCATAGTCGGCAAGGATACGGGAAGATTCACTTTCGTTGAAAGCAGTTTCTGCAAGTTCCCAAATGGAATCGCTGATTTTTATCAATTCCGCTTCATGTTTTTCAACTGAAGCAATGATAGCCTTCTTGTTGGAACTCATTTTTTGACTAAACCCATTAATAGTAGCAAAAAGAGCAACTAAAAGAATAACTTTTTTCATAATTATAGTGTGTTGGTTACTTTAAAATTAGAATCTCTAAAGTAATGAAAAAGTATCAGCCAACCGCTTCTTTATAGACCCGCAAACATCTTTCCCTTGCCATTTTATGGTCTACCATTTTTTGTGGGTAGGTAAGCTCTTGAAGTTCAGGGACCCACTTGTTAATGTATTCTTTTTGTTTGTCAAACTTATCTACTTGGGTCATTGGATTAAAAATTCTAAAGTAGGGGGCAGCATCCACACCACTGCCAGCGGCCCATTGCCAATTTCCAACATTGGCACTCATATCATAGTCCAATAGCTTTTCGGCAAAATAAGTTTCTCCCCAACGCCAGTCTATCAATAAATGCTTACACAAGAAACTTGCAACCAACATGCGAACCCGGTTGTGCATATATCCAGTGGTATTGAGTTCCCGCATACCAGCATCTACCAATGCATAACCAGTCTGACCATTCTTCCATTTTTCAAACTCCGCTTCATTGTTCCGCCATTCAATACGGTCATATTTTGGTCTAAATGCCTTTTCCTGAGTGTGGGGGAAATGCCAAAGTATTTGCATAAAAAACTCTCGCCATATCAGTTCACTCCAAAAGACCTCATTTTCCTCTGCGATGGCTTTTTTCATCATTTTACGAATTGATACTATTCCAAATCTTAGGTGGGGGCCTAATCGTGAGGTACCATTTTTAATAGCGGGGAAATTTCTGGTATCCTCATAGTTCTGAACCAAATCTTTGGTAACTACATAATCTGGTATAACTATGGGTGATTTCTCAAAGCCTATTTCTTCCAATGAACAATTTGGTAAGCGCTTATTTTTTATGAAATTGGAAAGTTCTGGTTCGTATTCCACTAAATCTACAGACGGATTAAAATTTTCTTTCCATTTGTTTTTGTATGGAGTATAAACCACATATGGGTCCCCATCATCTTTAACCACCTCATTTTTTTCAAAAACGACCTGATCTTTAAAGGTTTTGAATTCAATTCCTTTTTCGGTTAAAAATTCAGAAACTTGTTCATCACGTTTTTTTGCATATGGCTCATAGTCGTGATTGGTAAAAACCGTATGGATGGTATGCTCAGAGCTTAGTTTTTTAAAGACTTCTATGGGCTTTCCATGATAAACGGCTAAAGAGCTCTCAGCATCATCTTGCAGTTCTTTTCTAATTTTTTGTAACTGCTCATGGATAAAGCTTACCCTTGCATCATCCTTGGGAAGTTTATCAAGAATCTCCGCATCGAAAATAAAGATGGGCAGAACAGGTTGAGCGCTTTTTAGAGCGTTATATAGACCTACATTATCTTCGAGTCTAAGATCTCTTCTAAACCAAAATATGGAAACCTTTTCACTCATTAATTAATGTTCAATGTGGATATTCCTCCATCTATACCAATGCTTTGGCCCGTGACCCAAGAACTTTCCTCTTTTAGCAAAAAACAGGCAAGGTTAGCAATATCCCTAGCCTCTCCAACGCGCTTTAAAGGATGTCGCTGATTCATTAACTCCCTTTTCTTGTCATTGTTCAATAGGCGCTTTGCTAAGGGAGTATCTACTAGCGAGGGTGCAATGGTATTCACCCGTACTTTGGGAGCATATTCTGCTGCCAATGATTTGGAAAAACCTTCTATAGCTCCTTTGGCTGCCGCTACACTTGTATGAAAGGGCATTCCTGTAGCTACTGCTACGGTGCTAAAGAATACCATACTGGAACCTTCCGCCATTTTGGGCATAATGGATTTGACCACATTTACCATGGAGAAGAAATTTAACTCCATATCCTCCTTAAAAGTGTCAATGGACAGCATTTTAAACGGCTTTAAATTAATAGTGCCTGGGCAATAAACAAAACCATGAAGTTCACTTGGAAGTTCTGATTCGTCAAGCGTATCGCTTGTAGCATCAAAAGAAATATAATTAACATCTAGGTTTCCCAATTCGTCATTGGTTCTCGATGCAACATATATTGTAAACTGGTCTTGTAAAGCTCTAGCAATTTCAAAGCCTATTCCGTGAGAACCTCCTACCAATAGTATATTTTTGGTCATATTAGATTGATTTTAATTCTAGGTGATTTTTGTGACCTTCAAGTTTACCAAATAATTCATTGAGCTTAGCTTCGCGATAGTTAAAAATTTGCTGTAATTGTTTTTTTACCACCAAAGGCTGCGCTATTCGCCCTAAAATCCCAAAAGGGATTTTATAGTCTATAATATCTTCCATTTCTACACCGCCATCAATTTCTTTTATGAAATGTTTGTGATGCCATAAAGCATAAGGACCAAATCTTTGTTCATCAACAAAATACTCACCTTCCCTTACATGGGTTATCTCAGTAACCCATTTTGTGGAATAGCCTGGAAATGGCTTTACGATATATTGAATAATCTGTCCTTGGAACATTGGTCTATCTGCTCCAGAAAGGATGTTAAAACCCATATGGTCAGGTGTAATAACCTTTAGATTTTTTGGGTCAGATAGGAAATCCCATGCTTCCTTTTTTGATATTGGAAAAGCTTGTTTGGCTCTTAGTTGATATAATTTCATGAAAGATTTTTTACAAAGATAAATGTTAAAATGTTTAATTTAAAGTAATATAAGTTAAACAAAACTGAAAATGACTACTGTAAACCTTATCGCCTCATTTTCAGTGTATCAGACATCCAGTTGTAACCATTAACTTATTTAAGTATTTGTTAACATATGCAGCTTTTCATTATAAGTAGCTTTGTTACCTAATCAGATCTAAAACACTTATTATCATGAAAAAATTAGTATTATTTTCTTTTGTAGCGCTTTTGTCCTCTACGCTCAGTGCCCAAATAGAAACCCCACAACCTAGTCCTTCTGCAAAAATTTGGCAAACCGTTGGATTAACCGAAGTAACTGTGGATTATTCTAGACCATCTATGCGAGGTAGAACCATTTTTGGAGATTTAGTTCCTTTTAATAAGCTATGGAGAACGGGAGCAAATGCCTATACTAAAATTAGTTTTGACAAAGATGTTACCATTGGAGATAGCGATGTGAAAGCTGGAACCTATTCAATCTTCACAAAACCTGGAGAAGCTAATTGGGAAGTTTTCTTTTACACAGATACCCAAGGTGGTGGAACGCCAAGAAATTGGGATGATTCTAAAGTAGTGGCTAAAGCTACTGTTCCCGTTTATAAAATGGAAATGCCTGTGGAAACATTTACCATTACAATTGATGATGTTACCGGTAACGGAGCTAATCTAGGTTTTATCTGGGAAAAGACTTATGTTGGAGTTCCTTTTGGTGTTGGTACTGACAAAGAGGTAGTTGCAACTATTGAAAGAGTGATGTCTGGACCATCTGCCGGTGATTACTATGCTTCAGCTGTATATTACGCGAATGAAGGTAAGGATATCAACAAGGCCAAAGAATGGATGGACAAGGCAATGTCTATGGTTGAAAAACCAGCTTTCTGGCAACTAAGACAACAATCTTTAATCTTGGCTAAGTCTGGGGATAAAAAAGGCGCAATCGCTACTGCTAAAAAATCACTTGAAGGTGCTAAAGCTGCTGGTAATGACGATTATGTTAAAATGAATACAGATTCTCTTAAAGAATGGGGAGCCCTGTAAAACGTTAAATAATAATAGTTTTAAACCCGATGGAAACATCGGGTTTTTTGTTGGATACAAATTATAAAGTTAAGCTTCTACAGTCTCTTTCCTTAAGGTTCGGTCAAACCCTTCAATAAGCATTGCTATTGCTACAACAAGACCACAACCAATAGCATTCAACCAGAGATAGCCTAATTTTTCTTGACCACTTTCATAAGGGAAGATAAGTACAAAGAACAAGATAAAGACAATGACTTGTGTGATGATGGCCCCAATAAAAACAGCATTCCCCTTTACAAACTTCACAAAGAAGGCAAGTAAAAATACGCCTAGGACATTACCATAAAAAATGGAACCGATAATATTTACCAGCTGAATTAAATTATCAAAAAGATAAGCTGTACACGCAATTATTATTGCTATAATGCCCCAAACTAACGTAAATACTTTAGTTACATTCACATAATATTTTTGGGAAAAACCTTCTTTGCTATTTCGTTTGAATAAATCAAGTGCAGTAATGGTCCCTAAAGCGTTTAATTCTGAAGCAGTTGAAGACATTGCTGCTGAAAGGATTACGGCCAAAAGCAAACCAACAAGACCCATAGGGAGGTTGTTTAGGATAAAGTGAATAAAAACATAGTCTTTATCATTTGTTTCAATCGCAGAGTCTGATTTACTGATGATGTCTTTCGCGGTATTGCGTATGGCAAGTTCAGTTTTGTTTACTGCAACTACATCAATTTTCGCTTGTTCTATGGCATTAAAATCCTTTAGCTTCAATGCTGACGAAAATTCGCTTTGCGCCATTTTTTTCTCTAATTGCAATTCTTCGTGGCCAGCTTGTAATGCCTTATAGTCATCTGCATAATCAGAATTTAAAACGGCTTCGGTAGCGGCGGGATTAAAATTTAATGGTGAAGGGTTGTATTGGTAAAATATGAATACCATGACCCCAACCAAAAGGATAAAGAACTGCATAGGTATTTTTAGTATACCGTTGAAAATTAGCCCTAGTTGACTTTCCCTTATGGACTTACCGGAAAGATAACGTTGTACCTGGCTTTGGTCCGTTCCAAAATAGGAAAGCATTAAAAAGAATCCACCTGTAATACCACTCCAAAAAGTATATCTGTTCTTCGTATCAAATTCAAAATTTAGGATGTCAAGTTTTCCATTTGCGCCCGCCAGCTTAAGGGTTTCACTAAAAGAAATATCAGATGGTAGACTTCCTAAAATAAAAAAGAAAACAAAGAACATTCCCGTCATAATTACAAACATCTGCTGTTTGTGGGTCACACTTACCGCCTTTGTTCCTCCGGATACGGTGTAGATGATTACTAAAAGCCCAATAATAATGTTCAAGGTCCGTAAATCCCAACCTAAAACAGCAGACAATATGATTGAAGGGGCATAAATGGTGATACCGGCAGCGAGTCCTCGTTGAATTAAAAAAAGAATGGCAGTGAGCGTCCTAGTTTTTAAATCGAATCGTTTCTCTAACAGTTCATAGGCAGTGTATACCTTTAATTTATGGTATATTGGTATGAATACCAGACATATAACAATCATCGCAATTGGAAGTCCAAAATAAAATTGGACAAAACCCATTCCATCATGGAAGGCTTGTCCGGGAGTGGAAAGAAAAGTAATTGCACTGGCCTGTGTAGCCATAACAGATAACCCAATAGTCCACCATTTGGTATCTTTTCCGCCCTTTACATAGTCTTCAACATTTTTACTTCCTTTGGTCTTCCATACTCCATAAACAACTATGGATAGCAATGTAAGTACGAGAATGACCCAGTCTAAAGTTGCCATAGACTATATGTTTACTTTCATTAAAAAATGAAATAGCAGAATATAAAGTGTATTTAAGATAAGGACCAATGAGTATTCCTTTTTCCAAATAAAACTATTAGGCTCTTCACTATTTTCCTTTGGCTCCATTTACTGCTTTTAGGTTTTCTTTTCCTATTGATAACATATTGGCAAATAGTTTATAGGCGCCTGGTACTCCAGCAGGTAATTCTCTAAAAAAACTTAGTCCTGTATAGATGTAATGGCCTTTTCCGTATTGTGCTACCAAAAGACTTCCTGTTTTCTTATTTTCTCCTTTATCATTCATGGACAAGATAGGGGTAAATTCCTTACTCCATTCATTTGGGAAGTATAATCCACGTTCTTGTACCCAACCTCCAAAATCTTTTTCTGTGATGGTATTGGGAAAATTAATTAAAGAATGGTTCTTTGCAAGAATTTCAACCTTAGCATTTTCATCGGTTACCCTATCCCTAGAAATTGTTATAGGGTAGGGGGCTATGTTTTTGAACTGGTCACGCCAACGCCCAGCAGTATTGTACTGAACAATTAAATTACCTCCATTTTTCACATAATCAAGCAGATAGGCTTGCTTAAATTTAAGTTCTTCGATGACGTTGTAGGCCCTTATCCCAAGAACAACACCATCATATTTGGCTAGTGACCCTTCTTGAATGCTTGGAACATCTATAGTTTCAACAGTATAGCCTATTTGTTGAAGGCTCTCAGGAACATTATCACCCGCGCCCACGATATAGCCAATATTATTTCCACTCTTTTTAATGTCTAAGCGTACTACCTTAGCTTCTGAAGGAAGTAAAATGGATTGTTTTGGAACATGGTCGTAGTTGATTTCAACTAGTTTTTTTGTATAGATTTTTTCATCTATGCTGATGGATGGAGAAATAATACCTTCACTTTCCCCTTCTGGTGGAGTTAAGCTAAAAGTAACACTTTGGATATCGTTTTTCTGCTTAATTGAAAAATCCACCGAAGATGGATTTACGCTCCAACCTTTGGGATGGTTTAAGGAAACTGTACCATTAATATCATTTTTACCCGCCCTAATTTCAACAATGATTTCTTTGGTATTACTATCTGAAAATAATAGAACATCATCCTTAAAACTTGCACTAACTTGTGGAAGTACCATAAATGGCTCATAGATTTCACCCTTATCTGGTTTTGAATAGTGGTGAACAACAGGTTTTTTGAAGTCTATGATTGTGCCACCAAAATCCAATTCAAAATTTGCAATAAATGCTGATGGAGTTTCTGGTTTCCCAATTAAGGAATCATCTTTTACACTATACATACCCAAAGTTCCTTTTTCATTCAACCAATAGGCATTTGAGGTATTGGCATTTTCATTAACCTTAAATTCCAATTCTAAATTTTCCCTTTTGTTTTCCTGTAAATCAATGTTAGGATTTACTACGGCACCAGTTCCTTGAATATCAACTGATTTTAACTTTATCGACGAGTTACTTCTATTTAAAGCTTCAATCCTAACTTTTACATTTTCTCCTGGTACTGCTGAGTAACTATTGGCATTAGCTTCCAGGTAGATTCCCGCACAGGCTAGAATTATTTCTTCTAAGTGTTTAGATTTTAAGTTTCTCCAGTGCTCATCTTCTATTTTTTGAAGTCTTGCATATGCTTCAACCAAATTTGGAATATGTACAGACGGATTTTTAAAATTGAAATTATTTTCTACTTCATACAGGATTTCACCAACTGCTTTGCCACCTGAAACCCTGGACCATGTTGTGTTGATTCCATCAAATAAATCATTCTTATTTTTTGCTATATCCCCCTTTAGATATTCTACATACTCTTCTTGGGTCCCTCGGCTCGATATACGACCGAAACCTTGGCATAAATGTTGGCTACTTGCCAAAGCCGCAATCTCATTGTTAGAGATACCAAGATTAGGGTAATACACACCAACATCTAGCTTGGACATGTTTGATTTATCTGCTTTTTCAAAATTTTCCCGACTCCCATAAAACCACCAGTTAGTATTAAAATACAGACGTTTTGGTTGCCATAATTTTGTACTGGTCAATTGTTCAGGATATGCATTGGGATTGTTTATCATATCAAAAGCCTCAAAACTTAACATTGCAGATGAAGTATGGTGTCCATGGCTGCTTCCTGGAGTTCTGTGGTCAAATCGGTTTATAATAATATCTGGTTTCAAGGTTCTAATTGCCCAAACCACATCTCCGAGTACTTTTTCCTTATTCCAAATCTGTAAGGTTTCATCCGGGTGTTTGGAATACCCAAAATCATTGGCTCTTGAGAATCTTTGTTCACCACCATCAACTCTTCTCGCCGCAAGTAATTCTTGCGTTCTTAGGACTCCAAGCAGTTCTCTAAGTTCTGCACCAATTAAATTCTGCCCACCATCACCTCTTGTCAATGATAAATAAGTGGTTCTTGCTTTTACATGATTAGCCAGGTAAGAAATTAAACGGGTATTTTCATCATCCGGATGGGCAGCTACATATAATGCAGCACCCAAAAAATTAAGTTTTTCAATTTCATGGTGAATAGCTGCTGAGGATAGCTTTTTAGGAGACTGGCCTTTAATATTAAAACATAATAATAGGCAGGCAATTACAAAAGCCTTTGGAAAATGCATAATTGGTTATTTAGTTAACACCAAATATAGAAAGATTAGCTGCCTAGAACTTTAGATTTAGAACTTCTTTAACAGGCTAAAAATGTTGCTCCAAGTCTTCACCAGTGGCAACTTCTTTTTGAATAAGTACTACGCCTTTTTGTAGCAACAGATTATTGGGATAAGTTAATAACTCCCCATTATCTTTTTTTAGATTTACCGTAAAAGCTTGAATATCAATAATAATAGCCTCTTCGGGGAAATCTTTGTCAAGTATTCTAATTCGGTCTCCAATCTTGAACGGAAAATAAAAGAATAAAATAATACCAGCAGTAACATTGCTCAAGATAGACCATGTTGCGAACAGTGCAACGCCGATGACTGCAAAGACTGAAGAAACAATAAGGCCTAGTTCCTTAAAGTTAACCTTCCAAATAAATAATAACGAAATCAAAAGGAGAATAAATAGGGCAAATGTGATATATCTACCTACCAAAACTGTGCGTACCTGGTTAATATCACTGATTCTACCAACACGGCGAATAGTTTTTACAGCTAAAAACCGTAAAATGAGAAAAACCGCAAACCCTATTAACGTACCAATTAATTCACTTTGGTAGTCATTTATAAAATCTTGAAGTGCTATCATAGACCAAGGCTATCTCTGAGCCCAAGATATTTATTTGAATTTTGCCTCCAGTATGGTGTTTTAAGACTTTTCAATTTGGTTCCAGAAGAGGTCAATAATTTGGCATTTGGACCATAACCACTTTTAAACTCTTCTTTCCAGCTTTCTACGGTATGTGGAAAATCCGTAGTGAAATTAATCACCAATTTTCTAACATCTGAACCATAATCAATGGTATAAGAAGTGATACCATCGTTTATTTGTATACTAGCCTCTGCTGGTAAAGCCCCGATATCCTGATGTTTTGTTCTGAAAAATTCAAGTGATGGAACGATATTGATTTTTCCAGTTGGCAAACCACTTGGATTTATTCTGATTTTGTTCCAGATTTCATTTTCTAGAATTGCCTTATCCAATTTAAGATTTTGGTCTGCCTCACCTTCAAAATAGGAATGTGAAGTAAATTCAAATTGTTCCCTATTGTTCAATTGTGAATATACGTGTCCACACCATTCTTGCACAGACAGACTTGTCTTAATGGCGTGTTGATTGTCAGAAACAGGATAAAAAGTGCTGCTCATAATAGAGTAGGGGTAAATACCAGTTAAATATTTCTTTGTGGCATTCAATTTTAAAACAGGAACATTTGTAGCATTACTTCTGTCTGCTTTCACCTGTACCTCTGGTAAAAAAGGTTCTGTAACGTAAATAAGTACGGAGGTACCTTCCCTTACTTCACCATATCTGGCTTGCTCTAATTTATAAGAGGTTATCTCTGCTTCTCCAGCATACCAGTATTTTTTAAATTCTTCTGTTAGGGGTTTTACTGGAGCTTTTTCTTCTATGACTTCTTCTGAGTTGAAAGCTAACTCATTGGAATTAGAAGTATTTTTTTCTTTACAGCTTTCAAAAAGAGAGACTGTAGTTACAAATAGTACTATTGCAAGTTCAAATCGTATCCACTTTTTCATACTAAGGATGGTTTTTATCAAAATTAACTAAGAATCCTTAGTCAACCATGTCCATTAACGTTTTGTAAACTAATTGAAATAGGAGTAGTTTAAATCAAAACTTATCTTTTTCGATTTAACTTGGATATTATCCATTTCCAGCGCCAAATTAACAGTGCGGCAATCAATATAAAAGGCCAGATATTGATAAAGACCAAGATTAGAGTCTTAACAATGTTCCAACCATTTTTTAAAGCCTGCAATGACTTACTGCCGAATGATTTTTCGTAAGCTTCAGGTTCTTCACTGAAAGTTACTTTTTCGTACAATCGTAACGTAAGGGTGCTATATTTTACTTGGTCTTGTAAATATCGTAATTGGCCTTCTTTCGCTTCAATTTCCTCAGTTATTTTTCTAATCGCTTCTTCTGCTTCGAGTACTTCGGATATTTTACCAGTTTTGTTTTTTAATATATCAATATAGCGCTGTCGCACCTCTTTTTTGGTTTTTAACCTACTTTCAACATCAATAAATTTTTCGGTAACGTCATTTGAGGATATGGTTACATTTTTCACATAGGTTGCTTCGGATTTAATGGTTTCAATTAATTGTGTAAAGTTCTTGCTTTCAACCCTTAACGTGATTCTATTTGAAATTTCATAATTAGAATTGTTCAGTTCCATCCCAGATACAAAAGCACCATATTGAGCACAAATTTCATTGACTTTTCTAGTGGTTTCATCTACATTATCTACTTTAATTTCAAGGTTTCCCTTCCAAATCATTTTTCGGTTGGCTGTATCATCGATTTCAGTTGGCGTTGCGCTTTCAACTTTGGAAACCGTTTCATAATCCGCAGTGGTAGATTCATTTACGGAAGCACTATTGCCACCACTGCACATAGCTGCCAATAAGGTTAAAAATGAGAAAAACAGAACTTTCATTTCTTAAATTTTGCAAATGAAGGTAATAGGATTACAAACAAGAAACCTTTCTAATTAACAAAATAAAAAGAATACTTTATGATATTTTTAAAGATTGGACAAGGTTTTGTAAACCAAATGTGTAGGTAGTCCAACCACATTATTGTAGGACCCTTGTATTTCTTCTATCCCAATGGTACCCAACCATTCTTGAATTCCATAGGCACCCGCTTTATCATAGGGTTTAAAAGTTTCTATGTAGTAATTTATTTCGTTAGAAGTTAACTCGGATAGCTTAACCTTGGTATTTGCGCTTACTATCTTTTGACTTGTGGTAGTAGTAAAGCATACAGCTGTTATAACGTCATGCCATTGGCCAGATAATTTTTTAAGCATTTTTACGGCCTCACTTTTGTCATTAGCTTTTGCTAGAGACTCATTATCAGACCATACCACAGTATCAGAAGTAATCAAAATCTCGTTAGGCACAAGTTCATCTTTAAAAACAGATGCTTTTAATTCCGCTAAATACATAGCAATTTCCTTCGCTTTAAGTTCTTTTGGATATACTTCTTCTACTGGTTTAATTCTAACCTCAAAATGAACCCCCAAGTCTTCAAAGAATTTTTTTCTTCGTGGAGACCCCGATGCTAAGATTAATTTGTGGTTCTGTAGTTTTTCTACGAGTGGGTTTTTAGTCATTTGCCGCACTAAAATTTGAGTTCCAATCCCCTCTAACCTTTAATACTTGCTCGATAATATCACGCACACAGCCTTCTCCACCATTTTTATGCGATACATAATCACAAATAGATTTTACCTCTGCTATGGCATTTTGCGGGCATGTAGCCAATTGGACCATTTTCATTGGAGGTATATCCGGTATATCATCACCCATATACACCACATTTTCTGCCTTTATATTATAAATGTCCATATATTCATCAAGCTGGTCTTGCTTGTGGTGGGCACCAAGATAAATATCTGTAACTCCAAGTGCTTTGAATCTATTTCTTACCCCTTCATTTGTTCCTCCAGAAATAATACAAACATTATATCCTTTTTGCAGTGCAGTTTTTAGGGCATAACCATCCTTTACGTTCATTTTACGGAGCATTTCCCCTTTTGAAGTTATGAGTAAAGTGCCATCTGTAAAAACACCGTCTACATCAAAAATAAAGGTGGTTATTTGGTTGAGGTATTCTTTATAATTCTTTTTCATATCAGGATTTGATTGATTCGCTTAGTAGTTGGTATAATTTTTTATGCATTGGATTTGCCAACTCTTGTAAATGGTTTTTCATAGTAAAAACATCATTTCGTTTGGCTGGTCCAGTTTGCGCTTCTCCAGGGCTCAAAAATCGTAATTTATCCGTGGTTTCTTCAATTAAGGACTTTAATAAGTCAAATGGAAGGTTTTCTTCCGCACAAATTTCACTGGCAATACTATACATATGATTTGTAAAATTATTGGCAAAAACCGCTGCCAAATGAAGTTTTTTTCTTTTCAAGGATGATATCTCATTTATGGAACTCGATATTTTTCCGGCAAGCAATTTTAAAGTTTTTAAATCTTTATCGCTATTGGCTTCAACACAAATTGGTATTTCTGAAAAATCTACTTTCTTATCTTTTGTAAAGGTTTGTAAAGGGTAAAAAACACCTCTGTCTTTGGATTTTATTGCATTCATGGGAACACTGCCAGACGTGTGTACAACCAACCCATTTTTATCTAAAAGTAATTCTGAGACCTTAGCAATAGATGAATCGCTTACTGCGATAATATAGATATCGGCATCTATTATGTGTTTGGTATTGGTAGTAGTATCGCATTTTATACTAAAATGTGAAAGGGCGTTGGAACTACGACCAAAAACTTGTTTTACCTGAATATCTTTTTGGAGTTGAAAAATATCGAATAAATGATGAGCTACGTTGCCTGTTCCTAGGAGTACAATTGAAAACATGCCCAAAAGTACAAATTTAACAGTGCTGATTTATTGAGAAATAATTAACAATTTTGTTGAACTATTTAATGTGGCAAGTTCATTTTCAAAATGTAAAAACGCCGTACTTTTGCATGCCAAAGAAGGATTATATGCTCCAGTTGCTCAAGAAAACTCTTTTTTCCACACGTTTAATGGCAGTTCTTTTCTTGATTTTTGCTGTCGCGATGGCTGTGGGTACATTTTTGGAAAGTTGGTATAGCACTGAAACCGCAAGAATCTATATCTATAATGCCACTTGGTTTGAGGTGATTATGGTGTTTTTTGTAATCAACTTTGTGGGCAACATTTTTAGATACAATTTATTGCAATGGAAAAAGTGGCCCGTCCTAATCCTTCACTTATCTTGGATACTTATCATAATTGGGGCAGGAATCACCAGATATTTAAGTTTTGAGGGAATGATGCCTATCCGGGAAGGCGATGCAGAGAAAGTTTTTTATTCAGATAAAACTTATTTAACTGTTTACATAGATGGGGAAATTGAGGGTGAAACAAGAAGAAAAATATTAGAGGATGATATTCTGGTCACCGCAGAAGGTAAGCGCTCTAGTTTACCTTGGAGGGATGACTTTAATGGGCAACCATTTTCGATTACATTTTCAGATTTTATAGATGGTGCCAAAGAAGGTTTAATTTTAGACGAAACAGGCAATCAATACCTTAAGATTGTTGAAGCTGGGGATGGTCAGCGTCATGAACACTATTTAGAAAGTGGGCAAATTACCAGTATTCACAATGTACTTTTTGCATTAAATAAAGAAACCGATGGTGCTATCAATATCTTTTCTTCAGATAGTACATATACCATAAAATCACCTTTTGATGGTGCATTTATGCGCATGGCAGACCAGTTTAAAGGTGCTGTATCCAAAGATAGTTTGGAAACACTTCAGTTACGTTCACTTTATACAATGGCCGGGATGCAGTTTGTAATACCGGAACCCTTGGTTAAAGGAAAATATGGTATAGTTAAAGTTCCAAAAGAAGAAATTACGGAGCAAACTCAAGATGCACTTGTTATCTCGGTAACATCTAACGGGGAAACCGTTGAAAAGAAGTTGCTAGGTAGTAAAGGACAATCAGAGTTCAGTGATAAATTTTCAGTTGGAGGGTTAGATTTTGCACTACGCTATGGATCTAAAGTTTATGAACTTCCTTTTAGTATAAAGCTTAATGATTTTATTGCAGAGAAGTACCCGGGTACTGAAGCTGGCTATGCTTCTTTTATGAGTAAAGTTACGGTAGAGGATGAAAGACCTTTTGACTATGATATTTTCATGAATAATATTTTGGATCATAAAGGCTATCGTTTCTTTCAAGCCAGTTTTTCCCCAGATGAAAAAGGAACCGTACTTTCAGTAAATCATGACCAATGGGGTACTTGGGTTACCTATATTGGGTACTTTCTGCTGTATATTGGTTTAATGGGAATTATGTTCTTCGGAAAAACTCGCTTCAAAGATTTGACCAAGGCACTTGATAAGGTAAAATCCAAAAAGAATGGGCTTGCAGCAATTTTTATTTTGGCTTTTGCCGGAAATATCTTTGCGCAGAATCATACGGCCGATGATGGGCACGACCATTCCAGTCTTGAACCTACGCAGGCACAAATAGATTCTATTTTACAAACGACCATAGTAGCAAAAGAGCATGCAGAGGCTTTTGGAAAACTAGTGATACAAGATGATGGGGGGCGCATGAAACCCATTAATACCTTTTCTTCAGAGTTGCTACGAAAGCTGAGCCTGAAGGACAAGTTTCAAGAAATGAACTCTGATCAGGTATTTTTATCTATGATGCTTAACCCTCCCGCTTGGTACAATGCGGAATTCATCGCGGTAGATAAGAAAGGAAAGAATGATAGTATTCGGAATGTTTTAGGGATACCAAAAGGGCAAGAGTTCGTAAAAGCAACTGATTTTTTCAATGAAAAGGGTGAATACAAATTAGGAAGGTTTTTAGATGATGCGACCAAGGCACTTGCCCCGAATAAATTTCAACAGGATTTAAAAGATGCTAATATTCGTTTGAGTCTTTTGGATCAAGCTTTAAGCGGAAGAATAGTTAAAATTTTTCCATTGTTGAATGATGAGAACAACAAGTGGATATCTGCGGTAGAATATCGTGGGGGGCAATATCAAGTTTCTGATTCCTTATATGGTAATTTTATTAAAAATGCGATACCGTATTATTTGATGTCACTTCGAAAAGCTTTAAATACTGGTGATTACTCGGAAGCAGATAAGTTATTGGCTGCCTTTAAAAAGAATCAACAAAACCACGGCAGTGAAGTTCTACCTTCGGAAGCAAAAATCAACACAGAAGTGATCTACAACAAATTGGGAATTTTCAATTTGTTATATCGTCTTTATGCGGTTGTCGGTGTGGTACTATTTTTTGTTTTAGTCTTTCAGATTTTTAAAGACCGTGAAATTTGGAAAGCAGCTTCCTATGTTCTCAAAGGAACAATCATCATTTTATTTATGTGGCATACTGCAGGCTTAATTCTTCGTTGGTACATCTCGGGACATGCACCTTGGAGTGATGCCTATGAAAGTATGTTGTTTGTGGCCTGGGCAACTATGGGAATGGGCATGTTGTTCATAAGAAAAAGTATTATGACCTTGTCCGCTGCAGCTTTTGTATGTTCAATGCTGTTATTTTTTGCACATCGAAATTGGGTGGATCCAGCCATTGGTAATTTAGTTCCTGTTTTGGATAGTTACTGGTTAATGATACATACTTCTGTGATTGTTGGCAGTTATGGTCCATTGACCGTAGGTATGATTTTGGGTGTTGTTTGTATGATTCTGATGATTTTGACCACTCAAAAGAATAAAAAACGCATGGAGCTCAATTTGAAAGAACTGACTATAATCAATGAATTAGTTATTACAGTGGGCTTAATAATGTTGACCATTGGTAATTTTCTCGGTGGGCAATGGGCCAACGAGAGTTGGGGTCGTTATTGGGGATGGGATCCAAAAGAAACCTGGGCTTTAATCTCTATCATGATATATGCGTTTGTAATTCATACACGTTTGGTACCCGGCTTAAGAGGAAGATGGACATTTAATTTTTTAAGTGTAATTGCTTACTTCAGTATCATGATGACCTATTTTGGAGTAAACTATTATCTGGTAGGTCTTCATAGTTATGGACAAAGTGGGGCCGCGGCCATTACTCCCGATTATGTTTGGTATATAGTTCTCAGTGCTTTTGTTTTAGGAGGTATCAGCCTTTGGAGATATCGCGTAAATTATGCTAAATAGATTCTGGGGTTTGCACTTTTAAATATTTTTCTCATCTTTGTCACACAATGAAGTCATAGAAATTATGTATACCATAGATGTCATAGCCGAAAGGCGATTTAAGTAACCGAAAAATTCTTCTTCGGTAAGATAGGCATCAATTCTTTTTTTTCTAACATAATTTCATTTACAATGACATCTCAACCATTATCAATAAAAAAAATATTTAATTATTTCATAATTGCCGTAACCGGTAAGGAGACTGAATTTACTACGGGCAGTATACGGAAGGCTATTTTTATGCTTTCCATCCCCATGATTTTAGAAATGCTCATGGAGAGTATTTTTGCACTTGTAGACATTGCTTATGTTTCCCAAGTAAGTGTGAATGCTGTTGCTACCATTGGCCTTACAGAATCTGTTGTTACCCTCGTTTATGCCGTTGCTATAGGGTTAAGTATGGCTGCAACGGCCATTGTAGCAAGAAGAGTAGGGGAAAAAGATATTCAAGGGGCACGTGAAGCTGCTGTACAAGCTATTTTTTTGGGTATTTTAATTTCCATTTTAGTAAGTATTATCGGTTTCATGTTCCATAAAGAAATATTGGCTTTAATGGGAGCTGAACCTGATTTGATTGCTGAAGGTTCTGGTTATACCAAATGGCTTCTCGGTGGAAACATCACAATTGTATTATTATTTCTTATTAATGCCATATTTAGGGGTGCTGGAGATGCTTCTATAGCTATGTGGGCACTTATCTTATCAAATGGACTGAATATTATTCTAGATCCTTTTTTCATTTTTGGATGGGGACCTTTTCCTGAGCTTGGAGTAATGGGAGCAGCAGTAGCAACTAATATCGGGAGAGGAACAGCAGTTTTATTTCAACTTGGAATTTTATTCTTTGGATGGAGTAAGATTAAGCTAGTATTAAAAGATATCGTAGTGAACATAAAGGTGATGTTCAATATGGTAAAAGTTTCTTTGGGTGGTATTGCACAGTTTTTGATTGGAACTTCAAGTTGGGTTTTTTTAATGCGAATTATGTCAGAATTTGGTAGCGAAGTATTGGCTGGTTATACCATTGCCATTCGTATTATACTATTTACCTTAATGCCATCTTGGGGAATGAGTAATGCTGCTGCAACGCTAGTTGGTCAGAATTTAGGGGCAAAACAGCCAGATAGAGCAGAAACGTCTGTTTGGAAAACAGGGAAGTATAATGCAATTTTCATGGGAGTGGTCTCACTTATTTATCTTGTGTTTGCAAGGCAAATTGTAAGTTGGTTTAATACAACACCTGCTGTGATAGAAAATGGAGCACTTTGTTTACAAATAATAGCATTGGGATATATATTTTATGCCTATGGTATGGTAGTAACGCAGGCATTTAATGGGTCTGGGGATACTAGGACACCTACTAGATTAAATCTAATCTGCTTTTGGTTGTTTCAATTGCCAATGGCATATCTTTTGGCTTTAACTTTTGATTTTGGTGCTGTTGGGGTGTTTATAGCCATTACTGCTGCCCAAGTATTCTTGGCCATACTTTCTATGATGTGGTTTAAAAAGGGTAGATGGAAAACCATACAAGTATAGATTTTCAATGCGAAATATGCTAGCTATGCAGCGCAAGGATTTAAAAATGATTTCCCTAAATTTAAGATTTCAAAATAATATGAAATGAAAAAGAGTTCTAAAGGGGTTAATACCATCTGTACTCATGTTGGGGAAGTGAAGGATGAGCAGTTTAAAGGAGCAGTTTCTCCAATATATATGTCTTCTTCTTATGCTTTTGAGAATGTTGATGTAAAACGATACCCCAGATATTTTAACACTCCAAATCAAGAAGCTTTGGGTAAGAAAATAGCAGCTTTGGAACATGCTGAGGGCGCACTTATTTTTGGAAGTGGTATGGCAGCGATAAGCCATGCTCTAATGGCTTTTCTAAGTGCTGGTGACCATATTGTTTTGCAACAGACCTTGTATGGGGGAACCTATAATTTTGCAGTGACCCAATTAGAAAAATATGGAATTACCTTTTCTTTTACCCAAGGTTGGGAGATAGCGGATTTTGAAAAGGAAATTAAATCGAACACTAAAGTAATCTATATAGAAACACCTTCTAATCCCTTATTGACCATAACCGATGTTAGAGGTGTAGCCCAACTGGCTGAAAAATATGGTATTGTCTCAATGATAGATAATACGTTTGCAAGCCCAATCAATCAAAACCCCATCGATTTTGGAATAGATGTGGCCATACATAGTGCAACAAAATATATGGGTGGCCACTCTGATATTTGCGCTGGCGCTGTAGCTGCTTCTAAAGAGTACATTCATAAAATTTGGGAATCTTCAATTTGCTTTGGTGGGAGTTTAAGCGACCAGACCGTATGGTTATTGGAACGTAGTTTAAAAACTATGGGACTAAGAGTTAAGGCCCAAAATGCGAATGCACAAAAATTGGCAGAATTTTTAACGAAAACAGATGATGTGGATGCTGTTTATTACCCAGGTTTAGAATCACATCCAGACCATAAGTTAGCTAAGGAGCAGATGCATGGTTTTGGCGGAATGCTATCTTTTGAACTTGCAGAAGCGTTAGATCCTTTGGAGTTTTTGAAGTCCTTGCAATTAATAAAACCATCCATGAGTTTGGCTGGTGTAGAAAGTACTATGCTATTACCAGTGTTGACGTCTCACTCATTGATGAGCCCAGATGACAGAAAAAAGCAAGGGATTAAAGATGGATTGATTCGATTTTCTGTAGGAATTGAAGAAACCGAAGACTTAATGGATGATATTGAGCAAGCATTGGTGAGAATAAAGTCAAAATCAGTTTTAGTATAATGAAGTTAGATATATTGGTATTTGGAGCACATCCAGATGATGCGGAGCTTGGTGCTGGTGCCACCATAGCAAAAGAAATTGCAAAGGGTAAAAAAGTAGGTATTGTTGATTTGACAAGAGGGGAGTTAGGTACCCGTGGTACAGCTGAAACAAGACATATAGAAGCAGAAAAGGCAGCGAAAATACTTGGGGTCAGTATTCGTGAAAATCTTGGTTTTGCCGACGGTTTTTTTGTCAATGACAGATTGCATCAGATTGAAGTGATAAAAATGATACGAAAATATCGTCCAGAAATAATTCTATGTAATGCGATTGATGACCGTCATATTGATCATGGAAAAGGTAGTAAATTGGTTAGCGACGCTTGTTTTTTAAGTGGCTTGATAAAGATTGAAACAAAAATCAGCAAAGATGATAAGCCCCAAAAACCATGGAGACCAAGAGTTGTTTATCACTACATTCAATGGAAAAATATAGAACCTGATTTTGTCGTAGACGTCTCAAATTTTATTGATAAGAAAATAGAAGCAATACTTGCATATAGTACTCAATTTTATGACCCAAAAAGTAACGAGCCTGAGACTCCAATAAGCAGTAAAAACTTTATGGATAGTGTTAATTATCGTGCTCGTGATTTGGGAAGGTTAGTAGGAGTGGAATATGCTGAAGGATTTACCGCTGAGCGCTATTTAGCTGTTGACAGTGTGAGCGACTTGGTCTAACTGGCCCTTTGATAGCTACTCTTAGCTTTTGGAATGGTAAAATAAAAGATTGAGCCTTTGTTTATTCTACTTTCCACCCAGATTTTACCATTATTTTTTTCAATCATCTCTTTACAAAGGGATAAGCCTAAACCTGTTCCTTTTTCATTATTGGTACCATATGTGGTAATATTTGAATAATCTGAGAATATTTTTTCTTGTATATCTTGGGTCATACCCACTCCAGAATCCTTTATCTGTATTTGCCAAGATTTTCCTTTTTCCACAGCTGTAAAGGTAATCAGACCGTTTTCAGGAGTAAATTTCAAAGCATTGCTTACAAGGTTTCTAATGACAATATCAATCTGGTTTTGATCGGCCCATATCATTGGAGTATCATCAATATGATTGATCATTTTAATTGATTTATGGTGCGCCATTTCGGAAAGTAAATTAATATTTCTATCCACAATACCCTTAATTGTAAAATTCTTTGGCCTGGTAGAGGAACCGTTCATTTGTGATTGTCCCCATGATAATAGGTTATTAAGAGTAAAAAGTACGTTGTCAACATCAGATTTTAACTTAGGGATAAAAGAATCCAATTCATCTTTTTTTATGTCTCCATTGGAGAATAGACGTAATAATTCTTGTAAAGCTCCTACGGGACCCCGTAAATCATGACCTATTATTGAGAAAAGTTTATTTTTTGTCTTGTTCGTTTTGGTAAGCTCTATTTCCCTTCTTTGTATTAAAACAGTTTTGTGGTTTAGCTTCTTGTTCAATCGCTTTTGCATTTTTTGGCTACGTACCACAATGAATATGATTACTCCAAGGATAAATAATATAGCTAATGTTGAATATATAATAACTCGTTGTCTGGCAAGAGCTTCATCATTTTTCTCTATTAATAATTCTTTTTGTTTTTCGTAATCTAACTTTGCTTTTAACAACGATAAACTCTTCTTATTATCATCTCTGGTTAAAGAATCAGAAAGTTTTTTATGCAATTCATGGTAAGAAAGCGCATTGGTATGATCATTACTTCTTTTATATATTTTATATAATGTATTTGCACATTCTTTTTGACCTTGAAGTGAACTGATAGTTTTGGCAACGGTAAAACCTTTTTCTGCGTAAACCATGGCTAAACTATCTTTTTTGAGACCTAAATAAGTTTGTGATATACCATTTAGCATATCAATTTTGCCCCGTTCATCATCTATCTTATTGTGGACTAAATTACTCTGCTCATACCAATATAATGCCCATTTGTATTTTTTTTGATCTAAATAAATTCGACCTTTTACCTCATATGCAAATGCCAACCAGTCTAAAATTTGATGTTTTTCAAAAGTCGCAATACTCTTATTTATATTAAATGCTGCATAGTTAAACTTTTTCATTTCTGAATATGTCAATGCAATATTGCTAAATGTTTCTGCTGCAATGATTTCGTTACCTATTTCTTCATTAATAGTTATTACTTTATCATAAAATGCTATTGCTTGCTTAAAATCGTTTTGTGATGCATATAGATTAGCTATGTTTTCATTCATAATGGATAATAGTAGTTTGTTATCCATCTCTGTCGCTAAATCTATTCCCCTTAGATAACCACTTAAGGCTTTGGAATAATCACCCAAATAGCCATATTCTCCTGCAAGACTATTCATCAAAGTTAGCCTTTGATTTTTATTCTGGTCAATTTCGAGAATACCTAAGGCTCTTTCATAATTTTCTATGGCTCTTTTACTTTTACCCTTATCCGAGTAATAATTTCCATGTAAGGCCAAAGCTTCAATGATTCCTAATTTAAAGTTGATTTCTCTACTTAACCTTAGCGATTTTTTGGCTATGAACAGCAAACTGTCAGAGTTTACAAACCGGTATGCATTTCCTAATTGTGTATATGGTTTTATATAAGCCGTATCCTTTTCGAATAAATTATTATTCTGGCGCAGATTGTAGACTACCTGGGTAAGACTATCAACTTTTTTATTTTGAGCACAAATTGTAGGTATAGTAATAGTACAAACCAGCCCCAATAGGATTGTTTTAAAAAGTAAATTCCAAACTATTTTTGGAAAATTGAAGCTCATGATTGTTAAAGTAGGTTAACTATGTAAATGTACTTTACATAAAAGGTAGACAACGAACTAATGTTGTGAACTCCGAAATTTTGTGTGTTTTAACTTAAAAAACATGCATTTCATCGATGTTTTTTAAAAAATTAGCAGTATTTGGCCTATGTAGGGATTTTAAGTAGTAGACAACTTCCGTCGGGTTTATTTTGTTCTACCATAATCTGACTATTGTTCTTTTGTGCCAATTCTTTACAAATGGATAGTCCTAAACCTGTACCTTTTTCATTATTAGTGCCTTTAGTGGTAAACATTACGCTAGAAGTAAAATGTTCTGAAAGTAACTTTTTGTCAAAGCCAATTCCTGTATCGCAGATGGTAATTGTAACTTCTTCATCACTAGTTTTAGTTCCTATGGTAACCTTACCGTTTTCTGGAGTAAACTTTATGGCATTATTGATAAGGTTCCGGAAAATAATCCTCAAATGCTCACAATCAAACCTAACCATACATTTTTGAGTAACAGAGTTTGTGATTTCAATGCACTTTTTATGGGCCTCAGTCTCAAAAACAGAGATGGTCTCATCAATAATTTTTTTGACATCTACTTCTGTAGGATGGGCCATTATACTGTTCATTTGGCTTTGAGCCCAAAAAAGGAGGTTATTAAGTGTAAAGGTGGTATAATCAACGTTTTTTTGAATTCTTGGTGTTAGCTCACCCATTTCTTTTGGTGAGATTACTTTTTTTTCAAACAACCCCAGTAATTCATTAAGTGTGGATAGCGGAGTTTTTAGGTCATGTCCTATAATGGAGAATATTTTGTCTTTGGTAGTGTTGATTTCCTTAAGTTTTTTATTTGCCTTTTTTTGATTGATATAGTTTTGACGTATAAGCGTTCCGATTATTAATGAGATGATTAACACAAAAATTGCTATCCTATTAATTGCTTTTTGTTGAGTTAATTTTTTATCACTTTCAATTTTGAGTTTTTCTTGTTCGCGTTCATATTCTGTTTGCGCAACAAGCATTAAAAACTGAGTTTTATTCTCTTGGACTCTTAAAGAATTTGAAATATTATGTGAAATTTCTAAATTTTTTATAGCTTTTTCAAATTCTCCTTTTGAGAGGTATAATTGATACAAAAGATTGTGACCTAGGGACAACCCATCTTTATATTCTATTTCAGTTGCAATTTCTATAGCTTTATGTAAAAACTCTTCCGATAGTTTTAAGTTCTTATTGCTTAAATAGGCTTCTGCAAAACCTAAATTAGCGTCAGTTTCACGCTTTTTATCATTCATGTTTTTCAATAGATTCTTGGCTAGTGAATATTGATAAATAGCTTCTTTAATGTCCATTTCCTTGATTGCCACTCCACCAAGGGTTATCCTACAAAATGATTCCCATGCGGCATTTTTTTGTGAGGCAAAAACTTTTGTTGCATTTAGATTATGAAATTTACTTTTGGAATAGTTGCCATTTTTCCAATACAGAAAGCTCATATTTGCTTCTAACTGGGCTTTCTGTATAAATTGTTGGTTTTTATTTTTTAATGATTCTAAGTTTTTAATGTAATATTCCAGTGCTTTATCATAATCTTTTAATAATGAGAAACTGGTACCTAAATTCATTCTTATCGTGAAAAGCTTAGTTTGATGATTTATTCTTTCAGCGATGGATTCTGCTTTTTTAAAAGCAACATAACCCTTAGGAAAATCCCCAGTCGATGACCAACCTACAGCTTCAATATTTAAAGCTTCAATTGCTAAACTATCTAAACCCAGATTTTTTGCTTTATTAAATAGATTGTGGGCGTCTTCAGCTCCTTTTTTTGGATTCCCATTAAAAGCTTCATATCTAGCTCTTATTAAATCTGAATTCAGAATGCCTTTTTTATATTCTGCTTTAATACTAAGTTCTTTTAATTCTTGTGTGTATTTTAATAGACTGTCCTTGTTTTGATATACATAGCTCTCGGCCAATGGTCCAAGTAAATTCAAATATTTTATATCTGTTGAATGAAAACCTTGTTGATTCTTCATCTTTTTTATTACACCATGAATACTATCTGAAAATTTCTGTTGGCTAAAAATTAATGGTGTATAAAGAAAAACTGCAATTAGACTTAATAAAGTTATGTATGTAGGAATATTACTTTTAAACTTTACTATTAGCAATCTAAATAATTTAGGGTTTTTGATTACTCTAAGATAATCATCTTTAGCGTAGTAATAATATTATTTTTATTTTGAATGATAGCACAAAAAAAATTACATTTGCATCCGTTTAAATGGTGGTTGTAGCTCAGCTGGTTAGAGCATCGGTTTGTGGTACCGAGGGTCGCCGGTTCGAACCCGGTCTTCCACCCTTAGCATAGAAAAGCCTCCTTCTTAGGAGGCTTTCTCTTTTCATGAAAACTTCTTAATGATTATTTTGTCGCAGTAGCCTTGTCTACAACCACCTTATTGGCTCTATTCGCTACTTCCCAAGCTGTATGAAAAACCAATCGTGTCCTATTTTCCAATAGATCGTAATCAATTTTATCAGGAGTGTCCCCGGGTCTGTGATAATCTGCATGGGTACCATTAAAATAAAAAATGATGGGAATATTATTTTTTGCAAAATTATAGTGATCGCTTCTATAGTAAAAACGATTGGGATCATTCTCATCATTGTACTTGTAATCTAATTCTATATTGGTGTATTTAGAATTAATTTCCTCAGACAATTCATGAAGTTCTGTGCTAAGTTTATCCGAACCAATTAAGTAAACATAGTTTCTGTCTCCTTCTCTCTTAGGGTCTATTCTTCCTATCATGTCTATATTTAAATTTGCAACGGTTTGGTTTAACGGAAAGATAGGCTGGAAATCTGTGTAATATTTCGAACCAAGTAGCCCTTTTTCTTCGCCGGTAACATGTAAAAACACTACAGATCTTTTAGGACCGTTTCCTTCACTGGCTGCTTTTTTAAATGCTTCCGCAATCTCTAACAGGGCAACGCTTCCAGAACCATCATCATCAGCACCATTGTTTATCTGTCCATCGGCAGTAATACCTATATGGTCAAGGTGGGATGAAATAATCAAATATTCATTTGGTTTTTCTGAACCTTTTATTATTGCTGCCACGTTTTCGGAATCAACTTTATCATTCGCACTGATAATACTTAAACCTAGTTTTACCGATAGTGATGCTGGTTTGTTATCATCTAAAATATCACTCTTTAACGCTTTAGCAGCTTTATCTTTAACTAAAACTACAAACTCATTCGAAGTTTCATCAGCAAGTCCCATTCTGCCAGAATCATTTGTTTTCATGTAATCAAAATAGCGCTTAAAACGCGGATAATTTTGACCATCAAAGTAGATTGCTCCAACCGCTCCTTTATCAAAAGCAAGTTTGGTTTTTTTGCCCATTGCTTCTGACATATTACTCCAAACAGATTTCTCCTCCGTACCAGAAATTAGATAAGTTCCATTTTCGTCAACTGGCTCACCAGCGTTTATCAACACTATTTTTCCAGAAAGGTCTAACCCCTTATAGTCAGAATAGTCACCATCTTCTATACCATATCCAACATATACAATCTCAGAATGATTTCCCTGGGCAGAGGTAAAGGTTAAAATGTCTTCACCAAGTTCAAATTCTTCATTACCAATAGTGATAGTACCGGTAGGTACTTTGCCTATCTCTAGAGGAACTTTTTGAAAATAATCCCCGTTGGTTTGTGCCGCTGGAATTCCCATGGCTTCATATTGCTTTTTTAAATATTCGATAGCTTTCTTCTGACCCGGCTGCCCAGTTTCACGACCTTCGAACTCATCAGAAGCATAGATGTACAAATGTTCTTTTAACTCATCTTCAGTAATGCTTTCAGCATAAGGAACAGGGTTTGAGTTTTTAACTGTAGCTACTTTGCTATCAGAAACAGTTTTTTGGGAAGAATTACATGACGCTATAATTAACGATGTAATTAAAAGTATTTTTTTCATTCGAAAAATTTAAAAATAAGTTGACCAAAAATAGCTAAAAGTTTAATAAAGTGGGGGTTAGAAATAGATTTAGTTTTAAATGCTTTATGTATCTTGGATTGAATTAAAAAAGTCTTTTTATGCATTTTAACTGGGATGGGGTCATGCCCGCAATAACCACCAAATTTACTAAGGATGACACTTTGGATTTAGATATGTTTTCAAAGAGCATTATGGCACAGTTAGATGCTGGTGTCAATGGAATGGTTTTAGGGGGGACCTTGGGAGAGGCCAGCACATTGAGCAAGGAAGAGAAAAAATTATTGTTGGAAAAAACAGTTGATTTGGTTGATGGAGAAATACCTGTTATCATGAATATTGCAGAGCAATCTACCAAAGATGCTATAAATGCTGCTGAGAACGCAGAAGAAAATGGGGCAAATGGTTTAATGTTGTTGCCCCCAATGCGTTACAAAGCCACAGATTATGAAACTGTAACTTACTTTGAAGCCGTTGCAAAAAGTACAGATTTACCAATAATGATTTATAACAACCCGGTAGATTATAAAATTGAGGTAACGCTAGAAATGCTTGGCGAGCTTTTAAAGTTGGACAATATTAAAGCCGTCAAGGAATCTACCAGGGATATTACTAATATCACTAGAATTAGAAACCAATTTGGAAATAGACTTAAGATTCTTTCTGGAGTAGATACTTTAGCACTTGAAAGTATTCTAATGGGGGCAGATGGATGGATTGCTGGTTTAGTTTGCGCATTTCCTAGGGAAACGGTAGCCATTTATAGATTGGCAAAAGCGGGAAAGACTAATGAAGCAATTGAAATTTACAGATGGTTTTTACCATTGTTGGAATTGGACATTAATCCGCAATTGGTTCAGAATATAAAATTAGCAGAAGTTGCCACTGGGATTGGTACAGAGTATGTGCGCGAACCTAGATTACCTTTACAAGGAAAAGAAAGGGATAAGGTACTAAAAATAATAGAAGAGGGTGTCAATACTAGACCAAATCTACCAGATTACAAATCATTATGATTACAGGAAAGAACTATATAGGGAATTCACTTTCCAATTTAGGAAGTGAAACATTTAAAACATTTAACCCAAAATTAAATATTGAAAACGAATGGACTTTCCATGAAGCTTCAGATTCTGAAATAAACAAAGCAGTTAGTTTGGCCACTGATGCATTTGATGATTACAAGAATACTTCAGGAAAAGAAAGGGCAATTTTTTTAAATCAGATTGCAGATGAAATCGAGACTTTAGGTGATGAGTTAATGCAGGTATATTGCCAAGAGACTGGACTTCCCGAGGGTAGGGCAAAAGGAGAAAGAGGTAGAACAGTAGGACAATTAAGGTCTTTTGCCGCACTTGTAGATGAAGGTTCTTGGGTTCAAGCTACAATTGATACTTCCTTGCCTGAAAGAGTTCCAATGCCTAAACCAGACCTTCGTAAAATGATGATTCCCCTTGGTCCTGTAGCTGTTTTTGGTGCAAGCAACTTTCCTTTAGCATATTCCACTGCTGGTGGTGATACTGCAAGTGCTTTAGCTTCTGGGTGTCCAGTGGTGGTTAAAAGTCACCCCATGCATGCTGGTACAGGAGAGTTGGTAGCTTCAGCTATCATAAAAGCAGTAGTAAAAACGAATATGCCAAATGGTATTTTTTCAAATTTAAACAGTAGTGGCATTGAGGTGGGTGAAAAATTGGTCTCCCACCCAAATATCAAAGCTGTTGGTTTTACGGGAAGTATCAAGGGAGGTAGAGCGCTCTTGGATATGGCAACAGAGAGAGAAGAACCTATTCCCGTTTTTGCTGAAATGGGAAGTGTTAACCCAGTAGTATTGCTTCCTAAGGCTTTAGAGTTAAAAACAAAGAATTGGGCAAAAACGTATGCAGGGTCAATTACCTTGGGGGCAGGTCAATTTTGTACCAATCCAGGATTATTATTTGGAATTAGGGGTGATGGACTTACAACTTTTATGAATGAATTGGCAAAAGAGATTTTGAAAATTCAACCTTTTTGTATGCTTAATCCTGCAATTAAGAATAATTATTCAACTAACAAATCATTTATTCAAGAACAAAATGGTGTTTCAACAGTTGCTACAGAAGAAGAACGGGAAGACAATTTTGGGAATCAAGCGGTAGTAAGCGTTTCCGGAGCTGAATTTATAGCTAACCCATCCCTACATAGGGAGGTTTTTGGACCATTCTCAATGATTGTTCAATGTGAAGATAATATAGAACTAGAAAATGCTATCAATAGTTTGGAAGGTCAGTTGACAGGAACTGTGATTTCAGAAGAAGACGAAATCAAAGACTTTTCACAGACTATTGCTTTATTACAGAGCAAAGTTGGAAGGTTGATTTTTAATGGTGTTCCAACTGGTGTAGAAGTTTGCCCAGCGATACAACATGGCGGGCCATACCCTGCATCAACGGACAGTAGATTTGGAGCTGTTGGTATTCATTCTATAAATAGATGGGTTAGGCCAATTAGTTTTCAAGACTGGCCAAATAATTTATTGCCAGATGAATTAAGAGATGAGAATCCACTTAAAATCAATAGGTCTGTAAACGGTGTTTCAACCAAAGAAACTATAACACGTTAATTATTTATGGCTGTTCATACCTTTAAATGTATCGATGCCCATACTTGTGGAAATCCTGTTCGTTTGGTTGCGGAAGGTGGACCAGAATTGGTAGGTAAGAACATGAACGAGAAACGAAAACACTTTTTAAATGAGTATGATTGGGTAAGAAGAGGTTTAATGTTTGAACCACGTGGGCATGATATGATGAGTGGTAGTATTTTATACCCGCCTCACGGCCCAAATAATGACGTTGCCGTATTATTTATTGAAACCAGTGGTTGTTTGCCTATGTGCGGACATGGAACCATTGGAACTATAACCATTGCAATAGAAAGGGGGTTGATAAAACCTAAATCACAAGGAAAAGTGTTGATGGAAACTCCTGCTGGACTTGTGGAAATTGAATATCATAAACCCAAAGAAAAAGTTGAATGGGTAAAGTTGACCAATGTTAAAAGCTATTTGGCAAAGAGTGGATTGTCTATTGAATCACCGGAATTGGGAGAATTAACTTTTGATGTTGCTTACGGCGGTAATTTTTACGCAATTTTCGACCCACAAGATAATTTCTCAGGAGTTCAAGATTATTCCGCATCTAGATTGATACAGTTATCTCAAAAACTACGCAAGCGTATAAATTATGAATATTCAAATGAGTTTATTCACCCAGAGAATGATGCAATACGTGATGTGTCGCATATATTGTGGACAGGGACACCTTTAAATATTGATTCCTCTAGCAGAAACGCGGTTTTTTATGGAGATAAAGCCATAGACCGTTCCCCATGTGGTACAGGAACATCAGCAAGAATGGCACAATTACATGCAAAAGGGAAATTAGATGTTGATGAAGAGTTTGTCCATGAGAGTTTTATCGGTTCTACTTTTATAGGAAAGATTGAACTAGAGACCACTTTAGCTGGTAAAACAGCAATTGTTCCAAGTATAAAGGGGTGGGCAAAAATTTATGGAGAGAATACAATCACTATAGATGATGACGACCCTTACGCACATGGATTTCAGGTTATTTAAATGGGAAAGAATGTTGTAATAATTGGTGGTGGGATTATAGGACTTTGTTCGGCTTACTTTCTAGAAAAAGAGGGGAATAAAGTTACTATACTGGATAAATCCAATATGTTATCTGGTGCTTCATATGTGAATGCTGGATATATTACACCCAGTCATATTGTACCTCTAGCTTCTCCTGGTATGATTTCTAAGGGCTTACGTTATATGTTTGACTCTTCAAGCCCTTTCTATATGAAACCAAGATTTGATTTAGATTTCATAAAATGGGCATGGTATTTTAAAAGGTCTTCTACTAAAAGTAAAGTTGAAAAAGCTATCCCGATAATTAAAGACATTAATATATTAAGTAGGGAGTTGTTCGAAGGCATTAAATCATCAGGCGATTTAGGCGATTTCCACTTAGAGCGTAAAGGATTATTAATGCTTTATCAAAATCAAGAAGCAGGAGACGAAGAGATGAAAATTGCCAAGAAGGCCAAATTTATGGGGCTTAAAGTGAAAAGACTTGATGGTAATGGTGTTAATAAACTTGAACCAAATATAAAAATCAATGCAGTTGGGGGAGTCCATTATGAGTGCGATGGTCATACAACACCTAATGAGTTTATGGAAAAAATGATTTCCTATCTACTCACTACGGGGGTAACAATCCATAAAAATGAAGAAGTAATAGATATACATTCATCAAACCAAAAAATTAGGTCTGTAGAAACCACCAAAAGAACCCTAAATGCAGATGAAGTCATTTTTGCAGCTGGCTCTTGGACATCTGACCTAAGTAAAAAGCTAAAGGTTAATTTGCCAATGCAAGCTGGAAAAGGTTATAGTATTGATGTGAAAACCAATACAAATATTAGTATGCCAGCTATTTTGATGGAAGCTAAAGTGGCAGTTACCCCTATGATGGGTTTTACGCGTTTTGCAGGAACCATGGAGTTTTCTGGAATCAATACTACAATTCGTAGAGAAAGGGTAAATGCCATTGCGAATAGTGCTTCAAAATTCTATGAAAATCTACATATACCAAAAATGGATAGGGAGGATGCTAAATGCGGACTTCGTCCAGTCACTCCGGATGGGCTACCATACATTGGAAAGTCTTCAAAATATAAAAACTTAATTTTCGCTACGGGACATGCTATGATGGGTTGGAGCCTTGGACCTATTACTGGTAAGTTGGTTGCCCAAATTTCATCTAATAAGAAAACAGAAATGAATATTACTTCTTTTAGTCCTGATCGCAAATTCTAATGAAATCCACTTTATCTTAGAGTAAATTTCGACGTTTGGCACTCCATTTGCTTTTCAATTGACATAAATCAAAGTATTTTTGCAATATGATAAAAGATTACCTCTACTTTTTTTTAATCTGTTTACTATTTGGTTATCAATCTTTTGGTCAAGAGCTAAAACTTTTTACTACAAATGATTTTGACCTTAATGGTAAGGTTAAAAAATGTACGGTAATTACAGATTATGGTCAAGAAGTATTTGAGTTTGATGAGAACGGACTTCTGTTAAAATCAATCACCGCCTATAATGAAGCTGATCAAGATATCACCTCTTATAAATATGCTAATGGCTTCTTGTTGGAAAAAAGAATGGAGAGTTACAAGGACAATGTTTTGGATGAATCCAGTTCAATGGCAAACTTTTATAAAATAGATACAACCAAACAAAAAATAGTTAGGGAACAAATTATTTCTTATGACAAGGAATTTGTGGAGCTTCAAGAATATGTTTACGGAGAAGAAGACAGAATTTTTAAAGTGACTACATCGCATGAAAATGCTGTTGATGAGACAAGAATAGAGTACTCAACTTTTAAGAATGAGACAACCAAAACATATTTTGTTAATGGAGTCATTGAGAAATCTATCCGTACTTCCATTAAGAAATCTAAATCAGGAATTGAACAAAAAATAATTCTTACTAAGGAATATGTAGACGGTGAGCCTAATAAAGCTGTGGAACAAAGGTTTGATGAAAATGGAATACTTATCTACGAAGAACTATTTTTAAGTGACAACTTGAAAGGCGGATTTGCAAGTCAAGAAATACGGCAGTTTAAATACAATACAGATGGTGTGTTGGAAAAAGAAGTAATTAAAAAAGGTAAGGCAGTTAGTGAAAAGGAATTTATATTTCAATTTGACGACAACGAGAATAAGAACTGGGTCAAAAAAATAACTACTCCTGAAAACACCTATATTACCCGTAAAATTGAATATTACCCTCCTTTAGAAGTTGAGGAACAACCTGAGTAATTGGCTTATTCAAATTGTTTGAGCAGTTCAGGTTTTAGTTCATGCCCACCATCGAAAGTCAATACTTGTGCACTTTCTTTAAATAAGGAATGTATTTTTTTCTTTTCTAACCCAATCCTTTCTTTGTTTAGAAACTCATCTTTATCACCATATACAATTGTGATAGAAGCTTCATTAAAATCTAAATATTCAAAATCTTTTGCTGTCAATTCATTTGGAATTCCCCCAGCATACAGGATAAGCTTGTTAAATATCTTCTTTTTTTGGCTTAGCCATCGTGTAGCAATTGAAACCCCTTGTGAAAAACCAAGTACAATCAAGTTTTTGTCAGAGGGTATTTTTTCAGAGTCTAAAACTGCATCAATATAATTTAAAACATTACAAATTTCAGTTTGTGTATCCTCTTTCGTTAGCCAACTTGCACCCACATATTTATACTCCCCATTTAAATAATATTTAGATGGCGCCTGTGGAGCAACGATGTAATTTTCATTAGGATTTATATCCTTAAAATATTTAAGAAAGTACTTACTTAAAAATCCAATTCCATGGAAGACAATCCAAATATTTTTTGTGTGATTAGTCAGTTCATTTAGTGTTTCGTATGAATTCGTATTCTGGTATTTAACTGTTTTCTTAAAAGAAGTCATAGTATAAATTTAGCACCTTTTATCGTATGGAATGTTTAATTTTACAAAAAGGAAATATGGAAGCACACAAAGAAAAAATTCTTAATGTCTGTAATGAAATTTGTAAGGGAACATTAATGGAAACATTGGATATTTCTTTTACAGACGTAGGAGAAAATTTTTTGGTTGCAAAGATGCCAGTGACTTCCAAAGTATATCAACCAGATGGGGTTTTGCACGGTGGAGCCACTGTAGCTTTGGCAGAAAGTGTTGGTAGTGCAGCATCTTACATTTTTCTTGATGGAAATGAGTTTTATGTTAGAGGAATCGAAATTTCTGCAAATCATGTTAAGAGTGTAAAGGAGGGATATGTTTTTGCTAAGGCAACTATTATTCATAAAGGTAGGACCACCCAACTATGGGAGATAAAAATTACGAATGAGGATGATGAGCTTATTTCTAACTGTAAACTAACTACTATTGCCCTCCCAAGAAAATAAAGAATTTAAAGAGCTTCTTTCAAAAGCAAGTAAGAGCAAAAAAGATGGTTTGCCGTTTGTTCTTTACCGAAAGCCAAATTCGAAAACAGTCAATGCTATCTTTCCAGCTAAAAATAAAGTTGAATATACTTTGGATTTTTCAAAAACTGGCTTTGTATTTTCACCGTTTGACACCTCTAAAAAAGCGTTGTTGTTTTTGAGCAATGAAGTTTTAAAAGTAGCATATCAAGCTGAAAACAATCAGGTTAACACTAAATTCGAGCCAATTGAAAAAGGGAAAGAACAACATTTAAAATTAATAGATGATGCTGTCTCTTTATTTACAGCAGGACCACTTAAAAAGATAGTGCTTTCTAGAAAAATTATTACTGAGACTAAAAAAACTGATTTTGAAATATTTCAGCTTCTTCTCAATACTTATCCAAGTGCTTTTAATTACATACTTTTTCATCCTAAATTAGGTACATGGCTTGGGGCAACTCCTGAGACATTACTAAGATTGGACAATAGTATTCTCACAACCATATCCCTTGCAGGAACTTTACCAATTGTTGGGGATAAACCGCCTGACTGGGGCAGTAAAGAATTGCAAGAACAACAAATGGTAACGGATTATCTGAAGGAAGTTTTGTCAGAAAAAATATCCAAGAGTACTGTTACGCCTGTAACCTCTGTTAAAGCAGGCAAGCTTTGGCATTTAAAATCCGTTATTACTGGCGAGTTAAAGAGAGAAATAAGTTTAACGGACGTTATTGAAGCATTACATCCTACACCAGCAATCTGTGGAGTGCCCAAAGAACTATCAAAAAAGTTCATACTTGATAATGAAAATTACGACCGCGAGTATTATACTGGTTTTCTAGGAGAGCTAAATTATAATCGCGGCAAGCAGACACAATTATTCGTAAATCTTCGCTGCATGAAGTTAGACAGTACTAAAGCTTCTATTTATGTAGGTGGAGGGGTAACACAACAATCAACTGCAAAAAATGAGTGGGAGGAGACCCAACATAAAAGCAGAACAATGCTTAGTTTGCTTTAAGCTTACTACTAATTATTTCTATTTTCAGAATTTCAGTTCGTATTTTTGCTCTGAATGAAGCAGTCCAATATACCTTCGGCCCAAGCAGTAGTTTCTGCATGTAGAGCTACAGGAATTAAAAATATTATTATCTCTCCGGGTTCCAGAAACGCCCCTTTAACGATAACTTTTACCGAAGATTCTTTTTTCAATTGTTTTAGTATTGTAGATGAACGTAGCGCAGCATTTTTTGCGCTGGGAATTGCGTTGCAGCAAAAGTTGCCTACTGCCTTGGTTTGTACTTCTGGTAGTGCTTTGTTAAACTATTATCCTGCAATAGCAGAAGCATTTTATAGCACCATCCCTTTGGTTGTGATATCAGCTGATAGGCCTCCCTACAAAATTGATGTTGGTGATGGACAAACTATTAGACAAGACAATGTATTTAATAGGCATATTGGTTATTCCGCCAATTTAAAATTGGATGTTAGCCATGCGCAAAAAAGATTAAAATTATATGCACCAGATTTACTTTCGAAAGAACAAAAAGATATTAATGCCTATAACAAAAGAGAAATTACGCAAGCACTAAATGTGGTCTTTCAAAAAAAACTACCTGCTCATATTAATGTTCCTTTTGAAGAACCATTGTATGACGTAGAAGTAATTAATGAAGAGGTTGGATTTACACAAGTTCTTTCTGAAACATTTGAATTTATTGAGGAAGGGGTTCTGAGCGATATAGATAGTTACAAAAAACTTTGGAGAACGGCTAAAAAAAAGATGGTACTCATTGGTGTAAACCATCCTAATGAAGTTGAACAAGAGCTTTTAGATATTTTGGGCAATGACCCATCCGTACTTGTTTTTACCGAAACAACATCAAACCTGCATCATCCCAATTTTTTTCCAAGCATAGACAGCGTTATTTTTCCAATTGAAAAGTCCGATAACTCTGATACATTATTTAAAGAATTACAACCTGAGATATTGCTCACTTTTGGCGGATTGGTTGTCTCTAAAAAGATAAAGGCTTTTTTAAGGAATTATAAACCCAAACATCATTGGCATGTAGATGAAGTTAAAGCTTATGACACTTATTTCTCTTTAGAACATCATTTTAAAACAAATCCGAATAAGTTTTTGAAGTTTTTGTTGTTTAAAAATGAAAACGTGAAAAGTAAGTATTTTGATACTTGGAACAGCGTTAAAAATGATTACGAAAGAAAAAGGGAATCTTATCTAAAGGGAATTCCCTTTTCAGATTTTTCTGTATTTAATCAAATTCTTAAAGAAATACCTAATACTTACCAAGTACATTTGGCCAATAGCTCAACTGTTCGTTATTCCCAGCTTTTTAATTTGAATCCTTCATTAAGAGTTTTTTGCAATAGGGGAACCAGTGGAATTGATGGTAGTACTTCCACAGCAGTAGGGGCAGCAGTTTATGAAGAAACTCCTACATTAATAATAACGGGGGACTTAAGCTTTTTCTATGATAGTAATGCACTTTGGAACAACTATATAAAGAACAACTTTCGTATCATTTTAATCAATAATTCTGGAGGGGGTATATTTAGGATTTTACCTGGTGCGGAAGATTCGGAAAATTTCTCAACTTTTTTTGAAACAAAACACAGAACCAATGCTGAATTTTTATGTAAACAATTTGGTTTTGAGTACACATGTGCAAAAGATGAGGATGCCCTAAAAAAAGCATTTTTAGATTTTTACGATAGTTCTAAAGCTCCAAAATTGTTGGAAATATTTACTCCAAGAAAGTTAAATGACAAAATTTTGCTCGGTTACTTTGATTTTATATCTTAGGATAATTATAAACATTAAGAACACTAACAATCATGAGTAAAAGAGACGAATTAATTGAAAAGTATGCCGCCGATATCAAGGATAAATTTGGCGAAACTCCAAACATGGATTTGCTTACTAAAGTAGCTATAGGATTAGGTCCAGCTATTTATAATTTAGATGCTTCAAAAGTTTCGGGAAGTGATGACAAAGAACTTGAAACAGTTAAAAATAACTTTCTTATAAAGAAATTGGGGCTTTCAGACAGTCCACAACTTATGGATGCCATTAATAGCGTTATTGATAAGTATGGCCGTTCCGAGAGAAACAAGCATAGAGCGGTTATTTACTATCAGTTGGCAAGGCATTTCAAAAAAGAATCTGTCTATAATTAAGATATAGTTTTTAAAATATCATAAAGCCGCCTCATATTGAGACGGCTTTTTTATTTCTATTTTTGTCGAATGATAAAACTGGGAAATTACAATACTTTAGAAATTTTAAGGAGTACTAGTGTTGGACTTTTTCTTGGAGATGAAGAGGGAACCGAAATCCTACTACCAAATAAATACGTTCCTGATCCTATTGAGATTGGTCAAAAACTAACAGTTTTCTGTTATTTGGATAATAGCGAGAGACCAGTTTCTACAACGCTAAAACCTTATGTAGTTAGAGATGGGTTTGCCTTTTTAGAGGTTGTTGAGGTTAGTGCATATGGGGCTTTTATGGATTGGGGCTTGGAGAAGCATTTGTTGGTGCCTTTTAGGGAACAGCGATTAAAAATGGAGCAAGGCACAAAATATGTTGTTCATTGTTATTTGGATGAACAATCATTCAGGTTAACCGCATCCAATAAGATAGATAAGTTTTTAGACAATGAAAACATAACAAAAAAACAAAACGACGAGGTTTCCTTATTAGTAAGTAGAAAAACAGAATTAGGGTGGGAAACTATAATTGATAATAAGCACAAAGGTCTTTTGTTTTTTAGCGATGTATTCCAAAGCCTAAGTATAGGGGATACTTTAAAGGGTTACATTAAAAATATAAGAGAGGATAAAAAAATTGATATTTCTCTAGTACCCATTGGTGAAAAAATGTTGGAGCCAACAGCCGAACTCATTTTGCAGAAACTCAAGGACTCCAATGGTTTTTTGGGATTGCACGATAAATCGCCCCCGGAAGAAATACGCAACGCACTCCAACTAAGTAAAAAAGCTTTTAAGAAAGGCATCGGCACCTTGTACAGAGAGCGAAAAATAGTATTGGAACCTAATGGAATTCGGTTATTGTAAAGTTGTCATCTTGAGGTTTTGTCAGTAAAAACTTGCTTTTTGCCAGTTAAAAATGGATTTAACCATGCATTATTTTTTTGTTAGGACAAAAATTTTACTTTTGTAAAAAGCTGCCTTTTAAGTATTTGATAACTATTTAATTAGCAGTTACATTAAGAATTTTAATTTCATTGCTGTATGCCATTTATTGAGGAAAATGATTTGTTGGATTTGCATAAGGATATTGAGAAATCGCAAATAATCAACGAAAGGCTTCTCGACCAAATTGGTTTTAAAAATAAAGATCTTAAAAAACTTAAGATTCAGCGTAACGTATTAGCAGGCGTTACATTCCTTTTTCTTTTGATAACTTTTGGACTTTGGGGCCTCTTTTCTGGCCTTAGAACTTCAAACAATTTCCGTGAACAAGCAACTTTAACAGAGGCTATTGACAGTATAGATACTTTCAGGTCACGTATTGATTACTTGAAGCAACGAAACGAGGAACTTAGTTTAGTGAAAGAATTCTATTTGGCAAAAGAGTTTTTAGAAAAAGAGAAGATATATTCCGTTCAAGTGAAATCCTTTGTTGATAATAACGCCACCCTAGCTTCTGAAGCATTGACCAATACGCTTTTTGTAAAGACAAATCCGTTTTACGCGTATTCTCTTGGAAACTTTGAAACTTTAGATGAGGCAAGGCGTTTCCGAGAGCAATTGGTAACAATGGGCTTTAAAGATGCCTTTGTTGCTTCGTATCAAGATGGAAAACGCGTTAAAATTGAAGATCCGTTTTAATTGAGCAAATTCAAAGCATGGGTAAGCGCTGCTAGACTTCGCACACTACCCTTATCCATTTCTGGAATTATTGTTGGTACTTCATTGGCCAATCTTAGGGGATTTAGCAATTACACAATATTTACCTTAGCACTGCTCACGACAATTGCCTTTCAGATAACCTCAAACTTTGCAAATGATTACGGAGACGGTGTAAAAGGGACGGATGCAGCGGACCGTGTTGGTCCCAGGCGTGCTCTTCAAAGTGGCATACTTACAAAACGAGAACTTAAATCTGGAATAGTAATAAGCATTTTGGTATGCTTTGTACTTGCCCTTCTTTTAATTTACTATTCTTTTGGGTTAAAAAATCTGTTATATCCATTATTGTTTCTGGTGTTGGCTGGGTTTAGTGTTTGGGCGGCAATAAAATATACAATGGGAGAGTCTCCATATGGATATAAGGGGTTGGGAGACTTGTTTGTTTTCATTTTTTTTGGATTACTTGCTGTTTTAGGAACTTTATTTCTTTATACAAAAACGATTGATACAATTTCACTATTACCAGCTATTTCAATTGGGCTTCTTTGCGTTGGGGTTTTAAACTTGAACAATCTTAGGGATATTGAATCGGATAAAAATCATGGGAAGAATACCTTGATTGTAAAAATGGGTTTTAATAGAGGAAAAAAGTACCATTACACCATACTTCTCATAAGCCTTATTTGCATGGTGTTATTTTACATTGTTAGTTTAAATGGCTATTCAAGACTATTTTATTTTGTTGCTTACTTACCAATCTTTGTTCATCTGCGCAAAGTGTATTTGACCAAATTTCCAGTTGAATTAGATACTGAATTAAAAAAATTAGCGTTAAGTACATTCCTGCTATCATGCTTGTTTTATATAGCAGTTAATTATTTTTCGTAATTTTATTCACTAGAATAATGTAAACCAGCTTATTTTGGAACACCCCATAAAGATTCTTATAGTTGAGGACAACGTCATTATTGCTGATGATATGCAGTCCATGTTGGAAGAAATAGGTTATGAAGTTGTTGATAATGTCATCGTTTACGAACAAGCGGTTGAAGTTTTAAAAAACAATCACGTAGACCTAGTTCTAATTGATATTATACTTGCTTCGGACAAGACAGGAATAGATTTAGGAAAACATATAAGAGATGTTTATAACATTCCGTTTGTATTTGTTACTTCAAATTCTGATAAGGCAACTGTTGAAAATGCCAAAACCGTAAAACCAGACGGTTATTTAGTTAAACCGTTTGAGCAACAAGACCTTTACACATCTATAGAAATAGCACTGTCAAATTTTAATTACTCTGCCAAAGCGAGTAATAATAACAGCGGTGAAAACGATGTGGAGGATGGTTTTATGTCTAACTCCGTTTTGAAAGATTCCATTTTTGTAAAAAAGCAACATCTGTATTACAGAATTCAGTTTGGAGATATTCAATTCATAAAAGCGGATAACGTTTACCTAGAAGTAAATACAGTAGACAAGAAATTCTTGGTAAGATCTCCGTTAAAGGACTACTTGGAAAAATTGCCCAAAGGAAAATTTTATCGTGCGCACAAATCTTATATTGTTAATGTGGATCATATAGATGCTATTAACTCCAAAGACATTATGATAAATAATACCCTAATCCCAATCTCTAAAGATTTTAAGGAATTTATTATCTCATCAATGAATTCATAAATAAGATATTACCACGTAAATACAAAGGCACCTATTCCTATAGGTGCCTTTGTATTTATAGTTACTATAGAGTACAGTAATATGGCTCTAAACCACATCTAAAGCTCAGTTCACAACATTAATTTCTGTTCGAGAGTAATGAGCCATACTTTTACGATGTAATAATAAAGAAAGTAAATTTTTTCATTTTCATATAGTGTTCTCGTAAAAGAGCCTTATCCAAAAGATAGGGCTTTTTTTGTGCTTTAAATTTTATAGAGTTTAAATAGATTATCCACTAAGTACACAAAACATCGATAAAATGTACTTTCACATATACTTAAAATGGTTTCACAACAGAAATTGGCACTTTCACAACATTTTAGGGATATGGTATGCGTTTCATCATAATTTTGATAGAAATTTATGTGCCAACAAATCTTACTTTATTAAAATATGAAAAGGATCATACTTCATTGTATGGTCTTTTTTTAATGGGCAGAGTGAATTTGTTGTAAAATCCACCCCAACTAACTATTCTTTAGTGGTTATACCACTTAAGTCATTTGATTTACAACAAAACATTGTGACCTAGTACATATAGAAGTAATTTTGATTGAATACGTTCAAAGCTTTTACATAAGTTATTTTAAAATAGAACGTTTTCTAAAGTATAGTAGTAAATTATAATGCCAAAGCAAGCTAAAATATTTGTCCTTATAGGCCTTTTCACAATGGGTTGGATATCTGCGCAATCAATCCAAACTGAGAGGATAGATTTACTGGAAACTTTTAGAAATGCGGAAGGAGCTGTTGAAAAATTTAAATTCTTTTTTGCAACCCCTAATAGATATACACAGAACTCAGCTTATGATTGGCTAGATGATGTAAAAGTATATCTCAACAGCGCTGAAAAAATCAATGATTCTTCAGAAATAGTTTTGTATAAGTTAATACAAGCACAATTGTACAATGACTTAGGTGATTATGATAAGAGTATCGCCATTGCCAAAGAGTTGCCAAAAAATAAGGATTCACTTGGACAAAGACCATTGGAAATACTGCTTACAATTTTAGATGAGAATTATGGTAAGCTTCAAATGTTCAATGAACAAATTGAAACACGAGAAGAAAAGAAGACTTTTGGTTATACACAAGGGGTTGCTTTCTATGATATTTATGAAAAGATGGGCTTGTACAGAAGGGCCATGGAAAAGTACATCATGACCGTGGGTACAACCATTGCCGATAATGACCATTTTGGCAAGGCCAAGTACCATAATAAAATTGGAAATTATCTAAGGTTGGATAAATCTGAGCCAACTGCCATTACAGAGTTTAATAAAGCCAATGCTTTTCTGGAACTTTTTATCAATGATTTAACCAAGCAAAAATCTGAGAACGAACTTTTTGAAATTGAACTGCTCAAAGCAGAAATAGAAGGTAATATTGGAAAATCCCATGTTGGATTAAAGCAATACATTGAAGCACTCCCTTACCTGAAGTCAAGTCTTGATGTCTTTGAGGAATTTGATAATGATAGGTATCAAGCCCAAATAGTTGATAACACCTTAAATTTTGCCAACGCCCACTTACAATTAAGCAACTACAGGACAGCAAAAAGAAATTTAGATAAGATAGATAGTGTTGTGACTGTGCAACAACAATTAAGATTAAATCGTTTATTGGCGAATTATTATGATAGGACAGAAAACTACAGGACAGCTTCTATATACTATAAGAATAATGAACGTATCATAGATTCATTAAAAGCGAAAGAACAGTCAATATTAAACCAACAATTAGTTGCCATAGTTGGCACATCTGATTTAGAAAACTCGCGTAAACTTATCAATGAGCAAAAAGCAGCCAATGAAAAGTTTAGAAGTGAGATGCAACAGGCAAGCGAGCGTACTAACCTTGTGATTATTTCTTTGATATTTACTTTGCTCGGGTTTGCTGGTTTGGTTTATGCTTATTTAAAAAGTATAAAAAACCAAAGGTTAATCGCACAGCAAAAGCATATTATAGAAGATTCACTCAAAGAGAAAGATTCTCTATTAAAGGAAATTCATCATAGGGTAAAAAACAATTTACAGATGGTTTCAAGTTTGCTAAGTCTCCAAACTAAAAACACTAGAAGTAAAGCTGCAATAGAAGCATTGGAAGAGGGAAAGAGTAGGGTAAAAGCAATGGCTTTGATTCACCAAAAGCTATATCAAAATGAAGACCTTTCAGTAATTGAAATGCAAGGTTACATAGAAAGCCTAATCAACAGTGTACAATCAGTTTATAAAAAAGGGGGGCATAATATCAGTATTACCATTGATGCTGAGGGGACCGAACTGGATATTGACAGAGCCATACCTTTTGGGCTAATTTTAAACGAACTGGTTTCCAACTCTTTTAAATATGCTTTCCCAGAAAGTGATGAAAACGGTAAAATATATATTCACCTTAGAAAGAATGGGGAACAGGGATATTTTGAGTATACTGATAATGGTGTTGGATTACCTGATGATACGGATGAACGAGCGAATTCTTCAATGGGAATAAGATTAATGAACCGTTTGGTGAATCAACTGCAGTCTAAATTAAATGTAGACAAATCCGGTGAGGGTGTTCGCTTTTGGTTTAATTTCAATTAACCTATTTTACTGTACTTCTAAGAACTAGTTTGTGTAAGAGCTTAGGAAAAAAACGTTTTACATAAACTCCTTTAGTTTCTTTACCTCCCACATAAATCTCAAAATTCTTTCTTTCGATTGCTTTGACCATTCTTGAACATAGCTTTTCAGTGGTAATTCCATTTTCAGTGGCTTGGTCGTTTTCTCCTTGTTGAGAACCGTCACCAGTCAATGCACTTTTGGCAATATTTGTATTTACAAACCCAGGGCATACCATCGTTACATCTATATTATCCTTGTCATGTTCCATTCGTAAGGAATCAAAAAAACCATGCAGTGCATGCTTGGCTCCACAATAGCCAGAGCGATAAGGAGATGAAAATTTCCCCATCAAACTACTCACAGTAACAAAGTGTCCAGACTTTTGTTTTATAAAATGAGGCAACAAAGCTTTGGTTAAAGCAACTGTACCCAAATAGTCCACATCAATCATTTTTTGATATACACTAAAATCAGTTTCAGCAATTAAAGAGCGCTGGCTTATTCCTGCATTATTCACTAGAACATCTATGTTACCAACAATTGATAAGGCTTTTTCAACCTTATCGTTCATTTTCTCAAATTCTATGATGTCTAAAGGCAGAATATAGATGTTTTCCTTGTTAGCGCATTTATCCTTTACCTTTTCTAGCATTTCCTTTCTCCTTGCAGAAAGTATCAGTTTACAATTTCTCAAGGAAAGTTGATAGGCAAGTTCTTCACCAATACCCGATGAAGCTCCAGTAATCCAAACCGTTTTTCCGTCAATTCTAGGCATAAGAATTTATTTAGGCGTAGAATATAGTTAATTTTGATTAGTAGATGAGAGCATCATATAAAAAGCATGAACTTATTTTTAAACGCCCTAGTGGAACTTCTAGAGGTGTGTTGAATACTAAAGAAACATGGTTCATTTTACTGCAAAGTGATAATAACTATGGAATTGGAGAATGTGGTTTGCTAAAAGGTTTAAGTTTTGATGATGTGCCAAATTATGAGGCCAAACTAAAATGGGTCTGCGAGAACATCTATTTGGGTCTTGAAAAGCTTTTGGAGCAGTTATTGGATTTCCCCTCAATTCAGTTTGGATTGGAACAAGCCTTTTTATCTTTTTCCTCTAATAACTCGTTTGAATTGTTTCCAAGCAACTTTACAACCAAAGAGTCCCCAATTGAAATCAATGGATTGATTTGGATGGGCAGCAAAGAGTTTATGTTAGAGCAAATTGCTGAGAAACTTGAATCAGGTTTCAGTTGTATTAAAATGAAGATTGGTGCGATAGATTTTGATACTGAATTTGCTTTGTTAAGTTCAATTAGAGAAAAGTACAGTAAAGATGAGATTGAGCTTAGGGTAGATGCCAATGGAGCATTTGAGGCTAAAGAAGCACTTTCCAAATTAGAGCAATTATCAAAGTTGGATTTACACTCAATTGAACAGCCCATAAAACAGGGTAAATGGGAGATGATGAAACAACTTTGCAATGAAACACCTTTACCAATCGCTCTAGATGAGGAGTTGATTAGGATAACTTCTTTGGAAGTAAAAAGTGAATTGCTCAAGACCATACAGCCTCAGTACATTATTCTTAAACCTAGTTTAGTAGGGGGTTATAAAGGTTCGCAAGAATGGATAGCGCTTGCCGAACAACTTAACATTGGATGGTGGATTACAAGTGCATTGGAAAGTAATATTGGCCTAAACGCTATCGCACAATGGACATATACTATGAAAAACCCATTGCCACAAGGTCTTGGTACAGGAAGCCTTTTCACTAATAATTTTGATAGCCCTTTAAAAGTTGAACAGGGTAATTTATATTATGGAAAAGATTTATCTTGGCAATCAGATATAAAAGAAAAACTATGTACGTAGAACAAGGTTATCGAGGTGATTTAAAATTATGGAAATATTTATTTATTCCGATTGGTTTTATAGGCTTCATGGTTTTAAATTACATCACAGTGTTAATGTCTGATGAACCAGTTGATGTAATGATGAATCGTTTAATTGAAATGATTGGAAAAAATGCTGTCCTAGCTATTAACCTTGGTATTTTGGCTGTGGGTCTTTTTGTAGTATTAGGATGGACAAAATTGGTGCATCCGCAATCGATAACATCATTAACAACATCAAGAAAAAATATAGATTGGGGGCGTATTTTCACCTCTTTTTTTATTTGGGGAGCAATTACAACTGCTTTTACCCTAGCCAGCGTGTATTATTTGGCGCCAGAGGATTTTATTAATAATTTTGATATTAGAAAGTTTTTAATATTACTGCCCATAGCTATCATACTAGTGCCTTTACAAACTAGTTTTGAGGAGTATCTTTTTAGAGGGTATATGATGCAAGGTTTGGGTATTTGGGTTAAGAATAAATGGTTGCCTTTAATAGTAACTTCTGTTTTGTTTGGGCTAATGCATATTGCCAATCCAGAAATAGGAAAAATAGGGTATATTCTTTTAATTTATTATATAGGAACTGGTTTCTTTCTAGGAATAATAACCTTGATGGATGAAGGTTTAGAACTGGCATTGGGTTTTCATGCTGCGAATAACCTTTTTGGAGTTTTGTTGGTTACATATGATTGGGGCGCCTTGCAAGCAGATGCAATTTTTAAAAATGTTGCCGTGGCAGAAGGAGCAGTTTTATCAGAAATCTTGGTTCCGGTTTTTGTAGTATTTCCAATTCTATTGTTCATTTTCTCTAAAAAGTACAAGTGGACAAATTGGAACCAAAGACTTTTTGGTAAAGTGATGGACAAAGAAGAATTTTTAGCCCTTGAAGATGGAAATCCACCCAAGATTTAAGTTTAATGGGAAATCCCATTCAATTCAAGAACTCACAGAAGTTGCTTATGACCTAGTTAAAGAAGGCGAAAAGCATGAGATTTCAATTGGAGATTTTTTACTTGATTGGTTAGGTAATTCTAAAGGCATAAGTGTATCTACATCAGGCTCTACTGGAAAACCTAAAAAAATACAGCTACAAAAAAAACAAATGGTCAATTCTGCTTTGGCCACAGGTTCTTTTTTTAATTTGATTCCAGGTAGTTCTGCTTTGTTATGTTTACCCTGCGATTTTATTGCGGGTAAAATGATGTTGGTAAGGGCTATGGTTTTAGGCTTGGAATTGGATTATGTAAAACCAAATTTAAACCCAATATCTAGAATAACAACGGAATACGATTTTACTGCAATGATTCCATTGCAAGCACAAAATTCTTTAAATAAACTCAATAGTATAAAAACATTAATAATCGGTGGCGCTCCGGTAGGACATGATTTGTTAAAACCCCTCGGAGAGATACAAGCTTCTGTCTATGAAACTTATGGAATGACTGAAACCATTACCCATATAGCTGCAAAAAGATTGAATAAGAAGTCGTCTATTGGAGAAAATTATTTCACAGTACTCCCTAATATTTCTATAACTAAGGATAATAGGGATTGTTTGGTAATAGATGCTCCAAAAATTAGTGATGGAAAAGTTACTACTAATGATATAGTCGAACTGATTTCAGAAAATGAATTTAAATGGCTCGGGCGTTATGACTCAATAATCAATTCAGGAGGCATCAAATTAATTCCAGAGCAGATTGAGGCTAAGTTAAGCTCAGTGATTAAAAATCGATTCTTTGTAGCAGGCATTCCAGATGTAACTTTAGGTCAAAAGTTAGTGTTGCTCATTGAAGGAGGGATTGATGCTGAAGGCTTATTGTCCAAAATCAAATCCGTAAAAAGTTTAACCAAATTTGAGGTTCCAAAAGCTGTTCTAAATCCAAATCAATTTATAGAAAGCTCAAATGGGAAGATTCTAAGAGCTCAAACATTACAAATGGCACTTACTAATTAATATTTTGTATTTTTCATTTCATACAACCATATCAAATGAAAAATCGATTACTTCTTATCTTTTTTATTCTTCCATTTTTATTGAATGCTCAACAAATTCTGCCTGAAATTGAACGGGCTAGGGTAGTGGATGAAATTTTGGAAGATAAGTTCAATAATCTCTTACCAGAGTTAATGGATAAGACTGGTATTGACATGTGGATTCTTATTTCCAGAGAATACAACGAAGATCCTGTTCTAAAAACTATGTTACCTGCTACTTGGCTCAACGCCAGGAGAAGGACAATACTAGTTTTTTATAGAGACAAGAGGAACAATACAATTGATAAGTTGGCTGTTGCCAGATATAACGTGGGGAAAAGTATTACTTCAGCATGGGATAAAGAAAAAGAGCCTGACCAGTGGAAACGTTTGATACAGATAATTGGGGAACGAAACCCGTCTAAAATTGGATTGAATTTTTCCAAAGACCATAATATTGCAGATGGTCTTGATAAAACCGATTATGATGAATTTATGCAAAATCTCCCAAAAAAATACCGTGATAGGATTGGTTCTGCTGAGCAGCTTGCAGTACGTTGGATTGAGACTCGAACTGAACGCGAAATGGTCATATATAACCAATTGGTTGATATAACCCATGATATTATTGCTGGGGCTTTTTCAGAAAAAGTGATTACACCTGGAATTACTACGACTACCGAGGTGGAATGGTGGATGCGTCAAAAAGTAACAGATATGGGACTTGAGACATGGTTTCATCCCACTGTTGATGTCCAAAGAACAAGTGAAAAACTAGTAGGTCATTTATATTCATTTTCAGGCAGACCAGACGATACGGTTATTTTGCCAGGAGATTTATTGCATTGCGATTTTGGAATTACTTATTTGCGATTAAATACTGATTGTCAAGAATTGGCCTATGTACTAAAACCAGAAGAGAAAAAAGCTCCTGATTTTCTTGTAAACGGCTTGAGAGATGGAAATCGTGTCCAGGATTTCTTGACCAAAAATATGATAACAGGTAAAACGGGAAATGAGATTTTGGCCAAGTCATTGAAAGAAGCAAGAGAAGCTGGCCTTAAACCAGCAATATATACACATCCTTTAGGATTATATGGGCATTCCGCAGGAACAACAATAGGCATGTGGGATTCGCAGGGAGGTGTTACGAAGGATGATGGTGATAATTACCCTTTAAATCCCAATACTGTTTATGCCATAGAATTGAACACTACTATTACTGTTACAGAATGGGTAAGGGATATTAGAATTATGCTGGAAGAGGCTGGATTTTATGGTAAAAATGGTTTTAGATATGTAAATGGAAGACAAACGGAACTTTTATTGATTCCAAGGGTTAAATCGCATCAGGGCAACTAATTAGCGGTTAGTAGGAAACAATTACTATTTCAAAATTTTGTAACCTGAATACATAAAAATTCTAGCTATGAAAAAGTTACTAATTCTTTTTTTACTCTCCACTTCATTTTGTTTCCCCCAAAATGGGAATAAGAACATATCTGGCTCAATAAGTGATGGGAAACTTCCTATTTCAAATGTTTCCGTATCAATAGAAGGAGAATCAAAATCAGTCTTTTCCGATGAATATGGAAAGTATGCTATCCAGGCCAATATTGGAGATATACTTAAATATAGTTATCAGGGCATGAAAACGGTTCATATCAAAGTAGAAGATGTTACGAGAATATTGAATATTACTTTGCTCCCTATTCTCAGCGTAAGGAAGTAAAAGTTTTTAAATTGAGTGTGAAAAATGTAAACCAATCTCTTTTTAATATCTCTGTAGGCAGTAAACTAGTAGCTAGATAATAACTAAACCTGCAAAACCCCTAAATTAAATTGCTTTTCAATGGGAGCATGGTTAGCAGCCTCAATTCCCATTGAAACCCATTTTCGGGTCTCCAAAGGGTCTATGACTGCATCTGTCCATATTCTGGATGCTGCGTAATACGGAGAGACTTGATTGTCATAGCGGTCTTTTATGGTTTTAAAAAGTTCAGCTTCTTCTTCTGAGGTTATTTTTTCTCCTTTTTTCTCCAGAGAAGCTTTTTCAATTTGCAACAATACCTTGGCCGCTGAGTTCCCACTCATTACTGCCAGTTCTGCGCTCGGCCATGCAACTATTAATCTTGGGTCGTAGGCTTTACCACACATTGCATAATTGCCAGCTCCGTAGCTATTTCCAATGACTATGGTAAACTTAGGTACTACGGAATTACTTACTGCGTTTACCATTTTTGCTCCGTCTTTGATAATACCACCATGTTCACTCTTGCTTCCTACCATAAACCCGGTAACATCTTGTAAAAATACCAATGGAATTTTTTTCTGATTACAATTGGCAATAAAACGGGTGGCCTTATCCGCAGAGTCAGAATATATGACCCCACCAAATTGCATTTCTCCCTTGCCGTTTTTCACTACTTTTCGTTGATTGGCAACTATTCCTACCGCCCAACCATCAATACGTGCATAACCAGTTAAAATGCTTTTTCCGTAATCGGCTTTGTATTGCTCAAATTTTGACTCATCAACCAAACGTTCAATAATTTCCACCATATCGTATTGGTCAGAACGTGAAGCGGGTAAAATACCGTAAATATCTTCCTCTTTTTTGCCTGGCTTTTTAATTTCAATTCGGTTAAAGCCAGCCTTATCATAATCACCAATTTTACCCATTATATTTTTAATGGTTTCCAAAGCTGCGGCATCATCCTTTGCTTTGTAATCAGTGACTCCACTTATCTCACAATGTGTTGTTGCTCCACCTAGGGTTTCGTTATCAATACTTTCACCTATCGCTGCTTTCACCAAATAGCTTCCTGCTAAAAAAATGCTGCCAGTTTTATCAACGATTAGTGCTTCATCACTCATAATTGGCAAGTATGCTCCTCCAGCTACACAACTGCCCATAACCGCAGAGATCTGGGTAATACCCATACTGCTCATTACAGCATTATTTCTAAAAATACGACCAAAGTGTTCTTTATCTGGAAAAATTTCATCTTGCATCGGAAGATAAACACCGGCACTATCCACTAGATAAATGATTGGTAATCTGTTTTCTATTGCAATTTCTTGCGCTCGTAAATTTTTCTTCCCAGTTATGGGAAACCATGCACCTGCCTTAACAGTAGCGTCATTAGCCACAACAACACACTGTCTACCTTTTACATAGCCTATTTTGACAACTACCCCGGCAGATGGGCAACCGCCATGTTCTTCATACATGCCTTGTCCGGCAAAAGCAGCAATTTCAATTGCATCTTTATCAGTATCTAGAAGAAAATCGATTCTTTCCCTAGCGGTCATTTTGCCCTTAGCTTGGTGCTTTTCAATACGACTTTTTCCACCACCTAATTTAACTTTAGCCAGTCGTTTTCTTAGTTCTGAGACTTTTAGTTTATTTTGGTCTTCGTTTTGATTGAACTTTAAGTCCATAAATAGATTGCTTAAGCTTTTGATGCCTAAAGATAAGCACTAATCCTGATTTGATTAACGACTATGAGAGGTAAGATACGATGGGGTATTTTGGGGCCTGGAAAAATTGCCCAGAAATTTGCTGAGGATTTAATTCAAGTTTCTGAAGCTCAATTAACTGCAGTTGCCTCAAGGAATTTGCAACGGGCACAAGAGTTTGCCAATACTTATCAAGTTGAAAACGTTTTCGATAGCTACGATAGTTTATTTTCCAGTGATGTGGTTGATGTAATTTATATCGCTACACCTCATACCTTTCATAAAGAGCTGTCCATAAGAGCGATGAGAGCGGGCAAGCATATATTATGTGAAAAGCCCTTGGGCATTAATGTAAGAGAAGTTGCGGCAATGATTAGCGTCGCCAAAGAAAACAATGTTTTTTTGATGGAAGCTTTATGGTCTCGCTTTAATCCGACCATTAGAAGAATAAAGGAGATTACCGAGAATGGGACAATTGGAGAGCTAAAGTATATCAATGCGGATTTTGCTTTTTATGCTATGGATAGGCCTAAGGAATCAAGATTGTTTAACTTGGATTTAGCGGGAGGATCAATTCTGGATATAGGCATCTATCCAGTTTTTTTAGCTTATTTGCTTTTGGGAAAACCAAAAAGAATAGAGTCAATTTCCAACTTTAATGAAAATGGAACAGAAATTCAGACCTCGGTTATATTTCAGTATAAAAATGCTCAGGCTATATTAAGTAGTAGCTTAGGAAATGATTCTCGGATGAGCGCAGAAGTTTCAGGTACTAAGGGAAGTATAACCTTGGAACCTCGTTTTCATGAGACAGATGGTTATTGTTTAAAAACCCATGATATAGTCGAAAACATAGAATTGCCTAAAGTTGGTAATGGCTATACCCATGAAATTATGGAGGTTAACAAATGTCTTGAAGAAAATAAATTGGAAAGTTCCTTGTGGTCGCATAAAAATAGTTTAGAACTCATAATGCTTTTGGATGAAATACGTGAAAAGGGAGGAGTAAGGTTCCCTTTTGAAAATTAAAAGATGACTACAGATTGTTCATTTTTTACGATATTTGATTTTATACAAAAAAATACCATACAGTGAAGGATAAAAATACAATTTTGGGATGGGCCACATTTATAATGATTTTTGTAGGGGTTGGTATGATAGCACTCGGTGCATTCAAATATGATGAAGTAGCCGGATATGGTTTTGGAGCTGTCGGAATAGGTTTTTTTGCCATTGCTTGGGTTTTTAACGCGCTCAAAGGACGGGTTTAATATTTTAATTTTCTTTCAACTTTTAATTTTAGCAAATAATGTCTGACGATAAGAAGGTCATCTTTTCAATGTCTGGGGTTACCAAGACTTACAAGAATGCCAATACCCCTGTATTAAAGAATATATATCTCAGTTTTTTTTATGGCGCCAAAATTGGGATTTTAGGACTTAACGGTTCTGGTAAATCAACACTATTAAAAATAATTGCTGGGGTAGATAAAAACTTTCAGGGTGATGTAGTTTTTTCACCTGGTTACAACGTAGGTTATTTAGAACAAGAACCACAGTTGGATGAGAACAAAACCGTTTTGGAAGTGGTTAAGGAAGGAGCTGCTGAGACAGTTGCGATTTTAGATGAGTACAATAAGATTAACGATATGTTTGGTTTGCCCGAGGTTTATGAAGATGTAGACAAAATGCAAAAACTCATGGACAAGCAGGCTGAGCTTCAGGATAAGATTGACGCCAGTAATGCTTGGGAGTTGGATACCAAACTAGAAATAGCCATGGATGCTTTGCGTACTCCAGATTCAGATAAAAAAATAGGTGTTTTATCTGGAGGCGAGCGGAGACGTGTTGCACTTTGTAGACTATTACTACAGGAACCGGAGATTTTATTGTTAGATGAGCCTACTAACCATTTGGATGCAGAATCCGTGCATTGGTTGGAGCATCATTTGGCACAATATAAAGGAACTGTAATCGCAGTAACACACGATAGATATTTTTTAGATAATGTAGCTGGTTGGATTTTAGAATTGGATAGGGGGGAAGGAATACCTTGGAAAGGAAATTATTCTAGTTGGTTGGACCAGAAATCCAAGCGGTTGGCACAAGAAAGCAAACAGGCTTCTAAGCGTCAAAAAACGCTGGAGCGTGAATTGGAATGGGTTAGACAAGGAGCTAAAGGTCGCCAAACCAAACAGAAAGCCAGATTAAAGAACTATGACAAATTAATGAGTCAAGACCAAAAGCAGCTTGATGAAAAGTTAGAGATTTATATTCCAAATGGACCGCGTTTAGGAACTAACGTCATTGAGGCTAAAGGTGTGAGCAAAGCATATGATGATAAATTATTATATGAAGATTTGAACTTCAATTTGCCACAAGCTGGTATTGTGGGTATCATTGGACCAAACGGTGCTGGAAAAACAACCATCTTTAGAATGATAATGGGAGAGGAGCAACCAGATATGGGAGAGTTCGTGGTTGGAGATACTGCTAAATTGGCTTATGTTGATCAGAGTCATTCTAACATTGACCCTGAGAAAACTATTTGGGAGAATTTTAGTGATAGCCAAGAATTGGTAATGATGGGTGGAAGACAAGTTAATTCTAGGGCATATTTGAGTCGATTTAATTTTTCGGGTAGTGAACAGAACAAAAAGGTGAATATGCTTTCTGGTGGTGAACGAAACCGTCTTCATTTGGCAATGACCCTAAAAGAAGAGGGAAATGTGCTATTGCTTGATGAGCCTACCAATGATTTAGATGTAAATACCCTTAGGGCATTAGAGGAAGGTTTAGAGAATTTTGCAGGTTGTGCAGTGGTCATTTCTCACGACCGTTGGTTCTTGGATAGGATTTGTACTCATATTTTAGCTTTTGAAGGGGACTCCCAAGTATATTTCTTTGAAGGTTCTTTTTCAGACTATGAAGAGAACAAAAAGAAGCGTCTTGGTGGAGATTTAATACCTAAACGTATTAAGTATAAAAAATTAATACGTTAACTAATCATTATCTAGCTCTTTCAGAGCTTTTTGTAATAGCTTTTTTGTTTTATCAATGTACATTTCCTGTTGTACTTTAATTGAGCCTGAATGTTTGCCTTCTGAAGAGGGTTCCATTGCGTTTAATGCTCGCAGTAATTTATTGACTTCTACTTCTGTGGCCTTTAATCTTTTCTCCGCGGACGAGATATATTTTGCCAACTTCAAGGTTTCATGGTCTATTCCCTTACTTTCTTTTGAGCCTACTATTTCGTTATTTTGAGTTAAAGGTGAGGTATCAATATTATTTTTAAAAGTGCATTCATCTAAAACGGTTATAAGTTCATCAATGAGCTTCTTTGATTTTTTTGTAAAGAACCTTCCAGCATTCCAATCGATTGGTTCTATTGCTTTTTTAAGGTTTTGTATTGCTTGATAGCTCTTTTCTTCTGCTTTTGCACAACCACAATCACTTCTTAAGACTTCTGCCTTTTTCATCGCTGTTAAAGCACGCTCTGCGTAATACATTTGGTGTTCAAAGTTTGTTGCACCAAGTGATTTTTTTGAATGTGACATGGCATAGGTTACCTTGGAGTATAGGTTATCACACGCCGAATTTGAAAAAGTTACAAGGGAAGTCAGCAATAATGTAGGTAATAAAAATGATGCTTTCATTAAAATATTTTTTCGATTTGGATAATGCTATCCTTGAAAAATAAAGAAATAGTTACTTATGAAACGCACATCTTTTTATTGTAGTATAAAACTTGTTAAAAAGGTGAATTGGGATACCAATCCAATTGAATCACTTCAATATTTGAATCCCCATTGTTGACCAGCTTTTTGAACTTGCCAACATCACTCACATCTGGCCTACCTCTGTAATGATATGGATATACTTGTTTCGGTTTGAAGTCCAAAACTGCATCCGCAGCACTTTCTTCTGTCATTGTGTAGGGTAGATTCATGCATACGAAGGCTTTATCAATATTTTTTAATGTTCTCATTTCTGGAATATCCTCGGTATCCCCTGAAAAATAGATACGCTTGCCATCTAAATTCAAAACATATCCGTTACCACGACCTTTGGTATGGAATTTTAATGCTTCTTCACGAAGGTTATACATAGGTATTGCTTCTACCGTAATTCCAAAGCGCTCTTTAGAGTCACCATTGTTCAAAACATCAATTTGTGGAGTAAACTGTTCGGGCACTCTATCAGCTACAGCTTGGGGCATTATAATTTTCGCTTTTTCAGTATTTAGTTCTTGTAGCGTTTCTAAATTAAAATGATCTCCATGTATATCTGTAATTAGAATTAAATCTGGTTGCTTTTGATTTTCAAATGCTTTAGCACCACCTACTGGATCTATATAAATGGTGATACCCCTCCATTCTAAAATAGCGGTCGCATGTTCAATAGGTCTTATTTTTATCTCGTTCTCAGCTATTACAACAGGTTTTGTATTAAGAGCTTTGTCAGTCTTTTTTTCTTTGCATCCTCCAAGTACTAGGATTAGGAATAAGCACACAATATTATTTTTTATCACTTTACAAAAGTTTAACATTTCTTTTAAAGGTACATTATCACTGGGTTAGAGAAAAAAAATTAACATTTTGACATTTTAAGACATCTAAAAGAAATCTTATCACGTAGATAGAACAGAAGCAAACATTTATGGTTTGTTTAAAAGAAGATATTAAAATCAAATTATTATGACAGACACAAAAAGTAACAACAGTTTAAAAGTGATAGCAGGACTATTGGGAGTTATCCTTTTAGGTACTATCATTTTTGCGGTAACCCAATACAACGAGAATAAAAAGAATACCGTAGCTCTTACTCAAGAGAAGGAATTGGTCGTTGAAGATTTAAATAATCTTAAATCTGAATATGACAAAGCAATCTTAGAAAGCAACGCTACTAACGAAGAGTTGGTTGCTGCTAGAGACAATATTGCTCAGTATATAGATTCTGTACAGAGCATGAAAGCTGATATCGCTTCACTTTCAAGATACAGAAGACAAGTGAGTGTTTTAAAAGCAGAACGTGAAGAATTGCTGAGACAAGTAGACTCATTATCACAGTCTAATACAATGTTGGCCATGCAGAGAGACAGTACATTTGTTGAGTTGGAAAAGCAAACTGTTTTCAACGACTCTCTAGTTGTACAAAACACACAATTAGCTGATGCTGTAGAAAGAGGTTCTGCATTGAACTTGAATACTCAGAGCGTAGATGCTGTTAAAGAAAGAAACAATGGTAAATTGGTTTCTACTTCAAGAGCTAAGGCTACTGATAAATTCAGAGTTTGTTTTACTGTAGCTCCTAATACTATTGCCCAGGCTGGAGATAGAGAGTTCTTTATCGAAGTTCTAGATCCACAAGGAAATATTCTTGGTGAGAGCTTGTCTAAGTCCAATGAAAGCGGCGCTTCAATCACTTACACTAAAGGGACACAGTTTTATTATGAAAACAGTGCGTTAGATGTATGTGATTACATTAACAAGCCAGCTGGAGATTTCCAAAAAGGAAACTATATGGTAAATGTATATGATGACGGATTGAAATTATTAGGTACGTCTAAATTCACATTGAAATAAGAGAATAAACACTATCCACGTAATTAAAAGGGCGGTTCAATCAAAGAGCCGCCCTTTTTATTGTTTAAATTTCCTATTTGGAACTTTACTTAAGGCTTCCAACCATCTTTTCTGGTTTTACCCACTCATCATATTCTTCTGGGGTAACATATCCTAAATTAACCGCTTCTTCTCTTAAAGTAGTACCATTTTTGTGTGCAGTATTAGCTATTTCTGCAGCTTTGTAGTATCCAATTTTAGTATTTAAGGCTGTAACCAACATTAAGGAGTTGTTCAATAAAGTTTTAATGGTTTCATGATTTGGTTCAATACCAGATGCACAGTTTACGTCAAAACTAACACATGCATCACCCAGTAATTGTGCAGACTGCAAAATATTAGCAGCCATCATAGGTTTAAATACATTAAGCTCATAATGTCCTTGTGTACCGCCAACACTGATTGCCACATCATTTCCGATTACTTGGGCACATACCATAGTTAAAGCTTCGGATTGTGTTGGATTTACTTTACCTGGCATAATGGAACTGCCTGGTTCGTTTGCTGGAATAATTATTTCACCGATACCAGAGCGAGGCCCAGAAGCCATCATTCTAATATCATTTGCGATTTTATTAAGTGAGACTGCTAATTGCTTAAGAGCACCATGACTTTCTACAATAGCATCGTGAGCTGCTAAAGCCTCGAACTTATTTTCTGCAGTAATAAATGGAAGTCCGCTAAATTCCGCAATATATTTAGTAACTAAGACATCATAGCCTTCTGGGGTATTTAAACCTGTACCAACAGCTGTACCACCTAAAGCCAATTCACTCAAATGTGCTAAAGTATTTTCCAGAGCCTTGAGCCCGTGGTCTAATTGCGAAACATAACCAGAAAACTCTTGCCCAAGGGTTAGGGGAGTAGCATCCATTAAATGTGTACGCCCAATTTTTACAACATCTTTAAAATCTTTTGTTTTTTTGGCGAATGTATCTCGTAGTTGTTTTACCCCAGGAATAGTTACCTCTACAATTTTTTTATAAGCAGCAACATGCATTCCGGTAGGAAAGGTGTCATTAGATGATTGAGATTTATTCACATCATCGTTGGGTTGAATGGTCTTTTCTCCCTCACCAATTTTTTTGCCTGCTAATTCATGGGCTCTGTTCGCAATTACTTCATTAACGTTCATATTGCTCTGTGTTCCAGAACCAGTTTGCCAAATGACCAATGGGAATTGGTCATCATGATTGCCATCTAATATTTCATCACAAACTTTAGCTATTAAATCTCGTTTCTCTTCAGATAAAACCCCCAATTCATGATTCGTATATGCAGCTGCCTTCTTTAAATAAGCAAAGCCATAAACAACTTCCAATGGCATGGATGCAGGAGTACCTATCTTGAAATTGTTTCTTGAACGTTCTGTTTGTGCACCCCAATATTTATTTGAGGGCACTTTAACTTCGCCCATCGTATCTTTTTCGATTCTATAGTTCATAATTCTGTATTGATATTAGCAAAGGTAAAGTTTAGTCTTTTTATTTTTTGATGAAGTAATATACTTTTAAAATTTTATTGTAACTGATTTGCAATTTTGAATCATTTCAAAGTATCTTTGTAGTATAAATTAAGTTTTCATGGTAGAATTTGACCAATATCTTGGATTTTTAGCATTCTTAACCATCCTAACAATAGGATTCTGGTTAATGATTTTCTTATTGACTTTTGTTGTCCCTTATTGGTTAGGTGGAAATTTATTAGAAATGTGGAAAGAAAGACGTGAGGCTAAACGAGCCAAACGTAACGAATAGAAAAAGGAGCCATTTGGCTCCTTTTTTATTTTTATTATCCTTCAAACTCTTCATCACCACCACTATCACGTTCTCCCCCTTGAGTTCGCTTTTTCTTTTGATTAAATCTATAAGTAAAGGATAGATTGTAACTACGAACACGCCATTGAAATTCGCTATCACTCTGAAAAAATGGTGTTTGGGTCTCGCTTACCCTTCTACGGCTATTGAAAACATCACTTACATTTAAAGCTAAAGAAGCCTTTTCTTTGAACAAGTCTTTGCTGAATGCCAAGCTCATGGAAAAAATTCCCTGGTTTTTGGTTTGAGCAGTTTCCGACGGACCTCTATAAAAAATTCTTGTTTGCCAATCCACGCTACCAGGTAGCGTAATCTTATTATTTAAGCGTACAAACCAACTTAAATTCTCGGCATCAAAATTTTGACCATTAAAATCACCTCTTGTTATCAAGTTGAACAAATTCACATTTCCGTTGATGTTCCATTTTCTATTTGGTCTATAATTAGCATTCATTTCAAAACCATAACGATCATTCTTAGCTAAGTTTACTGGTGTTCTCCGTAATATGCTTACTATTTCCCCATCAAAAAGGGTGTCCTCACCAGTATCCTCAGTAATAAACGTGATAACATTTGTAGCTCTTGCAAAGTAAATAGAACTATTAAGGGTTAGTTTCTTATATCGTTTTAGGTATCCAAAATCTACTTGATTGGAAAATGAAGGTATTAAACTCGGGTTTCCCTGAAATAAATTTGTTGGACTAGATCTGGATGGGAAGGGGTTTAAAAAGCGTGACCTTGGCCTTCTAATTCTTCTATTATAACCAAATTGAATATTTTCTGTTTCGCTAAACTCATAATTTAGGTTTAATGTTGGAAACAAACCATCAAAATTATTACGGTTAAAATCCCCCGTTTCAATTTGATTTATGATTAATCGTGTTGATTCATAACGCAAACCACTTAAAAAAGAAAATTTCTTGATTTTTGTTCCAAACTGAGTATAGACCGCATTTATAGTTTCTTTATAGTCAAGAACATTACTTGGGTCTGTAATGCCTAGTTCATCAATTGTGGGGCTTATAAAAACTACTCTATAGTCTGTATTAAGTCTATTGAAATCCCCACGATACCCTATTTCAAATTGCCCGCCTTCTCCAACAGGTACAACATAATCTGATTGTAGAAAGACTCGCTGTTGGTCCTCAATGGTTTCCACACTTTCACTATCAAAACCATTTTGGACAATTAATGATTCCTCTGTTTCATCACTGGTCTCATATTGAAATGCAAAAGTGAGTTTGTGGTCAGAATTTCCGTTAAACTGTTTATCATAATTGAAGGAATATTGAAATGTTTTATCATCCTCAGTTTCTGGATCAAAACGAAAACCTGAGCTGGTATTGTTTAAATTATCGGTTTGGAAAAAAGTATTGGTTGTTTCACTACTATTATCAGAGTTTCTTAAAAAGATGGATTGTGTAATAGATGCAGTCTTGTTTACATACCACTCTGCACCAAAATTTATGTTATATCCTTTTCGGAACCTTTCAAATTCTCTTTCTTCACGTATAGAATTTGTAAAATCTCCATTTGTATCAAAAAAATCTGTATCATTAAAAGAATTTCCTGGACTTTCCCTGTAATTGTAACCTGTATTGGTGAATAAGTTTAAATCTCCAGTTCTGTAGTTTAAATTTCCGTTTATGCCTGCTCGGTTTGGATAACCTAGGTTAGCGGTAAGTGCCCCATTTAAACCTTGTAGCTTGCTTCTACGTAAAATAATATTAATGATACCGCCAGAACCTTCCGCATCGTAGCGGGCAGAAGGAGATGTTATGACTTCTACTTTTTCAATGGACTCTGCTGGAAGTTGCCTTAAAGCATCGGTACTATTCAATCCTGTGATTGCAGATGGTTTCCCATTAATTAGAATTCTAACATCATCATTTCCTCTAAGTTGCACATTGCCTTCCACATCTACCGAAACTGATGGAACATTATCGAGAACATCGCTAACAGTGCCACCACTTACGGTTAAGTCTTTTCCAACATTATAAATCTTTTTATCTAACCTTAACTCTACGGTTGTGCGTTCTGCGATAACTTCTACTTCAGCTAATTGGGCAACATCAATTGCTAATATAATTTTACCCAGATTTGTGTCTGTACGAAGTAGCTGCCTATCTTTTTTAAAAGATTTATAAGAAATATATTCTACGGATATGTTGTACATACCCGGGGTGGTTTCAACTTCAAATTCACCATTAAGATTAGTTATCCCGCCTGTGACGACATCAGGTTTTCTTACATTTTGAAGAACTAGTGTGGCATATTCTAGAGGCTGCCCAGTGTCTTTATCAATAACTGTCCCTGAAATTTTTATTTGCCTTTGGTCTTGCCCAGTTGGTCTTTGAGCGAATGTACTTGCTGCAGATGAAAGCAAGATGATAAGGAACAGTTTCTTCATATTATGATTTAGCTTTTTTCTTCTTCTTTTTTTTCTTTTTTGCTTTGAATTGATTCTTCTGAAGTTTTAGATACGCCTCATATTTTTCTTCTGGAAGTCCGGCTTTCATTTCTTCATCTTGCAGTTTTGCAAGTTTCTCATATTCCTCCCTCATTTTTTGTGGCTCCAATTTTAAGATTTGAAGCTCCATTCTTTTTTGAACATACTTTACCAATGTAGAACGAACAACAGCTTCTTCAAAAGGATCTAACTCTAAAGTTTCTGTGATTTTTGGCATTTGTTCATCCACTACTTGTTCAGACGTTTTTGCTTCTGGCTCTTTAGGTGGAGTTTGAGCTTGCGGGATTGTATTGCGACCTCCTCGGTTACCATATCTATTACCGTAACCGTACTGGGCTTCAATAGTAGTGTAACTAAATAAAAATAATAAAAAAGCGAGTTGGATTAGTGCTTTCATAATATATTGGATTTCAAAATTAGATTAAGGTTTAAATGTCTTTGGTTAATTGTTTGTTAAAATAAAATAATCGTTAAACAAATTGTGAATCTCTTAAGAATCTTAGTTTTCTTTTTGCCCCATCATCATTAAAAAAGCTTTTAAAAACTGATTGATATCACCGTCCATAACCGCATCTACATTACCAGTTTCTTCTGCAGTGCGTACATCCTTGACCAGTTTATAAGGATGCATCACATAATTTCTAATTTGAGAACCCCATTCTATCTTCATTTTTGACGATTCTATCTCTTGTCTGGCTTCCTGTTTTTTACGAAGCTCAATTTCATAGAGTTGAGACTTTAGCATTTTCATTGCAGTAGCCCTATTATCATGTTGTGAACGAGAATCAGAACAAGAAATCTGTATCCCTGTTGGTTTGTGTACTAACTGAACTTTAGTTTCCACCTTATTTACATTTTGTCCACCAGCACCACTTGAGCGGGCTGTTGTAATTTCAATATCAGCTGGATTGATATCGATTTCAATAGTATCATCAGCCAATGGATAAACATAAACAGAGGCAAACGATGTATGGCGTTTTGCATTACTATCAAATGGTGAAATACGAACTAGACGATGTACCCCATTTTCACCTTTTAGCCATCCAAAAGCATAGTCTCCATCAATTTCTAAAGTAACAGTTTTTATACCCGCAACATCACCTTCTTGATAGTTAAGCTCTTTAACTTTGTAGCCATTCTTCTCGCTCCACATTAAGTACATGCGCATGAGCATTGCTGCCCAATCACAACTCTCTGTACCACCAGCTCCTGCAGTTATCTGCAATACAGCAGTAAGTTCATCACCTTCATCCGAAAGCATGTTTTTGAACTCCAAATTTTCAATAAGTTCAACAGCTTTATCATGTTTTTGGGTCACTTCATCCTCTCCAACTTCACCAGCTTCTTGAAATTCTAACAATACCTCTAAATCATTTACCAAGGTTTGTGCCAAATTGAAATCAGTTACCCAATTTTTCTTTGACTTAATAGATTTCATCTGAATTTGGGCTTCTTGCGGATTGTCCCAAAAACCTGGAGCTAAAGTTTTTTCTTCTTCATTCTCTATCTCAATAAGTTTGGCATCAATGTCAAAGATACCTCCTTAACGCACCAAGGCGATCAATAAGATCTTTATGCTGATCTGTAGAAGTCATAAATTCTATTTGTAGCAAAAATAGGGTTTGCGCTATGGCTGGGCAATCTATTTTATATAAATTTAAACACTAATAAACCAATCATGAGATATAAGTTTACTATAGTATTATTAGTATTGATTTCTATTACTTCTGCATTTGCCCAAACTTTTGAGAAAACAAAAGATTTTCAAAAGTTCAATGGCTATTTTAACTTCTATTATGATGATGGCAGTGATAAAATCTATTTACAAGTTGATGATTTAGAAAAAGAGTTTCTTTATGTATATTCTTTAAGCAGTGGTATTGGCAGTAATGATATTGGCCTGGATAGAGGGCAACTGGGGAACGAACAAGTGGTCTTTTTTAAAAAGGCTGGAAACAAATTATTGTTGATACAGCCAAATCTTAGATTTAGAGCACTTACGGATAACGAATTAGAGCGCAAGTCTGTAGAACAAGCCTTTGCAAAATCAATCTTACATGGTTTTAAAATTGAAGAAGAACAAAAAGGTAGTTATTTAATTGATATTACCGATTTTTTAATGCACGATGCGCATGGTGTTAGTGCAAGATTACAAAGTAGCAAACAAGGGTCCTACAGTTTAGATAAATCAAAAAGTGCTTTAGCTTTTGATAGAACAAAGGCTTTTCCTAAAAATGTAGAGTTTGATGTTATTTTAACTTTTAAAGGGCAACCAAAAGGTAATTATATTAGATCTGTGACTCCAAATTCAAGTTTGGTCACTGTAGCCCAACACCATTCCTTAATAGAATTACCGGATGATGGTTATCAAAAACGTGAATTTGATCCTCGTTGTGGCTCGTATCCATTTTCTTACTACGATTATGCCACACCAGTCCAGGAACCAATCTTGAAAAGATTTATCACTAGACATCGTTTAGAAAAGAAAAATCCTAATGCGGCAATTAGTGAAGCCGTTGAACCTATTATTTATTATCTGGATAATGGTACTCCAGAACCGGTACGTTCTGCATTGTTAGATGGTGGTCGTTGGTGGAACCAGGCTTTTGAAGCCATTGGTTATAAGGATGCTTTTCAATTAAAAATTTTACCTGATGATGCAGACCCTATGGATGTAAGGTATAATGTTATACAGTGGGTTCATCGCTCCACCCGGGGTTGGAGTTATGGTAGTAGTATTACAGATCCTAGAACAGGAGAAATCATGAAAGGACATGTAAGTTTAGGTAGTTTACGCATACGCCAAGATTTTTTAATTGCCCAAGCTTTGATGAACAAACCATTTGCTGAACGCGACGACAATTATCAACCTATGTTGGAAATGGCCTTGGCAAGAATACGTCAACTGTCAGCACACGAGATAGGACATACACTTGGATTTTCGCATAATTTTGCTGCAAGTACCAATGGTAGGGCTTCCGTTATGGATTATCCACACCCGCAATTTAAACTAAATGGTAATGAGATTGATTTTTCTGATGCTTATGCAGTAAATATCGGCGCTTGGGATAAAGTAACTGTTGCATATTCTTATTCAGATTTTCCTAAGGGTTCGGAAAAGGAAGGTTTAAATAGTATACTAAAAGATGCTCAAAATGCAGGTCTACGCTATATATCTGACCAAGATGCCCGACCTATGGGTGGCGCACATGTTTTAGCACATCTTTGGGACAATGGTAAAAGTGCAAGTAAAGAGTTGGGGGATGTTTTAAAAACTAGGGAAACAGGAATTGCTAATTTCTCTATTGATAATATTAGAAAAGGTGAGCCAAACTCTGTTTTAGAAGATGTTTTTGCGCCATTGTATTTCTTCCATCGTTATCAGACCGAGGCTGTCGCAAAAGTGATTGGTGGTTTAAACTATAACTATACAGTTAAAGGTGATGGTCAACAAACAGTATCTATTTTAGATAGGGCTACCCAAGAAGATGCCTTGAACAGTATTTTAATGACCTTAGATGCATCTCAAATTGCAATTCCAAGAAAAAAATTAAGTTTATTTCCGCCGAGAGCAATAGGATATGGAAAATCTAGAGAATCCTTAAAAGGAAAAACAGGTGTTTCTTTTGATGCCCTTTCGGCTCCGGAAACCGCTGCAGATATGACATTAGGTCTATTGTTACACCCAGAGCGTGCTTCGAGGCTTATCCAGCAAAAAGCAACCGATTCGGATAACTTAGGTTTACAAGAAGTATTGGACGAATTAGTTAAGAAGACCATTAACAAGTCAGTTAAAGATTCCTATATCAATGAAGTGCAACAGAATATTAATTTCAGGGTATTATTTCATTTAATGAATTTGGCTTCGCACAAAGATGTACATCCACAGGTAAATGCTATTGCTAATCAGACCATTCGCGAACTATCGCGAAAAATTGGTTCTGCAGCTTTAAATAACCCTATCAAAGCCGAAATGGTAAGAAGAATCAATACTTTTTACGCACATCCTGAACAATTTAAAGTCATAGCTGCACCAAAAATTCCAGATGGTTCGCCTATCGGAATGGCATGTTTTAACTAGTTTTTATGGAAATAAATTTAATAAGCGATACGGTTACCAAACCAACTCCTGGTATGCTTGATGCAATGATGCATGCAGAAGTAGGAGATGATGTTTTTAAGAATGACCCAACCGTTAATAAACTAGAAGCAAAGGTTGCTGATTTATTTGGAATGGAAGCTGCCCTGTTTTTTCCTAGCGGTAGTATGACCAACCAAACGGCTATGAAACTACATACACAGCCTGGAGAACAATTGATTTGTGACAAATATGCCCACGTTTATAATTATGAGGGTGGAGGCGCAAGTTTTAATAGTGGTGTCTCGTGTAAGCTAGTTGATGGAAAAAGGGGTATGATGACAGCATCCCAAGTAGAAGCAGGAATAAACCCTCCAGATTTTTACCATAGTCCGTTAACAAGCCTGGTGTGTATCGAAAACACCACAAATAAGGGTGGGGGAGCTTGTTGGGACTTTGAAGAGTTAGAAGCGATTAGAAAAGTATGTGACGACAATAACCTAAAATACCATTTGGATGGTGCTCGACTTTGGAATGCATTAGTAGCAAGAGGCGAAACTCCAAAACAATATGGCGAATTGTTTGATTCGATAAGTGTTTGTTTAAGTAAAGGTTTAGGTTGTCCCATAGGCTCGGTATTGGTTGGTGACGAAAAGTTAATTCATAATGCGGTTAGGGTTCGAAAAATTTTAGGCGGCGGAATGCGTCAGGCTGGTTTTTTAGCAGCAGCTGGAGTTTATGCTTTGGATAATCATGTTGATAGATTGGCAGATGACCACCAGAAGGCGCAGGAAATAGGGGAGGTTCTTGGTAAACTTGAGTTTATTAAAACTGTTGAGCCCATTGAAACCAATATTATCATTTTTGAAGTAGACGAAGCTAAAATGTCCGCAGAAACATTCTTGAAAAAACTGGAAGAAAATAAAATTTCAATTATTAGTATGGGACAGGGTAAACTTAGGATTGTAACCCACTTGGATTATACAGATGCTATGCATGACACTTTCCTTAAAGTTCTATCTGAATTAAATTAACCTTAAGTATTGACTTTTCTTAAAATAAATATTTGTTTGTCAAAAAGATAGAGTACTCTGTCAACTAGGTTTTTGCTTCTTTCTTTGAAGATTTCGTAATCTTTTCCTGATTTGCAATAAATTATCTTCAAATTTTGTGACTTTTTTAAGAAATCAGGTTCATAAGTACTGTTAACATATTATATTGTTAATCCATTAATTATAATAATAAACACTAACAGATTATGAAAAAAGTTCTATTTCTTTTGGCAATTTTTGCCACAGCCACGATGAGTGCACAAGACTTACCTACAAACCCCGAACCAGGTAAATGTTATGTGCGTTGTACTACTCCAGACGTTTACGCGAATGAGACAATGACAATAACCACAAAGCCTGCATACAAGGTTTTAAAAACTGTACCTGCTACCTATAAAACAGTTACAGAAAGAGTACTAGTAAAAGAAGAAGGTAAAAGACTTGCAGTTATTCCTGCAAAATGGGGCACAGAGACAGTCTCTTATGTTTCTAAAGAAGCAGGAAATTCATTGAATATTATTCCAGCAAGTTTTAAGCCTAGTTCAGAAACAGTAGAAGTTAAGCCAGCATATGCACAGTGGGAACTAGGTTCGCCTGCACCTGATTGTGCTTCTGGTAACCCAGACGACTGTCGTTACTGGTGTTACAAAGGATACCCAGCGGAGTACACCACTGTAAGTACTCAAGTATTGGCAAACGATGCATCAGCTCAAAAAGTGGCTGGTTCCGTAAAGAATGCATCTTACACTAAAAGGGTAATGTTGGAACCTGCGAGAGTTGTGGAAGAAGTTATTCCTGCGGAGTATGCTACTATTACTAAAACAGTTTTGGATAAAGATGCTTACACAGTTGAAGAAACTATACCAGCGGTTACCAAAACCATTACTAAAGAAGTATTAAAAACTAAAGGTGGTTTAACTACTTGGAAAGAAGTTGAGTGTTCTTTAGTAGAATACCAAGCATTACCTATCAATTGGAACTTAGGAAGTGCTACTTTAACTCCTGAGGCTAAACGAATCATCGATTCTCGATTAATGCCGGTTCTACAACAAAATGCTGGAACTAAATTAGAGATTGCTTCTCACACTGATTCTAGAGGTGGGGCAACTTCAAACCAAAGTCTTTCCGAAAGAAGAGCTAAAGCGGTTGCTGATTATTTAATTTCTAAAGGAGTTAACTCCAGCTTATTGGTAGCTAATGGTTACGGCGAAAGAAAATTAAAGAATAGATGTGCAGATGGGGTTTCTTGTACTGAGCGAGAACATGCTTCTAACAGAAGAACAGAGTTTAGATTGATTAATAATTAAACACTACTTTTCAATCAGTAAAAAGCCTCCTGTTAAGGAGGCTTTTTTTATTTATTCTTCTTTAAGAAATCTAGATGATATCTAACCTCTCCATTCATACTATATCCAGAGTAATCATCAAGTAATACGCCATTTGGGCTTATTACTGCCATTAAAGGAAAGACTCCTTTTTTATTATATTTTGGAAGCAATGATTTATTTTTTGCATACTGTTCTGGTGTCAATAAATCTTTATTCCTAGGAATATCAACATACAGAAGAACGTATTCAGAAGAAAGTTCTTTAAAGGCATCCGTTTCAAACAAATCTTTCTTTAACATTTTACATGGAGGACACCAATCACTACCCGTAAAATAAATTAGTACATTCTTTTTATCCTTTTTAGCCTGTTTTAAAACAGATTTATAATCTGTTTGCCATTCCACCGATGACATAGCTTCCTTTTCCAAGCTAGGCTGCGATAAGAAGAAAAAAGTCAAAATATATAGTAAGGCTTTCATTGTTCTTTATTTATACAGGGCAAATTCCTTGCCAGTTATTTAAATAACGCATCCATTCCCGGAATATTGGGCATTCCTTCCTTTGCAGCTGCAGCTAATTCTGTTTCATTAATGTTTGTAGCTTTTTCTATCGCTTTATTTAACGTAAGGATTAAGTAATCTTCAAGTTGTTCCTTATCTTGGAGGAGGCTATCATCAATTTCAATGGATTTTATTGTCCTATTTGCGGTCAAGGAAACTTTTATAAGTCCATCTGAAGAAGTTTCATCAACTAAAACTGTATCTAGTCTTGCTTTTGTAGCCTTTACTTTTTCTTGGGTCTCTTTTAATTTCCCCATCATACCCATTAAATCACCAAACATATTTTACATTTTAATTTAGGTTAAAGTCCAAAATTACTAATATTGAGCAAAATCTAAGTAATGAGACACCTAACAAAACTAGTATCTGTTCTATTTTTCTGCCTTATTTTTGCGGCTTCTTGTAAAAATGAGAATAAAGAAAGTACAGCTATGAATACGCCAAAAGCAAAGAAAATCCCCAAGAAACTTGAAATTCATGGAGATATAAGAGTTGACGATTATTATTGGCTAGATGATAGGGAGAATAAAGAGGTGATAGCGTATTTGGAAGCTGAGAATAGTTATTACAAAGAAATGACCTCTCATACAAAGGACTTTCAAGAAGAATTGTTCTTAGAGATGAAGTCTAGGATAAAAGAGGACGATGAATCGGTTCCATATAAGCGAAACGGGTACTATTATCTTACCAGATATGAAACAGGCAAAGAATACCCTATTTACTCTAGAAAAGAGGAATCGCTAGACGCAGAAGAAGAGATTATCTTTAACTGTAATGAGCTGGCAAAAGGGCATGATTTTTTCAATTTAAGAGGTGTCTCTGTAAGCCCAGATAACAAATTAGCGGCTTTTGCCACGGATACGGTTTCCAGAAGGCAGTACTTTATTCAAATCAAAAACTTGGATACAGGTGAAATATATCCTGATAAAATAGACAACACTACTGGTGGTTCTGTTTGGGCAGCGGACAACAAGACCTTGTTTTACACCAAAAAAGACCCGGTCACGCTCCGTTCCGATAAAATTTACAAACACAAGTTGGGAACACGAGTTGAGGAGGATAAATTGGTATTTCACGAAGAAGACGAGACTTATAGCACGTTTGTTTATAAGACCAAGTCTAGAAAGTATATTATTATTGGCTCTGTTAGCACCTTAACTTCAGAATATCAATTTATACCAGCAGATGAGCCAGATACTGACTTTAAAATCTTTTCACCACGAACCAGAGGATTAGAATATTCTATATCGCATTATGATGATAGTTTTTATGTACTGACCAATAAAGATGATGCTACCAACTTTAAGTTGATGAAAACATCAGAAAACAATACGTCTTTTGATAATTGGGAGGAATTCATCCTACACAGGGAGGACGTTCTTTTAGAAGACATAGATATATTCAAAGACTATTATGTGCTTTCTGAACGTGAGAATGGATTAAATAAAATGAAGGTGGTTCGTTGGGATGGTAATGACAGTTATTATTTGCCCTTTGATAGTGAAACCTATGTTGCAGGCTCTAGTACCAATCTGGATTTTGACACGGAGAAATTACGTTATTTCTATAATGCCATGACCTCTCCGTACTCCATCATCGATTTTAATATGAGGACCAAGGAAAAGGAGGTTCTAAAGGAGCAAGAAGTTCTAGGTGGCAAGTTTAAAAAGGAAAATTACCGTTCGGAACGAATTTGGGCAACGGCCAAAGATGGAACAAAGGTCCCAGTATCCATTGTCTATCATAAGGACACAAGGCTAGATGGTACTAGTCCTTTATTACAATATGCCTATGGCTCTTATGGTTCTACAATAGACCCCTATTTTTCTACGGTACGATTGAGTTTGTTGGATAGAGGCTTTATCTATGCCATTGCCCATGTTAGGGGTGGTGAGTATTTGGGAAGACCTTGGTATGAAGATGGAAAGCTATTGACCAAAAAAAATACGTTTACAGATTTCGTGGATGTCTCTGAACATTTAATAGCTGAGAACTACACATCATCGGAGCATTTATACGCTATGGGAGGTTCCGCAGGCGGTTTGCTCATGGGAGCCGTAGTCAACATTGCTCCAGAATTATATAACGGGGTAATCGCTGCAGTACCTTTTGTCGATGTAATAACCACGATGTTGGATGACAGTATTCCACTGACTACTGGTGAATATGATGAATGGGGAAACCCCAACGATAAAGTTTATTACGATTATATGAAATCCTATTCTCCATATGATAATGTTGAAGAAAAGGCGTATCCAAATCTATTGGTGACTACGGGTCTTCATGATTCACAAGTACAGTATTGGGAACCGGCAAAATGGGTGGCTAAACTGCGCGAGTACAAAACAGACGATAACCAGTTGTTTTTAGACACCAATATGGAAGCTGGTCATGGAGGAGCTTCAGGAAGATTTGAAGCCTTAAAGGAGACCGCTAAAGAATATGCCTTTATTTTAGATTTGGAAGGAAAAATCTAGCAACTATCTTTAATAAAACTTACTAAACAGTAAAAGAAAATAACACTTTGAGTTCGATGCAAACCCTGGGATATTTAAATCTCGATTATCAAGTAAAATAAAAAATGTTATTTTTGCACCGTAGAATTTAGACTTTAAGTCTTTATTTACAAGACCTTACTTAACTATGGATAATAACATTAATGCTTATAACAGCATATTGGATTTGGTGGGTAATACGCCCCTTATCAAACTAAACAAGATTGCTGAATCATTAACTGGTAACTTTTATGCTAAAATAGAGGCATTTAATCCAGGACACTCTGCTAAAGATAGGATTGCAGTACATATTATTGAGGAAGCAGAACGCAAAGGACTTTTAAATGCTGAAAGTACCATAATAGAAACTACTTCAGGTAATACTGGATTTAGTTTAGCTATGGCCAGTATGGTGAAAGGATACAAATGTATTTTGGCTGTTAGCTCAAAGTCTTCCCCGGACAAGATAGATATGCTTCGCTCAATGGGGGCTGAGGTATATGTTTGTCCTGCACATGTTAGTGCGGATGACCCTCGTTCCTATTATGAAGTAGCCAAGCGTTTACATAAAGAAACACCTGGTTCAATTTATATTAATCAGTACTTCAATGGATTGAATATAGAAGCGCATTACAGAACTACAGGTCCTGAAATCTGGGAACAAACTAACGGTAATATTACACACCTTGTTGCTTGTAGTGGTACTGGAGGTACTATATCTGGTACGGCACGTTTCTTAAAAGAGAAAAATCCTAATATTAAAATTTTAGCGGTGGATGCTTACGGTTCGGTACTTAAAAAGTATCATGAAACTGGCGAGTTTGACCATGAAGAGGTGTATCCTTACCGTATAGAAGGATTAGGCAAGAACTTAATTCCAAGTGCTACGGATTTTAATACTATAGATAGATATATTAAAGTAACTGATGCAGAAAGTGCACACATGGCTCGTAAAATAGCACATACAGAAGGTATGTTTGTTGGTTATACCAGTGGTGCCGCAATGCAGGCAGTTATGCAATATAGTACAGAGGGAGAATTTAAAAAAGACAGTAATGTAGTTGTTATTTTCCCTGACCATGGTTCACGCTACATGAGTAAGATTTACAGTGATGAGTGGATGCAAAACCAAGGTTTTTTTGATGCTAAAAATGCAGAGGAACCTAAGGAAATTCAATACATTAAGTAGAGAACACTAAAAGAAGTTATAGATGGCAACTTCTTGTAAGTTGTCATTTTTTGTTTATAAGTAAGCCATTGCATGGTTCGTAAAAATGCATATTTTTGCAGCTCATTCAATTTTAAGGTAGATGAGAGATTTATTTGAGAGAATTATTGAAAATAAAGGCCCTCTGGGCAAATGGGCGTCTCAAGCAGAAGGTTATTTTGTATTTCCTAAGCTAGAAGGACCCATATCTAACCGAATGAAGTTCCAAGGAAAGGAAGTGATTACTTGGAGTATAAATGACTATTTGGGTCTGGCAAATCTACCTGAAGTTAAAAAGGTTGATGGAGAAGCTGCCCATGAACATGGTTCTGCATACCCTATGGGTGCTCGTATGATGAGTGGCCACACGGATTATCACGAACAGTTGGAGAATGAACTTGCAGCCTTCGTAAGTAAAGATGCTTCTTATTTATTGAATTTTGGCTACCAAGGTTTTATGTCTGTAGTAGATGCTTTGGTTACTAAAGATGATATTATCGTCTATGATGTTGATGCGCATGCTTGCATTATTGACGGTGTTCGTCTCCATATGGGGAAACGATTCACTTTTATGCACAATGATCCGGAAAGCTTAGAGAAAAACCTAGAGCGCGCCACTAAAATGGCAGAGCAAACTGGAGGTGGTATTTTGGTTATCTCTGAGGGTGTTTTTGGAATGCGTGGGGAGCAAGGTATACTTAAAGAGATTGTTGCCCTAAAGAAAAAATTCAATTTCAGATTATTGGTTGATGATGCCCATGGTTTTGGAACACTAGGTAAAACTGGTGCTGGAGCAGGCGAGGAGCAAGGTGTACAAGACGATATCGATGTGTACTTAGCCACATTTGCAAAATCAATGGCAAGTATAGGGGCATTTGTAGCCGCTGACCAAGAAATCATAGATTACTTAAAATACAATCTGCGTTCACAAATGTTTGCTAAATCATTACCTATGGTTTATGTAAAAGGAGCATTAAAACGTTTGGATATGTTACGTACCATGCCGGAGCTTAAAGAAAAGCTTTGGGAGAATGTAAACGCCTTGCAAAATGGACTTAAAGAACGTGGTTTTGATATTGGTACTACATCTAGTTGTGTTACTCCAGTATATTTAAATGGTAGTATTCCTGAAGCAATGGCTTTAGTTAAGGATTTACGCGAAAATTATGGTATTTTCTGTTCTATCGTAGTATATCCTGTTATTCCTAGAGGATTAATACTATTGCGTCTAATTCCTACGGCTACACATACCATGGAAGACATTTCAGAGACTTTAGATGCGTTTTCTGGTATTCGTGAACGCTTGGAAAACGGGACCTACAAAAGATTGTCTGCTGCCGTTGCTGCTGCAATGGGAGAATAATCACTCAGCTTTTTCATAAGCTTCTTTCATCCAATCAATCAATTCAGCATCAATTTCTGATGTTGAGGTCAATTTTACGCGATGGGTGCACATAGTGCCAAAAGGTCCAGAATTTCCAAGTCTATCGGTAGTTGGTTTATCTTTTAACTTTAGCCCCAAATCTATTCTTGTTTTTGTTGCGGGTTTTATGAGGACAAACTGTCGTTTGCGTATGATACTTACACTACCTTTTTTTGGTGTAATAGTGATATCATTTCCCAAATCCTTAATGGACTCTAATAATTTTTCATAAATAGGGAGTAATGCCTCTTTTCCTTTGTATTGTTCTGTTACCAAATCTACTGGAGCTTGGTTTTCCTCTTTTGATAGCGTTACAATCGTATTTGCAAAGCCATGGGTAACCTGATGCTCTTTTTTAAGAAAGTTAACTCCTTCGGAATGTTTTGTAAAAGCCTTTTTCTTAAGAATCGACTTCCACTCTTCTAACGATTTGCCAGTCTTTTCAGGCATATTGGAAATCATGGTTTGCAGTGCTTTTTCCATTTTAATGGTATTGATTGTCTGCATGCAAGATAAAAAATATCAGTTTAAAGGTGTAATCCGTACATTCCGAAACTTAATTTCTCCTGTTCCATTTGCTTGCAAACCAATATACCCGTTGGAGAGTGTATTATCACTGATATCAACAGTTAATATACCATTAACCCAAACTTGGACATGATTTTTATCCGCATTTATTTTATAGGTATTCCACTTATTATTGGTCTCAACTATAGCTAAAGGAACTGCTTTTAAAACTATTGCTCCTGTTCTAAAATCCTGATTTGGATGTAAATCCCAAATGTTTGCTTCATAACAATCTGTTGGGTTAATTTCCTGATTAGAGCAGCGAATAAAAACTCCAGAATTAATAGTATCATCAGGTTTAAATTCTAGCTCCAAAACAAAATCAGTATAGGTATTTTGTGTTATAACAGATCCATTAGTATTATCAGCTACACCAATTAATTCGCCATTGGAAAATTTCCAAGTAGTGCCTCCAAAACGCTTCCAATCATCAGTATTTTCTTGAAATAATGCTTGCGAATTTTCACATGAAACTACTGAAAAGAATACAGCGATAACTGCAATATAAAATGGTATTCGCTTTAGAAAACTCATAATAATTAGTTTTTAGTTTCTGCAAAGGCTTTAAATTGTCTCATCCATTTTTGACTTTGCTTCTTAAATACTCCAGGAAACAATTTTGCCATTAACTTGGGCATAAAACTATTGAATTTGGTGTATTCAACTTCGGAAGTATACTGGGTTTGATTTTCAGAGATTTTTTTAAACCGTGTGGTTTGGGTATTGGTCATATGAATATGCTCATAAAGTGCCTTTTTCTCTTCTGGTAGGTTATTAACCAAGATAGTCTCTAGTAATTCTACCTTTCTTTTCCCCTGCTGCAATAGAATTTTAGATTTTGCACCAACGGAGTTTGGTTCTCCTTCTAGATGTTTTATAAATTGAAAACCATCTTGCCACTCTTTAAAATAGGCTTCATTACTCCATAACGCAGATACCATGTCTATGGGTAGCTTAATGTCTATGGAGCAGGTATATTTCATGTTGTTACTATAATGTTGTTATCCGTTAAATACTTTGCCCAAATGTTAATAGGTTGCTGTCTGGGTCTAGTATGGAGAATTCTTTTTGTCCCCAAGGCTTGGTTACCAACGGTCCATTTGGGTGAATAGTTATGTTATTTTCCAATAGACTTTTATAAAATTCGTCAATATTGTTAGTTCTAATATAAATCTGTCCGTAATTCTTTTTTGGTTTAAGTCCTTTAAATTCAAAGAAATGAATTTCAATTTGGTCTTTTCCCAACATTAAATAGCCATCATAATCTACACTGCCTAATACTTTAAACCCTAACTTATTTGTGTAGAATTTTTTGGTAACATCTTTATTACGCATTGGTAGTTTTGGATTAATATCCGTTAGCATGATTTTAATAGTTTACTTATAAATTCTTAAGGTCATACAATTTAGAATTCATTCCCGAATTCTGCGTATTTATTTTAGTCAAAAATAAAGTCCATCAAAAGCTATTATCTCAAATAAATATGAATAAAGTGCTTATTTACCACCCTATAATGAATTATATACCTTGTTAAAGGTAGTTTTTTACGTTCTGATTGTCACACTTTGTATCTTTTTCATGTCTAATTAACAGAGATATGAAAGATACTTTAGAAATTTTAGTAGATAAGGCTAACTCCGGAGATAGAAAAGCTTTAGAACGGGTAATTCTAGGCATCAAGGATTATGTTTATAATCTATCCATAAAAATGTTGCTTTATCCTGAAGATGCTGAAGATGCAACTCAAGAAATACTTATAAAGGTCGTAACCCATTTAAGTACTTTCAATCAAAAAAGCAAGTTTATGACCTGGGTCTATAGGGTTGCAACTAATTATTTGTTAACCTATAAAGGTCGAAAAAATAAGGAGTTTGCAATGCCTTTTGATGATTATGCAGATTTAATAGATTCGGGACATTCCGATACAATTAGATATTCCAACAATGAAGGCGAGCTTTCTCTTTTGGAAGAGGAAGTAAAGGTAAGCTGTACGCAAGGTTTATTGCTTTGTCTGAATTCCGTTGATAGGATGGTTTATATTTTGGCAGAGATTCTAGAGTTCAGTAGTATCGAAGGTTCTGAAATAATGGAAATAACCGCTGAGAATTTTAGAAAGAAATTATCACGTTCAAGAACTAAAATCCGAAATTTTTTAAACAACAAATGTGGACTTGCAAATCCTAAAAACCCCTGTCGATGTAATAAGAAGATTGATTTTCTGATTGACAAAAAAATAGTGAATCCAAAGGATTTAAGGTTTGCTGGGTTTTCACAACGCAGCATCGATTTGGTTGGAAAATTGGGAGAATTGGAGAAGTCTCTTGCGATTTATCGCTCCGTTCCTCAAGCCAAAGCCCCGAGGACAATTTTCAACAATATAAAACAAGCATTGGCACTTGATTAATTATGACCAACAAAAGATTTAGTTTTAAGCACTTTGTCATTATTACTCTTTTGACCAGTATTTGGATTAACATTTCTGAGGTTTTCAGATATTTTATACTTGTTATGCCGCGTATAAAATCTTTTTTTAACAATAGAGAGGGTATTGCAGATATGGATTTAGGCATTTTTGCAATCTGGGGGTTTTGGGACACTCTTTTAACAGGCCTCCTAGTTTTTGTTTTTTGGCTCTATTCAAGGGTTTTTGGTGATTCAAATCGGTCTGTGTTGATTTCAGGCACACTGGTTTGGTTAGCTGTTTTCGTTATTTTTTGGGTAGCAACATCAAATATGGGGTTGTCGGAATGGAAAATTCTTTGGATTACGTTGCCATTAAGTTGGCTAGAAATGGCAATTGGTGCTTGGATTGCCGCTGCACTTTATGAAAAATATGAAAATGAGTAAATCTAAAATAGTTGATATTCCCACTAAGATGGAAAAGTTTTATGGAAAAGGTACAATGTTGCATCCATCTGTTGAAGAGATTGAGGAACTTATAAAAACCATTCCAAAAGGCTTTGTTACTACAATCGATTCACTCGCAAAACGTCTAGCAACAGATTTTGGCACGGACGTAACTTGTCCAATGCGAACCGGAAATGGCATAAAGAAAATCGCTGAACGCTATTCAAATGATAATATCGATTTACAAATTCCGTTTTGGCGTGTAATTCGTTCCAATAAATTGGTCATCAAGTCCAAAAACTTTGAATTTTGTGCGTCTCAAATCGAAGATGAAGGATTTAAATTGCTTTTTACAAAATCTGGTTCTATAAAACTAGAAGTAGATTCTGATAGAATATTTGTTTTTTAAGGCAAAATTATCCCAAGATATAAATAGGGAAAGTTTGGCTCTAAATTATTTGGGACGATAATTACAAAGCTTTTCTATAGGTACGTCTCCGTTTATGCGTCCAGGGGTCAAAATGCTTCCAAATCTGCGCAATGGCGGTATTTTCTTCCAACTCCGGTGTACGTATGCAGTTTACAATACCTTTCTCGGTAAAGGTTTTATAGAATTCATTAAATATTATAGCGGTAACCCCTTTGTTTTGATAATCTGGATGAACACCAATCAAATAAAACGTTACATTTTTACTGTGTCTTCTCGCTCTTAATAAGTGAAAGATTCCAAAAGGAAAAAGTTTTCCTTTTGCTTTTTGCAAAGCCTCAGAAAATGAGGGCATCACTATGGCAAAAGAAACTAGGTTGTCGTCTTTATCCACTACAAATTTTATATACTCTGGGTTTATAAAACTGATGTATTTCTTTTTAAAATATTCTTTTTGAACATCAGTTATCTTGACAAATGAAGCTAAACTTGAGTAGCTTTCATTGAATAGGTCAAACATATTATCTACCCAAGGCATAATTTCCTTACTGTTGGTAAAATTGAGTGCTCGCAGACTATAGCGTCTCTTTATGAGCTCATTTGCTTTAGCAAAAGTTTTGGGGTCAGCATTTGCAAAAAGAAACTTGTTTTCCAAGTATTCTTTTTCTTTGACAAAACCGTGCTGTTCAAAATGTGATTGGTAATATGGATGATTGTACCAGGTAATCATGGTTCCTATATGGTCAAATCCGTCAATCAATACTCCAACTTTGTCCAAATTGGAAAACCCAACTGGCCCTTCCATATATTCCAACTGCTTCTGTTTTCCAATTTCGGCCACTTTTTCCAAAAGGGCTTTGGATACTTCAAAATCATCAATAAAATCGAACCAGCCAAAGCGCATTTTCTTTAGTTTTTGCTCTTTAACTTCAATCCAATTTACAATAGCTGCTACACGACCTACTATTTTAGTATCGCGATAGGCAAGGAAGAATCTGGCTTCCGCATTTTTAAAAGCGGGATTTTTGGTTTTATCAAAAGTATCCAGTTCGTCCTTAATTATCGGTGGAACCCAATACTTATTGTCTTTGTAGAGTGAAAAAGGAAATTTTACAAACGCCTTAAAATCGGCAGGGGATAGTACTTTTTTTATAGTGACCATGCAGTTGGATTTGAATGGTCAATATTAACAATATTAAGAACGCAAGAAAAATAGTATTTGAAATAAGTTAGAAGTCCAGCTCGTTTTTCTTCTTTTTCTTTTTACGTTTTTTCTTCATGCTCTTCTTTTTGATTTTACCGGTATTATCACTTTCAGTTTGGATTAACTCATCTTTATGAAAATCCAGACGATAAGATAAACCCGTGGATACCAGTATTCGTGAAGGTGTGGTTTTAAAACTTCCCCCAAAATTTACGTCAACTTGAAAGTTTGGGCTAAATAAATGAGCAATACCTCCTCTTAACAATAAATCTGAATAGCGGTCACTGTCTATACCTTGATGCTCTACAAAAACACTCCATTTGGGATTGCGAAGGGCATGGGAGAGCGAAATGGTATAACTTAGTTCAGGAAAATCTGTAGTGATTCTATCATAAGCAATATTTGAAATCAGCACAAATCGTGGTGACAACAAACTTTGTAAGGCCACCATACCGCGATATGAAATGGTAGCGTCTTCGCGATAAAAAGGATTATCCCCTAAATTAAAAGTTGCCCCTCCATAAACCGAGACAGCAGGAATCAAATTTTTCCATTGAAATTTATTGTTGGCCCTCCAACTATATAGGTTGGGTTTGCTTGCTTCAGGATTTTTAAAAGGATCATATAGCAAGTACTTTAAACCAATTCTATTTCTTCTGAAATCTGTTCTGGTTTCTTCAAAATTTAGGTTGTTGAATGTAATATTTTGATTGATGTAGGAACCTTCATAGTTCAGTTCTAAGTTTTCTAAAAGCAGTCCATAACGAAGCGAAAGATCACCTCCGATAATATTGGAATCATAATTAATATCTGAATGATTCTGTATTTCATATAATAATCCAACTTCTGCCTGTACTACATTCTTACCAACAGCATAAGCACTTACAGAGACCCCAGGACGATTCGAGTTAATAACATCCGTGTATTGTGCAGAAGCTAAAAGTGGGAAAAGGAGTAAAAGGAAAACTTTTTTTTGAATGGCCATAGAACCGATTTTAATACTATTTTATGAAACTTTATATGGGTTTGCGATACTTACAATGTAATTTTGAATCAATAGCAACAGTAATATGGTTTTATTACAAACGATTTTAATACTAATCTTAGTATACTACGGAGTCAAATTACTTTTAAAATGGTTGGCTCCAAAGCTGTTTAATTATGCGGTCAAGAAGACCGAAGAACGTTTTGGACAGCAGTTTGGTAATTATCAAGATTTTAATAATCAAACACAGTCAAAAGGCCAGACTACGGTCAATAAAAAGACGAGACCAAAATCTAATCCTTCAAAAAAAGTTGGAGAATATATAGATTTTGAAGAAATTGAGTGATCTTTGAGCTCTCAATAGCATTCTATGAAGCTTTCCGCTAAAGCAATCTTTACCAATTTAATTGTCATTGCCATTTTTATCATTACGGCGCTGGCATACTTTAACCCAGTGTTGCAGGGGAAAGCAATCTTTCAGTCAGATATTGCCCAGTATAAGGGAATGGCCAAGGAGCGTAATGATTATAAAGAGACTACCGGGGTTGAATCATATTGGACCAACAGTGCCTTTGGAGGAATGCCAACTTATCAATTAGGTGCAAACTACCCTCATGACTATGTAAAAAAACTGGACCGTTTAATTCGGTTTTTACCACGACCAGCGGATTACCTTTTTCTTTATTTTATCGGTTTCTATATTTTAATGCTCTGCATGAAGGTGGAATATAGACTAGCCGTTTTAGGCGCTCTCGCCTTTGGCTTTTCTACCTATCTCATTATAATTTTAGGAGTAGGGCATAATGCAAAAGCACATGCTTTGGGTTATCTACCGATGGTTTTAGGTGGAATTACCCTAGTTTTCAGGAAAAAATATCTATTAGGTTTTATTTTAACCGCAATCGCTATGGCGCTAGAGATAAGTGCCAATCACTACCAGATGACCTATTACTTTATGCTATTGGTCCTAATTCTTGGACTCGTGTATTTAATCTATGCGATAAAGGATAAACAGTTAAAGCATTTCTTTAGTTCGGTGGGTATTTTGATTGTGGCCGTGGTATTGGCGATAGCAACCAATGCAACTTCTCTCATGGCAACCAAGGAATATGCAGATTGGAGTACCAGAGGTAAATCTGAGCTGACCATAAATCCAGATGGTTCTGCAAAAGAAATTAGTAATGGTTTAGATAGAGATTATATCACCCATTATAGCTACGGTATTACCGAGTCTTTGGATTTATTGGTGCCACGAATGTTTGGTGGGTCTAATAATGAGGATTTAGGAAAAGATTCCAAATCCTATGAGTTTTTAATTGGCCAAGGTTTACAACCATCACGGGCATTGGAATTTTCTGAGAGTTTACCACTATACTGGGGAGACCAACCGGGAACTTCTGCACCTGCATATATAGGTGTAGTTATATTCTTCTTATTTGTAATTGGTCTATTTTTAGTAAAGCGAAAATTTGTTTTATGGCTTCTTGGAGGTACAATTTTATCCTTGTTTTTGTCTTGGGGAAAGAACTTTCCGGTCCTAACCAATTTTATGATAGACTACTTTCCATTGTATAATAAGTTTAGAGCGGTTTCTTCCATACAGGTGATACTAGAGCTTTGTGCGCCAATTTTAGCAATTCTGGGTTTACGGGAGCTTTTTAAATCTTCTGTAAAAAAGAAGGTGAAAATGAATGCTCTAAAGGTTTCAGGTATTATCGTTGGAAGCATATTTGTCCTCATTTTTCTAATGAAAGGCTTTTTTGATTTTGAAAGCTTTAGGGATGCCAGTATGATACAACGTGGTTTCCCAGAAGACCTTATGGCAATGATAGAACGGGATAGGGAAGCAGTATATGTTAGTGATACCATACGTTCCGTAATTTATGCTGTTCTTACCGCTGGCGTCCTCTTTTTATTTTTAAGAGGAAAAGTAAAAAAGAATGTGGTAGTTATTGTGCTTGGAGCATTACTGCTTTTTGATTTAATCGGTGTAAATCTTAGGTATGTAAATAAGGACGACTTTGTGCGCTCTAGAGCCGTAGAACGCCCTTTCCAAGCATCAGATTTTGACAAGGCAATACAGCAGGATAAAGAAATATTTCGGGTTTTTGACCCACAAGAAGGTGTAAATGGCGCGCGGACGTCATATTTCCATCAGTCTTTAGGAGGTTATCATGCAGCTAAGCCCGGTAAGTTGGAAGATTTATTTGAGTATCATCTGTACGACAATAATGTAGAGGTGTTAAACATGCTGAATGTAAAATATATTATTCAGCAAGATGAGGAGGGTAGAAGTTTCCCTGCAGTAAATGATGATAGAAATGGTAATGCATGGTTTATTGAAGATATACAACCTGTAAGTTCCGCAGATGAGGAAATCCAAGCTTTAAAAGGTTTAAATTCTAAAACAACAGCAGTTGTAAATACCAAATTGTTTCCCAGAATTACCAAATTGTCTTATGAGGTAGATTCTTTAGCTACAATTGATTTGGTTGATTTTAGACCGGATGTTGCTAAATATAATTATTCGAATTCCAATGATGGTTTTGTGGTCTTTTCTGAAATGCATTACCCAAAAGGATGGAAATCTTTCATTGATGGTAAAGAAGCAGAAAACATAAAAGTAAATTATGCCCTGAGGGGGATGAAAGTTCCCGCTGGAAATCATGAAATTGAATTTAGGTTCGAGCCAGAAGTGGTTAAAACTGGAAGTCAGATTGCTTTAGGCAGTAATATTCTACTTGGTTTGGTTGTTTTGGGTGGGATTATATTTTCTTTCTGGAGACCTAAGCGTAAAGCGAAGGAATAATGCAAAAAGTTCTCATTATAGCATATTATTGGCCTCCCGCTGGCGGACCAGGTGTTCAGCGTTGGTTAAAATTTGTAAAATACTTGTGTGATTTTGACTTGGAACCTGTTGTGTATATTCCCGAAAACCCCAATTATCCAATAACTGATGCTTCTTTAGTAAATGAGATACCCAAGGGAATTCAGGTGTTAAAGCAACCCATTTTTGAACCCTATGGATTGGCATCTATATTTTCTAAAAAGAAGACCAAACGTATTAGTTCCGGTATTATCCAAAAGTATAAGAAACAATCTGTATTAGAGCGTTTATTGTTATGGGTTCGTGGTAATTTCTTTATTCCAGATGCCCGTAAATATTGGGTAAAGCCTTCGGTTAAGTATCTCTTGACTGTAATTGAAGCGCAAGGAATACAAACGGTTATTACAACGGGGCCACCACACAGTGTTCATTTAATTGGATTAGGGCTAAAAAAACAAAAACAGATTAGTTGGATTACTGATTTTCGCGACCCTTGGACCAGTATCGGATATCATAAGAAATTAAAGCTAACTAAGTCTTCGCGAAAAAAGCACAAACAATTGGAAGCTCAAGTTCTAAGTACTGCCGATAAAATTGTAGTAACGAGCAACACCACAAAAGAGGAGTTTTTAAATATCACCCCAAAACCCATAAAAGTTATTACCAATGGTTATGATAATGAATTAAATCCGCTTCCATTGGATGAGAAATTCACCATTTCCCATATAGGCTCTTTGCTTACAGATAGAAACCCTACAACACTATGGAAAGTTTTAAATGAACTTTTGGTTGAGAATAAGGGGTTTAAAGAAAGTCTACAAATACAATTGGTTGGGGTAGTGGGGCAAGAGGTTCTGGAATCACTGAAAAACTTTGGTTTGTTATCTTTTGTGTCCAATCTAGGCTATGTTTCCCATGAAGAGGTATTGCAATTGCAACAAAAATCCCAAGTCCTACTACTACTTGAAATTGACTCAAAAGAAACCAAAGGAATTCTTCCCGGAAAGCTGTTTGAATACCTAAATTCGAAAAGACCAATTTTAGCAATTGGGCCACAGGGCTGGGAAGCTGCACAAATTATAAAGGATACCAGTGCAGGGCATGCAAGTAATACAAAAGAAGAAAGTGAGTTAAAAAATGTACTTTTAGAATGGTTTGAAAACTATAAAAAAGGTAAACTAGTTTCAAAATCCCAAGATATAGAAAAGTACCATAGAAAAGAACTGACCAACCAACTTGCCAAATTCATTAGATGGGAATCGTCTTAAAACAATCGCTTAAAAACACCACTATAACCTACATTGGTTTTGGTATAGGTGCGATTAACATTCTCTTTTTATACACTAAAATACTGCCGGATGTTTATTTTGGACTGGTCAATGTGATTTTGGCAACTGCGGCAATACTTATGCCCTTATTGGCATTTGGGGTTCACAATGCCATGGTCAAGTTCTATAGTGGCCAAAGAGAAGAGGATAAGGACTCTTTTTTAACGCTAATGTTAGTTAGCCCGTTAATGGTTTTATTTCCTTTAGCATTGGGGACTTGGCTCTTTTATGATGATATAGCCAATTTTTTATCCAAGGAAAACGAGATTGTAAGGGATTATGTCTGGTATATCTTTTTAGTGGCTTTTGCCATGGCCTATTTTGAAGTCTTCTACGCATGGTGTAAAGTGCATCTAAAATCGGTTTTTGGTAATTTTTTAAAGGAAGTTTTTGCTAGGCTTTGTGTTATGATTTTGCTAGGGATGTATTATTTTGAAATCATCTCTCTCGACTTTTTTTTAATGGCATTGGTTGGTGTTTATCTTTTAAGAACACTTATCATTAAGTTATACGCCTATTACATACGAAAGCCAAAGTTAGATTTCAATTTTCCAAAGGAGACCAAATCAATATTGAGTTATAGTTTGTTAATAATTCTTGGGGGTTCTGCAGCACTGATTCTTTTAGAGATAGATAAAGTAATGATTAATCAGTTTGTGGAGATTGAAAATGTGGCCTACTACAGTGTTGCTGTGTTTATAGCTACGGTTATCATAGTTCCTTCAAGAGCGATGCATAATATTACCTATCCGCTTACTGCGGAACTTTTAAATTCAAATAACCTAACTGAATTAAGGAAGCTGTACCAAAAAACATCTCTGACACTTTTTATCGCTTCGGGAATACTATTTCTTTTAATTGTTTTGAATTTAGAGGAGTTGTATAAATTATTGCCAAAAGCTTACCGTGGTGGGTTTTATATTGTTTTGCTCATAGGTTCAACGAAGGTTTTAGATTCGCTTTTGGGTAATAACAACGCTATTTTATACAACTCAAAATACTACAAAACCGTATTGTTGTTTGGCGTCTGTTTGGCAATATTGACCATACTTTTAAATTTATGGTTAATTCCAAGTATGGGTATAGAGGGTGCAGCGTTAGCAAGCTTTATTGCTATTTGCCTTTTTAATATTTTAAAGCTTTGGTATGTGAACACCAAGTTTAAAATCCAACCATTTACTGGTGCAACTGCTAAGATTTTGGCAACCCTAGTGGTTCTAGGCGCATTATTTAGCTACTTGAATTTTTCATTTCACCCCATTATTAACATCATCCTTAAATCAGCACTTCTAGTTGCAATGTATGTGGGGATTTTATATCGTTTTAAAATTTCTGAGGATGTAAATGGGATTCTCTCTAAGTTTTTGAATAAGCGTTCATAGCTTTTTAGATTTATTATCTCAGTGAAAAACCCCGCAGCGGATAAATCCAACTACGGGGTAACAACTAACCAACCTAAAAACTATCTTTATTGAACTCTTCTAGAACTTCTGCTTCTAGAGCTAGTTCCTGAACTTCTTTTTGAAGAAGAACTTCTGCTCACTGTTTTTCTTTGAGGTGTACTTTTTCTTTGTACACTCTGCGTTCTTCTTTGTGGAGCGCTACGTTGTACACTAGATTTACGTTGTGTATTACGGTTGCTAACTACACTTCTGCTTCTATTCTGCGCTTGTGGCTTTCTGTACGTTTTAGTAGTTCTGCTCACTGTACGCTTTTGAGGCGTTCTGGTAACTTCTCTTTTAGTGACCGAAGTACCTCTTGGTGTACGCTTTACCGTTCTTTGGGTTACACTTGTACCCCTGTTGGAACGTTGGGCAACACTATTACTTCTTTTTACAGTGCTGTTCCCTCTACGTACATCACCCTGTCTGGTAGACTTGCTTCTGGATACTGCTGATCTATTGCTAGAGCTACGTCCACTGTCGGCAAACCTTCTATCAGACTTAGAGATTCTCTCACCATTTCTACCAAAATCACCTCTACGACCTCTGTTCTCTCTAACAGCTACTCGTCTGTCGTTACGATATACATCTGCTCTTCGTGATCTGTTGTAACGGTATTCTCTACCTCTATTTACATAAGCACGTCTAAAATTGTTTCTATAAGGCCTGTGCCAAGTATATCTTACTGGGTTGTACCATCTTCTATATGGAGTGGTCCATACATTACAGAAACCTACTGCTGGTCTAGCAAACCATCTATGGAACGGTCTGTATACGTAATTTCTGTTATAGATATTTATGAATCCCGTATGGTAACTAAACACCCCTCTGTTATAGAATAGATTAAGACCACCAATTCTACGGACTCTGTTGTTCCTGTACCAAACATCTATACCACCAATTTGTGATACACGACCATAATAGTCATAAAAGATTGGTACGTTCTCAACTTGGATTACAGCACCGTAATCATCATACTGTACAAATGGATTGTAATTAAACCCAGAATTGAATGTAATACCAACATTACCAACTCTTGCTCTTGCACCAATGTTCACTTGATTGTCTATGTAGAAATCAAATTCACCATCTGGATATACAGAGAATGTTACTCCATTTTCTACGAAGATGAAGGAGTTATTATAACGATAAGCATTAACAACAACCTTATCTTCTAGTGTTTCTGCTTTGGTCATGGTTGTACCAAAAAAGACCGCTGCAATAATAAGTACTAACTTTTTCATACTATAAGGTTTTAAATTCTGGAAGTAACTATTTACTTTCCGATTAGATAATACCAAACAGCGTGCCAAAAAAATTAACTATCTAAAAATCAGATATTTAAATTATAAATAAAGAGTAATGTATACACAACGGCGAAGAAAACAAAAAGGAAGTTCATTCCATAGCTACCAAATTTGAAAAGCTTCTTTTGTGGAATTTGATACATGGGGTAATAGGCAATTTGTGTAGCCACTTTGCCCACCCAATAAGCCCCAATTAGACCGGTTAATGCCAATGCCAGATTGGTCTGGTTCTTTAGGTCTGAAGGAATTAAGATGGCTATAAGCCCAAAAGTGAAGTTTAAGCCTTGAATATAACGCCCGTAGGTCTTTGCAATTTCCTGATTTAATGGCTTTAGTTGTTTTACGTCTGTATACCAATCAAAAACTTTATGTCTTATATATGGATAAATTAAGGCAGTAAAGATTTGACCAATCCCGCCTGCAATTATAATCCAATTAGGAATTTCAATGTTCATATATTAAGTGTTTTAGTACAAAACTTCTTTTTGGTTTACTAAAAGTAGTGTAAGAAATCTAGTTGTTAAAAACTATAGAGGTTTTACACTAGATTTTATATAAATTTTCTGCGACCGTGCTAGATGGAATTGAAACTCAACTTAGATAAGCGTTAGTCACCATAAGCACAAATCTTTAAATCTTACTAAAATAAATGTTACCGAGGCTTTTATTTTTGTTTTTGAGAAAAGCTTTGATAAACATACAGTTTTTATCGTAAAATCATGTAAATCAATAAGATAAAAACTTAATTTGAGCGTTGTATTGATTTTGAAATACCCTCTTTATGGTATTAAAACTACAATTCAATAAACCAGATGTAACCTTTACAGAATTTTTTTGTCTTCATGATATAAACAGAGTTAAAAACTTAATTTCTTTATCATGAAAACCATTACAACTAGAAGCCAGTCAAAGAATGCTTTTTCCAAAAACTACATTAAGATTAACAAAATAGTACTATTTATTTTTATACTATTAGTTAAAGTTACCTCTGCCCAAAATACTACCGAGGTAGATGCTCTTTTTGAAAAATACAACAACACTGAAGTTCCAGGAATTGCGGTTTCAGTCACAAAAGGTGGCAGCGCCATTTACCAAAAAGAGTTTGGTATGGCAAATCTGGAATATGGGATTCCAATCACGGAGAAAACAAAATTTCATGTAGCGTCATTATCGAAACAATTCACGGCCTTTATGATCTTGAAACTTGAGGATGAAGGTTTATTGTCCATTAATGATGATGTAAGAACATACATTCCTGAATTACCCAATTATGGTAAGAAAATAACTATCAATCATTTACTAACACATTCTAGCGGAATACGGGATCAGTGGCGATTATTGGAAATGGCAGGTTGGCGAATGGACGATGTTATTAAGACCGAGCAGGTTTTTAAGCTTATTACAAGTCAAAAAGAGCTCAATTTTGCGCCTGGAGATAGTTTTAAGTATTCTAATTCTGGATATACCTTATTGGCCATTATTATAGAACGACTTACCAAAATGTCATTTGCCAATTATGCAAAGAAAACCGTATTTGAACCTTTGCAAATGAATGATAGCTTTTTTTATGATGATCATGAGGTAATGGTATCTAACAGGGCCTATTCTTATAAAAAAGTGAATAATCAACTTAAAAAGAGCAATCTAAATTTTGCAACGGTAGGCCCTACCAGTTTATTTACCACAACTGAAGATATGAACAAATGGGCACATAACTTTAAAAGCCTGACAATTGGTAGTGAAGGTATCTTCCAAGCAATGAACCAGAAAGCGCAAAAGAACGATGGGACAGTCTCAAGCTATGCTAAGGGTCAGTTTGTGAAAAATTATAAGGGCTTAAAAATGATTTACCATTCTGGATCAGATGCGGGATACCGTTGCTACTTTGCTAGGTTTCCAGAGCTTGGGTATGAATTTACTGTTTTGGCAAACGCATCATATATTAGTGCCTATGATGAAATTTATAAGCTTATCAATCATTATTTAGAAGATGAACTTCCTAGCGATAGTGACAACAATGAAACTAACGAACTATTTCAGTATGACGATAATCTCTTTGTTAATCTTTCCAACGCCGAAATGAAAAAGTTTGAGGGCTCTTATTTTAATCGCGAAACCAAAGGTTATACTGAGGTTAAACTCGAAAATGACACACTCTATTTAAAAGGAAGTGTTTTATCGGAAACCATCAAATTATATCCTGTTGGGAATAGTAATTTTAAAGTTAAGGGGAGCAAATATGATATCTCTGTAAACTTTAAAGAAAATGATTATAACGAGCCAATACTTGAGATTAGAATACCAGACATCATGTGGTATTGGAATATGAAAGTTGATAAAGTAAACCCCTCAAATTATTTAGGAACTTATTACAACGACGAATTAAATACACAGTACAATCTGATAGAAAAGGATAATGAACTATACCTAATACACCATAAATTGGATGATATAAAGATTGTACAAATCAATGAAGCGTACTTTAGTTCCAATAATCGAAACTTTTCAAATATCAGGTTCGAGCGAAATAACGCAGGTAAAGTGCTTGGGTTTTCAGTATCTAACCGGGGTATAAAAAAAATTGCTTTTTCAAGAAAATGAATCTTGACATCTAAAGTATAGGTAATGGAGGCCTCGAAAAGAGAAGAAAGTACTGAAATTGAAAATTAGAAATAATTGATGTTTACATAGATGTATCTGAGAAAAGATTGATGAATGTAAACTAAAATACAGTGGCTAAATATGGCTAAGAGCAATTGCTTGTTATCGCCTACTTCTGAATCCCTATAGCTATCGAGAGTTTTCGCCTGCCTGCCTTTGGCAGGAGAAATTAATTTTAGGTTCCTTTTCGTTTCATTCGCTCGGAATGACCGCTAGTAGTATTTTGTCATTTCGAACGTATGTGCGAAATCTTGTTGTTAAAAACTATTAGAACTATGCAGGTTTAACGTTAGTCTTTGTATGAATTTAAAGGGAACTTCATTACAAACAGATATGCTATATTTAAACAGGATTATAGATTAACATCAGTTACAACAGATATAATATGACTAAATATCAAACTCTAATTAACGTTTTAGACCAGTTGCGAAAAGAAGCTCCAAAAGAATATAAAAGATATTACCCCTTAGACAATAATGTTGAAGGCTTAAATCAAGCAAGAGCTAGAGCATATATCCATTTATTTCTTAAAGTTAAATTTGGTTTATTAGAGTTTAAATCAAGAGAAGAATTTATTACAGATGAAGTAAACGATGGTGGAATTGATGGATATTTCATTGATGAAGAAAATAAGAAAATATTTTTTATTCAATCTAAATTCAGAATAAATCAAAAGAATTTTGAAAAGAAAAACATCGAATTGGATGAATTAATTTGCATGGATCTTGATCGTATTACTAAAGGTGAAAAATCTGGTGTGACTGGCGTTGATTATAATTCAAAAATCCAAAAGCTAATAAAAAAAATACAAGGAATTGATGATTATCCGAAATATAAAGAAACGGTAATTCTACTTGCTAATTTGAAAGATAAATATCTTCCAAAACTTAAACCTCTTACGATTTTTCCAACGGAAGTGTACGCTTATGATAGATGTTATAATGAGTTAGTGTTTCCAGTGGTTTCTGGCACATACTATAATCCTAAAGAGCTTAAAATTACAATAAATGTGTCAAACTATGGAGGTAGCAACCGAATTGATTATTATGTGGACACATCAATTGGAGAATGTAATATTTCTATTCTTTTTGTGCCTACAGCTGAAATAGGCAGAATTCTTTATAAATTCAAAAATTCCATTTTAAAATTTAATCCCCGTAGCTACTTAGAGTTAGCTTCTGGTTCTGTTAATGCAAAAATTAAAGATTCCATAGTAAATATTGAGACAAATGAATTTGCTCTTTTTAACAACGGAATTACAATGCTTTCCGATAACACCTATTATAGCGATAGAGTTGGTAAGCGTAATGAAGCGGCTATAATTATCTCTAATCCACAAATAATAAATGGAGGACAGACAGCATATACAATGAGCAGGATTTTTGAAGAGTATAAAGAAATAGATCCTGAACTCAATATTTTTAAAAATAAAGAAGTTTTATTGAAAGTTATAACTTTCAATGACGAGTTCAATAATTTGAGTCAAGATGAAAAACTTACTTTAATTGAAGATGTTTCTAAAGCAACAAATAATCAAACTGCTGTTAACGAGGCAGATAGAAGATCTAATGAAAAAGTTCAAGTAGATTTACAGCAAAATCTTTTTGAAGAATTTGGAATGTTTTATGAAAGGAAAAAGGGTGAATACGGTGACGGGTTAAGAAATAAATATATTGATAGGTCAATAATTATTGATCGGGAAGTTTTTTTACGCGTTAGTTTGTCTATTAATGGTAATCCAGCTCAGTCAAGAAGAGGTAGTGCAAAACAAATATTTAAAAAAGAAATTTTCGCGCAAATTTTAAATGATTCACAATTATTTAAGAAATACTATTTTGGTTACAGTATTCTTCAAAGTTTAAATAAGGAACAAAAGAAATTCGATAAAGATCAAAACAATAAATTCGGTGTGGTTCAATATGGTAATGGGCTTAGATATGGAAAAATGGCAGTAATTAATATTGCAAGTGAAATTTACGATTCAAAATATTCAAATACAGAGGAATTTTATGCTCAGGCAAGTAAAGCCGCATTAGAAACAATTCAGCAATGGTTTGATTTCGAAAAGTATGTAAAAAATTTACCAACTAATAGGAGTTATTTTAGAGAAATGTTTGACCCAGAGACTGGCGAGAGAACCTTAGAAATAAATTTTGATAATTATTATAAAGGCAGGACATTAAGTACTGATTTAATTAATTATTTCTCTAAAAACAGAAGATAACTATACCTAAATCTTATCCGCTAAATACTTTGCCGTAAAAGACTCTTTGCTCTGTATGACCTCTTCTGGAGTACCTTCAGCTAATAAATCTCCACCGTTTTCACCACCTTCTGGGCCAAGGTCTATAATATAGTCAGCACATTTAATCAATTCTATATTATGTTCTATTACAATAACAGAATGGCCTTTGTCAATAAGCGCATCAAAAGATTTTAGCAGCTTTTTAATATCGTGAAAGTGTAGCCCCGTTGTAGGTTCATCAAAAATAAATAAGGCCTTATCCTTAGTATCCCCTTTTACTAAAAAGGAAGCCAGTTTAATACGTTGCGCTTCACCACCAGATAGGGTAGAGGAGCTTTGCCCCAACGTAACATAGCCCAGACCTACATCTTGCAAGGGCTGTAGTTTTTTTACAATTTTATCTTCTTTATGGGCAGTAAAGTGTGCAATGGCATCATCAATCGTCAGCATTAGAATATCATTAATGCTTTTGCCTTCAAACTTTACTTCTAAAACTTCTTTTTTAAAGCGTTTTCCTTCGCAGACATCACATTCCAGATGTACGTCTGCCATAAACTGCATTTCTACCGTTATTTCACCTTCGCCCTTACATTTTTCACAACGGCCACCATCTACATTAAAAGAAAAGTGTTTGGCTTGGTAGCCTCTTAGCTTGCTTAGCTTCTGTGAAGCAAACAAAGCCCGTATATCATCATAGGCCTTTATATAGGTAACGGGATTGGAGCGTGAGGAACGCCCAATGGGGTTTTGGTCCACAAACTCCACGGTCTTTACCTGGGAGTATTTACCTTCTATCTTGGTGAACTGCCCAGCCTTTTCGCCATAACCACCTACTTCTTTTAAAATAGCGGGGTACAAAATCTTTTTTACCAAAGTACTCTTTCCACTACCGGAGACTCCAGTAACTACAGTAAGCATATTTAAGGGAAAAGTGGTATCTATATTCTTAAGGTTGTTCTCGCGGGCACCTTTTATTTGTATGTAATTTGGAGAATTACGGCGTTCCTTTGGAACTTCAATCTCCATAGCGCCATTTAAATAGGAAGCGGTAAGGGAATTGGATTTTAAAACTTCATCCAAAGGACCTGTAGCCACAACTTCGCCACCAAGCGTTCCTGCTTCCGGACCAATATCTATAACTTCATCCGCAGCTTTCATAATATCTTCATCATGTTCTACCACAATAACGGTATTACCTAAATCACGGAGGGACTTTAAGACTTCAATCAGATTCTCCGTGTCTTTTGGGTGGAGTCCAATACTGGGTTCATCCAATATATACATGGAGCCTACCAAACTACTCCCTAAAGAAGTTGCCAAATTAATACGCTGGCTCTCACCACCAGATAGCGTATTGGATTTTCGGTTTAAGGATAAATAACTCAATCCTACTTTAGAAAGAAACTCCAGCCGTGTGTTTATTTCCTTTAATAACCGTTTTGCAATGGTTTGGTCATGTTCAGATAATTGCAATTCCTCAAAGAACGGAGCTAGTTTTTTTATAGGCAGTTCTATAATATCAGAAATGGACTTGCCATTTATTTTCACATAGTCAGCTTCCTTACGAAGTCGCTTGCCCTTACAAACCGAGCATTTGGTTTTTCCGCGGTAACGCGAAAGCATCACCCGATTTTGGATTTTATAACTTTTCTCTTCAAGCTGTTCAAAGAATTTATGGATACCAATAAAGTGGTCGTTACCGTCCCAGACCAATTGTTTCTGCTCCTCAGAAAGTTCAAACCAGGGTTTATGGATGGGGAAGTCAAACTTATAGGCTGAATTCACCAATTGGTCTCGGTACCAACTCATACTCTCCCCACGCCATGGAAAAACAGCTTCTTCATAAACGGATAAGGCTGTATTGGGAATCACCAAGTCTTCATCAATTCCAATAACATCGCCATATCCTTCACACTTTGGACACGCACCATAAGGGTTATTAAAACTAAAGAGGTGAACATTGGGTTCCAAAAACTTCATGTCATCCAACTCAAACTGATTGCTGAACACGGTCTGTTCACCAGTTTCCAATACTTCGATGGTACATCTGCCTTTACCTTCAAAGAAAGCATTGTCCACTGCATTTGCTAATCGGTTCAAAAAATCTTCATCATCTTTAACCACGATTCGGTCTACGACCAAATCAAACTCTTTTCCAATGTCTTCCGGGACTTGGTCAACCCGTAGCACCTCTCCTTTATATTTAATACGTGCATAGCCTTGTTTGGAAAACAACGCCAAAGATTTTAAACTATCTCTGTCTTCCCTAATATGTATAGGGGCAAGTAATAAGAGTTTTGTCCCTTCTTCAAATTTCTTTACGTGATTTACGACATCCGTCACCACATCCTTTTTAACTTCTCTGCCAGAAATAGGGGAGATAGTCTTACCAATGCGGGCAAACAAGAGTTTTAAATAGTCGTATACCTCTGTAGTTGTGCCAACAGTAGAACGCGGATTGGTGGAATTCACTTTTTGCTCAATCGCAATTGCCGGAGCTATACCTTTTATATAGTCCACTTTGGGTTTATCCAATTTGCCTAAAAACTGGCGCGCATAGGATGATAAACTCTCCACATAGCGCCTTTGACCTTCCGCATACAAGGTGTCAAAAGCAAGGCTGGACTTCCCAGAACCTGATAAACCAGTGATGACCACTAATTTATTTCTAGGAATAATTACATCTATATTCTTGAGGTTATGGAGTTTGGCACCCTTTATGATAATATTTTGCTTAGAATCGACGTCTTTAAGGGAAAGCATTTACGTATATTTAATATTCAAAGATACGATTGAATGTAGTTAATGACTATATTATTAACTTTGACATCTAAAATTGCGCATATCACAACATAGTTTTTCTGAAGGAACCCCTTCTATCTATATTTGGTATGTAATTAAAATCTGATAGGCCTATACAGCGATAATTACTTTTTAATTTAATAACTAATAACTCAGAAGCCTTTTGACCTACGAAAGGAGGCCTCACATGTTAACCAAAAAGTAATTTGTATGGAACTGCAAATCGAAGACTCGGTATTAGTAAAAGAATACATTAACGGAGATGAAAAATCTCTTGAAGTACTAATAAACCGTCACAATCAAAGAATTTCAAGTTTTATTTATTCCAAAGTATTGGATAGGGATGTTACAGAAGACATCTTTCAAGATACCTTTATTAAGGTAATTAAAACTTTAAAAAGAGGCTCATATAGTGAAGAAGGTAAATTTTTACCTTGGGTGATGCGTATAGCACACAACTTGATTATAGACCACTTTCGTAAAAATAAAAGGATGCCAAAGTTTGAAGGCAGCGATGACTTCAATATCTTTTCGGTAATCCATGATGATAAGCTCAATGCGGAAAAGCAATTGATAAAAAATCAAATTGATTCTGATTTAACCTTATTGATTGATGAATTACCAGACGACCAAAAAGAAGTTTTGGTAATGCGTATCTACAAAGACATGAGTTTTAAAGAGATTTCTGAGAATACCGGAGTAAGCATAAACACTGCTCTAGGGCGTATGCGTTATGCTTTGATCAACCTAAGAAAGATAGTTGAGCGAAATAATATCGTTTTAACGAATTAATTTACTTTAGAACGGATCTCGCAATATTTCCATTCTAGTGGCGTTATCTATTTATAACAAAACGCTAGAATATGGAAGAAATTTACTCTGAAGAACAACAAATTTGTAAAATCACAAAAGCGAGACCAGAAACGGTCAAGTTTTTATTAGGATTTTCAGCATCAATGCAAGTCATTGATTACAAAGACATTAAGTTTGAAGCTACTTTGAACTAAAACAAGTTACATTTTGGAAAAAAGCCGCTATTTAGCGGCTTTTTTGTTTTTATGGTAGTCGTTAAGGACCGTTTTTCTACCAATGGTTTTGGTAATGATGTCCTTTTCCAAATCCCAACCTCTAGCTGGGGAGTATTCCCTTCCGTACCAAATTATCTGTAGATGGAGCCTGTTCCATATTTCTTTTGGAAATAAACGTTTTGCATCTTTCTCTGTTTGGACCACATTTTTTCCATTGGTAAACCCCCAACGATACATTAGCCTATGAATATGGGTGTCCACTGGAAATGCTGGTATGCCAAAAGCTTGTGAAACGACTACACTAGCTGTTTTATGACCTACCGCAGGCAATTCTTCCAATAGTTCAATTTCTTTTGGAACTTGACCATTATATTTTTCTATCAAAATCTTTGAAAGCCCATGAATCCCTTTAGATTTCATTGGAGATAAACCCAGAGGCCTAATAATATCCCTTATTTCTTCCACAGTCATTTTCACCATGTCATACGGATTATCAGCCCTTTTAAAGAGTAGGGGAGTAATTTTATTCACGCGGACATCAGTACTTTGGGCAGATAGGAGCACGGCAATCAATAAAGTATACGGGTCTTTATGGTCCAGCGGGATAGGGATGGTAGGATATAGTTCGTCTAAAGTGCTTATTGTGAAGTTTACCTTTTCTTGTTTGGTCATTTTTGTTTAATTTTATCAAAAATAATTTAAACAAAATTAAATTTGATATGAACACTTTAAAAGTTGGAGATAAAGTACCTGAATTTTCTGCAAAAGACCAAGATGGTAACACGATAAGTTTATCGGACTATGCAGGCAAAAAATTGATAGTATTCTTCTACCCAAGAGCTAATACACCAACCTGTACCAATGAAGCCTGTAATTTGAACGAAAACATAAAAAATTTAAAGAAGGCAGGTTATGAAATTTTAGGTGTAAGTGAAGATTCTCAACGTAAACAATCCAACTTTAGAGAAAAGTTTGGTTTTGAATATCCACTATTGGCCGATGAAGACCACACTGTTATTGATGCTTTTGGGGTTTGGGGTCCAAAAAAGTTTATGGGCAGAGAATTTGATGGAATTCATCGTACCACATTCATTATTAATGAAAACGGAGTAGTTTCCAGAGTTATAAATAAAGTAAAGGCAAAACAACATGCCGAACAAATACTAGAAGAAGATTAATCCAAACAAAAAACCTGACCAATTGGTTAGGTTTTTTTTATTCTTCATCCACTTCTTGAGCTTCTGGTAGATTCTTTCTAACAAATAGCTTTTTCTTTTCTATAATTTCAGCAATACCTTCTGGCAACATTTCTTGCCAACCATCTTCGCCATTGGTGATTCTTTTGAGTACTTCTCTGGAAAAGATGTCCATAATATCAGGATCATAATCTATAATATCCATAACTTTTCCATTGTACTTAAAGAACTTATAGAGTTCTTTCATCCTTGGATGCACCTTTACGTTGTTACTTGTCATGATTTGTCCAGTTTCTGCATTTTTCATAGGGTACAAGTACACTTTTAGGTCTTTAAAGAAGAGTTTTCCAAACGCTTCTAAAATGCCCCCACTTAAATGACGGTAATATTTCTCATCAAATACATCCACTAAGTTATTTACACCCATGGTCAAACCAATACGAGCCTTGGTATAATTATTAAAGTACTCCACAAGTTTGTAGTACTCTTGGAATTTAGAAATCATAACGGTATGCCCCAAAGAACATAGCAACTCTGCACGATCCATAAAATCCTGTTCATCAATTTCCCCTGATGCTTTTAGGTTGGATAGCGTAATCTCAAAAATGACAATGGATTTTTCTAAATCTACCGTTTGTTCCCTGATAAATATGTCATATGATTTTTGAAACATATCCATATTTACCTTGGTTACCGGTCTAAAACTACCACGCAGTGCAAGGATATTTTTTTTGTAAAGTACTGCCGCAGGGAGTAAGTTATTCCCATCTGGACCAAACATGACCGCATCCGTCATATCATTTTTAATAAGCTGTAGACTCATTAAGCGGTTATCTACTTCCCTAAAGTTTGGACCAGTGAAGTTTACCATATCAATCTCTATGGTGTCTTTGTCAATATGGTCATACAGGTATTTCAGTAGTTTTTTGGGCCTATTGTATTTAAAGAAAGCTCCGTAGATTAGATTAACCCCTAAAATCCCTAGTGTTTCTTGTTGTAGACGGGCCTCATTCTGCTTAAAACGTATGTGCAGAATAATTTCGTCATATTCTTTTTGGTTTGGATCTAATTGAAAACGAAGTCCAATCCATCCATGGCCCTTGTAGCGTTTTGAAAAATCAATCGTAGCAACAGTATTTGCATAAGAAAAGAATCTGTAGTCCGGATTACTTTTTCTATCAATCCTTTCCTCAACCAATTGCATTTCATGCCGTAGCATGGTTTTTAAGCGTGCCTGGGTTACGTAACGCCCATCTTTTTCTACACCGTAAATCGCATCACTAAAAGATTTGTCATAAGCACTCATCGCTTTTGCAATAGTTCCAGAAGCTCCACCTGCCCTAAAAAAATGCCTTGCGGTTTCTTGGCCGGCACCTATTTCAGCAAATGTGCCATAAATATCCGGGTTAAGATTAATGCGAAGCGTTTTCGCTTTGATTGAAGGAATATTTTCAAACTCATTTACTTTGTTAGGAACAGTGGCCATGCTACGTTTTTTGTTGTTAACAAAGTTAAGAAGTTAGGGAATTCTTTTAGATAAATATGTTATAATTTTGAATTAGATGAGTGAGGTATTAAAAGTCACATTTTTAGGCACTGGAACCTCCCAAGGAATCCCGATAATTGGAAGCAAACATCCAGTATGTTTAAGTAATGACCCAAAAGATAAACGACTGCGTGTTTCAGTGCTATTATCATGGAAATCATTCAATTATGTAATTGATTGTGGCCCGGATTTTCGGCAGCAAATGTTATCCAATCCAATTAACAGACTAGATGGAATTTTATTTACCCATGAACATGCAGATCATACTGCTGGTATAGATGACATTCGCCCTTTTTTCTTCAGACAGGGAGATATTCCAATTTATGCCCATTCTCGAGTGGTTACCTCACTTAAAAGACGTTTTGATTATATTTTTGAAAAAGAAAACCGATATCCAGGAGCTCCCGGAGTGGATATAAATTTGATTGATAAAGACACCCCATTTAAACTTAATGGGTTTGAGGTGGTGCCAATAGAAGTATTCCACAATACACTTCCAATTTTGGGATTTCGTGTTAGTGATTTTGTGTATTTGACTGATGTTAAAACTGTAGCAGAAGAAGAATTTAAAAAACTAGAGGGGTGTAAAGTTGTTGTGGTAAACGCTTTACGGATAGAACCCCATATTTCACATCTTAATTTACAAGAGGCTTTGGATTTTGCGGATAGAGTAGGTGCGGAACAAACTTATTTTACACACATAAGCCATCTTTTAGGGTTTCATGAAGATGTAGAGAAGAACTTGCCAGATAACGTACATTTGGCTTATGATAATTTAAAAATCACGATATAATGAAGAAGAATATATTCCTGTACTTATTTGTTTTTGCAGCATTGATAGCACTCTACATGATTGTAAATGGGAATAAAATGCAAAATCAGAGTTTGGAAGAAATTGAAAAGCTGAATACCCAGGTTTCGCAATTAAAGGACTCGTTACAGCAATCACAACTTCGGATTTTGGATATGCAATATTTTTCTTTGGAAAATAATGATGACGCCTTAGCCTATTATGATCATTTGAACTTGAAAGATCCAACCCGCTATATAGAAGACAAGCTTTTGGAAACAAATGAGAAGAAAGGAGACAATCCTTTGATTCCCTATGAAGGAATGAACAGTGATTTTAAAATAAACAAGATCAAAGTATTGAACCATAGATGGTTATTGGCAGACTTTTCGGATGGACAGTATTGGGGAGACCTGATTATTAAATATGAGCTTAAAGATGATTTGGGTATAGATTTTACCCTTGTAGATCATCTGTTGTATGCAAGAAGTAACTAGAAACTATTTTATTTTTCCATCATGGAAAGCCGCTCTCAACCAATTGCCTGATTCATAGACCCACAGATTGGTTACTCTAAACTGGGATTCCTTTATTCCAGAGTCGTTTTTTGTTTTAACCTTGACTTTTGCAGTCACTATTGCAGAATTACAGTAATATTGTACTGAAATGTCATTCATCTCATAATCAATTACCTCTAAATTTCCAGAAGTAATGTCTTGCTCCCTCTTCTTAAGGTAAGTAAGCCATCCTTTTTTGCCAATAGCTTTTGAACTCCCATTGGTATGTACATAATCATCAGTAATCATTGTACTTAGCTTTTCTGCATCACCTTCCTTAAAGGTTTTATTAAAAAGTTCTAAAGAGGTTAAGAGTTCATCTTTTTGTGATATACTCCCATCACATTCATTTTTACAACTTAGAAAAAAAATGATGACCACTAATGATATAATACTTCTGATAGGACACATATTTAAAATATAAGCTTTATAGCTAGCTTTCTAATCTTAAATTTAACCATTTTTGGAAAGCGTAAAAATTTTGTGGTGCAACTCCGTGGCCTACAGGAAATTCTTCAAAGACATGTTTAATACCAAGCTTTTTTAGAAATTCTGGAGCTCGCTGTGCCCATTCAATAGGTATTACAGCATCTACTTGACCGTGGGAACAATAAAAATCCAATTTTGTATGGTCTTTATCCTTAAAACCATCAATTAAAATCCCTTCATTGATATACCCACTCAAAGCGATTACATTTTTCACCTTTTCTGGGTATGATAATGCAACTGCATAGCTCAAAATAGTCCCTTGGCTAAAACCTAAAAGTGTAACATTTTCCTTGTCCAAGTTGTAAGCTTTACAGGCTTCCTCAATAAAAGCAACTATTTTCTCCCTCGAATTTATTGCTTGGGTATCATCACTCCATTTACCTTGCTCTGCATCAAAATTTATGGCATACCATGCATGGCCATAAGGCTCTAAATTATATGGTGCTCGGACTGAAATTATGAATACCTCTGGAGGTAATTCGCTGGCAAATGAAAACAAATCTTCTTCATTGCTTCCATAGCCATGCAGCATAATTAACACAGGGCTTTTGCCAGTCTTAAAAGTAGCAGGTCGTATTAAATGTTCTAAAGATAGTGGGGTGGGGGTCATTACTAAAGTTTAAAAGTTTGGTGTTTACGGGTTTAATAGTTTAATTCCTCAATAGGTTAAAAAATATAATTTCATCTAACATCTAACATCTAACATCTAACATCTAACTAATAAAAGTAAACCATTTTTGAAAAAAGGGTCCTAGGAGAGGAATGGTTATTTTTTTGTTATTGATTGTTCCATAAAGGCTGTAGGCCCATAAGCAAAAAAAGACAATATACAGTAATACCCATGCATATGGGATATTGGTGAAATTGAAGAAAATTGCTAATGCGTGAAATAGAATATGAATTCCAAAAGCCTGCCTAATATAAAATTGGGCATAGGAATTTTTTGGCTCTAAATTCATTGTAATGGCAATAAGACAGCCAATTAAGGTTATATGCGCAATTATTGCAGTAGTTTTTCCTTTAGTGATTTCCTTCTCCACAATTAATTAAGTATGGTCTTTCCATTGTTTACAACCCCATAGACTTTGCCCTTTAATTGTTCGCCAGTAAATAGGCTGTTTTTAGAAGTAGAACTAATATTCTCTTTTTTAAATGTATAGTCTTCATCTGGAGTAAATAAAGTAAGGCAAGCTGTTTCTCCCTCCTTTATTTTTGGGCTAGTTATTCCAAAGCGATTTCTTCCTTTCGTCAATAAGGTTACGGTTTCCTCTAAACTGAATATGGTGTTTAAAGCTCCAAAGGCACTTTCTAAGCCAATAGTACCAAATTCTGCATTATCAAACTCTACTCGTTTTTGTTCAATGTCAATCGGGGTGTGATCGGTGGTTACAAAATCAATAGTGCCATTTTGCAAACCTTTCTGTAAGGCTTTGGCATCTTTTTCACTTCTAAGAGGTGGTTTCACCTTATAATCTGAATCAAAACTGTCCAGTTCAGCATCAGTGAAAATTAGATTATGAATTGCAACACTGGCAGTTATATCCAAGCCTTTTTTCTTTGCTTCTGCAATAAGTTTTACAGATTTAGCTGTTGAAACTGTGGGAATGTGCAATTTCCCCCCAGTGTATTCCAAAATATATAAGTCTCGTATAATCTGCAATTCTTCAGATAAAGAGGGAATGCCTTTTAATCCCAATCTCGTGGAAACTTCACTTTCATTAACGGTGCCCTTCCCCTTAATCTTTTTTTCCTCTGGATAAGAAAAAACCAATCCGTCAAAGTTTTGGGCATATAACATGGCAATTTTTAGTAGGTTGGTATCTTCAATAGGCTTCTTGTAATCATAGAAGGCAATGGCCCCAGCATTATGCATGTCAAAAAGCTCGGCTAAGTGCCCGCCACCTGCATTTACGGTTAGGTTACCAATTGGATATAAGTTTGTCGCAAAACCTTTACTTCTTTCCTTTAGAAATATAATATCAGAACTAGTGTCGGGTGTTGGTTTTGTATTTGGATTTAAAACAATATCTGTAAACCCACTCTTAGCAGCAACTTCCAGCCCATTGCTGATGGTTTCACGTTCTTCAAATCCAGGTTCACCAAAACTAACACTACTATCAAACCATCCCAGTGAAACATGGAGCTTATCCAATGCAATTTCCTTGACGCCTTTTGAAGCATCAATTTTTACAGCAATTTTTTCAATAGTGCCGTTTTTAATAAGGATGTCTCTTTTTTTCTGATGAATAGTGGTGTTAGTGGAATCTATTATCGTAGCAGACTTTAGAAGTATGTTCATGCAAGAAATTTTTGTATCAGCACTTCCACCAAAGCGAAGACCAGTACAAAAATAACAAACCATTTCCAATATTCCGTAATGGTATTGTCTTTGGCCAACTTTTCAAATAAATCTGAGATACTATTTTCTATACTGGAAACTCCTAAACCCTCTAATTGCAGATAGCGAAGGAGACTTTCTTCTCTGCTATAATTAAAACTTATTCCTTTGAGTGTATCTGAACCCTTCACTATACTGTAAATACCAGCCTTATTTGGATTTTCAGAGAAAGTAAGATTAACCTTGTTAGAAAATGATTGTTGAAGCGGAATAAACCCCACATCTTTCCCAACTACCTTTATTACATTGTCTTTTTCAATTTTTATGGGCAGTTCTATGGTTGAATTATCCCCAATTTTTAAGTACAAATCTGGAATTTTAAGACTGTTTGTACCCATATTATAAAAAGTGGGAACAATTAATGGTGAGTTTTTAAAATTAGAGTTTTCAATATTTAATGACGCAGTAAAAATATATGTATTATCGCTATTAACTAAAAAAGGAGAATTATTATTAAAGGATAGTATGGTGGCTGCATTTGTTGAACAATTCCAATAGGTGCTTACCTGTGGAAAATCAAAATTTGATACTTTTTTTTCAAAAACATCTCTGAATAATGGGTGGTCAACAGTAATGGATGTTATCTTTTGTTCAAATTGATTTTTATCAGAATATGAAAATTTTAATATACTATTTGATAGTGAGTTATAGGATTTTATATCAACTTCTTGTGGAGGTATAATTGTTAGACTGCCTCCTTTGTCATGAAAAGACTTTATAACGGTTTGCAAACTGGTTGGGATTGAACTGAGTTCATTAAGGATAACTAAATTTTGATTATCAATTTCGCTGTAATTCAAATCTTTTAGCAATGTATTTTTAAACTCAAACTCTTCTGGGGTAAAGATTCTCTTTAAAAAGTCTGCACTGGTTTGGCTAATCGTGAAAACTTTTATTTTCTCTTTTTTATCAATGTTAAAATAGAAATCATTATCAAATGTCAAGCTTTTATCAGAAAGGGTAATGCGACCTTTTATTGCCCTATCCGCAGGTAAGGAAAAAGTAGCGCTTGCCTTTTGTTTTTGGTCATATTCTACTGCGGTTTTTGCAATCAGTTCTCCATCGTTAAATAATGAAATAGGGATATTCCCATCATTTGTTATACCAGCAACTTGAGTGGTCAATTCAATTTGGTTATTTATAGTTTTTGAAAGAAAAATTGAATCTATTGCAACGTTGTAGAAGTTATCGGGCTTAAGGTCAACTAAACTTAATGTGATTTCTTCTTCGTTATCATTTGTAATTTCTTCAAGCCTGGTTTGAAAGTCAGAAATTAGAACAAGGTTCTTTTGGGATGCGGGATTTTTGGTGAATAGTGTATTTGCTTTTAATAGTATTTCATTGAAAACCAATTGTTTGTGATTGTTTTCTATACTTAAAAGATTATTCTGTATGTCTTTTAATTCAACATCTTTAAAAGTAGTATTGTTTGTAAAAAGACTGAATTTTGTTTCGCTTGGAATAACTTTCACTAATTCTTGGGTAGCTTGTTCCAATAAAGTAAATCCATCTTTTTTAGCTTGCATACTAAAGGAGTCATCTAAATAAATTACCATCTCTTTGTCTCTTAATGCAGTACTGTTTGCAAGGAAAGGTTGCGCGAAAGCCGTTATAACAGCAGCTAATAATAATAACCTTGAGAGCAGTAACAACCACTTTTTTAAGCTGTTGCTTTTTCGCGATTCTGAGACCACTTTTTGCAACATGGCCACATTGGTAAATGGTGTTTTTTTAAACCTACGTAACTGAAAGAGGTGGATAATGATGGGAATTAGCAATAAAAAAAGAGCCCAAAGAATTTCTGGATGTTTAAACTGCATTCCGTTATTTAATTAGGTAAATATACTGTTTTAATGTGTTTAGGTTTTTAGGGGCTATTGTTAAGAGTTTGATAATATTTTCAAGACATAAGGCTTATATCAGCAGAAGAAATAAAAATCTTTGATGGGAATTTGGTGTAACCCTTTCAGATAATTTTTAATATCCTTTTGGGCTTCTTCATTAGCCACTGTAACTATACTTTGAGGATTTTTAAGTGTTTCCAATTTTGAAAAGTGAAACAATCCTTGATTGTATATTTTTTTATTGATTTTTTTTGGGTTATCGCATAACCAATAAAACTCTATGTCTTTTTCTATAAGACTTTTTGCAATAGTTTTTCCCTTAAAACCAGCCCCCCATATAACTAATGGTCGTTTTGAATTGTAATCTAGTTTTAAAAAATAGTGAAGTTTAATATCTAGAAAATAGTTTTGTGCATAGTGTTCATGGGTTCTTGAGGTGCGGGTGTCATAATCACGCCATAGCAATAAAATTTCTTTACATGGGATTACTTTTAAACCATTTTCATAGAATCGAAAGGTAAGATCGTAGTCTTCTGGGTATCTTTCAGAATTAAAAGCACCAGATTTATCAAAATCATCTTTATGTACCATCCAACACGGGGAGGGGATTACACATTCCTTGTAAATTTCAGAGTAATTGGCACCAATTGCTGTAAGACCATTCAGCCATTTTTCATAACGGGAATAACCATCACTAATGCCCCGATGGGAGAAATAACTAACCTGACCTACCGAAACATGATTTCTCCCATGTTCCAATAAAGCATTCACCATAATCTCTAATCTATTTGGCTTCATGATATCGTCAGAATCCATACGGGTGATAAATTCTCCGTTACAATTGGCATAAGCTTTCTGCAATGCAGGAATAATGCCCGTTTTTTCATTATTGAAAACCGTTATCCTATTGTCTTTTTTGGAGTAAGATTCCAAAAGCTGTAAGCCATTGTCTATGGATTGGTCATTTACCGCCACTACCTCCCAATTTTGATAGGTCTGCGCTAAAATAGAGTCCAAACATTCGGGTAAATATTGCGCTGTATTTTTAAATGGGATAACAATGCTAATTAAGCTTTGATGCATTTAATGTTTGTTCTTTAATGCCTTCTCAATTGCTTTTTTTGCCATTTCCCCTAATACTTCATAGCCTTTCTCCGTTAAATGGACCTCATCTGTTGTGAGTGCCGAGGGTAATCCATTCCTATCATCAGCCATGGCCGCAAAATAATCCAAATATGGCACTTCTTTTTGTTCTGCTATATTTTTTAGCATAGCATTAAGCTTTGGAATTTTAATGTTTGGGGCCAAACCTGGTCGCCATGGATAATCATAAGCTGGCAGGACAGAACAAACAACTGGGTAAATCTTGTTAGCTTCTGCCAATTCTACCATTGAAAGAATGTTATCTCTAATTTCCTCAAGGGTCATAGGTCCAGTATTACCTGCTATATCATTGGTACCAGCTAGAATAAGAACAACTTTTGGCTTTAAATCGATTACATCCTGTCTAAACCGAAGCAGCATTTGTGGTGTAGTTTGACCACCAATTCCTCTGTTGATATAAGAAGGATTTTCAAAAAAAGATTTTGTCCAACCTTCTGTAATGGAATTACCCATAAAAACGACTCTTTTTTGATCATAGGGCATACTAAGCAATTTTTCATTTTGAGATTTGTACTTGGTAAGGTTGGCCCAATCTTGTGCATTGGATTTTTTAGAGAACAAGAATAAGCTTAATAGCACTAGAATTGTTATTTTATTTTTTAGCATGATGAGTTAGATTGATGCAGTAGATTATTTCTTTTGAGGATTAATCATGATATGAGCACGATGTGTACCTGGGTCCATAAGCCATGGTTGACCAGGTGGCAAAGGAGTAGTTGGCAGACCTGTAGATTCCCCCGTTGCGTATGGTAAATAAAAGACGTAACGAGTGTATGTATTTTCAATTTCCATAGTTTCGCTATTTACGTCTCCAGTAAAGACACAAAGTGTAGCTTTATCTGGGATTTTTAGTTTCCCTGATTTGACTTCCTCTTCGCGGATGTCAAATATTTCCTGGAACTCTTTTCCTTCAGCTCTTAGAGCTCTTCCTCTTGCCATAAACTCGTCCAAATCCTTATGATAAGCAGATGTTGAGAATTTTTTTCTTTTTGGGTCAGAAGCTAAAGCAATGTAATCATTGGTGCCCTCTCGCAAAGTAGTAAAGCTACCATCGGAATAATAGCCATATACTTTTGCGCCTTCCTTGTAATCCTTTGGCACTGCCATGAGTGCAGTTTTTATTTGCCATTCCTTAGATGGGATTTCTTGCCCCAAAAGAATAGTGCAGAAAAATAAAGTTGATACTGTAAATATGTTTTTCATGAAACTATGTTTAATATTTGGCACTATTACCTGTATTTGCTGTTCTTTTTATAAAAGCCCTGATATCATCGTTGGCTTTTTTTAGATCCTCTCGTCTTAAATACATCATGTGGCCAGAGCGATATCCTTTAAACTCAAACCTATCTTTCATACGGCCACTTGGGTCAACTTGCCACATCGTGTATTTTGCATTAAAATAGGTTGTAGCACCATCGTAATATCCGGATTGAATCAATACGTTCAAATAAGGATTCTGAGCCATGGCCTGTCTTAGATTATCCCTAGTATTATCGTCATCATTGTTCCATGGTCGTACGGGACCAAACATATTATACTTTATATCAGTCTTAAATTTTAATTCCTCTTGCAGATAGTAGTTGATTGCTGGTGTGAAACTGTGCAACCAAGAGGTTAATTCTGCACTATAATCCGGACGCATACCAGCCAACTGACGGTCTATGCCAAGGTATCTGGAATCCAACCTACCGATATTATAACCTTTATCCTTCAAAAGGTTTTTCCAGAAATACTGGACAGGAACCACTAGGTTTTGGTCCAAAATCTCTTTTTTTGATAGTCCTGAATAGTAGGCTATTTTTTCTGCAACCGAGTTTTTTTCGGTTTCCCCAATAAACCCTCCTTTTGCTAAAGCCGGAATTAGGGTGTTGACCGCGTAATCTTCAGATTCAGGCAAGACCTCCAATAAATCCTTTTGCTGTAATTCAGGTGGTAATGCTTGGTGATGCCACGCAGCAGCCGTGAAGTAGGGCAGGCTTATGGCATTTTCCACGGCACCTCCTGTATTGTACAATTTATAATCTGCCGGCGAAACCATGATGACCCCGTTAAGGTACATCCACTGTTGATTCTGCAGTGCTAAAGAGAGCCCCATGACTCGGGTTCCCCCATAGCTTTCACCAATTATGTATTTTGGGGAACGCCAACGATTATTTCTGGTTACAAAAGTATTTAGCCATTCTGCCAAGTATTTTATATCTGCATTAATGCCAAAAAACTTATCTCGGTCAACTTCTTTTCCAGTTTCTGGAATTGTTCTAGAATAACCTGTATTTGCTGGGTTTACATAAACTATGTCTATAACGTCTAAAACAGAAAATGGATTTTCTTTGACCCCATAGGGCTGAACGGGATAGCCTTCATCATCTATTTTGAGTACTCTAGGTCCGGTATATGCCAAGTGCATCCACACAGAACCAGAACCCGGACCACCATTAAAGGAAATCAAAAGCGGTCTTTTTGCTCTGTCTTTTATATTGTTTCTAGTGTAATAAGTGTAGTGTAGTGAAGCTGTTGGTTTACCCATATCATCCCAAACAGGTTGTGTGCCCGTTGTGGCAGTATAGCTAAAACTTGTTCCATTTACTGTAACACTATGCTGGGTAGTGACAGTTGTATCTATGGGTAATTTCCGTTCTTGGGAGAAGCTGATTGTGGTATGGATAATTAGTAAGGCGGTAAAGAGCTTTTCTTTCATTTCTATTGGATAATTAGTCTGATTCTAAAAGTAAGAATTTTGAGTTAGAAATTTTGTAAACCCAACAAGCTGCAATCCAATTTTATATCTTTAGAAGAAAGAATTCATCATCATGAAAAAAATACAAGAAGGAATTTTAATTCCACATTCGCCAAAGGCATAGGCAGCTCAGTGGTAGCCGCCAATATTCCATTTGCTTGTGCTATGGGAAATAATGTAGAAAAGAGAAAATTAGGTGTAGCCTTGGTTGGGCTTGGTAGTTATAGTAGCTATCAACTGGCACCAGCATTACAAGACACAAAACATTGTTATTTAGCAGGTATTGTGACGGGAACTCCTGAAAAAGAAAGGATTTGGGCCTCTAAGTATAACATCCCAAAAAAGAGCATCTATAACTATGACAATTTTGATAAGATAAAGGATAATACAGATATTGATATTGTTTATGTAGTCTTACCTAATGCTATGCATGCTGATTTTTCCATAAGGGCTGCCAAAGCGGGAAAACATGTTATTTGTGAAAAGCCAATGGCAATGAATGTTAAAGAATGTGATGCCATAATCAATGCATGTGAAGATAACAATGTAAAACTTGGAATAGGCTATCGGCTACACTCAGAACCATATACGCAAGAAGTGAAGCGATTTGTGAAAGAAAAAACATTTGGAAACATTAGATATATTTCTGCAGATGCAGGATACTATTCTGGCAGTAACCCAGGACAGTGGCGACTAAATAAAAAGCTTTCTGGTGGAGGAGCTCTAGTGAACATGGGAGTATATGCCATCCAAAGTGTGATTTATGGGACTGGAGAAAACCCAATTTCTGTTTCTGCCCAGGAATATAGTACTAGACCAGCGTATTTTAATGATACGGACGAAACCATTACTGCTCAGTTTGAGTTTAAGAGTGGGGCAGTAGGTACTATCATGACTTCTCATAATATTAATGCAAATCGTTTACATGCTAAATGTGAAGATGGTTGGTTTGAATTGGACCCTGCCAGTACTTATATTCCCTTAGCTGGTAGAACCTCTAGAGGAAAATTGAACTTTGAACAAGAAAGCCAGCAAAAACTACAAATGGATGATTTTGCTATACATATTTTAGTGGGAACACCAAATTTAGTTCCTGGAGAAATGGGCAAGAGAGATATGATGATTGTGGAAGCGATATATAAGTCAATTGCCGAAGGAGGTAAAAAGCAGGAGTTTAATTTTGAGCCTAATTATGGGTTTGAAGAATACTAAATATTTTCAAAAAATGACCCAAAAAAAATTATTAAGACTTATTCTAAATATTAACGTTTCGTTAAAAGCTTAACCTTTTTTTTATCAATCGTTCATATTATCACTACCGGAACTTAACATACCTAATTTGATGTATAAAGTACTTTTGGGTAACACAAAAACCTAAAAACTTTAATCATGAAATTGAAAAAATTAGTATTCTTTTTATTTACTGCCGCTTCATTGGTGACAACATTCACAAGCTGTGAGGGCGAAGACGGAATGGACGGTCGCGATGGTGTCGACGGTGTTAATGGTGCTGACGGAGCCGATGGTGCTGACGGAGCGGATGGTGCAGATGGTATGGATTTAACACTTGAAGAAATGATTCCATTGGAAAGTTCGGTCATTTCAAACGACGTTTTTGAATTGAAGGGGAGCTTTGCTTCCTCTGCTAACTTGGAGATGATCATGACATCGGCAGATATACTTCCCTCTGATTCAACATTTGTTTACGGTTCTTTTATGGATGGTGCAGCACTTTATCCAGCCGGTGACGGAATGTATGCGTTTATCAACAACCTAGAATCTGATTTCTCAATTGCGAGGATTATGATGAATTCTGATTTACAACCATTAGCGGGAGATTATATTGTTAATGCCACTGCCACTGCATTTACCGCTCAATGTTCTGGTTCTTCAATAACACCGGAAGAGCACGGTTTTGGTCCCTTATACCTTTCCGGTGGTGAGTGGGGTGGTAATGCCAAAGGCGTTTACCGAGTAAATCCTTTCCGTTCAACTGATGATAGGGTTGAAGCGGATAGACTACCAGCCCTTGGAGAGTGGTCCACTGAGAATGCTGTAGTTATTGGTAAAGAAGCCTATCCTTCCCAAACAGTTGTATTTATGGGTGATGATGACAGTAGTAATGACTATCCAGAATCTCATTTTGCTATGTATGTGGGTTCTAGAGGAGATTTAAATGGCGGAAATTTGTATGTATTGAGAGGAACAAATCCCGTGGAAACAGCTCCTGGTGCTGGAGGTCAACTTTTTGAAATGGGTATGGCTGAAGGAACAGAATATGATGTTGAATGGGTAGAAGTTACCGAGAGAACAATTAATGAATTAAACCAAGAAGGTATAGATTCTTTGGCAATTGGTTTCCAGAGAATTGAAGATATCGATTGGAGAAGAGGTTCTGCTGAGGCAAATAGAGAAGTTTACTTCAATGCAACAGGACGATACAGATCAGACAATCCTGATTTAGCAAATAGAGGCACTACTTTTGGTCGAGTTTACAAGTTGACCATGAATACCGATGACCCAACAGGCCCCGCTAAATTGGAAGTTGTTATGGATGGTGACAATGTAGGTGGTGTTGCAGATGGTATGCACTCACCAGATAACATCGTAGTAACAGAAAACTACGCTTACATTCAAGAAGACCCGAATGGCTACCAAGATTTGAATACTGCAATTCAAGGTTTCGCTAAATTGTGGCAACTGGATTTGAACACAGGAGCTGTTACAGAAGTAATGGAATGCAACCAAAATATGGCCACTACAATGGATATTGGAAACACTACTAGTTATTGGGAGATTACTGGATTGATTGATGTTACAGATATCATAGGAGCTACTGAGCCTACATTTATTGGAGGAGCACAAGTTCATGGATGGAATTACTCAAGTCAGCCCGCATCAGCCATACGAGCAGATGGTGCAAAATTCTACGACCCAACTGCAATAGACGAAGGATCTGCTAGATTAGAAGGATCATTTTTGTTCAAGATTACGGGTCTGCCAAGATAGTTTAAGTAATAAAACTTTAAACAAACAAAGGGTTCCCAGTTTTGGGAACCTTTTTGCTTATCACATTAAGAATACACAACTATGAAATTTCAACTTTATTTTCTTCAAGTACTAGTATTGGTAGTATGTTTTGTCTCTTGTAAAAAAGAACCGAAATTATTTGTCTTATCAACTTCATCTGATAGTACTTCAATGTTCAACGAAGCTATAAGAAACCATTATTTTAAAACTTTGGACAGTGCTGCTCATTACATTCAAAAGGTAGACACGTTAAAGACATTGGAAGAAAATAAAATTAACTTTTTAAAAAGTAGGCAGTGGTACAAACGCGCAGAGCCTATGTTAATGGCGTATGATTATGAGAATTACCTTTCTATGAATGCTCCAAATTTGCTTAAGCTTGAGATTGATGATTATCAGGATATCAAAAAAATCAAGCCGAAAAGCTATCAAGTTCTTGAGGAGTTGTTGTATAGTGAAGAGGGGTTTGATAATAAAGATGTTGAATACGTGATTCAATATTTAAAAGTTCGAATACCCTATATTCGAAAAAATCATATCCTAATCAGACAGAGAGACCGTCACCACCTTAAAATGTTACGAGATGCCATCGTAAACATTGCTGCAAAAGGCATAACTGGCTTTGATTCCCCAATGTTGGCCAACTCCTTAAATGAGGCCATTTATAATTACGAGACCATTCAGGAAATTCTTGGTATTTATGAACCCGCCTTTGGTTCAAAGGAATTACTGCAAACTTGGTCGCAAGAAATCAATAGTACCATAGCAGATTTAAAATCGGGAGATTTTGACACTTTTGACCGTTATAACTTTATAAAAAATCACACTAATAAGCAACTAGAACTAATCAATAAAACTGCGGAAGATTGGAACATAAAATTGAATACCTCACGTCCGCTAAGTCCTGTCGCTACGAATTTATTTGATAAGAATTTCTTCAACATAAAAATGTTTTCTGTCCCTAATTCTCCTGAGATTACTGAAGATAGGATAGAACTTGGTAGGATGTTGTTCAACGATAAATCCCTATCAAGCACTGGGAACATTAGTTGCGCCACTTGCCATCATAAGGATAAGGCGTTTACGGATGGCCTAAAAAAAGCTAGGGGAATAGATAATGTTGAATTGCAACGAAACACGCCTACCTTGACCTATGCAGTTTATCAAAAAGCGATGTTCTATGACGGGCGTGCCACAGGGCTTGAAGACCAAATTGTAAATGTAGTGAACGATGAAAACGAATTCCATATGGATTTAAACACCTTGGAAAGACGTATAAGAGAAAACCCCCTATATGTTCAGCATTTTGATTCATTGTACGATGGAAAACTTTCTAACCGGAATGCACGTCATGCAATAGCTACTTATATAAGAAGTTTAGCTCCTTTTGATTCCAAATTTGATAAAAACATGCAGGGCAAGGAAGAAACCTTAACGGAGGAAGAAGTTTTAGGATTTAACCTGTTTATGGGAAAAGCTGCTTGTGCCACTTGCCATTTTCCGCCGGCGTTCAACGGTACGGTTCCACCTAAGTATATGGAAACAGAATTTGAAAACTTGGGTGTACCAAAAAATGCCAGTTTTGAGCACCCTGTCTTAGACGAAGATCCTGGACAATACTACCCATATAAGGTTGAGGAGAAAAGGAATTTCTTTAAAACTTCAACGGTTAGAAATACTGAATTAACAGGCCCTTATATGCATAATGGTGTTTACGAAACCCTTGAAGAAGTTGTTAATTTTTATAATGTTGGTGGGGGCCAAGGAATGGGATTGGATGTACCATATCAAACTTTGCCGCCAGATTCCCTTAATTTATCGGATAAAGAATCTAAGGCATTGATTGCTTTTATGAAAACCCTGAATGATGAACAATTCCTAAAAGGAAATGAAGCACCAATTCAATAAATTCGTATTAGACTCCAAACCAACTTTCGTATGGTAATTAGGTTTTTTAGCGCATTTATATGGTTTAATTTCATTGTATGCCTTTTGCAATCCTGTGGTGAGCAATCAAAAAGCAACAACTTTATGGAGCTTTTGGAGTCCAATAAAACTGGAATTGATTTTATGAACCAGTTAAGCTTCAATAAAGATTTCAATGGGTTTAATTATCGAAATTATTACAATGGTGGGGGAGTGGCTATAGGTGATATTAATAATGATGGGCTTCCAGATATTTATTTCACGGCTAATATGCAAAAGAACAAGTTATACCTAAACAAAGGAAATTTCAATTTTGAAGATATTACTAAAAAGTCCAAAACTGGAGGAAATGGTGCATGGTCTACAGGTGTAAGTATGGTAGATATAAACTCAGATGGGCTCCTAGATATTTATGTTTGCAATTCCGGAAATATTAAGATGGCCAACAAACAGAATGAACTTTTTATCAATAATGGCGACTTAACCTTTACTGAAAGTGCATTGCAATATAACCTTGCAGATGTGGGATTTGGAACGCATGCCTCATTTTTTGATTACGATAAGGATGGTGATTTAGACGCATATTTACTGAATAATTCATACAAACCTTTAGCAGCTTTTGACCAAAGACAAAATCAACGAAAAAAAAGAGATTATAGAGGTGGAGACAAATTGATGAGAAATGAAGGTGATGTTTTTGTAGACGTCAGTGAGCAAGCTGGTATCTTCGGTAGTGAAATTGGTTTTGGCCTGGGGGTGGCAATTGGTGATATAAATGGAGACCACTGGGATGATATATTTGTTTCCAATGACTTCTTTGAAAGGGATTATTTGTACATCAACCAAAAAGACGGCACGTTCAGTGAAGAACTTATCAATTATTTTCAATCCATTAGTCTCAATTCTATGGGCGCGGACATGGCAGATATAAATAACGATGGTAAAAATGATTTGTTCGTAACCGATATGTTGCCAAGAGATGATGCCAGAATTAAGTCAAAAACGACCTTTATGGATTGGAACAAGGCTGAGTTCAATAAAAAATATGGTTACCATAACCAATTTTCCCGAAACGTATTACAGTTAAGTTCACCTAAAGGATATAGAGAGCTTGGGCGGTTCTCAGGTATTGAAGCTACAGATTGGAGCTGGGGTGCTTTGATTTTTGACTTAGATAATGATGGCTTTAAAGATATTTTTGTCGCCAACGGTATATATCAAGACTTGACCGATTTGGATTATATCAATTATATATCCAATGAGGAGTTAATGAATGGACTAATCTCCAAAGATGGATTTGATTATGATAAACTTTCCAAGCATATTACATCTAGCCCGATTCCAAATAACTTTTTTAAAAACGTGGATGGGCAGACGTTTATAGAGGCTTCAGGTAAGTATGGATTGGACTATAGCGGTTTTTCAAATGGTTCTGCTTATGGGGATTTAGATAATGATGGTGATTTAGACCTTGTTGTTAACAATGTGAATGGGAAAGCATCAGTTTATCAAAACAATACCTCAGGAAATAGTATTGGTCTTATTTTAAGAGGAGAGACCAACATACACGGCATAGGTAGCAAAATTATCATTAAATCAGATTCCGTTCAATATTACTATGAACAACAACCTGTGAGAGGTTTTCAATCAAGTGTTGATCCGAAAATTTTAGTAGGTCTGCGTTCTAAAATAGCTGTAGACATTGAAGTACATTGGCCCGAAGGAAAGGTTTCAACCCTAAAAAAGGTAGATGTGAATCAAACCATCGAGATTTGGGAGTCAGAGGCGAAGAATCCAAAACCAAGAGCGTTGGAATCTAAAAAGAAAAAAGTATTTAAACTGCTAGATTTTGCAAACATAAGTCATAAAGAGAATCGCTTTATAGATTTTGACAGAGACCGATTTTTATATTTAATGCGAAGTACTAAAGGACCCAAACTTGCTCTTACAGATTGGAACAAAGATGGTAATGATGATCTTTTTGTAGGAGGTGCCTATGGGGAGCCTACGCAAATTTTATCTCTAGGCGGCACATATGATATTCAGAAAATAAATAACGTTTTAGAAGTTACAGATGGAAAGTTTATTGATATTGATGGAGATAACGATTTGGATTTAATGGTTGCTGTTGGGGGGGCGGAAATTGAAAAAGAGTCTGTACTGCTTAGCTATTTGATTTATACCAATGATAATGGTGTGCTCTCAAAACAAGAAATACGACCATTTGGTGAATTATCCATTAATACATCTTGTTTGGCTACTTCTGATTTTGATGGAGATGGGGATTTAGACATATTCATTGGAGGGGATTCAAGTCCGATGGAATATGGATTACCAGTAGATGGGTATCTATTTGAAAATAAAGGAGCAGGTGTTTACGAAGATGTTACAAATACATGGCTTCCAGATTTAAAAGAACTTGGGATGATTTCTGAAGCAGTATTCGCTGATATTAACGGTAATGGTAGGCAGGACTTGGTTGTAACTGGGAAATATATGGGAATTCATTGTTTTATGAATTCTGGTGAAAAATTTGAATCTAAAACGAATGGCCTCTCAAGTTTATTAGGCTGGTGGAACACAATCCATGTTGTAGATTTGGATGGTGATGGTGACTTGGATATAGTAGCTGGAAATCATGGTTTAAATAGTACGTTTAGGGCCTCCCCAGACAAACCTATAGCTCTTTTTGTAAATGATTATGATAAGAATGGCTTTATAGACCCTATTCTTACTAAATATAACATATTTGGAGAGGCTGTTCCATACGCTGTTAGAAATGACATAGTTGACCAGATTGCATCGATAAAGAAAATATACCCTGATTTTAAGTCTTATGAAAATGCAACAATACAAAGAATGTTTTCTAAGGCTCAACTTGATACTTCAGTCGTTGTAAAAGCAACTCATCTAGCCTCGATGCTATTTATCAATCAGGGAGATGCAACCTTTGAAATTAATTTACTTCCTCCAGCTGCACAACTTGCTCCAATTTATGCCATTTCTTCTGGTGACTTTGACCGTGATGGTGATACTGATTTAGTCCTTGGTGGGAACCTATATGGTGTAAGGCCACAGGTTGGCAGATATGATGCGACCAATGGTGTTTTTCTAAAAAATAATGGGAACATGCATTTTAAAGAAGAAAATAGTGGCTTTGATGTTCCGGGTGAGATAAGAGATATTATGACCACCGATAGCTTTGTAATTGTTGCCCGTAACAATGATTCTGTTTTGTTCTTTAAATACTAAAAACGCCTAGTTTAGACAAAAAGGTTATTAAAATTTCTCAAAAACCCCTAATCCAAATAGTGCAAAATCATATTTCACAGGGTCACTTGCATCCAGTTTTTTTAGGTTGCTATCCAATTCTACCAAGGCTTTAGCATCGTTTTGTTTTCTTTTAAGCAATTTTAGTTTCCGAGCTACATTACCAGAGTGCACGTCTAATGGGCAGGATAATTTTGAAGGTGGAATTCTTTTCCAAATACCAAAATCCACGCCTTTGTTTGGAGATCTAACCATCCAGCGCAAAAACATGTTTATGCGTTTGGCAGCAGAGCCTTTTAAAGGGTCAGAAACATGTTTTTGCGTTCTTGGTAAGTGTTCCAGTTCAAAGAAAAGTGATTTATAGTTACTGATTGTCCCTTGCAAGGATTCCTGTTCTTGACTTTTGGAAAATACATTCTCTAATCCCCCATGGTTTTGATATATGTTTTTGAGGGATGTTATAAAAAACCTTAAATCATCTCCATTAAATGTGCGATGTACAAAACTTGATAGGTTATCTAAATCTGATTCTTGATGAGTTATAATGTAATCGTGGGGTGAGTTATCTAGTAACTCCATTAATCGTGAGGCATTGTTAATTATACTTTTACGATTTCCCCAAGCAATGGTCGCGGTCAAAAAAGCACTTATTTCAATATCCTCTTTCTTATTAAAGCGATGTGGAATTTGTAATGGATCACTCTCCAAAAACTTTGGGTGTTCGTATAGCGCTGCTTTTTGGTCTAGGAATGCCTTTAATTCGCTTTTATTCATTCAAAAGGAATATCAAGTATTTTCATAAAAATAAATGGCCCTAAAAGAATCATATTATGAACAGCATGTAGCAGTATTGACCATAGTAATCCAAGTTTGGTACGTATAAACCCTAAAAAAATTCCAGCAGAAATTTGCGGAGCAACTAAAATAGGAATGAGCCAATAGAAACCTTCAATATCTTGAAAATTGCCAACGTGGATTAGTCCGAATAAAATAACAGATGCGTAGAATGCATATTTGAAGTATTCCGATTTTTTAAATAATCCTAAAGGTGCCCGAAAAATTAATTCCTCCAGTAACGGAGCCACGATTACAGCCAAGAAAAAAATCATAACTGGGGAATAGGAATCAAACATTTCTATGACAGCATGATTTTCAGAATCAAAGCCTACTAGCGTAATAACACCTTGCATTAGTATACCTAGAATTACACTAAAGCATACAGTAATCAAGGAAAGCTTTAAAAAGATGCTATTCCTTTCCGGTGCGGCATAATCTTCGTCACCATAAATGGGGTCTTTAACAAAACTCCAAACGTCCTTCAACATATTAATTTGTTATTAAACCATCAACCATCACTAACTTTCTATCTGCCATATTGGCCAACTCTTCGTTATGGGTTACAATCACAAAGGTTTGTCCAAATTCTTTACGTAAATCAAAGAATAATTGGTGCAGGTTATCAGCACTTTCAGAATCTAGGTTGCCACTGGGTTCATCAGCAAAAATTACCGATGGATTATTAATTAAAGACCGTGCAACCGCAACACGCTGTTGCTCACCACCTGAAAGCTCATTGGGCTTGTGGTGAATTCTATCGGAAAGTCCTAAAAAACCAAGCAGTTCCTCTGCCTTGCTTTCTGCTTCCTTTCTATTGGTTTTTTTGATAAATGCAGGGATACAAACATTTTCTAAAGCTGTGAACTCAGGTAGTAGCTGGTGAAATTGAAAAATAAACCCTATATGCTCATTCCTAAATTTTGCCAAACTTTTGGCATTAAGGGTCGTGGTGTCTATTTTATTAATGTTTATAGTGCTGTCCGCTTTATTAGATGGAATATCTAAAGTACCCAAGATTTGTAATAATGTAGTTTTACCGGCACCAGAAGCACCAACTATAGAAACAATTTCCCCTTTTTTTATTTCAATATCTACACCTTTCAACACCTGAAGGTTTCCATAGAATTTTTTGATATTTGAAGCCTTTACCATATTCTTAAAATGAAATGATGAAAGTAAGCATAAGTTGTAATCGGTAAAAATTCATTAATCAAAAAGATTTAATTTTTTTTACGACTATAATTAAAAGTTAAAAGCAATAAAGTTATTGCATAATTAATAATATTGTTTAACATTTACACAAAATGAGTAAACAAAACAAAGATACTTTAGAAACTGCAATTTTTGCTAATGGATGCTTTTGGTGTACAGAAGCTGTTTTTCAGCGACTTAAAGGTGTAAAAGAAGTGGTTTCTGGATTTACAGGAGGAAAAATTAAAAATCCAGCCTACAGAGAAATAACTACTGGCAGGACAGGACATGCTGAGGCTATTAAAATATCTTTTGATTCTTCACAGATTAGTTATGATGAATTATTGGAGGTTTTTTTCGCGACCCATGACCCTACGACCCTAAATAGACAAGGTTATGATGTAGGCACACAGTATAGAAGTGAAATTTTTTATACAACTGATGTTCAAAAAGAAACTGCAGAAAAATTCATTAGCTTTCTCGAAAAGGAAAATGTTTTCAAATCACCCATAGTTACTGTGATATCAGAAGAGAAACCTTTTTATATTGCAGAAGAAGAACATCAAAACTATTATAATCAAAACAAAACACAGCGTTACTGCCAGTTTGTGATCAATCCAAAGATTGATAAACTCAAAAAGTACTACGCTGATAAATTAAACACTGTTATAAACTAGTATGGCACCTTATAAAAATTTAGAGGAATATAATATTGAAATCACCAACGAAGTAAAAGAACGTTTTTCCAAGATTATAGATGAAATCGGTGAAGATGTAGAAAGGGAGGGGCTGGTAAAAACACCAGAACGAGCTGCAAAGGCCATGTTGTTCCTTACTCAAGGGTATCAGCAAGATGCTTCGGAGATTTTAAAAGGGGCAATGTTTAAGGAAGACTATGACGATATGGTCATCATAAAAGATATTGAGTTGTATTCCCTTTGTGAACATCACATGTTACCATTTTTTGGGAAGGCACATATTGCATATATTCCAAATGGGCATATTGTAGGTTTAAGTAAAATACCGAGAATAGTTGATGTATTTGCCCGCAGATTGCAAGTACAAGAAAGGTTGACCCACGATATTCTGGAGTGTTTGAACAATACACTTAAACCAAAAGGAGTTGCAGTTGTCATTGAGGCTTCACACATGTGCATGATGATGCGTGGTGTACAAAAGCAGAACTCAGTTACCACTACTTCTGGTTTTAGAGGGCAATTTGAAAAAATTGAGACCCGTAATGAGTTCTTAAAACTGATAACTTCAGACTTATCATAATATTTTTGATACTCCCATAGTTTCAATTGAAGTAGGAAATTCCTATTTTTCGAGTATGTCAAAACAAAAGGATAAAAAAATCAGGAACTTGTTCTTGGGATTATTATTTGATGCCTTGGGAATGGTATCTTTTATTTTACCTGGAATAGGAGAGTTTTCTGATGTAATATGGGCGCCACTGGCTGGTTGGCTTATGACCAGAATGTACAAAGGCAAAATAGGGCAAGCTGCAGGTTTGGTTACATTTGTGGAAGAATTGATACCTGGATTAGATGTTGTCCCCACCTTTACCATAATGTGGGTTTACACCTATTTGCTAAGTGGTAAAAAGTCAAAAAAGATTATTGATGTATAAAAAGAGCCGCCAAAAGCGGCTCTTTTGTAATATTTTAATTAGTAATATTAAAATTAAAAGTTGCAGCAATATCAGTCTCGCCGCCAGCCCCAGATAATGTACCATCATTTGGCTTTGTAGGTTCATGACGTAGTGTAACTGTTAAACCTCCTGCTCCAGCAGTATTGGTCACTAAGTCGAAACTTAAACCAACAGGATTTCCATTACCATCTTGATCTGTAGCAGTTGCACTAGCAACCGAACCACCTATTTGGAATATGAATTGATGCTCGTCGTCTTCTGCCTCAACTTCCACAGTAATATCCTCAGCAGGTGATTCTGTTTCGTTCAATACTTCAATTGTAGCATTATAGGTTGTGTTACCAGCCAAGTTAGGAGCTGTAACCGTTGGTGGATTAGGGCCGTCAGCATCCAAGTCTTGGTAACTAAAGGTAATGGCAGTACCACCGCCTTCTGGTGTTAAAGTAATATTCATTGTAGTGATAACCTCTTCCTCATTTACGGGGTCAGGATTACCATTATCATCGTCAGAACATGCAACAAACAATAATCCTGCGATAAGAAAAATTGATAAATACTTAATAGTTTTCATAGTAATAGAATTGTGTTAATAATTAATTTTTAGTTGTAAAATGATATTTGTGCCCAAATCATCAGCAAAATAGCGCTGGCGATTAAGGTATTCCCTGTAATTTATATTCAGAATGTTATTTACTGTCAAACCAGTTGTCAGTCTTGTTTTTCCGCCCAATGAAAATTCAAGTTGAGAATCAAGACTAAGTAAATGATAGGCTGGGGGAGGCGTATTTATTTCAAGGATAACATTTTCCTCTCCATTTGGGGAAAAAACTTCAATATTTGGTGGAAACTCATTTTGTCTGAAGACATAGTTACTGTTCAAGCTTACTTCAAAATTGTTCCATTTTGGCCTTTGGTATGTGATACTGTTGCGAAGATTAGCTGCGGGAATGTTTATCAAAGCGATGTCCTTATCCAAATCGTTACCCTTAACCACCGCGAGCTGATGGTTTGTTTTCACATGGTCATTCCAATTAATATAACTGGAAACATCAATTCCCAACAATCTAGCATTGGTTTGCCTATAACTCCATACTGGGAATGCACCTCGTATGGTGAATTCTACGCCAGTAGGTTCCAATATGATAAAATTATTGATAAAGTTTGCATATGGCTCAATGGTAAAACCCCAACTTTTGAAGTCACGTTCTTTTGTTAATGAGATTTTGTGTGATGTTTCACTTTGTAACCTAAGATCTCCCAATTCAATACGGGCAGCAGAGTGATGCAGACCATCGCTAAATAATTCCGCTGGGTTTGGTGCTCGTTGTGAAAGTGCATAATTGAAGCGTAAATTACTTGTGTTATCTTTTGAAAACTGTCCCCCGACGGTAGCTGAAAAGTTATGATAATCAAAAATAGGGTTGACTAATAATTGTCCAATATCGCTACGGTCTTCAATAACCAAATCTTGAAAATCTTCATCATATCCGCGTTCTTCCCATCTTGATATACGATAGAATTTTTTGGCATCAACTTGGGTAAAATCATATCTAAAGCCTCCATCCAAAATCCAATTTTGACCCAAGCGGTACTCTGCAATTGTAAAACCACCCAAGTCATACTTTTCATAATCGGGTATCAATCGTCTAACCCCTGTATCAGGATTGGCAAAATTATCTTGATACCTTCCCAATACGCCTACGTTCAGATTTAGTTTTTTATTGGCATCCCACTTAAAGTTACTTGAAACGGTATGTGTAGTAAGCTCTAAATCTATAGAGGCCCTATCGCTTCGCTCTCCTCTTCTTACGTCAAACTCGAATCTTCGGTTATTTTGAAAATCGTACTGTAAACTCCATTTTCCTATACCTTCAAAGCGTTTGTACAGCTTTAGTTTTCCTAAATGATGTCTTACTTTTTGCCTTGGGTTTCCTAAATTGTAAGTGAAATTACGTATTACCAGTGGCTGTCCGCTATTGACGCTTCGTATTAGGTCATCTACATTTCCGATATGCGATGCTCTTAGAATGGCAATTTCAGCATCGTAATAGGTGTAATTGGCATCCCAACCCCATTCAAGGGCATTTTTACCAAAGTGAAGAGAACCACCAAATTCTTGGACACCTGTATTCGATAAGATATAATCAGGCGCTTCTTGGTCTCCCAACCTTCTATAAGAAGCTTGTCCAGTAACAAACCAACCTTTCTTAAAAGACTTGGTCAACTCTGAGTTTATGTTTCCTCCACGCCCATTTAAGACACCATTGACTAAGGTTTTACCAAATAGCGTATCGCTTTTAAAAATATGATTTTTGGCCAGGACTATAACTCCACCAATTGCGTCCCCACCATATTGTAACGCTGAGGCTCCTTTAACGACCGTAACGCTGCCTGCAGAATTTACATCTACATTGGGAGCATGTTCATCTCCCCATTCCATATCTTGCATGCGGACACCATCGTTTAAGATTAATACCCTACTACCATTTAGCCCATGGATAGCTGGCTTTACAATATTTGCACCCGTATTTAAGCTTGAAATTCCACTTATTTGTTTAAGAGCATCTCCTAGCGTTGCTGAACTAAATTTTTCAAGACTTTTAGTATTTAAAGTAGCTTCTTGCGCAGAATTGGTTTGGTCAAACAATACTTCACCAACTACTTCCACCTCTTCTAGCTCTTCTAAATGATGTTCTAATTTTATTTCAATCTCTGTAGTACCGGAAACAACAACATTTAACAAGACCGTGCTGCACTCTGGATGTGAGACTTCTAACGTATAGGTAGCATCACACAGATTAAAAATTTGAAACTTTCCATTGGTATCTGTAATAACTTTTTTTGAACCATCTAATGTTTGTAAAGTAGCCCTAGCTAAAGGTGTCTTATCATGATAATCAATGACAGAACCTACTAAAACACTTTCACATTCTTGTGAAAATAAATGGAAACCAGTAAAAAAGCAGAATATTATGAAAAATAGTTTTTTCATAAATATGTGATGAATTAATTAAAAACCCTGAAAATATTACGCTAGAATGGTTGCAGTTATAGGAGGAGGCCTGCTGAAAAGAGAAGTTGAAAGTTCTGAAGTTACAGAAACAGATTTATAGGTAATGTTGTGCTCAAAAAGAATAGGAATAGATTCTGGAACAAACTCAAAAGAATGTGCATAATCAAAATCATCTTGTTGATTTTCCAAGCTAATTAAGCAAACGGTACAGTCTTTAGTTTCATTGGAATCGTCATGACAGTAGGAGTGAGGCGCAGATACTTTAAGAAAAAGTAATGCTGTAAAAATGAAAACCCCAAAACTTTGGACTATAGACTTCACAAAGCAAATCTAACTAAATTTGAAAGACTGCATATGTTAACAAAATCACAATTCTAAGAAAAGAGAAACCCAAGCCCTAGTCTTTTAAGCATCTTTTTTTCAAACGCCCAGAAGAATTTAAACTGTCCGAACAACCATCCAAAGAAAACCAAAAGTACCTGATATATAGGAAAAATCAAGAGAATTCTAATAGGCCAGTAAACCCACCCAGAAACACTTACCTTAGTGATGCCAATAAGCTCTGTAATAGGAGCAGCAAGTTTTGCAGACACACTACCCGTTATTGCGAAAACAATAAAAATAACGATAACCTGGAAGTTGGAATCAATGCCCCAACGCTGTTTCAGTTTTTCCATCAATTAATTTTCGATGGCAAATTTACAAGATTAAATCCGAGGGAAAAAAGGACCAAGCCTCTGATTGTACTTACGTTGGAAATAAACAAAGTAGTTGTAAAGTTTATAATTTACTTCGTAACCATAATCAACCTGCGGATCATAATTTATTTGCAACTCGTACAAATTTGGATTAAACCTTCCTGGTTGTAAAACCCTTTGATTCCAATTGATTACCATTATTTCATTTCTACTTTCCAAAAAGGATTGGGAATAATAACCCTCTGGTCTAGCTATACTCTGTAACCAGACAAAGAAGCCTGGCTCGATAATTATAATTTCATATTCTGATTCTTCATCGGATATTTCTACAGGTTCTTCTGTTCCTGTATTAAATATTTCTTTCTCTTTTTCCGAAACTTCCAATGCCTCTTTTTGAGTTCCGCAAGAGCCCAAGAAAATCAGCATAGCTAGGAAAGCTGTGTTTAATATATTCTTTTTCATAATGTTAAAATATAAAAAAAGCCGTTTAGTTGTTCTAAACGGCTTGTTAAAAACTCTTTTTGAAGGATTATTTACCGAACAATCCTCCTAGCAGTCCGCCAAGGCCACTCTTCTTTTTTCCACCACCAGATAGAACCATACCAGCTAAATCATCAATAACACTACCATCTCCATCAGAATCTAAGAAGCTCTCTATTAGGGATTGTTGTTTATTTGCAGTTTTATTACCACCCATTAATCCACCTAAAAGTCCATTTAGTGCATCTGGGCTACTTACATTTTGTTGTCTTGTTTGTTTTCCTAGATAGCCCAACAAAATAGGTGCAGCTATTTTTAGAATTTGTGCAACAGAGCCAGCATCAATTCCAGATTTACTACTGAGGGCATTCTCCACTTGTGGTTGCTTTGATCCAAACACATGGCCTAAAATTCCGGCACCATCATCCATTACCGATTGGTCTACACCACCACCAAACAGTCCACCAAGGTTGTCCAAAATACTCCCATCGTGTTTTGATGATAAAGCATTCATTAAACCTTGCGCACCTCCTGGAGTCGAAGCATTTTTCTTCATTGCACCCATTAAAAGAGGCATAGCCATGGCCAATACATCTGCGGTTTTGTTTTCTGGTTGTCCAGTTTGACCTGAAACACCACTAATTAGTTGTTTGCCCACTGGGCTATTAATTAAATCTAGTAATCCTGACATTTTCTATAGTGTTTTTGTTATAAAGGCAATGTACAAAAAAGAAGTCTTTATTCTGGTGCTAAAAGCAAAAACCAACTCAACTAAGCAACTCAATGATTTGATCTGCCAATTCAACCCCAATCCTATCCTGGGCCTCGGTTGTTGCAGCGCCAATATGTGGTGTTAGTGAGATACTTGGGTGCATGAGAATTTTCACCTCTGGATTTGGTTCAGATTCAAAAACATCCAATCCAGCAAAAGCCACTTTATTAGATTCTAGGGCGTTGACCAAGGCAACTTCGTCCAATATCCCACCTCTAGCTGCATTAATGATTCCTACACCATTCTTCATCATTGAAAACTCTTTTTCGCCCAGTACATAATCTTTTTGAGCTGGAACATGGATGGTTATGAAATCTGATTCTTTTAAAAGATTGGTTAGTTCTGTGACTTTAAGATTGAAAGTTAGCTTTTGACCGTCATAAAAATCCAGATTGATGTCGGTTTCCTTATTATGGATATCAAAGTAAAGCACTTTCATACCAATACCTAAAGCCAATTTAGCCACTTCTTGCCCTATTCTTCCAAAGCCAACGATTCCTATTGTCTTTCCTCTTAGTTCCCTACCAGCAGCGTAGGATTTTTTCAATTGCTTAAATTTTGAATCCCCTTCTAAAGGCATATTACGATTGGCATCATATAAAAAACGTACACCACCATATAAATGTGCGAATACCAACTCTGCTACTGAAGAGGAAGAGGCAGCTGGTGTATTAATTACGTGAATACCCTTGGATTTTGCATATTCCACGTCAATATTATCCATACCAACACCGCCACGACCAATTAGTTTTAATGAAGGACAGGAATCAATTAATTTTTTTCGGACCTGTGTTGCGCTTCGCACTAAAAGACCATCAATCTGATGTTCATTAATAAAATTCTCCAGTTGTTCTTGTGCTACTTTTGTAGTGATTACTTCAAATCCAGAACTTGTAAGCTTTTCAATTCCAGATTCTGAAATACCATCATTAGCTAAAACTTTTGCCATATATTTATCCTTTACGTTCCAATTCACTCATAATATCCACTAATGTTCCAACGCTTTCCAATGATAGGGCATTATACATTGATGCACGGTAACCCCCAACCGAGCGGTGTCCATTAATACCATTTATGCCTGCTTCTTTGCAATGCTTATCAAAAGTTTCCTTTAAAGTATCATCTGTAATATTAAAGGTGGCGTTCATATTGGAACGGTCTTCTACTGCTGAAAAACCAGAGAAGACTGGGTTTAGGTCTATCTCTGAATAAATAAGATTGGCTTTCTTTTCGTTGATTTCTTCAATCGTTGCTATGCCACCTAAGTCTTTAAGCCATTGCATAGTGAGCATGGAAACATACACTGCAAAAACTGGAGGTGTATTGAACATGCTGTCTTTGCTGATATGTGTTTTATAATCCAGCATAGAAGGTATTTTTCTGGTTACCTTCCCTAAAATATCTTCCTTAACAACGATAAGGGTAGTACCGGCTGGCCCCATGTTTTTTTGTGCCCCTGCATAAATTAAATCAAACTGAGAAAAATCCAATTGTCTGGAGAAAATATCTGAACTCATGTCACAAACCAAGGGACAATCTGTTTTTGGGAAATTTTTTACCTGTGTCCCAAATATCGTGTTGTTTGATGTTAAATGAAAGTAATCCAGACCAGCAGGAATTTCATACCCCTTTGGGATGTAATTAAAATTCTTTTCTTGGGAAGATGCTACTTCAATAACATCACCAAAAAGACGCGCTTCTTTTATAGCTTTTAAACTCCAAGTACCTGTATTTAAATAGCCTCCTCTTTTTTCCAGTAAATTATAAGCTGTTGCCAAAAACTGTGTGCTTGCACCACCTTGTAAAAAGAGCGCCACATATCCTTTTCCCTTTAGGTCCAAGAGTTCCAGTGCCAGAGAACGTGCATTCTCCATAATCTCAACAAAAGCAGCACTTCTGTGAGATATTTCAATAAGGGATAAGCCACTACCGTCTAATTCAATTATAGCCTCAGCTGCTTTTTTCATTACTTCTTGTGGCAAAATACATGGGCCTGCGCTAAAATTATGTTTTTTCATCTTATACTATTTCGTTCCTGAGATTGTGTAGAAGTTTTTGTGTAAAAATTAAGCGATAAAGGTCTTAAAATTTTATAGAATGAAAAATCAAACTCTAAAAATTACAAGTCCAAAAGAAATTGAATGGTATCTATGCCATCTGCATAGTCATCTAAACTTGGCTTTTGGGTAGTGCCAATTGGGATTGAACCTTCGATAATATCTTCTGAAACTACACATTGTAACTGTTTACTTTCGTTTTTTAGTTTTTCATTTAGTTTACTTAAGCTTTCATAATATTCAAAATACAATGTGCCAATTGGAGAGCCATAGCTTTTATCTTCTTTTAACAGTAAAAAGTTATTGTCAAATAAGTTGAAATCAGACATTAGATAAACAGCCTTATTATAGTCATGATTATTAGCATACTTGCTATTGTTGATTACCCAATCATATTCAAAAATCCCTTCAAAAAAGCAGGAAAAATCATATCCCTTTGGAACAAATAACTTAGATACGCTTCGACAACCCAAACCAAAATATCTGAAAATGTCTTCTCCAAGTGATTGAAGCTTCTCTTTGGTTTCGTTTCCAGATAGAACAGCTACAGAGCTACGATTTTTTCTTATAATGTTTGGGTGTTTGCCAAAGTAATGCTCAAAATAACGCCCCGTGTTATTACTTCCGGTAGCAATTACTGCATCAAAACCTTCCAGCTTATGTTCTGCGAAGTGTATGTTGCCTTCTAACTCTCTATTGGAATCAATTAAAAAATCAGCAATAAATGGCAAAAGAACTTTATCATTTGATGAAAGCTTTACCAACACACTATTTCCGGTAAGTAAAACGCACATAAAATCATGAAATCCTACAAGTGGTATATTACCGGCCATTACAATAGCTATGTTTTTTGTAGATGTATCTTGAGTCATTTCATAATTGGAGAGCCATTTGCTCAAACAGTCTTCAGTAAGCAGTTCACCCCATTGTTTTAGAGCAAAAAGTATATTGTCTTCAGTAAACCATCTGTTATATTGTCCTGCAATTGTAATGGTCTCTTTTAGGTTTTTACTCCATCCGGAGTTTTTTGGATTGTCATTATCACAAAAATCAACAAGAAAGTTTCCTAGTTTAACAAAAGCTTGCAAAATATGGTTGTCTACTCTCATTATATTTGTACACTAAATTAGTGGGGTTTATTTTTGTGCAAAAATAGTCGATGCAGAATCGACTTCTGCAATAGAAAAAGAAAATTATGGCAATTATTATTACGGACGAATGCATTAATTGTGGAGCTTGCGAGCCTGAGTGTCCAAATACTGCAATTTATGAAGGAGCAGATGAATGGCGTTACAGTGATGGTACATCTTTGAATGGCGATGTGGTGTTGCCAGATGGCAAAGCTGTAAATGCCAACGAAGTTCAAGAGCCTATCAGTGACGAAATCTATTATATAGCACCGGACAAATGTACGGAGTGTATGGGTTTTCATGAAGAACCCCAATGTGCCGCAGTTTGTCCAGTAGATTGCTGTGTGCCTGATGAAGATAGAGTAGAGACAGAAGAGGTGCTGCTTGGTAAGCAAAAGTTTATGCACCCGGACGGATAAGATTAAAAAAACAAGTAATTTAGCCCGAATCACATGATTTGGGTTTTTTTATGAAAAAAGACGAAGAGTATAAAGGGATTTGGAAAGACATAGGGTGTTTTCTATCTGCAATCGCAATACTCGGAATAATTGCATTAATTGTAGTGTTGGCCTATCTTTTTTTCAAGGGTTTTTAATAGTATTTTCATACAACTTCACCTTATATTTGCAGCCTTAAAACTTTAAGATGAAAGCTGGAATCGTAGGATTACCAAACGTTGGTAAATCAACCCTTTTTAATTGTCTGTCAAATGCAAAAGCGCAAAGTGCCAACTTTCCGTTTTGCACCATTGAGCCCAATATTGGTGTAGTTAATGTACCTGACCCAAGATTAGAGAAGTTAGAGTCATTGGTGAATCCAGAAAAAGTAATTCCCGCTACCGTAGAGATTGTTGATATTGCAGGTTTGGTTAAAGGAGCCAGTAAAGGAGAGGGACTTGGAAATCAATTTTTAGGTAATATCAGGGAAACAGATGCGATTCTGCATGTATTGCGCTGCTTCGATAATGATAATGTAGTCCATGTGGATGGTTCTGTAAATCCTATTCGCGATAAGGAAACTATAGACATGGAACTTCAACTAAAAGATTTGGAGAGTGTTGAAAAGAAGCTGGACAAAGTAAAAAGAGCTGCTAAGACTGGAAATAAAGAAGCACAAAAAGAAGAAGCGGTACTTGTTAAACTAAAAGATGGATTGGAAGCTGGAGTTTCTATCCGCGCTATAGAACTTAGTGTGGATGAAAGGAGTGAGTTTGTGCAACCACTTCAATTAATTACGGACAAACCTGTAATGTATGTCTGTAATGTGGATGAGGATGGAGCAGTAAATGGAAATGAATATGTTGAGAAAGTAAAAGCAGCTGTATCCAAGGAAAATGCTGAAGTGATTTATTTGGCTGTTGGCACAGAAGCTGATATTACTGAATTGGAAACTTTTGATGAACGGCAAATGTTTTTGGAAGATTTAGGTCTTTCCGAGCCTGGTTCCGCAAAGTTAATCCGCGGAGCTTACAGACTTTTGGATTTAGAAACTTATTTTACAGCAGGGGAAAAAGAGGTTCGTGCCTGGACAATACCTGTTGGAGCTACGGCACCACAGGCAGCAGGTGTAATCCATACAGATTTTGAAAAAGGCTTTATCCGTGCAGAAGTAATTGCCTATGATGATTACGTTAATTATGGCAGCGAAGTTAAAGTAAAAGAAGCTGGAAAAATGAGGGTTGAAGGGAAGGATTATATTGTAAAAGATGGTGATGTCATGCATTTTAGGTTCAACGTCTAATCTCAACTATCAACAATCACATACTCCTTTTGTTGATTACTTTCTTAGGCTTACATTTTGATTTTTGCCCCTAAATTCTATATTAGCGAGGATAATCTCTTTATTTAATGGCAAACACCCAATATACCGAAGATAATATTCGCTCCCTTGACTGGAAAGAGCATATTCGTATGCGTCCAGGAATGTATATTGGAAAGCTGGGAGACGGTTCCTCTGCAGATGATGGTATTTACATTCTCTTAAAAGAAGTCATTGACAATTGTATTGATGAGTTTGTAATGGGAGCTGGTAAAACCATTGAAATTGCAATAAAAGAAAAGGAGGTACGTGTACGAGACTACGGGCGTGGCATTCCCTTGGGAAAAGTAGTGGATGTAGTCTCAAAAATGAATACTGGCGGTAAGTATGATTCTCGGGCTTTTAAAAAATCTGTTGGATTAAATGGAGTAGGGACTAAGGCAGTCAACGCGCTTTCCAATTACTTTAGGGTTGAGTCCATAAGGGACGGACAAGCCAAAGCTGCAGAGTTTGAAGCAGGTAATCTTGTTAATGAAGAGTTGGTTGAGTCTTCAAAAAGACGAGGAACACAAGTCAGTTTCATCCCTGATGAATCTATTTTTAAAAAATTCAAGTACCGTAATGAGTATGTGGAGCGAATGCTCAAAAATTATGTGTATTTAAATCCTGGATTGACGATTGTATTCAATGGCGAAAAATTTCATTCGGAAAATGGATTAAAGGATTTATTAGAGGACAACAATAACCAAGAAGACTTTTTATACCCCATTATTCACTTAAAGGGAGATGACATAGAGGTTGCCATTACGCATAGTAAGACACAGTATAGCGAAGAATATCATTCCTTTGTGAATGGGCAACATACTACTCAAGGCGGAACACACCAAGCAGCGTTTAGAGAAGCATTGGTAAAGACCGTTCGCGACCACTATGGCAAGAACTATGACGCTTCGGATATTAGAAAATCAATTATATCTGCAATAGCCATAAAGGTAATGGAGCCTGTTTTTGAGAGTCAGACCAAGACAAAACTGGGCTCTACGGATATGGGAGGTGACCTACCAACAGTTCGTACCTACATTAATGATTTTATTGGTCGCAACCTTGATAACTATTTACACAAAAACCAAGATGCGGCGGAAGCTATTCAACGTAAAATTATTCAGGCAGAGAAAGAGCGTAAAGAACTATCCGGGATTCGAAAATTAGCTAGAGATCGTGCAAAGAAGGCTAGTTTGCACAACAAAAAGCTTAGGGATTGTCGTGTACACTTACAGGACATGAAGAAAGATAGACGTTTAGAAAGCACACTATTCATCACAGAAGGGGACTCTGCTTCTGGTTCCATTACAAAATCTAGAGATGTAAATACGCAAGCAGTATTTAGCTTGAGAGGGAAACCACTAAACTCTTATGGAATGTCTAAAAAGATAGTCTATGAGAATGAAGAGTTTAACCTTCTCCAAGCTGCTTTGAACATTGAGGATTCTATGGAGGACCTTAGGTATAACAATATTGTAATCGCTACTGATGCGGATGTGGATGGAATGCACATACGATTATTATTGATTACCTTTTTTTTACAATTTTTTCCAGAATTAATAAAAGAAAATCACTTATATATTCTACAAACCCCTTTGTTTAGGGTTCGTAATAAAAAGGAAACTATTTACTGTTACAGTGAAGAAGAAAGGCGTAATGCCATAGAAAAGCTCACAGGTAAACCTGAAATAACCCGATTCAAGGGTTTAGGTGAAATTTCACCAGATGAATTCAAGCACTTTATTGGGGATGATATTAGATTGGAACCTGTAATGCTGGACAAAGCAATGTCCATAGAAGAATTATTGAAATTCTATATGGGTAAAAATACGCCAGATAGGCAAGAATTTATCATAAAAAATCTTAAAGTAGAACTTGATTTAGTTGAAGAAAACCAACTGTAAATCATAATAATAAGGAATTATTAATACATGAATGAAAACGAAGAGTTGACAGAAGGTTTTTCAAACGAGGAAGAAGCTTCTGACGATGCGCTGACCCGTGTTACGGGCATGTATAAAGATTGGTTTTTAGATTATGCATCTTACGTGATTCTTGAACGTGCTGTACCAGCAATTGAAGATGGTTTTAAACCAGTGCAAAGAAGAATAATGCATGCCCTAAAAGAATTGGATGATGGGCGCTATAATAAAGTGGCTAACGTAGTTGGGCACACCATGCAATACCATCCCCATGGTGATGCCAGTATAGCAGATGCCATGGTGCAAATAGGTCAAAAAGATTTATTGATAGATACCCAGGGTAACTGGGGCAATATCTTAACTGGTGATAGAGCAGCGGCATCGAGGTATATTGAGGCAAGATTATCAAAATTTGCCCTAGACGTCATATTCAGTCCAAAAATCACAGAATGGCAGCTTTCTTATGACGGGCGTAAAAAAGAACCTGTCAATCTTCCAGTAAAATTTCCACTTTTATTAGCTCAAGGTGCTGAAGGTATTGCAGTTGGACTTTCCACTAAAGTGCTTCCACATAACTTTGTCGAGCTCATAGATGCTTCCATAAAACACCTTAAGGGAAAAAGCTTTAAACTGTTTCCAGATTTTCCTACTGCTGGTATTATTGATGTCACCAATTACAATGATGGTCTTCGTGGGGGTAAAATACGAGTAAGGGCCAAAATTGAAACTTTTGATAAGAACACACTGGTTATTAAGGAAATACCATACGGAACTAACACTTCTTCTTTAATAGATTCCATTCTTAAGGCCAATGATAAAGGCAAGATAAAAATCAAGAAAATTGAAGATAACACTGCTGCTGAAGTAGAAATACTTGTGCATTTGCCCAGTGGTATTTCTCCTGACAAAACTATTGATGCCCTCTACGCATTTACTGCTTGTGAATCTTCTATTTCGCCATTAGGGTGCATTATAGAAGACAACAAACCCATTTTTATGGGAATGACGGAAATGCTTCGTAGGTCTACTGATAATACAGTAGAGCTATTGAAAGCAGAATTGGAAATTCAGTTAAATGAACTGGAAGAACAGTGGCACTTTGCTTCACTAGAAAGAATTTTTATAGAAAACAGAATCTATAGAGAGATTGAAGAAGAAGAAACCTGGGAAGGTGTTATTGCTGCAATTGATAAAGGTTTAAAGCCACATACCGAACACCTCCGCAGAGCAGTGACAGAAGAGGATATTGTTCGTTTGACCGAAATTAGAATCAAGCGGATTTCAAAATTTGACTTGGACAAGGCCAAACAGCATTTGGAAAGTCTAGAAGATAGGATTGCTGAAACCAAGAACTATTTGGCTAATCTAATTGACTTTGCAATAGATTATTTTCAAGAGCTAAAGAAAAAGTATGGTAAAGATAGAGGACGAAAATCTGAAATAAGGATTTTTGATGATATTGAAGCCACAAAAGTTGTCATTAGAAATACCAAGCTTTATGTCAACCGTGAGGAAGGTTTTGTTGGAACTTCATTAAGGAGGGATGAATATGTAACGGATTGCAGCGATATTGATGACATTATTATTTTCACCAAAAGTGGTAAAATGATGGTAACCAAAGTTGACTCGAAAACGTTTGTTGAAAAAAACATTTTACATGTAGCGGTATTTAAAAAGAAAGACAAACGAACAACGTATAATCTTATTTACAAAGATGGTAGGGGAGGCCCTAGTTATATTAAACGTTTTAACGTGACCAGTATCACTAGGGATAAAATGTATGATTTGACAAATGGTAAAGCAAGTTCAGATGTACTTTATTTTTCCGCAAACCCTAACGGTGAGGCTGAAGTGGTCACTGTTCATTTACGACAATCAGGAAGCATTAAAAAATTAAAATGGGATATTGATTTTGCAGATGTTCTAATTAAGGGTAGAACTTCAAAAGGGAACATAGTCACTAAGTACCCAGTAAAACGAATAGAACTCAAAGAAAAAGGACTTTCAACTTTAAAACCAAGGAGGATTTGGTTTGATGATATCGTAAGTAGGCTTAATGTGGACGAAAGAGGAGATTTATTGGGAGAATTTAGACCAGATGACCTTCTGCTTGTGGTTAATCAAAAGGGAATTGTAAAAACCATTATTCCAGATTTAAATACTCGTTTTGATGACGATATGATTATTTTGGAGAAATGGAATCCAAACAAGCCCATATCAGCAATTTACTATGATGGTGATAAAGAGCGATATTACATAAAACGATTTTTGATTGAAAATGCCAATAGGGAAGATTTGGTCATTACTGAGAATCCAAAGTCTCAATTGGAATTAATTTCAACAGATTGGAGACCAGTAGTTGAATTGGAATTTGTAAAACCTAGGGGTAAAGATGCCAAGCCCAACCAAAAAGTGGATGTAGAAGATTTCATTTCCATAAAGGGAATAAAGGCTTTAGGGAATCAATTGACCACGGAAAAGGTAAAGAATATTAATGCTTTGGATTCACTACCTTATGAAGAGCCGGAGATGCAGTCGCCAAATGATATTGAGGTGATTGATGAAGAAAATATAGACGAAACGGATAGTGGTATAAAAAGTAATGATCAGGAGAATGATCAAACAACTTTGTTTTAAACCATATTTCTACCTATTTTACCATCGACTATAAATGCACACTAACACTATTTACTTAATTTAATATATGGATTTTACTAACCCGTTAGTCTACGGAGTGCCCGTTTTTATTGCCTTTATCTTATTTGAATTAACATATAGTAAAACCCACGGTGACGACCATTTATACAACTGGAAAGATTTAGCCGCAAGCGGTTTTATGGGAATTGTATCCGCTTTTTTGGGACCTTTGTTTAAGGTTATCTTCGCAATTGTACTTTTTGAGGGGGTCTATGAATTATGTAATCCCGAAGTAAATGGTATAAGACAGAATTTTTTGGGATATGAGTCTTTTGGGTATGTTTGGTACGCATGGCTACTTTGTATGCTAGCTGATGATTTCACCTATTATTGGTTTCACAGAGCTAATCATGAAATTCGCATCCTATGGGCGGCCCATATTGTGCACCATTCTTCGGACAATTTTAATTTAGGTACTGCTGTTAGAAATGGATGGTTCACCATTCTTTATAAACCACTGTTTTACATGTGGATGCCAGCAATAGGTTTTCCACCTGAAATGGTCGTAGTATGCCTAGGAATCGAAGCTTTATGGCAGTTTCAGTTGCATTCAGTATATGTACCAAAAATGGGCTTTATCGAAAAGATTTTTAATACCCATACGATGCACCAAGTACATCATGCGCAGAATGTAGAATATTTGGATAAAAACCATGGGGGGTTTTTAAATATCTTCGATAAGATGTTTGGAACATGGAAAGAATTGGATGATGACGTTGATGTTAAATATGGTGTTATCCATTCTCCAGATTCTTATAACCCATTGGTTATTTTGACCCATGAATTCAAAGACATTTGGAACGATACTAAAAAATCTAAAAAGCTTTCCGATAAGTTAATGTACATTTTCGGTCCTCCAGGATGGAGTCATGATGGTAGTACAATGACAGTAAAGCAACAACAAGCCCTATTTGAAAAACAAAAAAGAACCAACCCAAAAGTTGCATTTAGTAGACCCAACTGATTTTTTTTAGTCGCTATTAATTTGAGAAATCAAACGCATTGTTCACAGTAAACGATGCGATTTGTGGTGCATTTGCGACACCTCCATTTACTTCCAACCCTTTTTGTAACTGTATCGCAGAAGAAATATCAAAATGATATTTTCCGTCGCTATCGATACTTACCTCTACAGAACTTCCTGAAAGTGGCGGCAAATATGTTGTGGTTCCGTCCGTCGTAGCTGTACCGACAATACATTCTAAAACAGCCACTTGCGCATTTGGGTTTTCAGTAAGTTGTTCTGCTTGTGCTTCACGACTGGTCAATGAATATAGGCCTCCTCCAAAATTGGGGTAAGTAACAGTAATCACAGATCCATTGAAAGCGCCTTTTCCGTCATCATTAGCGGTAGTTACCACGAGCACACTTATTTCAACTTCTGTTTCATCATACGTTACTGTTGTTGAACTGGTAGCCGATGCACCGCCCTGATAGTTGAAATTTTCAAGATTCCAACTCGTAGGCCCTGTACCAGGTCCGGCTGGTCCACCATCATTGCTGCATGAGAAAAAGAACATGGCTAAAATTGCGAAACATGTTGTGTAAAACAGTTTGTTTTTCATAGTCATTAAGTCAGTATTCCACCTAAGCTATACGTTTATTCTTCCGCTACAACAGGTTTTTTATTCTTTCGCATGCGCATGTCCAAAAATTCTACCATTAAAGAGAATGCAATTGCAAAATATAGATATCCTTTTGGTATGGTACCTACTTCATTTCCAAATACCACAAGGTGGGATAAGTGCGCTGCTTCTGCAATAAGCATAAAGCCAATCAATATTAGAAAGGAAAGCCCAAGTACTTGAATGGATGGATGTTTGCTCACAAATTCCCCAACAGGGTTTGCGAAAAGCATCATAATGATTACTGAAATTACCACAGCTACAATCATTAAAATCAGGGCGTCATTTGGATTTGGAGAAATGCCATTTGTCATTCCAATTGCTGTGAGGATGGAATCAAAAGAGAAAACGATATTTATTATAGTAATTTGAACTATCGCATTTGTCAATGATGATGACCGCCCTTTCTTTACCTCCCTTTCATCATGGCCACGGTCCTCGACCTTTTCACGAATTTCTTTTGTGCTCTTATAAAGCAAGAAAAGCCCACCTAGGAATAAAATTAATGCTTGCCAACTAATACCACCATGAATCCAAGATTCGCTTAACACCAAAAATGGCTTTTTTAGGGATGTTAACCATGTTATTCCGAACAGGAGAATAATTCGCATTGCCATCGCCAATATAAGTCCTAGGTTAGTTGCTTTTTTTCTATTCTTTTTTTCTAGTTTTCCAGCGGCGATGGATATAAAAATGATGTTATCTATACCTAAAACAATTTCTAGAAAAGTTAACGTTAACAATGCTATCCAAGCATCTGGACTAGTGAAAATTTCGAACATGGTCAGTGTTTTTTAAATGCGGTTCCTCTTAATTTTTTAGAATCACCAACGGTATTAAACTCAAATGTATAAGAACTATCCGTAGTATTCAATATTTTTATGTGAATAGACTTTTCTTCAGCTCGTTTTTTGGGACTGATCTGTTTTAGAACATACTCACAGTCATTAATCCATCTTATAGTTGAAGTATCAATTTCATTTTGAAAATAATCAATTTCAATATTTCCCTTTCTAACAAAAGTTGTGGTCAGGCTATCACCATCGACTATGCTTGTAAAAGTGAAAGTTCCAGTTTTAAAATTTTTGCAATTTCGTTTAGGAGCTTCTTGGCAAGCAAATAGTAATAAGACGGATTGGAAAAAAAGTAAAAATCTCTTCATTCCTGAAAAGTACTAAAATACTTATGCATTTGAAATCTATTTAATTAACTTATAAAAGCTTCTCAATAGTTAAATAAATATCTTTTCTTACATAATATTCAAAAAAAAATAAGTTTCCTTACATTATATTCTCTAATTCATTAGTTTTGTTGAAAATAATATTGATATGAGTAAGGTAAAATTAGACGAAATAGATCACCAGATATTGGATATGTTAATTGATAATACCAGAACTCCGTTTACTGATATTGCCAAAAAACTATTGATATCTGCTGGTACAGTACATGTTAGGGTAAAGAAAATGGAGGAAGCAGGAATCATAAGAGGTTCTTCTTTAACATTGGATTACGTTAAATTAGGATATTCTTTTATTGCTTACGTTGGGATTTTTCTCGAAAAAACACACCAAACAAAGTTTGTTTTAGAGCGCTTGGCCCAGATACCTAATGTTACTGTTGCCCATATCACGACAGGTAAATTCAATATTTTCTGCAAGATTAGAGCTAAGGATACCACACACGCCAAGAATATCATCTTTAAAATTGATGATATAGAGGGCATCAGTCGTACAGAGACCATGATTTCATTAGAAGAAAGTATTAATGACAAAAAACGCTTAATGCATACTATATTTAATGAATTATAAGGCTATTTGATGAATAGCTCTACGTTAAAGCCCACCGAATATAATAGTTATTACCATCCTTATATAGCTGCTCTGGGTAAAGTTGAACTGTTAGCAAGTCTAGAATCTGGTTTGGATTCTTTTATTGGGTTTATTGAGCAAATACCAGATGAAAAGTTATACTACTCTTACAGTTCTGATAAATGGTCAATAGCCGAAGTTATCATGCATATAGTTGATGCCGAACGCATTTTTCATTACAGAGCTTTACGTTTTGCAAGAAATGATAAAACTGAGCTTCCTGGTTTTGATCAAGACATTTATGTACCAGCTAGCAGGGCCAATTCTAAGAGTAAAAAAGAAATTGCAGAAGAGTTTATAACTGTAAGAAAGTCTAGTATTGCTTTATTCAAATCCTTGAATGAAGAAGAATTGAAACATATTGGTGCAGCCAGCGGAAGTGATATGAGCGTTAGAGCTCTAGGTTTTGTTATTTGTGGACATCTATTACATCACAGAACTATTTTGATGGATAGATATCTCTAAGAATTTCTAGTATACATCTCCAGAAATATCCAAATCTGAATCTACTTCTCCCTCTAAATCATTTTCTGTAGAGTTTTCCAAGACACTCTCTTTGGCGGTTGTTTCTAGCTCTTTTTCTATACGTTCTTCAAAATTGGAAATAAAGTTAGAAAGACTTTTACTGATTTTTACAAGATAAACAGTATCATCAGTTCTAATCTCAACAGATTCAACAACTTCACCATTAGGTTTTTTTAGAGTAATGATATCATCATCGCCATAACCATGCGGATATAAATCAATAAGTAAAGCGGCTAAAGAGTGGTCAAGTCTTTTGTAATCAATGATAATTCGCCTCATTGGTAGGTTTTTTAGTTTACACTACCTAAGCTATGAATTTTTACTTTCTAACTTTTTAAAGAGTTGTCAATTGCTACATTTAGTATACGTAACCATTATTCTTTGTAGTAAGCAAACGCTTTTTTGAACAAACTTTGAGGTACTTTAACATCTAGAACAGTAGAGCCAATTTTGGATAAGAGAACAAAGTTTATATCTCCATGAGAGTTCTTCTTGTCATGTTTCAAGAGATCTGTTATTATTTCAATATCCTGGTTGGAAAAGTCAACTTTTTTAAAGTGATTTAGAAAAACATTTTTTATCTCATTTAAATCAACTTTGGACAAACCACAAAGTTCATGGGAAAAGTATCCTTCTAAAATCATGCCTACGGCAATTGCTTCGCCGTGTAAAAGAGTATCTAAATTTGGGTTATCTAAAAAATAAGATTCAATGGAATGGCCCATAGTATGTCCAAAATTCAACTTTTTCCTAATACCTTGTTCAGTCGGATCAATTTGAACGACCTTATTTTTAATGTAAACTGATTTTTGAATATATTCTGTTGCGCCAAAATCATTGGTTCCCGTAAGTTCTGTCCAATAAGCAGAATCGCTAATCAAACCATGCTTAAGCATCTCGGCAAACCCACTTGTAGTTTGGCGTTCCCCTAAAGAATTCAAAAACTCTGGAAAGATCAATACCATTTTAGGTTGGTTAATTACTCCAACTTGGTTTTTGAGCGACCCTAGATCTACCCCAGTCTTTCCACCAATTGATGCATCTACCATGGCCAATAATGTAGTAGGGATATTTATAAAATTAATTCCCCTTTTGTAAGTTGAAGCAACAAATCCTCCCAAGTCTGTTACTACACCGCCACCAAGGTTTAAGAGTAAACTTTTTCTATCAGCACCTAAATCTGATAGTTCTTGCCAAACTTTTAAACACGTATCTATTGTCTTGTTTTCCTCACCAGGCTTTATTTCAATGATTTCATCAAAGGGGAAATCGACTATATCTTTGAGTACGTTCAGACACAATTTTTTTGTATTTGTATCTACTAGAACAAAAACTTTGGAGTACTTGCTGTTTCCAAGAAATTGACGAATAGTTGCTTTTGCAACTTCAGTGAAATGAACATCATATGTTGATGTTGAAACTGTTTCCATTTATTGAAATATAGGTATAAAATAAAGACTTATTTCATAGATAAGAATATAGTATGGCTGCTTATCTTTGATTAGTTATTAATTTATCAAATATGCAGCGGATTTTTGAGAATACGGCAACAGCCTTTCAATTAAAAACAGATTCTCAGCTGGAAAGAGCCTACTTTCTTTTTAAAATGATTGCTAATGAGCCCTTGGTAAGAATAGGTACTGCAATGACCAATTTTGCCATCAAAGCACATCTTCCTGTTGAAGGACTTATCCGTGCAACAGTATTTGACCATTTTTGTGGTGGGGTTAATGAAGAAGACTGCTTGCCGGTCGTGGACAAAATGTATGCGAAAGGAGTCTGTTCCGTATTGGACTATTCGGTTGAGGGAAAGGAAGGCGATGATCCTTTGGATAGTGCATTGGAAACAATTTTAAAGATTTTAGATTTTGTGAAAGAGAAGGATGCAATTCCATTCGCTGTATTTAAGCCAACCGGTTTTGGTCGGTTTGCACTATACCAAAAAGTCGGAGAGGGAAAGAAGCTAACAAAGGATGAAATCAAAGAATGGGAAAGGGTCATCAATAGGTTTGACAAGGTTTGCAAAAAAGCGTACGATCTTGATGTTTCGCTATTGATTGACGGAGAAGAAAGCTGGATGCAGGATGCTGCCGATCAAATTGTAGAGGATTTGATGCGGAAGTACAACAAAAAGAAAGCAGTCGTTTTTAACACACTACAAATGTACCGGTGGGACAGATTGGATTATTTAAAAAAGTTACATCAAAAAGCTATGGCGGAAGGATTCAAAATTGGGATGAAGGTAGTGCGAGGTGCCTATATGGAAAAGGAGAACGAAAGAGCAAAAGAGCTTGGATACCCTACACCTATTTGTTCTTCTAAAAAAGCAACTGATGAAAATTTTGATGCTGCAGTACAATATATGTTACATCATCTAGATGTGATTTCACTGTTTGCTGGAACACATAATGAAGATAGTTCCTACCGTTTAATGGAGTTAATGAAAAACGCCAATATTAAGAACGAAGATTCAAGAGTTTGGTTCGGGCAGCTTTTTGGAATGAGCGATCATATCTCATTCAATCTAGCGAGCCATGGCTACAATGTTGCTAAGTATTTACCTTTTGGCCCTGTAAGGGATGTAATGCCATATTTAATACGCAGAGCAGAAGAAAACACCTCGGTTGCAGGACAGACTACTCGAGAATTGGATTTGCTAAAAAGGGAAAAGGAGCGTAGAAAAATATAGTTATCATTTTTTGGAAGTAATTTTTTGAATTATCACCTCTTCTTCACAATTTCTTAATTGTATCACTTTATCATCAAAATTTATAAAGTAGGTTTTACATGGTTTTGACTTGGTATCACTTTTACCAAAATCAATATCTCCATCGGTAAGAACTTTTAGAAGATAAGTGCTATCCATTTGTTTTTCTAATGAACTGTCAAAGGCAATAGGTTTAGACCTTAGATTTTTAAGCACTCTACAATTGGGGAGGTAGCAAAAATCTATACCTTCTTCTCCAGATTTCTTTTTAAGAATAAATGCCAGAAAAACAAGCCCAACGGATACCCCAACAAGATACCAACCCAAACGTTTTATAAAAGCCATTAAAATTTAAAAGATTAAAAAGTTGATATCATTATAAGAGAGGTTGAACCAATCTCCGACTGACTTATTAGTTAAAATCCCATGGTACATATATAGCCCATTTCGCAAACCTTTGTCAAATCGCAGCGAATGTTCCAATCCGCCATCTTCACCTATTTTGAGCAAATATGGGGTAAAGATATTACTTATGGAAATCGTGGAAGTTCTTGGGTAGCGAGATGGAATATTGGGTACTCCATAATGAACCACACCGTATTTTTCAACGGTTGGTTTGGCATGTGTGGTAACTTCTGATGTTTCAAAACAACCCCCAGTATCAATGCTCACGTCAATGATAACAGCACCTTTCTTCATATTTTCCACCATAGACTTGGAAACAACAACAGGCGACCTATCTTGTCCTCTGGTAGCACCAATAGCAACATCACATCTTTTTAGCGCCTTTAATAGGTTTTTAGGTTGAATGGTTGAAGTATAAACCGTTTGCTTAAGGTTGGTTTGAATGTTACGCAATTTTGTGATAGAGTTATCAAACACTTTAATATTGGCGCCAAGGCCTAATGCAGAGCGTGCAGCAAATTCCCCAACAGTACCAGCCCCAATAATGACAACTTCAACTGGTGGCACACCGCTAATATTACCAAACATTAGACCGTTGCCTTTATTTGTAGCTGCCATTAATTCTGATGCCACTAATATTGAAGAGATACCTGCTATCTCGCTCAGTGATCGTACAGCTGGATATTTACCGTCCTCATCGCGGATGTACTCAAAAGCAACTGCCGTAATTCTTTTTTTTGCAAGTCCCTCAAAGTACTTTTTGTTTTGGGTCTTTATCTGCAAAGCAGATATGACGATAGTTTGCGGATTTATCATGGTTATTTCCGCCAGGGTAGGGGGCTCCACTTTTAGAATGAGTGGGCAAGCAAAAATCTTTTTAGTATCTTTTGTAATTTCCCCGCCAGCATTGGTATAATCCAAGTCTGAATAATTAGCACCTTCACCAGCACCAGTTTCAATTAAGACTCGATGTCCATGAGCGGTAATGGCATTTACGGCATCCGGTGTTAAACAAATACGTTTTTCTTGGTATTGATTCTCTTTAGGCAATCCAATGAAGAGTTCTCCTTTTTGTTTAAGAACTTCTAGAGTTTCTTCTTGGGGTAGTAATTGTTGTTTACTAAACGGTGAGGATGGTTGTGCCATTAATGGTAAATCTGAACGTTACTCAAATTTACATTTTTTTTGAGAGTGTCTCCTTGCGTTGTTCTAATTTCTCACGTTCTTTACGTAGTTCTTCTTTAGCTTTTAGAATCTGAAGTTCGGTATCCATGGCTTTAAGGTCTATACCGTGGATATATTTATCCACTAATTTTATTCTTACAAAATATACGACCGGTATAATCACCATTGAAACAGCAACTACATATAAAATTTCATTTTCATCCAAATCATCAGAAGTGTTTATGGCAGAAAACAATTGAAAAGAATACATTGCCAGTGGTATTAAAATAGCATGGTACCACCATTGTTTGCTAGTGACAAACCAAATTATCAAAAGTAGAATGGGGATTATTTTGGATAGATACCAATATATAGCGGTTGAAGCATCCACAAAACCATTTGCCGTAACATCAAATATGTAAAAGTCAATAACTTCCTTGTCTATTGGAAGGTACTTGTAGGAATAGTATAATATTGGAGACAAAGCAATTAAAAGAGCCATAAAACCCTCAATCAAAAACTTTCTTTGTAATACGTATTTTTTTTCCATCTAAGTTTATAACAACAGTTTCTAGGATTTATTGCATAAAAAAACCCCTAAATTTTAGGGGTTAGATACATTAAGATAACAGTTTTACTCTCTGATAACTGTACCTCTCTTAATATTTGTAGAATCATCCAAATCATCTTCAACAATGATTGTGGTTGAAACAGCGGTCATTGCCAAAAAGGCAACAGCCAAAAATCCAAAAAATAATTTTCTAGTGTTCATCGTAACTAAAAATTTTGGTTAATAAATGAATTAATTCGATACAAAAGTAGGAAAATATATCGGGAAAAAGTGCATTTTATCGATAAAACATGCACTTTAACAGAAACATTAACCTTTTGGTCGAATTAATAGTCCTCGTGATTTGAATATAACCAAAGGAGGATTAACAAGATGTTAAGGAATCTAATATTCGATTAGACGGGTGTTTTCATCGATTAGGTGTAACTGTAGTTTTTTATGGTTTTCTGGGAGGAGACCACCTATTTTTTCTGGCCATTCTATAAAAACATAAGCATTGGAATTAAAGTATTCCTCAATACCCATATCTAAAGCTTCTTCTTCATTATTAATTCTGTAGAAATCAAAATGATAGGCTACAAGTTCTCCATTTACATTGTGGTATTCATTTACCAATCCAAAGGTTGGACTGTTACCAGAGTCAACAGCCCCTAGTTCTTTGATGATAGCCTTTATTAAAGTGGTTTTACCAACACCCATTGGGCCATTGAAACAGATTATATTTTTATTAAAATTGGAAAGCAGCTCTCTAGAAACTTTATCAAGTTCCTCAATTGTAAATTGCAATTTCATTTTCAGATTTATTTCGCTTCCAAAACTACAAAAGGAATTATCATTTCCTCCAAACTTACTCCACCATGCTGGTAGGTGTTACGGTAATACCCCACGTAATGATTATAGTTGTTGGGATAAGCAAAGAACAAATCGTTCTTTGCAAAAATATAGGAACTGCTAACATTAATATTGGGCAAGTGAATTTTCTTAGGGTCTGTAGCTGCCAGAACATCTTTATCCTCATAGGTTAGACTACGCCCTGTTTTATAACGCAAGTTGAGACTGGTTTCCCGATCTCCAATAACTTTTGAGGGATGCTTTACATTTATAGTCCCATGATCTGTAGTAATAATCAGTTTTTGTCCTAATCCCTGTGCTTGCTGTATAATATCCAGTAATGGGGAATTCTTAAACCAACTTACAGTCAGTGAACGATAAGCTTTATCATTGCTAGCTAACTCTTTTATCACTTCCATCTCTGTCTTGGAATGGGAAAGGATATCTACAAAATTATAGACTAAAACAGTCAAGTCATTATCTTTTTGCGACTTATAGTTTTGAGCCAACTGTTTACCTTGGCGTAAACTACTGATCTTATGGTAATCCCATTTTAAATTTAACCCTAATCGTTTAAGCTGTGCTCCAAGAAACTCTTTTTCAAACAAGTTTTTACCTCCTTCATCGGTATCGTTCTTCCACCAGTTAGGGTGTTTTTTTTCCATATCCAATGGGGTAAGGCCAGAAAAAATGGCATTACGCGCATATTGGGTGGCAGTAGGGAGAATACTATAATAGGGGACTTCCTTTTTCTTTTTATAGAAAGTAGATAAAGTTTCCTCAAATGCGAGCCATTGGTCGTATCGTAAATTATCTACAACTACCAATAAGGTTTTTTCTCCTTTAAGCTCTGGTTGAATCAACTTTCTGAATAGTGTATGGGACATTATAGGGCCATCCCCTTCATCAAACCATTCGGGATAACGCCTGTCAATAAATTTGCTAAACTGAGTGTTCGCCTCTACTTTTTGGGATTCCAAAATTTCGAACATACCAGAATCCTCAATTTCTTCCAGCTGCATTTCCCAAAAAATTAATTTTTTATAGAGCTCTGCCCATTCTTCATAACTGTTGACCATGGATAAATCCATTGCAATTTTCCGAAACTCTTGTTGATAATTTGCAGTAGTCCGCTCAGAGACCAATCTTGAATTATCTAAACTCTTTTTTAGGCTCAATAAAATCTGATTGGGATTTACGGGCTTGATTAGGTAGTCCGCTATTTTACTTCCAATAGCTTCATCCATAATATATTCTTCCTCACTTTTTGTAATCATCACTACAGGAAGTGTTGCATCCAATTTTTTTATTTCAGTGAGGGTTTCCAGTCCAGAAATGCCCGGCATATTTTCATCCAAAAAGACAATATCAAAAGTTCTATCTTTTAGTTCTTCAATAGCATCTTGGCCACTTTGAGAAGTGGTAACTTCATAATTTTTCTTTTCAAGGAATAAAATGTGAGGCTTTAATAGGTCAATTTCATCATCGACCCATAGAATGGAAATCTTCTTCATATAGTGTTATCTTTGCTCTTCGAAAATAAAACTCCTTGGCACAGACCAACAAGCTTAAAATATTTAACGATCCAATCTACGGTTTTATTGGCACTCCCAATGAACTTATTTTTAACTTAATTGCCCACCCATACTTCCAGCGCCTTAGAAGAATATCGCAAATGGGCCTTTCATTTTTGGTATATCCAGGGGCACACCATACCCGTTTTCATCATGCTTTGGGCAGTATGCATTTGATGAGGCAAGCTATCCGTGTGCTAAGATTTAAAAATGTAGAAATTAATGCAGAAGAGGAAACTGGGTTATTGGCTGCGATTTTGCTTCATGATATTGGTCATGGACCATTCTCCCATGCATTGGAAAACATTTTAGTTTCGAATACAGACCATGAAACCATTTCGTTGCGTTTTATGGAGAAATTAAATGTGGAGTTTGATGGAGCACTTACAATTGCCATTTCAATATTTAAAGGGGAGCATCCCAAAATGTTTTTAAATCAATTGGTTTCAAGTCAATTGGATATGGATCGCTTGGATTATTTGAAAAGGGACAGTTTTTACACTGGGGTTACCGAAGGTAATATCAGCTCAGAGCGGATGATTACGATGCTCAACGTTTTTGACGGTGAGCTTATAGTGGAAGAAAAGGGAATATATTCTGTAGAAAAGTTTTTAATGGCGAGACGGTTTATGTATTGGCAAGTATATCTACATAAGACCAGCCTTGTGGCAGAACAGTTATTGGTAAAATTGATTGATCGTGCCAAGTGTTTATTGGAAAGCAATGAAGATTTAAGTTGTTCAGACGGATTATTATTTTTTCTGAAAAGAAACAACTCTTTAACTTTTGATGAGAACACATTACAACTTTTCTCTAAGTTGGACGATGTTGATGTTCTATCTGCATTAAAAATGTGGGAATCTCACCCAGATTTTATTTTATCAAGATTGGCGGCAATACTATTGAATAGAAATCTATTGCATATCAAAATAAAGAATAAACCAATAGACGAAGAACGAATTGCAAAGAAGAAAGATTGGGTCAAATCTCTTTACAATCTGAAAGAAGAAGAATTGGAATATTTTGTGTTTACAGGAGTGATAAGCAATAGGGCATATAATGAGAAGCGACAGAATATTAATATCTTAAGAAAAAACGGGAAGCTTACAGATGTTGCTAAAGCTTCTGACCACCTAAACTTGAAAGCATTATCCAAGACGGTAACCAAGCACTATGTTTGTTATCCGAAAGAAAGCGTTTGACAAATTTTCTTACTTTTGCCAAAATGAAATTTACCGCTAACCAAATTGCTGGAATTTTAGAAGGAGAAGTTGAGGGAAACCCTCAAACCGCTGTTCATAAACTTTCCAAGATTGAAGAAGGTGAAAAAGGATCTCTAACCTTTTTGGCCAATCCAAAATACACATCCTACATTTATTCCACAAAAGCTTCCATTACCATTGTTAATAGGGATTTTATTCCTGAGCAAGAAATTTCGACCACGTTGATAAAAGTGGAAGATGCCTACAAATCTTTTTCCAAACTGTTGGAATATTACAATCAAGTTAAGAATAACAAGGTTGGTATTGAAAGCCCCTCATTTGTATCTGAAGATGCTGAATACGGAGAGGGATTTTACCTTGGGGCATTTTCTTATATAGGCAACAATGTGAAAATTGGTGCTGACGTTAAAGTATATCCTAACGTGTACATTGGTGATAATGTAAGAATTGGCGATAATGTTATGATTTTTGCTGGAGCAAAAATATATTCAGAGTCAATTATCGGAAATGGTTGCGTAATTCATAGCGGAGCAATAATTGGAGCTGATGGATTTGGTTTTACTCCAAATGAAAAAGGCGAATATAGTAAGGTTCCACAAACCGGTAATGTTATTCTCGAAGACAATGTAGATGTGGGAGCGGGTACCACTATCGATAGAGCTACTCTGGGTTCCACGATTTTACGGAAAGGTGTAAAATTGGATAATCAAATTCAGATTGCCCATAATGTTGAAATTGGAGAACATACAGCGATTGCTGCTCAAACAGGTATTGCAGGTTCTACAAAAATTGGTAAGAATTGTTTGATTGGTGGCCAAGTGGGTATTGTCGGTCATATTAATATAGGCGATAGGGTAAAGATACAGGCCCAATCAGGAATTGGCAGAAATGTTAAAGATGATGAAGTGCTTCAAGGTTCCCCCGCACTAAACTATGGTGATTATAATAAGTCATATGTTTACTTTAAGAACTTACCCAAACTTGCTAATCAAATTTCTGATATAGAAAAGAAAGTAAATAGTAAAAGAGATTGATGTGAAGCAGCGCACTATTGCAAAAGAGATTACTTTAAAAGGGGTGGGTCTACATACTGGCGAAAACGTTACAATGAAATTCGTTCCGGCCCAAGAGAACCATGGATATGCTTTTAAGCGTGTAGATTTAGAAGGGGAACCGATTATTGAAGCGGACGCTAACTATGTAATCAATACGCAAAGAGGAACCAATCTAGAAAAGAACGGCGTAAAAATACAGACTTCAGAGCATGTTTTAGCTGCTTTGGTCGGTATGGGGGTAGATAACGTGTTGATTGAACTAGATGCGCCAGAACCTCCAATTATGGATGGATCCTCCAAGTTTTTTGTAGAAGCATTGGAAGAAGCCGGTTTTGTTGAGCAAGAGCAAGACAGAGATGAGTATGTGGTGAAAGACGTTATTTCATACAAAGACGAGGCCACAGGCAGTGAAATAACGGTAATCCCCTCAGAAGAGTATCAAGTAACTACAATGGTAGATTTTGGCACCAAAGTCCTGGGAACCCAAAATGCGACATTGGAAAAAATGTCAGATTTCAAAACTGAGATTTCCAATGCAAGAACCTTTAGCTTTTTACATGAATTAGAAATGCTTTTGGAGCATGGACTGATTAAAGGTGGTGATTTAAACAATGCTATTGTCTATGTAGATAAGGAGATTTCTGAACCTACAATGAAAAGGTTAGAGAAAGCGTTCAATAAAAAGAAACTCTCCGTAAAACCAAATGGTATTTTAGATAATCTCACTTTGCACCAGCCTAATGAAGCGGCCCGTCATAAATTACTGGACGTTATTGGAGACTTAGCCCTTACAGGAACTAGGATTCGAGGTAAAGTAATTGCCAATAAGCCGGGGCATTATGTAAATACACAGTTTGCTAAGAAACTAGCTAAGATTATTAAGATTGAAAGAAGGAATAAAGTTCCTAGTTATGATTTGCACCAGAAACCTTTAATGGATGTAAATCAAATCATGGAAATGCTGCCCCACAGGTCGCCATTCCTGCTAGTGGACAAGATTTTGGAACTTTCCGATAGCCATGTAGTTGGTGTAAAGAATGTTACCATGAACGAACCCTTTTTTGTTGGGCACTTTCCTGGAGCACCAGTTATGCCAGGAGTCCTACAGGTTGAAGCAATGGCACAAACAGGAGGGATTTTGGTATTAAGTACGGTTCCCGATCCAGAAAATTACTTAACCTTTTTCATGAAGATTGATAACGTGAAGTTTAAACAACAAGTAGTTCCTGGTGATACCCTAATTTTTAAATGTGATTTAATATCTCCTATTCGAAGAGGTATATGCCACATGCAAGCTTATGCCTATGCAAATGGTAAACTGGTATCTGAAGCTGAATTAATGGCCCAAATAGTAAAAACTAAAGGAGAATAGCATGAATCAACCCTTAGCTTATGTGCATCCAGGTGCAAAAATCGCTAAAAATGTGGTCATTGAACCTTTTACAACCATACATAACAATGTTACTATTGGTGAGGGTACTTGGATCGGTTCCAATGTTACCATAATGGAAGGCGCTAGAATTGGTAAAAACTGTAATATTTTCCCAGGTGCTGTTATTTCAGCACCACCACAAGATTTAAAGTACAATGGGGAAGAAACCACGGTACAGATAGGAAACAATACTACTATAAGAGAATGCGCGACCATCAATAAAGGTACTGCTGATAGAATGAAGACCGTTATTGGCAAAAATTGTTTGATTATGGCTTATTGCCATGTTGCTCATGATTGTTTTATAGGAGATGGCTGTATATTTAGTAATGATTCAACGCTTGCTGGCCATGTCACTATCGGTCAAAATGTTGTTTTAGCTGGAATGGTTGCCGTGCATCAGTTTGTTTCCATCGGAAACCATGCTTTTGTGACCGGAGGTTCCTTAGTAAGAAAAGATGTGCCACCTTACGTAAAAGCTGCAAGAGAGCCTCTATCATATGTTGGTATCAATTCTATTGGGTTACGAAGAAGAGGGTTTGAATCCGATAAGATTAGAGAGATTCAGAATATATATCGAATATTATATCAAAAAAATTACAATAACTCACAGGCTTCAGAAATAATCGAAGCTGAAATGGAAGCAACTCCAGAAAGAGATGAGATATTACAATTTATAAGGGATTCCCAAAGAGGGATAATGAAGGGTTATTTTAGCACAAATTAATTATGGCAAGTACATCAGACATTAGAAAAGGATTGTGTATCAAATACAATCATGACATTTATAAAATAATTGAGTTTTTACATGTAAAGCCAGGAAAAGGCCCTGCTTTTGTGAGAACAAAACTGAAGAGTGTTTCCACTGGCAAGGTAATCGACAATACTTTTTCAGCTGGCCATAAGATTGAAGATGTTCGTGTAGAAACTAGATCGTATCAGTATCTATATCCGGAGGGAGATACTTATCATTTTATGAATACGGATGACTACAATCAAATTACACTTCAAAAAGAAACTTTAGATGCTCCTGATTTATTAAAAGAAGGAGAGGTTGTAAAAGTCTTGTTCAACACAGAGGATAGTATGCCACTTTCTGTTGAAATGCCAGCAAGTGTTATTCTAGAAGTCACAGAATCAGAACCAGGGGTTAAAGGAAATACCGCTACAAATGCCACTAAACCTGCCACTGTGGAGACAGGAGCCCGTATTAATGTTCCATTGTTCATAAATGAAGGTGACAAAATAAAGATAGATACTGAAAAAGGTGCTTACCTCGAAAGGGTAAAAGAATAAACCTAATGAAGTTTCCAAAACCGTATTCACTTAAAGATATTGCTGCACTTATAAATGCGAAACATGTAGGTGACCCAAATTTTCCTGTTTTAGGAATGAACGAGATTCATGTAGTGGAGAATGGGGACATTGTCTTTGTGGATCATCCAAAATACTACGATAAGGCCTTAAATTCTGCTGCAACTATTGTACTTATAAACAAAGAATTAGAATGCCCACAAGGAAAAGCATTATTGATTTCCGATGATCCTTTCCGAGATTTTAATAAATTGACAAAGCATTTTAAGCCATTTAAATCCTCAGGTGCTTCGGTTTCTAAAACAGCTATTATTGGAGAAAATACAGTCATCCAGCCCAATACTTTTGTTGGGAATAATGTCGTTATTGGAAAAAATTGCTTGATTCATTCTAACGTTTCTATTTATGATGATTGCATTATTGGAGATAATGTTACTATTCATGCAAATACTATTTTAGGGGCTGATGCCTTTTATTATAAAAAGCGCTCAGAAGGATTTGACAAGCTAGTTTCGGGAGGTCGTGTAGTTGTAGAAAACAGTGTGGATATAGGTGCTGGTTGTACAATTGATAGGGGAGTTACAGGAGATACCACTATTGGAGAAGGTTCTAAATTGGATAATCAAATCCAGATTGGGCATGATACCATTTTGGGTAAAAAATGCTTGATTGCTTCGCACACAGGTATAGCTGGTTGTGTTGTGGTTGAAGACGAAGTGACTTTATGGGGTCAGGTAGGAGTAATAAGTGGAATCACCATAGGGAAGGGAGCAGTGGTTTATGCACAATCTGGGGTAGCTAATTCATTGGACGGTGGCAAGACTTACTTTGGAAGCCCAGCTGTTGAGGCAAGAGAAAAAATGAGGGAACTGGCAACGATTAAGAACATGCCTTCCATTTTAAAAAAAATTCAAAATAAATAGCAATCGATTACTTTACAATTGACTTTCAAACTGCTATTTTTGTCATCGTTAACAAATAAAATACTATGAGCGTTTTAGTAAATAAAGATTCCAAAATAATTGTACAGGGTTTTACAGGTAGCGAGGGTACTTTTCACGCTGAACAAATGATTGAGTACGGAACCAATATAGTTGGTGGTGTAACTCCGGGGAAAGGTGGACAAGAGCATTTGGGCAAACCAGTATTTAATACAGTGGAAGAGGCAGTACAGAAAGTAGGGGCAGATACTTCTATCATTTTTGTACCACCTGCATTTGCAGCTGATGCTATTATGGAATCTGCTAACGCTGGAATAAAAGTCATTATTACGATTACCGAAGGTATACCTGTTGCTGATATGGTCAAAGCAAACGATTATATTAAAAACATGGATTGTACTTTGGTTGGGCCAAATTGCCCAGGTGTAATTACTCCGGGTGAGGCGAAAGTTGGGATCATGCCAGGTTTTGTTTTCAAAGAAGGAAATGTAGGAATCGTTTCCAAATCTGGTACATTGACCTATGAAGCTGCCGATCAGGTTGTAAGACAAGGGCTTGGTATTACTACGGCAATTGGTATTGGTGGTGACCCTATTATCGGAACAACTACCAAAGAAGCAGTAGAATTGTTGATTAACGACCCCGAAACAGAGTGTGTTGTTATGATAGGTGAAATAGGTGGTCAATTGGAAGCAGATGCTGCTAAATGGTATAAAGAAAGTGGTAGTAAAAAACCGATAGTTGGCTTCATAGCTGGTGAAACTGCTCCCGCCGGTCGTACCATGGGTCACGCAGGTGCTATTGTTGGAGGAAGTGATGATACTGCACAGGCCAAAAAACAAATTATGAAAGAATGTGGAATCCACGTAGTGGATTCTCCTGCTGAGATAGGGTTAAAAGTAAAATCCGTAATGGCTTAAATTTTTATTAAAACTTATTTAAAATCCCAATAAATTCGGGATTTTTTATTTTGATAAATTATACAAAGACTATATTTGAATAAGCACCAATTGTTTTTACTATGAAATTACTACAAGATAAAAATGTCATCATTACAGGCGCTAGCCGTGGAATAGGAATGGGAATTGCAAGAGTATTCGCAGAGCACGGGGCTAACGTAGTCTTTACTTATAGTTCAAGTGAAGCACCCGCTTTAGCATTGGAGAAAGAATTGTCAAGTTTGGGTGTAAAGGCGAAAGCCTATAAAAGTAATGCTGCTAACTTTAATGAATCGGAGGAGCTTATAGCTTCAGTTTTGGAAGATTTTGGGGGAATAGATGTTTTGATAAACAATGCTGGAATTACCAAAGACAACCTTTTAATGCGGATGGGAGAAGATGATTTTGATAAGGTTATCGAAATCAATCTAAAATCAGTTTTTAATATGACCAAAGCGGTTCAACGTACCCTTTTAAAACAACGCAAAGGTTCTATCATAAATATGAGCAGTGTTGTTGGAGTGAAGGGGAACGCAGGTCAAACCAATTATGCAGCTTCTAAAGCTGGAATGATTGGTTTTACTAAATCTGTTGCCTTAGAGCTTGGATCCAGGAACATTCGTTGTAATGCAATTGCTCCGGGTTTTATTGAAACTGAAATGACAGATAAATTAGATGAAAAAACCGTGCAGGGATGGCGAGATGCAATTCCATTAAAACGCGGTGGTTCTCCTGAAGATGTTGCAAATGCCTGTTTGTTCTTAGCATCTGACTTGTCCGCTTATATAACTGGACAGGTTTTGAACGTTGATGGTGGAATGCTAACATAAATACCTTTTTAATTAGATAAATTTTAATGCAGACTTCAACGGTATTACTAATATTACTTGCCGCTATAGTCTCGTTATGCTTTGTCCTATTTCAATATTTTTATAAGACTAGAAAAGATAAAACTAACAAATTCTTAGCCTTTTTAAGGTTTGTAGCATTGTTCTGCAGTTTACTCTTACTTATAAATCCAAAGTTTTCAAAAGAAGAGTATTATACAGAAAAGCCAAATCTAATTGTTGTATCAGATAATTCTAAATCTATCTTGAACCTTGAAGGGGAAGAAGATGTTAGAAAATCTATTAACGGGATTAAGTCTAATAGTAAATTGGGAGAACGATTTGATACGACTTATTATACTTTTGGCAGTAACATTAGCACAAATGATACTTTAGTATTTAATGAGAATAATACAGATATTGCTGAAGCTATTACTACTCTAGGTGAAATTTATAACAAGCAAACTAATGCTGTCATACTCATTGGAGATGGAAACCAGACTTTGGGAACGGATTATGAATATCTTACACTTGATTCAGGACTACACGTATTTCCGGTTGTAGCTGGAGATACTACTTCTTACGAGGACCTATACGTTGGTCAAGTAATTATAAATAAGTATGCATTTTTAAGAAATAGATTTCCTGTAGAAACAAGTGTCACTTACTCTGGAAATAAAAATGTTAGTTCTGTAGCAAGAATCTATTTGGACGGGAGGCAAGTTTTTCAGCAACCTTTAAGTTTCAGTAAAAATGATAATGCCAAAACCATTAGTGCCACAATAAAGGCTGAAAATGTAGGCGTAAAAGATTTAAGGGTCCAAGTTGATAAACTGAGCAATGAAAAGAACACAGCAAATAATGTTAAAGAGCAAGCAATTGAAGTTATTGATGAAAAAACAAATGTCGGTATCGTTAGTTCCATTATGCATCCAGACATTGGTGCACTAAAAAAATCAATTGAAACCAATGAGCAACGAGAGGTTAAAATATTAAAACCTAATGTTTCCAGCGAAGTCTTGGAAGACATAGATGTTTTTATTCTTTATCAGCCTAATACAAATTTTAAAACAGTTTTTGATTTTATATCCAATAAGGGACTAGGTAGTTTTACTATTACTGGTAGTAAAACAGATTGGAACTTTTTAAATGCTGTTCAAAGTAGTTTTTTAAAGGAAAGTTATAATCAAAAGGAGGAAGTTATTCCATCTAAAAATGCTGCCTTTAATCTTTTTGATATTTCAGATTTATCGTTTGAAGGATATCCTCCTTTAGAAAGTGGACTAGGTGATTTGTCAATTTTAAAACCGTATGAATCTATTGCGAATCAACGTATTAAAGGCGTAGAATTGGATACGCCGCTTTTTTTGATAATCAATCAGGAAAAGTCTAAAGAGGCAGTGCTCTTTGGGGAGAATATCTGGAAATGGCGTGTACAAACCTACAGAAACGAAAGAAGCTTTAAGGCATTCGATGATTTTACAGGCAAATTGATATTATTCCTTTCTGATGTAAAACAAAAAAGTAGATTGACAGTAGATTATGAGTTAGTCTATGATGGTAGTACAAATGCAAAAATCTCTGCCTCCTTTTTTGACAACTCCTACACGTTTGACCCTAATGCCAGTTTGATACTTGAACTAAGCAGAAAAGCACCCGATTTTAATAGAGAGTTTCCCATGTTGCTCAAAGGAAATAATTATGAATTTAATCTTGATGGTCTAGAGGCTGGAGACTATGATTTTTCCATTACGGAATCAAAAGAAAAAATATCAAAATCTGAACGTTTTAAAATATTGGATTTTAACTTAGAGAATCAATTCCTATCTTCAAACTATAAAAAATTAGAGCGTTTTGCGATTACTACAGGGGGTAAATCTTACTTTCCAAATCAAATGGAATCATTAATTAATGATTTAGAAAACGACACTCGTTTTACACCAGTCCAAAAAAGCAATCGAAATGTAGTATCTTTAATCGATTTTCGCTATTTGTTATTTTTTATTGTCCTAGCATTCGCAGCGGAGTGGTTTATTAGAAAGTATAACGGTTTATTATAAAAAAGAATAAAGATGGATAGATTACCAAAAATTGCATTACCAGCAGTTTTCATTATTATTTTACTGATTATTTTAATTTCTAAATCCGCAATAACAATTGGCTCAGGTGAGGCAGGTGTTTTGTACAAAACTTTTGGAGATGGTGTTGTAACGGACAAGCCCCCATTAGGTGAAGGATTTCATTTGGTTGCTCCTTGGAATAAAGTATATGTTTATGAAGTAAGACAGCAAGAGGTTTTTGAAAAAATGAAAGTGTTATCCTCAAACGGATTGGATATTCAACTAGATGCATCAACATGGTTTCAGCCTAAATATGAAGAACTTGGGAAGTTACACCAACAGAAGAGTGAACAGTATATAGACCGGATACTTTTACCAGCTATACGTTCAGCTGCAAGGAGTGTTGTTGGGCGCTATACCCCAGAACAGCTTTATTCAAGCAAGCGTGATGCCATTCAGATTGAAATTTACGAAGAAACCAAAAAGATAGTAGATGATCAATATATTCAATTGAATGAGGTCTTAATTAGGGACGTAACGTTACCACCAACTATAAAAGAGGCTATTGAACGTAAACTAAAACAAGAGCAAGAGTCTTTGGAGTATGAATTTCGTTTGGTCACAGCTGCGAAGGAGGCCGAGAAAGTGCGCATAGAAGCCCAAGGTAAAGCAGATGCAAACCGTATTTTAAGTGCTTCACTAACAGATAAAATTTTGCAGGATAAAGGTATCGAAGCGACTTTGGAACTTTCAAAATCCCCAAATTCAAAAGTGGTTGTAGTAGGTTCTGGCGATAGTGGATTACCTCTAATTTTAGGAAATAACTAAAATTTGCTTTTTTGTCTAAAAATTAAGTTTTAATTTTACTGCGTAATGATAAATAACAATACACATCATCATATCGTAATACACGCTCAGGCGAGGTAACGATATTTTGTGTATTTCAAAATAATTAAAACCCGTTTGAGCAATCAAACGGGTTTTGTTTTTGACCTAGTTTGTTTGCCCAAACATCAAAATTTGAAAATGAATAAAATCAGAATTGCTATTCAAAAAAGTGGTCGGTTAAATGAGGATTCACTTAAAATCTTAAAGGAAGCTGGAATTTCAATTGATAATGGTAAAGACCAATTAAAAGCCACAGCGCGTAATTTTCCTTTAGAAGTATTTTATTTAAGAAATGGAGATATTCCCCAATATTTGCGAGATGGAGTAGTAGACATAGCTATTATTGGAGAAAATGTACTTATAGAGAAAGGCGATGGTATACGGATTACAGAACGTTTAGGGTTTTCTAAATGTAAAGTTTCTCTAGCTATACCTAAATCTGAAAGTTATAATTCTATCAAAGATTTAGAAGGCAAACGCATAGCTACATCATATCCAAATACAGTAAAGCAGTATCTAGATTCAAAGGGTATTTCAGCAGATTTGCACATTATTAATGGTTCCGTGGAAATTGCACCAAACATTGGTTTGGCAGACGCAATCTGTGATATTGTTTCTAGTGGTAGCACATTGTTTAAGAATGGCCTTAAAGAGGTGGAAGTAATGCTGGCAAGTGAGGCTGTTTTAGCGGTTTCTCCACAAATTGATGAGGAAAGAACCTCACTTCTTGAAAAACTCCAGTTTCGCATTCAATCAGTTTTAAGAGCGCGGAAATCTAAGTATGTGTTATTGAATGCACCTAATAACAGGTTAGATAAAATCTTAAAGTTATTGCCAGGGATGCGTAGCCCAACAGTACTTCCGTTGGCAGAGAAAGGATGGAGTTCTGTACATACGGTAATCAATAAAGATACTTTTTGGGAAGTTATTGATGAATTAAAGAGTGCAGGGGCAGAAGGTATTTTAGTTTGTCCAATCGAGAAAATGGTGTTGTAATGAATAAAATTTATAACCCAGCTACATCAGAATGGTCGGCTTTGTTAAAAAGACCTACACAATCTTTTGAGGCAATTGAAGATGCTGTAGCCCAAGTATTTAATGCGGTAAGTGCTGATGGAGATTCTGCTATAGCAGATTTTACTGAAAAGTTTGATGGTATTAAATTGGATACAACATTAGTTTTATCATATGAATTTGATGAGGCAGAAAACTTAGTATCTAAGGAATTGAAGAAGGCAATTAAGGTAGCCAAAGCAAATATTGAATCCTTTCACAAGGCACAGATAACAGAAAAAGTTCAGGTTGAAACTATGCCTGGTGTTACATGCTGGCAAGAAAAGCGTCCTATACAGAAAGTTGGGTTATATATTCCTGGCGGAACAGCACCTTTGTTTTCAACAATATTAATGCTCGCTATTCCGGCTAAATTAGCTGGTTGTAATGAAATTATTTTATGTAGCCCTCCTGATAGCGAGGGAAATTTAAATCCCGCAATACTATACACCGCAAAACTTTGTGGTGTAACCAAAGTTTATAAAGTTGGGGGCATTCAGGCCATAGCAGCTATGACTTTTGGCACGGAAAGTATTCCACAGGCTTATAAAATATTTGGCCCTGGAAACCAATATGTGACCGTAGCTAAGCAATGGGCTACTAAGTGTGGAGTAGCGATAGATATGCCCGCTGGACCCAGTGAACTTCTGGTTGTCGCTGACGATACTGCAGATGCTGCTTTTGTTGCTTCAGATTTATTGAGCCAAGCAGAGCATGGTGCAGACAGTCAAGTTATACTGGTCTCAACTTCAAAAGATTTAATATCAGAGGTTGAAAAAGAAATCGAAAAACAACTTGAAGAACTGCCGCGTAAGGAAATTACCCAAAAAGCTATTTCAAATAGCAAGCTTATCTATGTTGAAAATGACGAAACAGCTTTAAAACTCATTAATGAGTATGGTCCTGAGCATTACATTGTTTGTGTAGAAAATGATGATTTTTATATTCAGAACACAATAAATGCCGGATCTGTTTTTATTGGCAATTACACACCGGAAAGTGCTGGAGATTATGCTTCAGGAACCAATCATACCTTACCAACGAATGGATACGCTAAACAATATAGTGGTGTGAATTTGGATAGTTTTATGAAGAATATGACTTTTCAAAAAATAACAAAAGAAGGAATTCAGAATTTGGGTAAAACCATCGAACTAATGGCTGAAGCTGAGGGTTTACAAGCACATAAAAATGCGGTTACTTTAAGATTGAAAAGTTTAAAGGAATAGTATGGGCTTAAATTTAGAGAAAATAACTAGAGAGAATGTAAAGGTTTTACAGCCTTATTCATCTGCGCGGGATGAATATTTTTCTACACGTGAGAACATGATTTTCTTGGATGCCAATGAAAATCCAAATGAGAATGGTATAAACCGTTATCCTGACCCTCACCAGCGAAACCTAAAAGCAGTTTTAGCTGAGCAAAAAGGAGTTTCTGAAAATCAAATTTTACTAGGTAATGGAAGTGATGAAGTTCTAGATTTACTTTTTAGAGCATTTTGCGAACCCCATAAGGATAATATTATTTCATTGCCACCAACTTACGGAATGTATAAAGTTTTGGCAGGAACAAACGCTATTGAGAATAGGAAAGTTTTGTTGACAAATGATTTTCAACCAGATGTAGAAAAAATTCTTTCAGTCATTGATGAAAATTCTAAGCTCCTGTTCCTTTGTTCTCCTAATAATCCAACAGGTAATTTAATTAAAGCTTCAAAAATCATTGAACTGCTTGAAAAATTTAATGGTTTAATTGTTATTGATGAAGCTTACATCGACTTTTCTCAATCTGAATCGTGGATAAAACAATTAGAATCATATCCAAATCTAGTAGTTACCCAAACACTCTCTAAAGCATATGGGATGGCAGCTATTAGATTAGGGATGTGTTTTGCATCAAAAGATATTATTGATGTTCTCAAGAAAATAAAACCACCATACAATATAAATGAACTAACCCAACAAAGGGCTTTAAAAGGGTTTTTGAATCAATCAAAAGTATTGGGCAATGTGGCAGATTTGGTTGAAGATCGTGAAATATTAAATAAAGAACTTCAAAAGATCAGCTACATAGAAAAAGTTTTCCCAAGCGAAGCTAATTTTTTGTTGGTGAAAGTAGATAATGCAACTTTGCGCTATAAGCAGTTATTAGACAAAGGTATAGTTGTGCGAAACCTTAGTTCACAGGCTTTGTGTGAAGAAACACTTAGATTCACTATTGGTACAGGCGAGGAAAATTCAAAATTATTACAGACCTTAAAAGAACTAGAATAATGGCAAAAAAGGTATTGTTTATAGATCGTGATGGAACATTGGTCATTGAGCCACCTTCAGATTATCAACTGGATAGTTTTGAAAAATTAGAGTTTTATCCTAAAGTGTTTACGTATCTCAGCATGATTGCCAAAGAAATGGATTTTGAATTGGTTATGGTAACCAATCAAGATGGCTTGGGCACTGACTCTTTTCCTGAGGATACTTTTTGGCCAGTTCAAGACTTTATCATCAAGTCTTTTGAAAATGAAAATATAATATTTAATGAAGTAATTATTGATAGAACCTTCCCAAATGAGAATGCAGATACAAGAAAGCCAGGAATAGGATTGCTCACACAGTATCTGACAGCAGATTATGACATGGAAAACTCTTTTGTAATAGGTGATAGGTTAACTGATATGGAGTTGGCAAAGAATTTAGGGACAAAAGGGGTCTTTATCAACGACGAAACACATTTAGGGACTGATGAGATTACTGTAGATAAGACTGGACTTTCTGACTATATCTCTCTGGAAACCAACGAATGGGAGAAGATTTATGAATTTTTAAAACTTTCAAATCGTGTCGGAAAAATCCATAGAAAAACCAACGAAACAGATATTCGAATTGAGTTAAATCTTGATGGTACAGGAAAAAGCGATATCAAAACTGGATTGGCATTTTTTGATCATATGTTGGACCAATTGGCAAGACATGGACAAATGGACTTGAAAATTAAAGTTGACGGTGATTTGGAAGTGGACGAGCATCATACCATAGAAGATACTGCCATTGCTTTGGGAGAAGTTTTCCATGACGCGCTGGGTTCTAAATTAGGTGTTGAACGTTATGGGTTTTGTTTACCCATGGATGATTGTCTGGCCCAAGTGGCCATTGACTTTGGAGGTCGTAATTGGCTGGTGTGGAATGCAGATTTTAAACGTGAAAAAGTGGGGGATATGCCAACCGAGATGTTCCATCATTTCTTTAAATCCTTTACAGATGGAGCTAAAGCTAACCTAAATATAAAAGCAGAAGGCACTAACGAACACCATAAAATTGAAGCAATTTTTAAGGCTTTTGCAAAATCAATTAAAGTAGCTGTTAAGCGTGATGTAGAGAAAATGATATTGCCATCAACAAAAGGGATGTTATAGATGAAACTGGTGATTATTGATTACGGGGCAGGGAACATCCAAAGTATCAAATTCGCTTTTAATCGTCTAGGTGTAAATGCAACTTTGAGCAAAAATGTTCGACAAATACAAATAGCTGATAAAGTAATTTTCCCTGGGGTTGGAGAGGCAAGTAGTGCTATGAAAAAATTGAAGGAGAGCGGACTTGATAATTTAATCCCTGAGTTAAAACAGCCCGTTTTAGGAATTTGCTTGGGCATGCAACTCATGTGCAATTCTTCTGAAGAAGGAAATACTAAGGGATTGGGAATTTTTGATGTCGAAGTTGAAAAGTTTAATTCAGAAGTTAAAGTACCGCAAATCGGTTGGAACAAAATTGAAAACCTGAAATCCAAACTTTTTAATGGGCTTCAAGAAGATTTTATTTATCAAGTGCATAGTTTTTATGCTCCAAAAGTAGAGGAGACCATTGCAGCTTGTTCCTATGGGTTGGAATATAGTGCAGCATTACAAAAGGATAATTTTTATGGAACTCAATTTCATCCAGAAAAGTCAGGTGAGTATGGAGCTAAAATTTTAGAGAATTTTTTAAAATTATGAGAATAATCCCTGCTATAGATATTATTGAGGGTAAATGTGTTCGCCTTTCAAAAGGAGATTACAATACTAAAAAGGTATACAACGAAAATCCTTTGGAAGTTGCAAGATCTTTTGAGGGTCATGGGATTGAATTTTTACACCTTGTGGATTTAGATGGTGCTAAGTCTAAACATATTGTAAATCATAAAATTTTGGAACAAATTGCCTTAAAAACTAGCTTAAAGATTGATTTTGGAGGGGGATTAAAATCAGATGAGGACTTACGAATTGCTTTTGAGAATGGCGCAAATCAAATAACAGGAGGAAGTATAGCTGTAAAGGACAAAACTACTTTTTTAAGATGGTTAAATGTCTATGGGACAAATAAAATCGTTTTGGGCGCAGATGCTTTAGATGAAAAAGTAGCTATTTCCGGTTGGAAAGAAGAATCTAAAGAGGAACTAATTCCATTTGTAAAAGAATACCAAAAAACTGGTGTTAAGTATGTGATTTGTACTGATATTTCAAAGGATGGAATGCTAGAAGGCCCTTCTTTTAAGCTATATGAAAAACTTCTGAGAGAAACCATGATTCATAGAACCCAGATTACTGGTGCAGGAGTTGAAGATTTTGAGGAAATTGGAATCAATCTAATCGCTAGTGGGGGCATTTCTAATTTTGATGAGCTGCCAAAACTCAAAGAATTAGGTTGTGAAGGAGTAATTATTGGTAAAGCAATCTATGAGAATAGAATTAGTTTGAAACAATTGGAAAATTATATATTAAGTGCTGACTAAAAGAATAATACCTTGTTTAGATATTAAAGATGGGAGAACTGTCAAAGGAGTGAACTTTGTTGGCCTTCGTGATGCCGGAGACCCAATTGAGTTAGCCCAACGTTATGCTGAAGAGGGTGCGGATGAATTGGTTTTTTTGGACATATCGGCAACAGAGCAAAAACGAAAGACCTTAGCAGATTTGGTGTATCGTGTTGCAGAAAAATTAAATATTCCCTTTACCGTGGGTGGAGGAATTTCATCTGTAGAAGACGTTGATGTTTTGCTAAAGAATGGTGCAGATAAAGTGTCCATAAATTCTTCTGCAGTAAAAAATCCGCAATTGATAAATGATTTAGTGGCAAAGTTTGGTTCACAATGTATCGTTGTGGCCATTGATGCCAAACAAGTAGAGGATAAATGGAAAGTGCACTTGGTTGGTGGTAAAGTCCCAACAGAACTTGATTTGTTTGACTGGGCAAAAGAAGTTGAAGAACGTGGAGCAGGAGAAGTTTTGTTTACTTCAATGGACAATGATGGCACTAAAGATGGTTTTGCCAATGTGGCTTTGGAAAAGCTCTCAACAGAATTAAACATACCTATTATTGCATCTGGTGGTGCTGGAAAAATCAAACATTTTACAGATACTTTTATAGAAGGAAAAGCAGATGCTGCATTGGCTGCAAGTGTATTTCATTTTAAAGAAATTGAAATTAAAGATTTAAAAACAGCACTAAAATCGGAAGGAATTCCAGTTAGACTATGATAATAGATTTTACAAAAAATAATGACGGACTAGTACCAGCAATCATTCAAGATGCACAAACCAAAAATGTGTTGATGTTGGGTTACATGAATGAAGAAGCTGTAAAAGTTACTCAAGTAACCAAAAAGGTTACTTTTTTCAGTAGAAGCAAACAAAGGCTTTGGACTAAAGGAGAGGAGAGCGGTAACTTTTTAAACCTAATCAGTATCAAAAACGATTGTGATAATGATACGCTTTTAATCACTGTTAAACCAGAAGGTCCAACTTGTCATAAAGGAACAGATACCTGTTGGTCAGAAGATAATAATAGTTCTTTTGGTTTTTTCTCTGAATTGGAAAAAACTATTGCTTTTCGAAAAGACAATAAAGAAGACGAAAAGAGTTATGTGGCATCACTATTCAGAAAAGGGATAAATAAAATTGCCCAAAAAGTAGGGGAGGAAGCTGTAGAAACCGTTATTGAAGCCAAGGATGATAATGACGATTTATTTTTAAATGAAAGTGCGGATTTGTTGTTTCACTATTTAATTCTGCTACAAGCTAAAGGGTATACTTTAAAAGATATTGAGACCACTTTATTGAAAAGAAAAAAATAGTTGGCTATTTATAAATCCTGATATAATCTATTACCATAGGGCTTTCAACAAAATTTAGATCAATATCTGGTTCTATAGCAATATTCAATATTAGGTAATAATCAGAATCATAAGGCCAAGTATCATCGTTTTTAGTAGCGGGGTTATAGGTAAAGTGCTCCACGCCGTCAACACTGAAAATCATTTTCTCTTTAGACCAATCTAGCGTGTAAATATGAAATTTGTCAGAAGCTTTATCAATTTGTTGACCACCAACATTTTTAACTTTATATCCATAGCTAGAACCATTATGTACCGCACTTGATACATAATCTTGATTCTTTCCCCAATGTTCTAGAATATCAATCTCACCGCAGTTAGGCCATTTGGTAGTCCCATAACCTTGGTTGTCCCAATAGGCGCCATCTTCATCTATATTTGTATTGAGCATCCAAATTGCTGGCCAAGTTCCAGTTCCAGTTGGTAGTTTTGCACGGATTTCTACACGACCATAGGTAAAAGCAAATTTGGAATTTAGTCTAGCCGATGTATACTGTTTTACATGACCTTGGTCATCCAAAGTCTCTTTTTTAGCGATTAGGTTTAAATAGCCATCTTTTACATAAGAATTAGACGTTTTGTCTGTATAGTGCTGTATGATACCACCCCACCAACTACCTCCTGGTGGAAGTTGTGTTTGATGAAACCATTTCTTACTATCTAGAGGGCCATCTTTTTCAAATTCATCTGCCCAAACTAATAATATTTCTTCTGTATTTGCATCTCTTTTTTTACTCTTACATGAATGGAGTACAAATCCTGTAAAAATGATACTAATTGTAAATATGGTTTTATTCATTTCCTATTTTTGATTATTGCTAACAATCAAATGCAAAAGCAACAAGGTACTGTATTTCTTTTATCAACTAATTCATAATACCCAATTTAATAACCGAAAATACTACCACCAAACCACAAAAACCTTTTCAATAACACCATTAGGTTTTTTAACCCATAGCATAGGTGCATTTTCTTTAAGCATTCTTAAGTTGATATCCAACAAAGTTTCATACTGTGTGGCATAATTTCTATCTGTAGATGGTTCTAGTACCCATTCTTGTTTAAAAGGAATGTAATACTGCCATTTTTTAAATTCTGCAGTATTAAAGTCATCAAACCGAACCCAGCTCCCCTTAATACAGTTTTTGTTTAATGGTCTAATCGAAATCCCATCTACCTCGTAAGGCAGAAACAATTGTGCTTTAAAGCATGCTTGCTGCTGTACCGTTTCTGTTTTAATTTCAAGTATCTCAAGCTGTTTGGACAATTCTTTACAATATAATAATGGAAACTGTTTTTGCTTTAATTTTTCTAACTTGGTAAAGAACATATCCCTTTTGTTAGGCCCCATTAAACGATGAATAGGTTCTGTAATTTCAGGATTAATTATATAAAACTTATATGCTAGTTCAACATGATAAGTTTCCTTACTTTGTTTATGCTGCAAAACAAAATCCAGTTCTCCCTGTCGTACTTTATTTCTATCTATCAACAAGTTTTTAGCTAAAACTTTCCAATCCTCAGAATGATTCAAAAGCTGCTCAAATACATATTCCATTTTATGGCCCAATCGCAATTGTTCTGGGATTGCCTTCGCACTTAAGTTTAACAAATCCAGTTTAGGAAAATTAAACTGTTGTACACCAAACTGCTTATTTATCCATAGTGGAGGAGTGGTGTAGAATCCTTTGCACAGTTCTTTTTCCATAACTGCAAACATAAACAGAAGCGTTAAGTTTTTTGTAAAGCATCTACCATCTTATTAGAATGTGTTAATTTTATATGATGGCTATGAATTTGAGAAAAGGATTTCGTTTTACACCTTACGAAGCTCCCAATTTATCCCCTTTTGAAAAACTTTTTGAGATTTTTCAGGAGCTCATTACACACACTTCTGGTGACTTTGATGAAGCTATTGATTGGTTGCGTGAATTGGATAAGGAATATGAGCTTACCACTGATGATTATACTATAGAAGACTTTATTGAGGATTTGAAGGCCAAAGGATATATCCGCGAAGAGTTTGAAGATGGGGGTGGTCAAATGGGTGAGGAAAGTGAAGAGGGAGATGAAGGAGGCGGAAAAGGAACTATTTCTATTACCGCTAAATTGGAACGAATGATTCGCCAGCGTGCTCTTGACCAAATTTTTGGTAAAATAAAACGCAGTGGTTCAGGAAATCATAAAACAGGTAAATCTGGAAGCGGAGACGAGCACACTGGAGAGTTTAGGGAATATCGTTATGGTGATGGTTTAGACCGTATTTCAATGACCGAAAGTCTCAAGAATGCACAAATAAACCATGGTATCGGCAATTTCATGTTGGATGAAGGAGATTTGGTAGTTGAAGACACACAATACAAGGCACAGATGAGCACTGTGCTCATGATAGATATTAGCCATAGTATGATTCTATATGGTGAAGACCGCATTACACCTGCAAAAAAAGTAGCTATGGCATTAGCGGAGTTAATTACTACCCGTTATCCAAAAGACACTTTGGATATCTTGGTGTTTGGTAATGATGCATGGCCAATACCCATTAAAGATTTGCCCTATTTAAAAGTTGGACCTTATCATACCAATACGGTTGCTGGATTGCAATTGGCTATGGACATGCTCCGTAGAAAACGCAACACCAACAAGCAAATTTTTATGATTACAGATGGTAAGCCAAGCTGTTTGCGTATGCCAGATGGAACCTATTATAAAAACAGTGTTGGTTTGGATGAGTACATTGTGGAAAAATGTTATGCCATGGCATCACAAGCTAGAAAGTTACATATTCCAATTACAACATTTATGATAGCACAAGACCCCTATCTGATGCAATTTATAAGAGAGTTTACCCAGGCAAATAAGGGAAAGGCTTTTTACACAGGCTTAAAAGGCTTGGGTGAAATGATTTTTGAAGATTACGAGAACAATAGAAGAAAGAGAATAAAATAATTTAATGTCATTTCGAACGAATATGAGAAATCTAGATTTCTTAGTAGCATGCTCCTTCGAGATGACTATGCACTATCAAAAAATATGAAAATAGAAAACATAAAAACACTGGGTGAGCTTAAAAAAGCTGGATACCAATCTAAAAGTATAAAAGACGAACTCAGGGACAACCTCATTGAGAAAATAAAGAATGATGAAAATGTTTTTGAAGGTGTTTGGGGTTATGAGGATTCGGTAATTCCAGAATTAGAAAGAGCCATTCTTTCCCGACACAACATTAATCTACTTGGACTTCGAGGTCAGGCAAAGACACGTTTGGCTAGATTGATGGTAAACCTTTTAGATGAATACATTCCAGTTGTTGAAGGTTCTGAAATTCATGATGACCCTACAAATCCCCTTTCAAGATATGCCATCGAATTAATCAAAGAAGAGGGGGATAAGACACCCATCTCTTGGTTGCATAGGGATGAACGATTTTACGAAAAGCTAGCTACGCCAGATGTTACTGTGGCCGACTTAATTGGCGATGTAGACCCAATAAAAGCCGCCAATCTAAAATTGAGTTATGCTGATGATAGAGTTATTCATTTTGGCATGATACCCAGAGCCAACCGCTGTATTTTTGTAATTAATGAGTTACCAGATTTACAGGCGAGAATTCAAGTATCCTTATTTAATATCTTGCAAGAAGGAGACATTCAGATTCGCGGGTTTAAACTTAGACTCCCTTTGGATTTACAATTCATATTCACAGCAAACCCAGAAGATTATACCAATAGAGGAAGTATAGTTACTCCTTTAAAAGATAGGATTGGTTCGCAGATCCTAACCCATTACCCAGAAGATATTACAATTGCTAAGCAGATTACAAAACAAGAAGCTAAACTGGATAAACGGCAGTCCGATTTGGTTAATGTTCCGGAACTGGCTATGGATTTATTGGAACAGATTAGCTTTGAAGCTAGAAACAGTGAATATGTGGATGCTAAAAGTGGGGTCAGTGCCCGTATGAGCATTACAGCTTTCGAAAACTTGTTGAGCACAGCCGAAAGAAGAATTTTAAAGTCTGGAGAAGATAAAACCAATATTAGATTGAGTGATTTTATGGGGGTTGTCCCAGCTATTACTGGTAAAATAGAATTGGTTTACGAAGGAGAACAAGAAGGTGCTGGTTTTGTGGCAGAGACATTGTTGGACGAAGCTATTAAAACTTTATTCCCAACCCTGTTTCCAAAGATAAATAAACTCGAACGTAAAGATGCAGAGACACCTTATGATGGATTAATCTCATGGTTTTTTGACCAAGAAGGGTTTGAGTTATTTGATGAAGATTCCGATAAAGTTTATCAGCAAAAACTTGATAGCATTGCTCCATTAAATAGATTACTAAAAGAACATCTGCCAGATTTGAGTAAAAACGATAGTTATTTTGTAAAGGAACTAGTTTTATGGGGGCTAGTTGCCCATAAAAAGTTAAGTAAGTATAGATTTACCAATGGAGTTAGATTCAAAGACCTTTATGGTAGTTACATCAATGATTTGTAATTAAGCTACTTCCGTTTCATAGGCATTAACTTAAAGAAGGTTAAGCTACGCCATAGCCACTCTAGTGGTCCGTAGTAAAAATGTTTAAGCCATAATTTGCTAAACCACATTTGCAACGCGACAAAGATAATGGCAATTAAAAATGTATAGATTTGTCTTAATTCGCCAATAAAACCTAAGCCCCAGCCAAAGAGAATAAATGTAAATAGGACACTCTGGAAGACATAATTGGTGAGTGCCATACGTCCGTAGGGAGCAAATGTGCTAAGTCTTTTTTCCCATTTAACTTTTCGGAACAATATTGCAAAAAGTGCGATGTAAATAAGGGTCATTGAAAAGTTGGTCAAATCCATAAAGCTTAACCCAATCATAGAATTCCAACTTTTAAAGTTGAAGTTTTCACCCATACTAGAAAATGCTAAAGCCATTCCTACAAATGATAGCACCAATACTATTGAAGCATAAATGAGCACTTTTTTGGTCAGTTTCTTTTCCTCTCTAAATTTTTTCAAAAAATTAAGCCTCCCCACATAAAGTCCAATCAGAAAAAATGCAAATGTGAAATATCCGCGACCAAAAATACCAAATTGAAACTCAGCTTTATCAATATGTCCTTGGACAGCATTAGTGGCAAAAACATCCGTCAAAGTTCCCGTTTTTAATGTTTCATAATAGGTCAATACTTTTGGAGCTTCTGGAGTCATTTCCTCGGTGCTGAATAGACCATCACCACCAGTGGCATAGAAGACAATATATCTTCCTAAACCTAAAAATAAAAGAGTGGCAAAACTTAAGACCCATTTGTTGTTTATGGCATAAAATGGAATAAGGAATATTCCGAGTATGGCATAAATAGTTAGAATATCTCCTCTGTAAAAAAGATGATGCACATAGCCAATACCTAATAAAAGCAGTAGACGCCAAAAAAATCTATCGCCAAAATAACTTCCTCTTTTATGGCCATTATCCATTTGAATAAAAAAGCTAAGACCAAACAAAAAAGAAAATAATGCAATAAATTTTCCCCTGAGAAGTGTGTTGATGAAACCATCAACAATATCATCAATAATTCCCAGATGCACTGCTTCATTAAAAGTTTGTGAGGGCATGGAACCTATATAATTTTCAACTACGTGGCAGACAACTATTCCAGCTAGGGCAAAGCCCCGAAGAGCATCTATTATTTCAATTCTTTTAAAATGAGGTGAAGCTGTGATAGTTGTCATAGTATTGATTGATTGATGATTACAATAAAACTATGGAAAATAGTTGAGTGTTTTAACAAGAGTTCATGTAATTTTTAAATGTATATTTAGATTGGATATAAATCTATTCGGCACAAGAGATGAGAAAAAACCCGCCCAAGGTAAAGATTAAGAAAACGCACAGGTCTAAATCAAAACTAGGTAAAGCACCTGGGGCGATTAATTATATAGGTAATCGTAAAAAACAAATTACTACAATTACCACTATTAACTACAATAATGAAGAGTATTTTACCGAAAATCCTATTAAGGAAAATATTAAGTCTAATTTAAGTGACAAGTTTACTTCTTTTATTGATGTGGTTGGTTTAACCGATGAAGCTGCAATTGCGAGTATTGGACAACAATTTGATTTAAACAATCTTTTACTGGAAGATCTGGTGGATACCCTACAACGCCCTAAAATTGATGAATACGAAGATTATGTTTTTGGGGTTTTTAAGATGTTATACATAAATGGTGAAGGACAACTCATTATTGAACATGTGGCGCTTACACTATTTGAGAATTGTGTTTTAATATTTCAAGAGACTGATGACGATGTTTTTGGAGAGGTAATAAAGCGTATAGAAAATAAGTACGGTAGAATACGAAGTAGGGGAGCAGATTACTTGTTTTTTGCATTGTTAGACGCCATTGTGGATAATTATTTTGTTGTGCTAGATGATATTAAGAATAAATTAGAGTTGCTTGAAGATGAAGTCTATAATAACCCTCAGAAAGAATCAGCCCGAAAAATTCAATATCTAAAAAAAGAAATTTTACGGATTCGTAAATGGATTTTTCCCGTAAAAGAATTGGTAAATAGACTTGTCCATACTGAACATAGTCTTATTTCTAAAGAGACCAAGCTTTTTCTACATGATACACTTGACCATTGCTCAGAAATAAATGAAGACATTATGCTATACAGAGAAATGTCTACAAGCCTCATGGAAATGTATATGACCAACATGAGCAATAAAATGAATGAGGTAATGAAGGTGTTGACCGTTATTGCTTCTATCTTTATCCCTCTAACTTTTATTGCAGGCATCTATGGGATGAATTTTGACAATATGCCTGAGCTTCACACAGAAAATGGATACTACTATTTGTGGGGAGTTTTTTTACTAATCTTCCTTGGACTGTTAATTTACTTTAAGAAAAAAGACTGGCTTTAACATACTATTAAGTTAATGCTTTCTATAAAGGGTTAAATCCTGTTAAATCACTTGACAAACTTTAATATGCCCTTATATTGATAGTGTTGGTTTACTACTATTCTTGTAAACGGGCATTCGCCAAAAGTGGTTGCAGAATCTATGCGACGTTAAATTTTCTTCACTGCCAACACTAGCATATTATATTAATCTAATCCTTGGATTATCCAAGGAAAAAAACACCTGAAAAATGAATTATTTGAATTTAGAAGAGGAGAAGGTATTACCAATAGTTATTGAATTAAATACACTATTAGCAGATTATCATTTGTATTATCAAAAATTAAGAAATTTCCACTGGAACATAACCGGAGAAAACTTTTTTGATTTACACCAAAAGTTTGAAGACTTGTATACAGATGCAAGGATTAAAATAGATGAGATTGCAGAGCGTATACTAACCTTACGCTACCATCCGATGAGCAACCTTAGTAACTATTTGGAGAAATCAGCAATCAATGAAAGTAATACAGATTTAGATGACCAAAAAATGGTCGAAGAAATTCTCTATGCACACGGAATCTTATTGAAACAGATGGGTAAAGTGATAAAGAAAGCTACAGATATAAATGATGAGGGAACGATTGACTTGATAGGGGCCTACATCAGGGAATTGGAGAAAAGTAGCTGGATGTTAAATGCATGGGGAAAGAGAAAGGATGAAAAGCTTAAGACTTCATTGAACGCCTAAGGAAATCCAAATTAGAAAACGAATTATTAAACTTAAAAACACAAAAATGAAAATTTATAAAACAATAGTATTATCAATTGCACTAATAACTGGAACAATAGCAACAGCCCAAGAGGCTGAGCAATCAGGAGTAGCAAAAGAGAGTACAAAGAAGACTTACAAGCTTTATAAAAAAGGAGAATTAATCAAGAATTCAGTCTTAATTGAAACTACCAGAAACCAAGTTGTAATGTTGGATAAAAACGACAAGGAGAAGATAAATCAAGATAGAATTATTCCACCAACAGTAGTAGTAAAAACTGTAAAGATTGATAATGATGCAGATGACTTGTATGATGAGGTAGTCAAGTTTAGTTATACAACAAAAGAAAAAACTGACTTCACATTAGTATCCAGTGAGAATGATTTAATGTTAGCTGTAGAAGATGGTGAAAACATTACCATTTTGGAAAATATGACCATAAGTATGGAGGACAATATGAATCTAGAAAAAGCATATGTATTCACTATGGAAGATGGTAAAGAAATTGAGTTAAAGGTAGAATCCTTCCAAAAAGTAAATGAAAAAAAATCTAAGTAATAGTTACTAACCCTAAAACAATAATAATATGTTACGATGGTCCATAACATTTATAGTAATAGCACTTATAGCCGGAATATTAGGCTTTGGAGGAATTGCAGGAGCTTCTGCAGGAATAGCTAAAATTCTATTCTTCATATTTATAGTACTATTTATTTTGACCTTAATTAAGAACGCATTTAAAAAAATATAAGAATGAAAAATATAGCAATAAAACTAGTTTCTGCGGTAATCATACTAATTGCATTAGTAAATTGTAGAGAACAAAAATCAACAGAAGAGAAGGCAGAGGATGCAATCGAAGAAGTTGGTGAAGGCATAGAAGAAGGTGCCGAAGAGATTGAAGATGAAATCGATGATGCTACTGATGACCAATAGAATCATATAGTATCAAATAGATAAAAGAGCGCAATTAGCGCTCTTTTTTTGTTGTAATATTTAATACTATAGATTTTTGTATTTTCAAAGAAATTAAAAGTGTGCAGCAAGTCTTTTATATTTTAGGGATTGTTTTAATAGCCTATGTGGTTATTAGCATACTACTGTATTTTCTACAAGACTATTTTCTTTTTAAACCAGAAAAATTATCCAAGGATTTTCAGTTTTACTATGAAAATCAAGAAACCGAAGAATACAACATACAGACTAGGGATGGCGCGGTAATTAATGGACTTCGATTTAAGGCTAAAACTCCAAAGGGAGTTGTTTTCTATTTAAAAGGCAATTCAAAAAGCATCAAAGGTTGGGGCAAGTTTGCTGTAGATTTCACAAGACATGGTTTTGATGTTATCATGGTAGACTATCGCGGTTTTGGTAAAAGCACAGGACGAAGGACACAAAAAGCCGTAAAGCGTGATATGCAGGTGATTTACAACAAAATAAAGGATAACGTTTCAGAGAAATACATTATTCTATATGGTAGGTCATTGGGTTCTGGTTTTGCAACGAAATTAGCATCTATGAATAATCCAAGAATGTTGATTTTGGATGCGCCATATTATAGCTTAAGCAAAGTTGCCAAAAAATATATTCCTTTTATGCCATTATCATTGTTGATTAAATTTCCGATGCCAACCTATAAATGGTTAAAGTATGTAAAATGTCCCATTCATATTATTCACGGTACCGACGATAGATTAATACCTTATAAAACAAGTGTAAAACTATCTAGAATAAAACCTAAAAACACTACACTGCATACAGTAATCGGTGGTGACCATAAAAACTTGAATACTTTTGAATCTTATCATAAGATGTTATCGGAAATTGTGAATTCAAAACCCAAGAAAGTCAATTTGGAAGGTTCAAGCATTCATGTCCAACATTCTTCAAAACCTTCTAATGCAAAAGCTTAAACGCGTTGGCAGAATACTCATCATACTTTATATACTAGTTGCTGCTATGTTATATTTTTTACAGGAAAAGATAATTTTCCTTACCTCAAAATTACCTCAAGAATACACCTATAGTTTTTCCGAACCTTTTGAAGAGTTTTTTTTAACTGCTGATGATGGAGCTAAATTAAATGCATTGCAATTTAAAAGGGAAAATCCAAAGGGAGTGATACTATATTTTCATGGTAATGCTGGAGATTTATCACGGTGGGGAGAAATCGCAACCTTTTTTGCTAAAAAAGAGTATGATGTTATTGTGATGGATTATCGTACTTATGGTAAAAGTACAGGAAAACTTAGTGAAGCTGCACTTTTAAGAGATGCACAACTGTTCTATGATTATACTTTGGACAACTATAAAGAAGATGATATCATACTTTATGGGCGTTCTCTGGGTGCTTCGGTAGCAACTTATACAGCTTCAAAAAATAAACCAGCAAAATTAGTTCTGGAAACACCCTTTTATAATTTACTTGAAGTTGCAAGAAAACGTTTTCCTGTATTACCCGTTAAATGGCTGTTGAAATATAAATTTGAATCAAACAAATATATAGGCAAGGTTACATGCCCAGTAACTATTTTTCATGGAACCGAAGATGCTGTTGTACCTTATGAATCGGGCAAAAAGCTTTTTAGTTTAGCCTCAAGCAACAAAGAATTTCTCACTGTAGAAGGTGGAGGGCACAACGATTTAATATTATTTAAGGCCTATAATTCAAATATTAATCAGGCTTTACAAATCGAATAAATTGGAGGATAAGTAACGATCTCCACGGTCGCAAACGATAGAAACAATAACTCCTTCTTTCAATTGTTCGGCAATCTGTAAAGCTACAACAGCCGCCCCGCCACTACTCATGCCAGAAAAAATACCTTCTTCTTTGGCCAATCGTTTAGCCGTGGCTACTGCTTCTTTTTCATTTACATAAAGAATATTGTCAACTTTTTCAGAATTATAGATTTTTGGAACATAGTCTGGCGACCATTTTCTAATACCTGGTATACGAGAGCCTTCTTCAGGTTGTACCCCAATTATATTGACATTCGGATTCTGTTCTTTTAAGAATGTTGAAGTACCTGTAATTGTACCTGTTGTTCCCATACTGGAAACAAAATGGGTGATTTTTTTATTGGTGTCTTTCCAAATCTCTGGTCCCGTAGTATTATAATGTGCCTTCCAGTTATCATCATTAGCAAATTGATTTAACATTATATAGCCTTCATTTAATACTTTGTTTTCAGCATAATCACGAGCACCTTCTATTCCAATATCAGAAGATGTCAAAGTTACTTTAGCTCCGTAAGCGCGCATTGTTTGTATCCGTTCTTTGGTAGAGTTTTCTGGCATCACCAATTCAATATTTAAACCATAAACTCCAGCAACTATGGCCAACCCAATACCTGTGTTACCGCTAGTAGCTTCGATTAATCTAGAATTTTTTGTAAAATCTCCTCGCTCCAATCCATTTTTAATCATGTTAAAGGCAGGTCTATCTTTTACACTTCCTCCAGGGTTATGTCCTTCCAATTTAAAATATAATTCCACATTTGGATTGGTATTCAAAACCCTTGACTTTACCAAAGGTGTATTTCCAATTAAATCCAATATAGTCTTAGACATTCGTTTTTATTTTGATTTCTGGAGTATGAAAAACTGTGGAATTAGCAGGCACTGATTTCGTAAGCCATGCATTCCCACCGATAGTGGAATTTTCACCAATTACAGTTTCTCCCCCTAAAATTGTTGCGTTTGCGTATATAGTAACGTGTGATTCTATAGTAGGATGCCGTTTGGTCTTTTTAAGGGATTTGTTTACAAATAATGCCCCTAGAGTTACCCCTTGATATACTTTAACATGGTCTTTGATTATGGCGGTCTCTCCAATGACAACGCCAGTAGCATGATCAATAAAAAAAGATTCGCCTATGGTAGCACCTGGATTAATATCTACGCCGGTTTGCCTATGCGCGTACTCTGTCATTAAACGGGGAACTAAAGGAAAGCCTTCTTTATAAAGTACATTCGCCAATCTATAAATAGCAATCGCATAAAACCCAGGATAAGCCATATAAACTTCTTGAATAGATAATGACGCTGGGTCACAATTAAGAATAGCTTCGGCATCTAAATTCAGTTTTTTTAGAATAGAAGGAAGTTCTGAAATATAGTTTTCCCATACCTTTTTACAAGGTCGGTTAGTTTCCCAACACGCTAGGTTCACGAGTTCATCAAACTGTACTTCAAGAGTATCTAAATTAGTTTCTACACTAGTATTAATATCAAATAGGGTGTAGAAAAGTGTATCCGTAAAAACCTCTGTATTTCTTTTTAACCGATAGTCTAAATAGGGTTGCTTTTTATGAGCCTTTAACTCCTTGATGATTGATTGCTTATTCATTTTAAGGGTTTTAATCTAAAGCCATTAAAATTAGCTATTCTTAAAAAACAACAATGTTAGAATTGGTTAACTTTAGCATAAATTATGAATTGTTTGTTTTATGTCTGCTGAAATTATAAAGAAAGAGGCTTTTGAGTTTTTAAAGAAACTAGAAAAGAACAATAACCGAGAATGGTTTACAGAAAACAAGGATACTTTTAAATCACATGAAACCGATGTAAAAGTATTTTATAATGCCATTATGGAAAATCTTAATAAGCACGACCAAATAGAGAAGCTAAAGGTTTTTCGTATTTATAGAGATGTGCGTTTTTCAAAAGACAAAACGCCTTACAAAGCACATTTTGCAGGATCTTTTTCTAGAATGGGACTTGAGCGAAGAGGCGGGTACTATCTTAGAATAAAACCAGGGGAAACATTCTTGGCAGCTGGGTTTTGGGAACCCAATAAAGAAGATTTACTGCGTATAAGGAAGGAATTGGAATTGGACGCTACAGAGTTTAGAGAAGTCATAAATAAAAAATCTTTTAAATCAGTTTGGGGAGAGTTGCAAGGAGATGCTGTGAAAACAGCACCTAAAGGATTTGATAAAGAACATCCAGATATTGAATTACTGCGTCACAAGCAATTCATCTTTGTTAGAAATTTTACGGACAAAGAAGTTCTTGCTAAGGATTTTATAGAACAGATAGACCATTCTTTCAAAACAATACGACCTTATTTTGATTTGATGAGCTCTATCCTTACCACAAATCTAAATGGTGAATCACTAATAGGCTAAAACAGACTCATCAAGTAATTGAACTTGGTCTTTTAACCGTTCAACAACCATATTCATCATTCGTTTGTTCAATGCAGAAGAGTTTTGGATATAGATTGCGTATTCATCAACTGTAAATTGACCTATTACCATCCCTTTTAAAGAATTCCGGAACTTAACATCCTTTTGAATAGCGTTCTCTATGTACATAAGCCTTTTTTCAAGAGATAACTCTAAAAAAGCATTCTTATGTTTTCGAATATAATTTCTAAACATCTCAATAATAAGAGGGTTCTGAAACTTAAGAATAGGACGAAGGGTTTCGTTCTGAAAACGCTCCTCGGAACTCATGTCACTATTTATTTGGGTAGTTTTAATCTCTGGACGAATGCGCAGTAAATTATTGGACCTATCGTTCATTGTGATAGTTTTTATAAAGATAGCGTAACTGTTTTGATGCAAAATCTTGATTTTTTTTATTTGTCAACGTATTTATAAACATCATAAAACATGTCATAAGAAATCAAATTACGTATTTTTAGAATCTAGTTAAAACCATGCAACAGCTATGAAATTTGGAAAAGTTGACCGCCCAGAATTAATAGATTTTACAATACCCCCCAACCATCCTGAAACTGAGGTTTTACTTGGTAATTCTAAAATTGATGGTCCTTTTAATATTTTTGTGGGCTGTGCAAAATGGAATAGGCAAGATTTAAAAAACTTCTATCCTCGTGGAACGAAAGACGAGTTGAGCTATTATTCAACTCAGTTTAATTCAATAGAATTAAACGCAACCTTTTACCGCATTTTTCCAGCAGAGACCTACCAGAAATGGTATGACAAAACACCATCAGATTTCAAGTTTTTTCCTAAAATGACCAATGAGGTAAGTCATTTACGAAGAATGAATGAAAAGGTATATGAAATTACGGATAGGTATTTAGAAGTAACGTCCTTATTAAAGGAAAAACTTGGAACTATTTTTTTGCAGATGCACAACAATTTTGATCCTAAAAACTGGGATAGGGTAGTGCGTTTTGTGGAATATTGGCCAAAGGAGTTTCCATTGGCCATGGAGTTTAGACATACAGATTGGTTTAATGACGAATCTGTCGCCAATGAGCTATATCATTTGCTGGAAGAAAACAATATTACCAACGTATTGGTCGATACTGCGGGCAGAAGGGATATCATGCATATGCGGTTGACCACAAATGAGGCTTTTGTAAGATATGTGGGAGCAAATCATGAAAGTGATTATTTAAGACTGGTAGATTGGGTAAACAAATTAGACGAATGGAAGAAAATGGGTTTAAAAAATATTCATTTTTTTGTGCATCAAAATATGGAATTGGAATCTCCGCTTTTATCTGCCTATTTTATTGATAATTTGAATAAAAAATTAGGAACAAATTTGATTATCCCTAAAACTTTAGGTGGAGGCCAAATCAGTTTATTATAATCCTATTTTCTTCTCTAATTTTGCTGTAAATACTAAATTCATGCAATGAGATTTCATACTAGAAAATGGGTGAAACCTGAAGATTTAAATGCTAATGGAACCCTATTTGGCGGAAAAGTGTTGGCTTGGGTAGATGAGGAGGCCGCACTTTATAGCATTATTCAATTGGAAAATAAAAAGGTGGTCACCAAATACATGTCGGAAATTAATTTTATGAGCTCGGCAGAGGAGGGGGATATTGTGGAAATTGGCGTTGAGGCCGTTAAATTTGGCAAAAGTTCACTAAACCTTAACTGTGAGGTACGTAATAAAATGACTCAGGAAACAATAGTAACGGTGGATAACATCATCATGGTTAATTTAGATGATAATGGTAAACCAAAACCACATGGTAAGACAAAAATCGAGTTTGTAAAAGACAGATTGGCTAAAAAAGATGAGGAAGTTTAGCTTCCTTGTATTTCACCAGCAACAGCTTGTACTTCATCTAAAACACGTAATAGGTTACCGCCCCATAGTTTTTCTATTTCTTCTTCGGTGTATCCTCTTTTTACCAATTCCGTGGTAACATTTAATGTTTCAGAAGCATCGGACCAACCATCAATCCCTCCGCCACCATCAAAATCTGAACTGATTCCTACGTGGTCAATACCAATTAGATCTACCATATAATCAATATGGTCAATAAAATCAGAAACAGCCACAGGAGCAGGAGCGTCCTTCATGTTTTTCACTAAATCCTTACCAATACTCATGATCTTTGGGTAGTTTTCCATAAACTCACCTTTTTGCTGGTCAGATAATGTAGCAAACTCAGACCGCGCATACCAATTCATGTTTAAAGAATCTGCGACCGATTGATAAACAGTTTTCATGTACTCAGCTCTAGCTTCATGCTTTTCCTTATTTAGGTAAGAGCTAAATGCAACTGTTTGTACCACACCTCCATTTTCCTTTAATAACTTTAATTGCTCATCATCCAAGTTTCTACTATGATTACATAATGCCCTAGCAGAAGAGTGTGATGCTATAATAGGTGCTTTAGAAAGCGCTACCATTTGTTTCATAGATTCTTTTGATGGATGTGATATGTCAATCATAACACCTAATCTATTCATCTCTTTTACAGCATCTTGACCAATATCACTTAAACCATTATATAACCAAACGTTATCTTTTTCCCCTGTATTGGAATCACAAAACTGGCTGTGGCCATTGTGGGATAGGGAAATATATCTTGCTCCTCGCTTGTAATAGTCTTCAAATTTTGACAAATCTTCACCAATTGGATAAGCATTCTCAACCCCTATCATCGCTACTTTCTTTCCAGCTTTATGAATTCGACGAACATCATTGGAATTCAGTGCTAATTCAATTTCATTGGGAGCATAATCTTCACAAAGACGATGTATAGCGTCAAACTTAGCCATTGCATTTTCTGATGCCTTAGCATAGCCTTCAGCATTAAGAGAATCTTGCCCAGTGTAAACAATTAGCCAAGCTACATCCAATCCACCTTCTTTCATCTTAGGTAGATTAACTTGATTATCAAGACGTTGGGTATAGTTTATTGAATCTGTAAAGTTCTTTACATTGATATCGTCATGGGTGTCGATAGTGATTACTTTTTCATGAATTCTTTTAGCCTTTTCTGCCAAATTTTCTTCCTTCTTTTTTTCACCTTCACCACAAGCAAACAGTGATAATGCAGCTAATAACATCCCAAGTTTTTTCATTCCAAAAAATTTATACCTACAAATAAAGCATTTTGACAACAGAATATCGAATGTAGGTAACAATTAATTGTGCACACTACGTGAAATGGGGAGCTTTAAAATTATAAAAACCAGATTGTTAACCTCTTTTTTGGAAAATATATCTGCAAGAGACTAAAAAAACTACTTTGAATACCAGAGAATTATTAACGCAGCTTTCAAAAATTGAAGATGGTCTAGACCAGTTTTCATTTGAAGAGTTGAGTGCTTCTGAGGCATCCAGCCTTAAAAAAACATTTGAATCATTTAAAAATGGTTTAGAAAGTAAAGTTTTTGGTGAAAGAAATACAGAGGCCGTTATTGTTGATGATAATGAATCCCAAAAAACTACTTTGGCTACAACAGAAAGCTCTCTAATCGCTAATGTTAGTCATGAAATCCGTACGCCACTGAATGGAATTGTTGGCTTTGTAGATTTATTGCAGGAAACCAAACTCACAAAAGAGCAACAAGAATTGGTTACTGCACTTGGCCTTGCTTCTAATAATTTAATGACCATTATCAATGAATTATTAGAATTTTCAAAGTTATCTTCTGGAAAAGAACGTTTTGAACTTATTGAGTTCAACCTTAAAAACTTACTAAAGGAGTTAAGTTACTTAACCCAAACCCTTATTGTGAATAAGGATGTAAAGTTGAATTTAAGTATCGATAAAGATATTCCTAAAACTATTATTGGGGACCCATCTAAACTCACTCAGGTTTTGCTGAACCTTTTGGGGAACGCAGTTAAGTTTGTTGAGAACGGAGAGATAAACTTTACTGTAAACCTTGAGTCAATCGAGGGTGATGAAGTCCACTTAGGATTTGAGGTAAAGGATACTGGCATTGGTATTGCAAAAGACAAGTTGGGCAAAATATTTGAATCTTACCAACAGGCAGAAAAGGACACTCACATCAAATATGGTGGTTCTGGACTTGGACTAAGTATCGTAAAAGAAATTATTGAGCAGCTTAATGGTAAAATATCAGTATCAAGCATTCTAGGCTCTGGAACTACATTCAAATTTGAAATCCCTTATAAAAAAGCTTCAGCACAACCAAAAAAAAGTCAAAAGGTCAAAAGTATTGTAAAGCAGACGCAAAACCCTTTAGCTGATATTACAGTTTTGGTATTTGAAGATAATCAGTTAAACCAAAAACTTATTACAAGCCGTTTACAAAACTGGGGCTGTAAAACTATAGTAACGGATAATGGACTCTTTGGTTTAAAAATCTTACAGGACCATAAAATCGATGTTGTTCTCATGGACCTTAGAATGCCTAATATGACAGGGTTTGAAATTACCAAACAAATACGTGGCAATTCAAAAAAATCTATAAAAAACATTCCTATAATAGCCCTATCCGCAGATTTTAGTACTTCTGACAAGGAGCAATTTACGGCTTTGGGCATCAACGACTTTATTCTTAAACCTTTTAAACCAAACGACTTACTCAAGAAAATTGTTAATAATAAAAATAGAAAGATGACGGAAAGTGACGCTAAAATTGAAATCATAGAGCCAATCAGTAAGAACAATGTAACTGAAGAGCTAAGCCTAGACCCCGTATTGGAAGATTGTATGGGACAGGTTGAGTTACTCGATGAACTGGTGCAGTTATTCAAGAAAAATATTCTTGAGTTTATCGGCAAAACCAAGGTCCACTTGTTAAATGATGATTTTGATGGTGTAGGTTTTACAGCACATAAGATTAAAAATGGTTTACGAATGTTTAAGCTAAATAATCTTATAGAAATCTGTGAACAGATGAGCTTGGTGTGCAAATCCGATAAAGATCCTAAACACCTTAATTTTCTATATGAGGAGTTTTTAAAAGAATATGAGAATATTGCTCCTAAGATTGAATTGGAAATACAACGAATAAAGACAACATAATAATAATTAAATCCCCCAAATCCCATTGAGAAAAAGACGAATCCTACTAGCTGAAGACGATGACATGCTTGCATCATTATTAAATTACCGTCTCGAAAAAGGAGGTTATGAGGTAGTATTGAAAAGTGATGGCAAAGAAGTGAAGAATTGGCTAAACGATTCATTGCCAGATATTATAGTCAGTGATATAATGATGCCCTATTTTTCTGGTATTGAACTGGTAGACTATATAAGAAATGATTTAAAATCTACCATTCCCATTATTTTAATATCATCAGCCTCTAATGAAGAAAATGTATTGAGCGCCTTTGAAATGGGTGCGAATGATTTTATTTCTAAACCCGTAAGCCCTTCAGAATTATTGGTGCGGGTTTCTAGGGAAATAAGTAGAATGAATTGAACTTAACTACTCAAACATATAAAAGTCTTTTATACGTTAATTCCACAGCAACTGATACAAATGTATTGTGGAACTTGACCTTTCTCTTTTTGGGACTGGGTTTGCTGTACTTTATTTTCATTTTCTTTTTTAAGAACAAGCTATCACAAAAAGCAGTAAAGACCGCTAGTAAAAGGTCTGAGCTTGCTCCAGTAATTAGCAATTTCCTATTCCATTCTCCTAAAGACTCAAAAGATGAGCAAAAAGAATATGTAAATCTAAAAATTGAGATTCGAGAGTATCTACGGGATAAAGGTTTTAGAAAAATTTTAGCTGAAATACTTTTTGATCTTCAAAAAGATGTTTCGGGCACTACAGAAGAGAGGCTTTTTAAGTTGTACAGAGAACTTGGCTTGCATCATGATGCTTTTGCCAAACTTAAAAGTTGGCGCTGGGAGGTTGTTTCAAAAGGCATTTTAGAACTCACTCAAATGCAGGTTGGAGAGTCTTACCAGTTAATCACTAAGTTCATTAATGACAAGAGAGGGACAATTCGTAAACAAGCGGAAATAGCTACCATTAAGCTGCGTCATGAAGGGATTGACTATATCCTTGATTCTACCAGCTATGCCATAAGTGAATGGCAACAATTAAAAATGATAGAAGCGTTGAGCGGTCTAAAGGATTATGAGCCCCCAAGGTTTAAATCATGGCTTATTTCAGAAAATAAAGATGTGGTTTTGTTCGCATTACGGTTAATAAAACACTACAATCAAAACGATGCGGCTGCCTCAATTATTGAATTGATAAAACATAAAAATGACCAAATAAAACTAGCAGCAATACAGTGTATAAAAGATTTTAATTTTGTCGAAGCCAAATCTACTTTAAGAGATGTATTCCTTGTATGTAATGATGAAGTTAAAATACAGATTCTTGGTGCTATCGCTATTTTTGGAAACGAATCTGACATTCCTTTTTTAAATGGTGTTTCTGTAAAAGAACTCAACTTTTTAGTGAGCAGCAAAGCTAGAAGTGCTATGAACAGTATAGCTCCGGAAAGTGTTTTGCCAACAAAGGATATCACCAAAACCAAAGCTGCTGGTTCAGATATAGAGATTCCATTGGGTGAAGAAAAAAAGCCTTCAATAATTCACTCTGATGATACTATAACTGTTTCAATTTCCGATGAATATTTAGAGATTGAAACTACTGATGAAATGGACGTTTTTGAAATTGACGACTCGGAATCAGATGAAATAAAAAATAAAGAAATAGTAGATCCAGTAGTAGTTGTCCCAGAAGAAACAGATTTCGATTTTGAGGAAATGGATAATGAAACGGTTTCCTCTCTAGATGTGGAACTTGGTCTTTTATCATCTGAAAATGATGATGTCTACCATAGTAAAGTTAATGTGGAGGAATATGCTGAAATGGACTTTGCGGACAAGGATACATACTTGGAGAACATGGAAGAAACAGTAGACTCCAAACAAGTGGAATTCCTTGAAATAGTCATGGAGCATGAGGTTGAGTCAGAACTTCGTTTTAAAGCATTCAAAAAACTTAAAAAGCTAAAAACTTCTTTTCCAGTAAAAAAAATATTGCAAAAAGAATCTGAAGAAACTTCAGAGCCAACAAGTTCTATAATAGTTGAAAGTGAGTTACCAGAGACTAAGCAATCTAAAGATATTGTTATTGGCAAGGAGCAAGAGAGTGTGTTTTACCCATTATTTCAAAAAGCGGTTGATTTAGATTCTAAATTATTGCTGATTAAGCAGATGGAATCTTTGGGCGATGAAAAAGAGATTGTCTTTTTGCAAAAACTCCTGAATTCTAAAGAATCAAAAATTGTTAAGCTTTCTAAAAAGACCGTTGCAGTATTGGAAAAGAAACTTTCAGATTCCATTCAAGATATTTATGCAAATGATGATGAGATTAACTTGTTGGATACACTTGGAGATGATTTAATTAATCCATCCCAAACTTTTGAATTAGAAAATAATATTGAAGCTCCTTACATAGAAGAGAAGGGGGAAAAAGACAATAAACTACCACTAGAGTTATGTTTTTTATATGATGAGTTTGGTATTAACGCTTCTGAAGAAAAGGACGATGATTTTGATTTTGAACTATCAGAGGAATTCTTTTTGAATTTAAGCAACCAAAAAGAGAATCATGAGCACTAGTTTATTTGACATAGTACTAGAATATATTGACCTCATTTTCTTGTTGTTCAGTTCTATCTTGTTCTGCCTTTTCGTATTCATGGGTTATTTTTCTACAAGAAACTCACTGCACTACAAAAACAAAAATAGCTTTGGGGATTTGTCCAAAGTAATGGCATCACCAATAGCTCCAACCATAACCATTATTGCTCCAGCCTATAATGAGAGCCTAACCATTGTAGAAAACATCCGCTCGCTGCTATCACTAAAATATGTGAATTATGAGGTAATGGTAGTAAACGATGGAAGTAAGGACGATACACTTCAAAAAATGATTGAAGCCTATGATTTAGTTAAAGTAGAACGGGAAATAGACCCAAATTGGAAGTCTAAACCAATCCGCGGGGTATACAAATCCAAACTACTTTCATTTGCAAAACTTACAATAATAGATAAAGAAAATGGCGGCAAATCAGATGCGTTGAATACTGGGATTTTTCTTTCTGAAAGCAGGTATGTTGGCTGTATAGATGTTGATTGCCTGTTACGTCCAGATGCTTTGCTACATGTGGTCAAATCCTTTTCACAGCGAACCAAGAAAAGAGTCATTGCTGTTGGCGGGGTAATCCGGGTTGCAAATTCTTGTACAATATCCGGGGGAACCTTGGAAGAAATAAAACTGCCAAAGAAATGGTTGGCAAGATTTCAATTATTGGAGTATACGCGTTCTTTCTTATTAGGACGTATGGCATGGGGAAGAATAGATAGTTTATTGATTATTTCCGGGGCCTTTGGTTTTTTTGACAGAGAAATTGCTTTGGCCGTAGAGGGTTATGATACAAATACTGTAGGTGAAGACATGGAGATGGTTTTTAGGATGAGAAGGTATATGCACGAGCTTAAAGAAGCCTACACCATTGAATATATACCGGATTCTTTATGTTGGACAGAAGTTCCAGAGGATTTAAACATCTTGGTAAATCAGAGAGATAGATGGACAAGAGGTAATTTGGAGACCTTGTATAAGCATAAGGACATGTTCTTCAATTCTAAATTTGGAAGACTTGGTCTTATCAGTTATCCTTACTGGTTCTTTTATGAATGGTTGGCACCATTACTGGAGTTTTTTGGTTTTTTTACCATTATATATTTCTGGTATTTAGGAATTATAAACTGGGATTTCTTTATAGCTATAACTGCTGCAATCTATGTTTTCTCAATAACATTTTCTTTTTATGCTATTCTATGGGATGTATACACCTATAATGAATATAAAAAAACCAAAGATATTTTAATGCTTTTACTGTGTGCAATCCTAGAGCCAATTACATTTCATCCAATTCTTGTGTATTCTGCGGTAAGGGGAAATCTAAAAAAATTATTTAGGGTAAAATCTGGCTGGGGCTCACAAGTACGTAAAGGCTTTGCCAAAGCAGCTTAATTTTTAAAGAATGAATACAAGTTCAATAGATAGATACACTTTAAAACAATACACCAGATTAATCATCTCTTTCTTTGGTACTTTGTTATTGCTTTCAATATACCAATACACCACGTTATACTTTAAAGGTGTGGTAGATACAATATTCAGTGGCAGTTTCTTTATTGCTGTTGCGCACCAATTGGGTTATGCGTCTATAATTGGGCTTATTCTAGTATTTCCATTTAATTTTTGGGAAAACTTAAGACCAAAGTATGGCTTCAACCTTGTATTTGTAATTATTGCTTTTTTGCTCATTATAGAAGCAGCTCTAATAAGTTATTATTGTACGGTTCTAGTTCCCTTAGGGTCAGATTTATTGGGGTATAGTTTTAAGGATATAAAAATGACCATTTCCAATTCTGGGGGAATATCCTTTTTACCCATTTTAGGAATAATCATAATAATTGGGGTGTATTTTGGGCTCTATAAAGTAACATCTAAATACTATCATTATATAGGTAGAATGTATCCTTTTACAATCATCTTATTTAGTTTCTTTATCTCTACACTATACTTAGAAGGTAAACCTATAAATCAAAATAAAAGTCAATATCTGGCTATAAATTTATACAATAGTTCAACAGAAGATACTTCTTATGATGCTAATGTAGAATATCCTTTAATTAAGTCACAGCAAATAGCGAATCCACTTGGGGAATTTTTTGACCTAAGGGAGGAAAAGCCCAATATCGTTTTTATAATAGTAGAAGGCCTTGGAAGGGACTTTGTAGGTGAGGGTGCCGAGTATGGCGGATTTACCCCATTCTTGGATTCACTTACAGAGAAGTCTTTATATTGGGAGAACTGTCTCAGTAATACAGGGAGAACTTTTGGTGTATTGCCGTCTCTTATGGGTTCTTTACCATTTGGTAAAAGTGGTTTCATGGAGTTAGAGGAATACCCAAATAAATTAACCTTGTTCAGTATTCTGAAAAACAACGGATACCACACTTCTTTTTATCAAGGAACCAATAGCACGTTTGATAATGTAGATAGTTTTCTAATAAGTGAAAATTTAGATTTTATTCTGGATAAATCAACTTTTGGAAATGATTATGAAATGCAAGCAGGAACAGATGGCTTTTCGTGGGGATACCCAGATAAAGAACTGTTCAAAAAAAGTATGAGTATTGATAGGAGTGCTCTCTCAAATAGGCTAGAAGTATATATGACCATTAGTAACCACGAGCCCTTTATACCTCCGCGACAAGAATTTTATGAAAAGCAGGTAGAACAAATATTATCTATTGGAAATTTTGATAGTAGGACAAAAAAGGTAATCAAAAAGAACGATAACATTTTTGCAACCTTACTATACACGGATGATGCATTAAGCTATGTGTTTGAAGAATACAAAAAGCAGCCAGGATATGATAATACAATTTTTATTGTTACCGGTGATCATAGACTAATTCCTATACCACAGCGGAACAATCTGAGTAGATTCCATGTCCCCCTAATAATACATAGCCCATTATTAAAGACTAATAGGAAAATGAGTGCCATTTCCTCTCATTTTGATGTAACTCCAACACTACTGTCTCTGTTAGAAGGTAAGTACGAACTAAAAATGCCAAAAAAAGTGGCCTGGATGGGAGATGTACTTGATACTAATGTTGAGTTTAGATCTATCAAGGACATTCCTTTAATGCGAAACAAAAACGAATTGAAAGAATATATCAGTGGCGAAAAACTATTTTCTGAAGGTTCTGTCTATGAAGTGGATGGAGATATGAATTTAGGTAACTCTTTTGGTGGTGGAAATCTGGAGAGTAAAGTAAAAGCTTTTAAATCTATGAATGCTTATGTAACCAACAACAACAAGATTATCCCTGATAGCTTAGCAATATTTACTGTCAAAAAAGAAAAGTTTACGGACAGTGAAATGATTTGGTTCAACAGTCTCTACAACGGTTATGATTCTGATAAGTTCTACATGATTGCAAGAGATTTGGCCTTTGATGAAGAATACGATAAATCCTTATTGTTATGTCGCTATATCCTTTCGGAAAAAGCAAGGCATGTGGACACAAAAATTTTAATGGGCAGGGTCAATGCATGGAGAGGAAATTCCGAAACAGCTATCGAAATACTGCGGGAATGTATAAAAATCAACCCAGATTATATTGACTCATACTCTGCGCTTTTCGATGTCTATTTCTGGAATGGACTTAATCATGAAGCCTTAGAGCTTATAGAATTGGTACAGGCCAATAGCTCAAATGCTGATGTGGTGTCGGATAAAATAGCGCGAGCTAGGCGAGAAGCTCGTAAGGTGGGCATAAAGACATACAAAAAACCTGAACCAGAAAAAGTTGTAGCATCTTTAGAACAATGATATTAAGACGTTCCACATATTGTACAGTTTTTATGCTCCTTTCCGTTATTGGGTGGGGGCAAGATTTGGCTGACAACTCCTATGAAGATGCCCATCAATTGGCATACGAAGGCAAACATAAACAGGCTAGGGAAGTACTTATGAAAATTGCTGAGAATTCCCCAGAGGATGATAAGGCCCAATATTTATTGGCTAAAACCTATACTTGGAATGGTGAATACACAACAGCACGTAAAACATACAATAAGTTAATTTCCAAAGATAAAAATGACAAACAGTTTTGGGTAGCTTCAATTAAAAACGAATTATATGCCGGAAATAACGCTACAGCTCTAGGCTTGGCGAACAAAGCTATTTTTTATAACAACGATACTAAAGAAATTCAGCGTTTAAGAAGAATAGCTAAGGAAAGGTTAGAAAACAAAGAATATTCTGTACTGGGGTGGTACAACACAGACCAAAAAATTATTAGTAAGCATAAAAAAAGTAAGCAAACCAAAGTAGAAAGTGCCAAAATAGAAAACACTTCTGAAACTGAAAATAATGCATTGGTAGGAAGATTTGGAGTTAATAATTCATATACCGTTTTTAGTGAAAGATATGATCCTATTTTCTTTTCTAACATCTCCTACAGGCATCAAACCAAAATTGGAAGTATAATTCCCAAAGTCAATTTTAGTAATCGTAATGGAATTAACGGCTTGCAGTACGAAATAGATATGTACCCAAAATTTCTTAAGCGTTTTTATGCCTATCTAAATTATGGCTATTCAAATGCGGATATTTATCCAGAACAGAAGGTGGGAGGAGATGTTTATGTGAGCTTGCCCGGTGCATTTGAATTTTCTGCAGGTGGAAGATACATAGTCACTAGAACTAGAAATGTTACGGCCATAACCAATTCCATTGGGCATTACAGAGGTAATTATTACTTTTCACTTCGTTCTTTTATAACTCCAAGACCGGGGAATCTTACTAGGGTTTCTGCCAATCTCTTAACAAGAAAGTATCTTAAGGATGCTGAAAATTATATGGGAATTAGTGTAGGTGTGGGGTATTCTCCTGAACTAAGACAAATTGTTGCCGGTGATACACTATTGGCCGAAACATTACTTTTTATAGAATCACAGCGTATGAGTTTGGAATATCAATTTACCAGTAAGAATAGCCAAAACATTTATAAAGCTAGGCTGGGGGTAAGACGACAAGAACTTGCATTTGATTCCAATAACTTTTTCTGGGGAATTACTGCAGGACTTAACTATAATGTGAAGTTTTAGAAATGCACTAAACAGCTATTTTGAAGCCTGATCATCTTTGGAATCAAAAGCCCATTTATCTGCATACATTCCATAAACCAGTCCAATTTCATTTTCATATACATAGGTCTCATCCTTTCCTGGGTCAAAGTTTACATGGTATACATATACTTTTACACCAGCATCTTTTAGTTTTAGAAGTAATTTTTTCTCTCTGGAAATCAATCTACGGGATAAAGCAATGTATTTTATATTGTTTATTTCCAAAAAATCTAGTTTATCCCCTTTTAAGCTCATAAAAGGTTTTTGGGAAATCATTGCATTTAGTCCGTTACTAGCAGCTTCTTCAACGGCCATTACACTAAAAAGCTCCATGATAAGCCTGTCCTTATCAACAAATGATTCGGCAAAGGCCACAGGATCATTGAGCTTATCAGTTACCAAGGTAGCATCTGGATGCGCCTTGAACCAGTCGTTTATTCCCTTTAAATCTAGTGTGGTGTAGTCTCCATAAATTTTACGTTTCATAAACTCTTCGTGGGTAGGGGGCAGCTCTCCTTCGTAATCCGTAAATCTGGACCACATGCGCCAATCATGTGCAGCAACTAGCTTCCCATCAGATGTAGTGATAATATCCAGTTCAAAAAGTCGGAACCCTTTAACATAATTTGCATCAAGGGCATCTTTGGTATTTGTAGATTTAACTCCATTGATTTCTCCGCCAGCATGTGCTATATAGCGATTATTGTTGGGAACAAAAGTGTAAACCTCCCTTGGGAAATAAATTTTTATATCACTTATATTATTGGGTACGTCAACTTTAAGGTCAATAGTCAGGTCATCGACCAATTCTATAATGTTTCCATTTAGGTTGTGCATAATATAGGCTTGGCGGCTTTTCAAAGCACTTAAGGTATTAAGTCCCATTTCTTTTAAAGCAGCGGTATTGCCATCAAAAGCCTTGGCAGCAGAATCATGTGCTAAAATTGCAAAAGTTGCATCATTCGCAAATAGTTGTGACAAAACCTCTTTTATTTCTATGACAGCATCAGCACTACCATGGGTGTCATAAGTACGGTATTCAAATTTCCCTGTATTAAAAAAGTGTACAATAGTTAAGCCTCTGTCCACTTGCTCTTTTATGCCATTTAATGAAAAGCTACTTCGCTTTTTTGCATTAAAGCTATTGCTTTGGACAAGAAGTTCGCTGCTGCTATTATATACTGTTGAATTGCGAGTATTTGCTTTTAAAATTGCAACTGTACTGATAAACAATAGCAATAAATGAAGTTTTCGTAAGATAGTGGAATAGGTTTTCGTCATTGGGTCTATATTAAACAGTATATCTAAAACGTAGATAAGCATTGCATATTGCGGAATTATAACAGCATATACATTGGTTTAGCCCCCCTATGTTGCGAAAAGTACTTTTTTGTGAATTAGTGACAAGATACTGACTTATTTAACATATGTGTGAGATTAGGACTACAGTAAAATCGGTTTTTTACATTTTTTTAACCTTCACAACATTTTAGATAGCCTTCACCACAATTTATTGTCGTCTTCTAAAGTTTAGGATATGTTTACAGTGTTAATTAGAAAGACCCAAATTTAAAAACCTAATCTAGCATGTTATACGATACCTACGGTGAGGAATACCTTGCATTTTTACAAGAGTTAAATGAAATTTTGAGTATAAACGAATTAGCCGAATTGGATTACCTATAGCCTTTTTTGCCCCAAAACCTAAAACCTATGGAAAACCAAAACAATGAAAATACTGCCTACGTTAATTTCATTAATAAGCTAAATGAAATACTAACGGATTACGATATTACCCAAATGAATTGTTCTTAAGTTTAGTGTGTTTATAAAAAAAAGAGCCCAGATAATTATCTGGGCTCTTTTTTTATCCTAAATAAGTCTTTAGAATTTTACTTTTAGAATTGTGACGGAGTTTTCGAATTGCTTTTTCTCGAATTTGACGAACCCGCTCTCTTGTTAAATCGAACGTACTTCCAATTTCCTCTAAGGTCATCGACGGCTGTTGTCCTATACCATAGTACAAACGAACTACATCTGCTTCTCGTGGTGATAACGTATCCAATGCCCTATTGATTTCTGTATTTAAGGATTGGTGCATTAGTTCACGATCTGGTTTAGGAGATTCCCCAGCACGCATTACATCGTACAAATTAGAAGTCTCTCCTTCTTTTAGTGGTGCATCCATGGAAACATGGCGTCCAGAGTTTTTAAGCGATTGCTTGACCTCGGTAACCGTCATATCAAGTTCCTTGGCGATTTCTTCTGCAGAAGGTGGTCGCTCATGCGCTTGTTCCAAATATGAGAACGTTTTTTTGATTTTATTAATGGAACCAATCTTGTTCAACGGCAAACGAACCACACGTGATTGTTCTGCGAGTGCTTGTAAAATGGATTGACGTATCCACCAAACAGCATAGGAAATAAATTTAAATCCACGTGTCTCATCAAAACGTTTGGCCGCTTTTACCAGACCAACGTTTCCTTCATTAATCAAATCTGGAAGTTTTAAACCTTGGTTTTGGTACTGTTTTGCTACAGAAACAACGAACCGTAAATTTGCATTGGTCAACTTTTCGAGGGCAACTTGGTCACCAGTGCGTATTCTTTGCGCTAATTCTACTTCTTCTTGGGCAGTTATTAAATCAATTTTACTAATGTCTTGTAGGTATTTGTCTAAAGATTTGGATTCTCTGTTGGTAACCTGCTTAATGATTTTAAGTTGCCTCATGCGTTTTTCTAGTTTTTAGGTAATAGCTCTCATAATACATCTTTAGAACCGTTTTTCCAAATGGTATTATGCTTTATTATAAAAATTTTATGAGCATTGCTAAATAATGACCTTACATTTTACATACTTGCTAATTGTTAATAGTATTTGAAATATTCCTCCAAAAGAATTTAGAACTACCCTTAAAATCTTCTAGTTTTGTAAGGTTTGTTATTAATTGAGCAAAAGCATATCTGTTTGGAAGTACAAAAAGAAGTTGCAAGAAAAACACTTTACGATTATCAGTTAGAAGACCTCAAGATCATCTTCAAGGAACTGGACAGCATGCCAGATGGTAGCAACTTGCTTTACCAATTGCCCACCGGTGGTGGTAAAACTGTAGTGTTTTCTGAAATTACTAGGCGCTATATAGAGCAGACCAAAAAGAAAGTGGTAGTCTTGACCCATAGGATAGAGTTAAGCCGACAGACTTCCAAAATGCTTCATGGTTTTGGGGTGAAGAACAAAATCATTAATAGTGAGGTAAAAGAATTTGATGACCAAGATGAGTTCACCTGCTTTGTGGCAATGGTGGAAACCCTAAATAATCGACTGCAAGAAGAAAAGATAAAGATTAAGGATATTGGATTGGTCATTATAGATGAAGCACATTACAATTCCTTTAGAAAACTGTTCAAATACTTCGAAAAATCTACCATTTTAGGTGTAACCGCTACACCTTTGAGCTCAAACATCAAGCTGCCCATGAAAGACCACTACAAGAAATTGATAGTGGGAAAATCCATTAAATCCCTAATAGAAAAAGGCTTCTTGTCCAAAGCTGAACTGTACAATTATGATGTTAGCCTTAAAAGTTTAAAGCTGGGTATTCATGGGGATTATACCGTGAAATCATCCGAAGAGCTTTACGGAAATCAAAGTATGTTGGGCAAATTGGTAACTGCCTATGAAGAAGTGGCCAAGGGGACCAAAACCCTTATTTTCAATAACGGCATCAACACTTCACATTATGTCTATGAAACCTTTAAGAAGGCAGGATATAATGTGAGACATTTGGACAATCGTAATAGTGCTGCAGAGCGAAAAGAAATTCTAGAGTGGTTTTCCAACACTCCCGATGCCATTCTAAGCTCTGTAAGTATTTTAACTACTGGTTTTGATGAGCCTACAGTAGAATCCATAATTTTAAATAGAGCAACACGGTCATTGACCTTATATTTTCAGATGATTGGTCGTGGTTCGCGTGTATTACCCAATAAGGACAAGTTCAATGTGATTGATATGGGTAATAATATTGCCCGTTTTGGACCATGGGATGAGCCATTGGATTGGCAAGAAATATTCCATTTTCCAGATTTTTACTTGGAGAATATTAAAAATGATGAAGAAATAGAGCGTGAATTCGTCTATGAAATGCCAGACGAACTCAAGGCTAAATTCAGCAAGTCTGAAAATATTCACTTTGATATTAAGGCGGAGTATAAAAAAGTCTTTGCCGAAGGCGGAAAGTCTAAAACAGTGCTGGAACGCAGCATAGAACAGCATGCTCAAATTTGTGTGGAGAATAGTGAAGATGTGTTTGATGCGCGAATTTTAGCAAAAGAATTGAAAGAGGAAATTCAATATAGGGTCCGCCAATATTCGTATTGTATCATGAACAATACCAAAAACTACAAAGAGTGGTTAGAGGAAGATTACGAGCGAAAATTGCGTTCCAATATCTCAAAGAAGTTTGCACAAATGATGTAGGTAAGCTCTATTTTCAACCACTATGCAAAAAGCCTTATTCCTTGGTTATGTTTGGCCAGAGCCCAAAACCACAGCAGCAGGACATCGTATGGTGCAACTTTTGGAAAGTTTTATAGCTAACGGTTATGAGATTACTTTCGCAACTACGGCGCAAGAAACCAGCTATTCCGAAAAACTTTTAGATTTAAATATAAAAACCCAGAAAATTCTTTTAAACGATGCCACTTTTGATGACTTTGTGGGCAGCTTAAATCCAGATGTGGTGGTTTTTGACCGATTTATGGTTGAAGAACAATTTGGTTGGCGTGTTGCCCAATTTGCTCCCAATGCATTACGAATACTAAATACAGAAGATTTACATAGTTTACGAAGTATAAGGCAAGCCTGTATAAAAGCTAACGAAGCGTTTACTAATGCAAAGTGGCTAAAAGAAGATATCACTAAACGGGAAATTGCAAGTATTTACCGTTCTGACTTAACCCTTATGATTTCTCAGGTTGAAACCCAATTATTACAAAGTGTTTTTGGTATAACAGAAAGTTTATTGCTTACCTTACCATTTTTATTGGATACGATTTCTAAAGAAGCACAAGCCCAATGGCCAGCTTTTGAAGATCGGCAAGATTTTATTTTTATCGGCAATGGCAAGCATGCACCCAATGTAGATGCTGTAAAATATTTAAAAGCTGATATTTGGCCATTGGTTAGAAAAGAATTGCCAAATGTTAAACTCAATATCTACGGAGCCTATTTGCCACAGCAAATCACAGAAATACATGAGCCAAAAGATGGTTTTTTAGTGCATGGCTGGGGAGAAGATTTAAATACTGTAATGCAGAATGCCAAAATTAACCTTGCCCCGTTACGTTTTGGTGCTGGACTTAAAGGAAAGGTTGTAGACGGAATGCAAAACGGTACACCAACAATAACTACAGCGGTTGGAGCAGAGGGAATCCCAGAATTTAAAGCTTATGAAAACCCAAAAGAATTTTCCATAGCGGCAATAAATAGTTATAACAATAAAGCGGAATGGTTAAAAATGCAAAAAGCAGGTGTGGCAATCATAAATAAACACTTTGCAAAACAAAACTTAGCTTTTCAATTATTTAAAACAATTACTTCTTTAAAAAATACTTTAGCAAAACACCGCTCCCATAACTTTATCGGCTCGCTATTACAGCACCAAACCATGGCAAGCACTAAGTTTATGGGTAAGTGGATTGAGGAGAAGAATACGAAAAGATAAAACAAGCTTCGTTATCGGTCTCGTATAAGAATAGTAGCGGGTTATGAAATCTAACTATTCGAATTAAGCCTGACTCTAAGTATAAAAAAGCGATTTCGGTTAAGCACCGAAACCGCTATTATTTTTTATACATTGTTAGCCACCGTTATTATTCCGATTCTAATCTGTATTCGGATGGCGTAAGTCCTGTTTTTTTCTTGAATAGTCTGCTGAAATAATGTGGATATTCAAACCCTAGTTCAAAAGCGATTTCAGAAATGGACTTATCGCTTAAAACCAAGTCCTTCTTTGCTTGTTCTATAATGTAACGGTGGATATGTTCGATTGCAGAATTCCCGGTGGTTGTCTTTAAAAAATCACTCAAATAATTAGCGGAAAGGTTTAGTTTTTCTGCTAATTGCTCAACTGTTGGTAGCTTAATATTGTCATTAAAAGTAGCCTTTAATTCATCTTTAAAATTTGAGAAAATGCGATTGTTCACTTCATTTCTTAATATGAATTGTCTTGAATAATATCTGTCAGAATATGTTAATAGAAGTTCCAAGTTTGATAGAACTACTTGCTTACTGTATTTATCGATGGGCAATTGATATTCCTTTTCTATGTTCTGGAAAATTTCCTCTATTGATTTTTCTTCATCTTTAGATAAATGAAGCCCTTCATTTACAGCATATTCAAAAAAACCGTAATCATCAATACTTTTCTCTAGTTTGGTAAAATTTAAGAGTTCTTTATGGAAAAATAGAATCCAACCACTAGCATTTTGTATTAAATCAGTACTAAACTCCATTAACTGGAAAGGTCCTGTAAATCCTAAAGCACCTTCTTGAAAGTCGTAATTGGTTCTTCCATATTTTACATATCCATTAAGATTTTTTTTCAAACCAACGGTATAAAAATCATAAGTCATCTTTTCTGGAAAATTATCTGAATCCAACTTCAACTCTTCAATCCTGTATATACTGAATAAAGGGTGCTTCGGTTTATTAAGCCCTGCTAATTTATGAATTTGATGAATTGATTTGATATGTATCATTTTTGTTACGCTCATGTTTTTGTTATTCCATATTTGCCTGTACCTAAAAAGTAAATGACGACTAGTGCAACTATTATTAGTTGAGGATATTCCCAACCTCCTCCTATACTTTGAAAAACCCAACCGTTTGGAAAATGGTAGAATAATATACCTAAACTTATTGGCATAAGAGCTATGGAAGCGATTCTTGAATAAAGACCTACTAAGAGCATCATTCCACCTATGATTTCAACTATTGTTGAAAAGTAAGCTGTCCATACAGGAAAACCTTGCTCAATAAATCCTGGAATAACCTTGTCCATCCCCACAATGAAAGGTTTTCCAATACCGTGGAGTAAAAACATACCACCAATTGAAATTCTTAAGAATAAGCTAGCAAAATTTTGATTTGAAGGAAAATACAAAGCTCTCATTTTACAATATTTGAATTTTTAAGACTGCGTGCGATATCTTTTACCTGTTCTTGTAAAGATATCGGACTCCAATTGAATTACTTTTCTATATTGAAACTATCAATAATTCTATTTTCGATTAAATCATTGATAATAAGCTCATTATATTTGTCATGAACACTTAAAAGCTTCACCATAAAATTGGATTAGTTTTTAAAATGAAATATGCATGTTTTTTAAAAGCGATAACCAATTCCAATAAGCGGAGAAGGCAAGAAATCGTTGATATCTGCGGTAGCTCCTGATTCAAAGGTGACCTTTCCGTCATTTATTAATGGAAATACAGCTACGACTTCCCCTGTAACAAAAAAGTTTGGCACTTTACTTTTAAGAGGATACCAGATATATCCAATTCTTGGTGCAAGAAAATAAAAAGTATAGTCAAGCTCCTGACCATCGTTTTGATTCGTTAACGTATAAAATTCTACTCCTGCAGCAGTACCAACAAACCAACTTTGATGTGGTTTTCTTTTATTCAAAAAATAGCGATAAGATAGTCCTATTACTATGTCTTGTTTAGCTTCTAATTCCAAAGAACCTTCTGTGTCCCAAACAAAATCTATGATTCCATCTGATAATGTAGCAGCAAATACACTAGCCCCTATTTGTGTTCTATCATTTAATGCATAGTGCCCCACTACTGAATAGCCTTTTAGAGCAAATTGTAGAGGTCGCAACTCAAAATAAATTTTCTTTTCTTTGGTGTTTTTAAATCCTTCTTGTGCGCTTAAGTTTATTGCTAAAAAAATAAAGCATATAATTAATGGTATTTTTTTTTCTTCATAACAGAAATCTTTTGGTCAAATTTCGGCTAATATTTTGGTAGGAAATTACACAGATTACTGAATATTAAACACAGATTACGGTCTGTTCCAATGGCTGCTAATTGTTAAGATATGGTCTTGTTTTAATAAGCTATATCGGTCGATAACGAAGTTCGTTGAAAATTTTTATTAATTCTAGGCGAAAGCGCTTATGATTTTAATTAGTTTTTAACAAGGCCTTACTCACTTTAAAATGAGACCGCATTAAACAGATGATTGAGACCTTTCAACTCTGCTCAATTTTACAACTATTAGATTTTTCATATTCACTCGAAATGACCAAACAAAACCATTATTTTAGTGCTTAGAAAAGAAATCATATGAAGTCACCCAACTGGCAAACTGCTATAGAATTTGAGGATATTACTTATAAAAAAGCTAATGGGGTAGCCCGTATTGCTTTTAACCGCCCAAACGTGCGTAATGCGTTTCGTCCAAATACTACTAGTGAACTCATCAAAGCATTCTATGATGCACAGGAGGATACATCCATTGGTGTAGTCCTACTTTCAGCCGAAGGGCCTTCAACCAAAGACGGAGTATGGTCTTTTTGTAGTGGTGGCGACCAAAAGGCTAGGGGACACCAAGGTTATGTGGGACAGGATGGGCAACACCGCTTAAATATTTTGGAAGTACAGCGTATGATGCGTTTTATGCCAAAAGTGGTTATTGCAGTAGTGCCAGGCTGGGCTGTAGGTGGTGGCCATAGCTTGCATGTGGTATGTGATATGACACTGGCCAGTAAAGAACATGCCATTTTTAAACAAACAGACGCAGATGTCACCAGTTTTGATGGCGGTTACGGTTCTGCATATTTGGCTAAAATGGTAGGACAGAAAAAAGCTCGTGAGATTTTCTTTTTAGGTCGAAATTACTCTGCACAAGAAGCTTTTGAAATGGGTATGGTAAATGCTGTGGTCCCACACGAGGAGCTCGAAGCTACCGCATATCAATGGGCACAGGAAGTATTGGAAAAATCACCTACCTCTATAAAAATGCTCAAGTTTGCCATGAACCTAACCGATGACGGTATGGTAGGGCAACAAGTGTTTGCTGGTGAAGCTACACGTTTGGCCTATATGACCGATGAAGCTAAGGAAGGTCGCAATGCCTTTTTAGAAAAGCGAAAGCCAGATTTTGGCAAAGATAAATGGATTCCTTAAAAGTCTAGCGTAATGTCAGGGCGAGTGTTTTGAGAAGCAAAATGTATCGAGAACCAGTAACAGATGATACTCATTCTACAAAATGGTGTAAACTAAAAAGAGCCCTGTCTATTCGACAAAGGCCCTTTTACGAGAACACTATATGAAAATGAAAAAATTTATTTACTTGATTATTACACTGTAAATGTAGTATGAGAGTGTCCCCAAATGAAATTATTGTTGTGAAGTACCTTCCTTTTGTGGTATGTGGAGTTAAAACCGTTATTTGAGCAATAAAGAGCCTACTTAATCGTTGAAACAAGCGCTTTCAAAAACCGGTTTACATCAAAAACTGGGTTTTCAGCCAACCCTGTACGTACAACTACTAAATTTTTAGAAGGTATAATAAACACGTATTGCCCTTGAAAACCGTTCATGGAATATAAATCCCTAGGAGCATCTGGGAAAATCCCACCGGAGTTCAACCAAAAATGAGCGCCATACCAACCATCTGATAATGTAGTTGGTGTAGTAATATAATTTATCCATTCCTTAGAGAATAGCTGTTCACCATTCCAGTTTCCGTTGTCCAAATACAACTGTCCAACCCTTGCCCAATCCCTAGTACTTGCCCAGCCGTATGAGGAACCTACGTAGTTTCCTTCTAAATCAGCTTCCAACAACATAGAGTATGCGCCAATTTTGTCAATAAAGCTGGTGTAGGGGAAATCTAAGTATTTTTGTTGGGTTCTAAACTGTTGGCGCAGAATTCCAGAAAGCAAATTAGTAGTGCCAGAAGAATAGTTCCAAACTTCGGTTGGTTTGGCTGCTGCTTTTTTCTTGCGTTGCGCTTTAGTCATATCAGATTCTAAAAAAAGCATTTTAGTAACATCTGATATGGTAGAATAATCCTCATTCCACTCTAATCCGCTTTGCATCCGTAACAAATGGTTTAGTGTAATTACTTTGCGTCCATCATTCTTCCATTCTGCAATTGGAGCAGGCCATTCCATTTCTAATTTTCCTTTATGCTCCAAAATACCATAGCAGGTAGCTAAAATACTTTTGGTCATGGACCAACCAAGAACTGGAGTATCTTTTGTAAATCCTTCAATATAGTTTTCGGCAAGCAGATGCCCTTTATAGAGCACTAAAAGCGTACGTGTTTTTTGCACTCCGTTATTCTCAAAAGCCATGGCAATTGCCTTTTGCAACTGGTCATAGTCAATCTCTGGAAATATGGTATCCTTTGCTGGCAAATGACCAAAGGGATAGGGAGCTTCAATCTTGGTGAAGTTTCTTTGGGGTTGTAGGTACATTTCGTCTTCGAGGTAGTCACTGTCCACTAAGACTGTTCCCAAACCTTGGCGGTCTATTGCTTTTCTGGTCATACACCCGTAAACACTAGCCGTGGCTTCTGCTTCGGACTCATTATACTCAGTTTTTGCTAGTTTTATCAAGGGCATATCCAAATCATTTTTAATGATAGATTCGGGAGAACGCTTACCAACTAAAACACTGGATGCCATATACTTGGAAGCATATCCGGAAATTACATTCAGTTTCGGATAATTTAGATATACCACTATTGCAATTACTATTAGCAAAAACAGTAAAACTCGCTTGACTATTTTCATATTTTAAAAGGTAATATTGTAACTTTCTGTGGCTAAAATAGGAAATCATACTACTATGTCTAATGTAGGTTTAATAATAGAAGAAAGAAGTCGTGATATCGGAGATTTTTTGGTTGGTAGATTAATCCCATTTCGTAAAAAGCGGATGATAGGTCCTTTTATTTTTATTGACCACATGGGGCCTACCAAACTTGGACCAAAAAAATATATGGATGTCGACCAGCACCCGCACATTGGTTTGTCCACTTTGACCTTTATGCTAGAGGGTGAAATTATGCATGAAGACAGCCTTGGAACCAAACAATTGATTAGACCGGGTTCGGTAAATTGGATGACAGCGGGTAGTGGGGTTTCGCATTCAGAACGTACTCCGCAAAGTTTGAGGGACGGAAAAGAATTCACTGCCCACGGCTATCAAATTTGGGTAGCCCTACCCAAAGAGTTTGAAGAGATTGCTCCAAGTTTTCATCATATAGCTGAATCTGAATTACCCAAATGGCAAGATAGTGGTGCCCATTTTACACTTGTTGCGGGAGAAGGTTATGGCAAGAAGTCCCCAGTCCCAACATTTTCTCCACTATTTATGGTGGAAATAAGAAACAATTCTATTTATGATTTGGATGTAGGTGGTGATTTAAAAGGTGAGATTGGCATTTGTATTGTGGATGGTAGTATTAAAGCCTGTGATGAAGAAATACAAAAGGGCAATATTTTGGTGAGTAAAGTAGAAGATATTTGCAAAATACAACTCCAAGCCAATACGCACGTTTTATTGTTTGGTGGTGAAGCTTTTAAGGAAGAGCGACATATCTATTGGAATTTTGTTTCCTCTTCTAAAGAACGAATTGAAGAGGCTAAAAGGGCTTGGCGAGATAAAACCTTTCCAATGATGAAGACAGATGAAACTTATGTGCCATTACCCAGGTCATAGTTTCTCCCAAGTTTTATCTGACCCTAATTTAAAGGTGCCCAAATGTTCAAAGTTACACTCATTGGGTAAAATCAAGGATAAAAATGCACTGCCATCCTTAGCTCTATATAAATGATAAACCTTCCCTACAATTGGTTCAAAGCTAAACTTGGCATTGTAAACAAGTGAGTTATATTCAAATTCTTCCATCATTCGCTTATACTCATCTTGTATGGCTTCATACTTTGCTTTAAACTGATTGTTGGCACTAATGATATTGGTGTTCTTCCATGAAGTAACATCGGGAGGAGTTATTTTTGGAGCAGAAACATTGCTGGAATAGGGTAGGATTTTACTGTTGTACGATTGTGTTTCTTCGTCAAAGACAACGTAATCGGGCTTCTTTTCTTTTTTCATAGCTTGGTAAAATTACAGAAAGTATACTATAGCAAACAAGTTCATTTTTAGTATACCATATTTTATGTAGTTTAGGGGGTGGTTACGTTAAAGAATCAATAGCATTGATAAGACTTCTTGTTTATATTTTAGCTTTTAGTTGTCTATTATCTTGTAAAAAGGAAAAAGCAATAGTGGTCTCTAAATACAATTGGCATGGCCATGAGGTTACGGTATCAGCGTATAATTCCGTTTCTTGGCAAACACAGGGTAATCCAAATATTGCTGCTTGGGGTGATACATTAAAACCAGGGATGAAAGTTGTTGCAATTTCTAGGGATTTAATGGCCTTAGGCATAGACCATAACTCCATGATGACCATTGAGTCCTTGCCCGACACTTTTATAGTTAAGGATAAGATGAATAGAAGGTGGAGAAACCGAATAGATATTTACATGGGGAAAGATGTAAAAAAAGCACGTGAGTGGGGGAGAAAGAAACTCTTTATTTGCTATGCGCTTCCCAAAGATTCTACAAATTATAAAACCTTACCATGAGACCTGTCTTTTGTGTAGTTTTCATTCTGCTTTTAAGCAACTGTGGTATATCAAAGGCTATTATTGACAAGCCTATCATATTTGACGAAGAGCGTGTTGCACTTACCAAAGAGTATATAAAAAATAGGTATGGACTTGAAAAGGATTCTATAATTATTGACCCAAAAATGATTGTGTTACATTGGACCGCAACCCCCACTTTTGAGGGTTCTTTTGATGCTTTTTATAAAAGTACCTTGCCCAGTTGGCGACCAGATTTAGAAAATGTTAGTGGACTTAACGTCTCCACACACTTTTTGGTGGACAAGGATGGTAAGATTTATAGAATGATGCCCGAAAACTATATGGGCAGGCACGTAATAGGTCTAAATTATTATGCAATAGGCATTGAGAATGTTGGTGGTACATCAGAATCTCCATTGACCAAAAAACAATTGAAATCAAACATAAAATTGGTCAAGTACTTAGCTAAAAAATATGATATCAAGTTTCTGATTGGGCATTACGAGTATATCAATTTTGAAGATCACCCACTTTGGCTTGAGCAGGATGAGGGATACCGTACCCAAAAGACAGATCCTGGTGAGGATTTTATGATAGAAGTCAGAAAAGCCACAAAAAGATATAATTTTACACCAGTTCCATTAAAAAATTAAAATGATTAAAAATCTTTCAACTCTATTACTCACATTATTATTTGTTTCTTTTATATCTGCGCAGAGTATTACCGAGGCTTTATATGACTCGTATGAAAACTATAAAGAAGTTAGCTTAGATAGCCGAAGGATAAAGCACCATCAATTACAACCTCTCATCAATAATTTTAGGGCTAATCCTAAGTTTGTTGTTCAAAAAGTTGGGGAATCCATTGAAGGGAGAGATTTAAGTCTTATTAGCCTTGGTTCTGGGAAAACCAATATTTTTTTATGGTCCCAAATGCATGGTGATGAGCCTACTGCTACCCAAGCCATATTTGATTTATTGAATTTCTTTAATAGTAACGATTTTAAAACTGAAAAGGAAGAAATTTTAGATAATCTAACATTACATTTTCTCCCAATGCTAAATCCAGATGGTGCGGAAGTTTTTACTAGAAGAAATGCTCTTGGAGTTGATATTAATCGGGATGCGTTACGGTTGCAATCACCAGAAAGTAGGGTGCTAAAACGAGTCAGGGACAGTCTGGACGCCGCTTTTGGTTTTAATCTACACGATCAAAGCACGTATTACAATGCAGAAAGAACAGAAAAACCTGCTTCAATATCTTATTTGGCAACTGCTTACAACTACGAAAAAGACATTAATGAGGTTCGCGCAAATGCAATGAAGGTTATTGTTTTTATGAACGATATCATTCAAAAATACGCGCCTGGTCAAGTAGGGCGATATAATGACGCTTTTGAACCACGTGCCTTTGGTGATAACATCGCTAAATGGGGTACTAGTCTAATTCTTATTGAATCTGGAGGATATCCCAATGATACAGAAAAGCAAGAAATACGTAAGCTCAACTATGTTTCCATTCTATCTGCTTTATATACCATTGCTAAAGAAAGTTATGTGGATATTCCTATTGAAGATTATGAGAAAATTCCAAGAAATGACAGAAATCTTTTCGACTTAAAAATTGAGAATGTGACTTATGACTTAGAGGGGAAATCCTTTATTCTAGATTTAGGTATACTTAGGCAAGAAATTGATTTAGAAGAACATAACGAGTATTATTATAAAAGTATAATTGAAGATCAAGGAGATTTATCAACCTATTATGGTTATCAAACTTTTGATGCTTCTGGTTACAATATTGTAGCGCCCAAAGTAGCTGAACGCGGTAAAGTTAATTTAGATTCTAATAACCTAACGTCTTTGCTTAAAGATGGCATAGGTTATTTAACCGTTGATTTTTCAAAATATAAAACTTCCAAAATAGTTAATGGATTACCGTTTAATTTATGGCCAAAAGGGAGAAATTTAGGGGTTTTTAAGCTGAAGCCCTATGTAAATCCAACTTTCTTTCTAGAAAAGGATGGTGAAATAACTCACGCTGTAATCAATGGTTTTCTTATTGATTTGAATGAACCTTTGGAAAATCAAAAATTTGGAAACGCCCTGATTTATCGTGATTAAAACTATTTAAGCAACTATAAGCAAAGCTAAAAATGCCAAAACTAGACCCAGTGACATAAATATTAATGATAAGATAAACCATCTATCAATATATTTTTTTACGTTTTTTTGGACACATCTGAAAGAAAATATTGGGGGTAATTTCGGACATAGGCTAGATTTATGTAGCAAATATAATAATATTGTAAGAAAAATACTACTATGTGTTGTTTTTATTTTAATTGACTAACTTTTATCTCTTTAAATAAGACTAATTTATTATGAAAAATATAATCTTAATTACATCAATTTTTATTTTCAATTCAATGTTTGCCCAAGAAAAAGTTTCATCATTGTTTAATGGTAAGAACTTGGATGGTTGGATTGTACATGGTACAGAAAAATGGTATGTTGAAAATGGTGAACTTGTGTGTGAAAGTGGACCAGAAAAGGCATACGGATATTTATCCACAGAAAAAAACTATGATGATTTTGAGTTATCATTAGAATTTAAACAAGAGGCTGATGGCAATAGTGGGGTGTTTATAAGGTCAACTTTTGAAGGAACCAAAGTCACCGGATGGCAGGCAGAGGTAGCTCCAACAGGTTTACATACAGGCGGCATTTATGAATCTTATGGTAGGGGTTGGCTTATTAAACCAGATTCTGGAAAAGATGCTATTTTAAAAATGAATCAGTGGAATACCATGAAGATTATAGCACATGGACCAAAAATAACTACTTACCTGAACGGAGTAGAAATGATTCATCTAGAAGATGAAAAAATTGGTGAGGGAAAAGGTTCCATTGCATTACAAATACATGATGGTGGAGGAATAAAGGTTAGATGGAGAAATATTACATTAAAGAAAATATAACCTAAACTAGTTTTTGTTCATTTCTTCCTTTCCCTTTAATGGGGTGACGATAAAGCTTTTAAATTCAACAGGTCCATGATCTCCTTGTAACATAAATGGTCCAGGTTCGCCCTCTTTACTATCTATAGCTCCTCCTGTGATTCCAGGTATTGTCTGATCTTTTATAATTGTCTTTCCGTTGGCTACTACAGTAACCCTGCGTCCAATTAAAGTAATCTCATATTTTTGCCACTCGTTTGCGGGTTTCGCCGCATTCTCATTAGGCTCTAAAAAGCCGTAGATTCCACCAAAATATATATCTGATGGTTCTAAGCCATAGTTGTCAGCAATTTGTACCTCATAGCGGCCTCTTAGATATATTCCACTGTTACTTCCCTTGGGAAATCTAAATTCCGTGACCAATTTAAAGTCTGTAAACTTTTTATCACTAATTAGATTGGCTCCAGAATTAGGGCTTGTTAAAATACCTTCTTTGATAAACCATTGATTTTCATTACGATCGGTATGCCAACCCTTAAGGTCTTTATTATTGAACAAATTTATTGGCGTCATCTCAATTGGGTTTTGAGTGTATGCCAGACTTGGTGCTTTTCTACCAGTCCAATTAACAGTAGACCCATCTGTGTAAATCATAGAGCCTTCTATGTTTCCATTTGAGTACATACCCTTAAACTTCATTTCTTGACCCTTGGGTTCCCATTGTCTAGGAATGGAGAAACTAAAACTGTTATCCTGAATTTTTACTTCTGAAATGGGTCTTGCGCTTCCAAAAGCAAATACAAAGCGCCCAACATAAGTGGCATGACCAGAGTGGCGAACCTCCAACCAAGAAGGTTCTGTTTTTCCTTCAAATTCCATTTCCAAATCCCATCTTCCTTCTATTGCATGGTGTTCTTGAGCATTTAAATTTGATAAAAAGAAGAGCAGTGTTACTAAAAAAACAAAGTAACTAGGTCTGGATTTAAAAGTCATTATATATTGGTTTGAATGAAATCACAAGATACTAAAACCGCAGTATTTAATTAGGTTACCACAAAAAGAATTACTCACAGCCTCCAGTGAATCCATTTGCACTAAATCTAGTCTGCACAGCACCTTGTTGTGCACTATTTGTAAGTTGAATTACAAGGTTGTTCTCACCACTACCGTCTCTTTTTGGAGTGCAATATTCAAATAAGTAAAAACTATTTGCTTGCTCAGAAACTCGTGCGGAAATTTGATTAAAAGTGGTTTCCAGTTCTGTCGCATTACTTGCAACGACGCTTGCTGTTTTTCCAATTTCTTCAAGAATTTGAGAGTCAATCTCATCGCCAAGACCAATAGTAAAGAAAGATATGTTCCTATTTGCATTATCAACTGCATTCAATGCGCTTTGTTCTGTAAACCTAGAAGCCTGGTCAGTCCCATCGGTAAAAAGTACTACTGAGGCTGCGCCTATAGCATTGTTTTGAGTGCTGCTCTGCAATAATTCCTCTGCAATATTTGTTGACTTTATTACTGCTCCGTATAAATCCGTGGAAGGGTCATTACTAATGTTCTCATCTATACCTTCAATCGCTGCTGTCAATTCTATTGTAGAAGAAGTCAATTCATTTAATAAGTGTAATTCATCTTCCCCATCAAACCAATAGATGGCCATTTTAAAGGAATCCATTTCAGGAGATGGCATTACATTGTTTACAAAACTTGTGGAAGCAACCTTAAGCTCTTCCAAGCTACTTTGCAACACAGAATTACTCAAATCCAAGACCAACAGCGTATTATTATTAAAAATTTGGGAGTTGGGTGAAATACGTGCAAAAGATTCTGAAGAAGATATTGTATTAAAACAATCGTCATTCCTTCCTTGCTCATAAATGGTAAACTGGTTAGCAGTTAACCCAGAAACCGGATTACCAAGATTATCACTCACCTTAAACAAAATTGAAACTTTTCCCGGAAGCGTGGTAAACTGTTCTTGAATGGAAAGAAGAAGTTCGTTCTCTCCAAAATTTAGACAGTCATCAGGTTCCTTACCTTCGCCAAGTTCACCTTGATTGAGGTCAAAGTTAACATCATCATCTGCATTTCCACAAGAAATAAAAAGGGTAAGACCGAATATAAGAATGGCGTAATTAAGGCATTTTTTCATTTTCAAAATTTTATGGTTCCTTTCTGCTTAACGAACAAATGGATGATAAATTATTTTGTAGGAGCATATTAGTTTTAAGGAAAAGTTAAAACGAAATCCCATCTGTTAAAAAAGAATTGATTAGCACAAATTTTGGTAACTTCAACAGTAATCCAGTAATTAATCAATTCAAAGACTTATGCCAACATTTCAAATTAAAGTCAACGGTGAATCCAAAACTGTGGATGTAGCTGCTGATACTCCTGTTTTATGGGTGCTACGAGATCATCTTGACCTTGTAGGCACTAAATTTGGTTGTGGAATTGGACAATGCGGGGCTTGTACCATACATGTGGACGGTACACCACTACGCAGTTGTTCCACAACACTTTCCCAAGTGGAAGGAAAGTCCATCACTACTATAGAAGGACTTTCAAAAGATGGAAAACATCCTGTCCAAGAAGCATGGGCCGAAGTAGATGTACCCCAGTGTGGTTATTGCCAAGCTGGGCAAATAATGACGGCTTCCGCATTTTTGGAAAATAACCCGAACCCTACAGAGGAAGAAATTGGAAATGCCATGCACGGTAATATCTGTAGATGTGCTTCCTATACTAGAATTCGTAAAGCAGTGGCAACAGCTGCAGAAAAAATGTCTTAAAAGAAACCCTTCAAAAAAACATCATGTCAACAACTCAAAAAAATACATTTAGCAGAAGGGCATTTATGCGAACTTCTACATTAGCTGGAGGGGGAATGCTCATTGGATTTAATCTTTTTCAGGCATGCAAACCAAAAGTTGTGCTTCCAATAGACTTATCCCAATTAGACTACAATGATTTTAACGCCTTTATCAAAATAGCGAATAACGGTGCAGTTACCCTATTCTCTCCAAACCCAGAAATAGGGCAAGGGGTAAAAACTTCTATGCCAATGATAATTGCTGAAGAACTGGATGTAGCATGGAAAAATGTCTTTGTTGAACAAGGAGTTCTGGACACAAAAAATTACACACGGCAAGTTGCTGGTGGCAGTCAATCCATTCGTTTTGGATGGGATGCATTAAGACAAACAGGAGCAACGGCTAAACAAATGCTGGTTAATGCCGCCGCTGCCCGTTGGGGTGTTGATGCTTCAACCTGTACCGTAAGTGAGGGAGTAATAACAAACGCTGCTGGAGAAACATTGGGTTATGGCGATGTAGTCAATGAAGCTGCCGTTCTAGAAGTTCCCGAAGATGTTGTGCTCAAAGAACCCAAAGATTATAAGATTATTGGTAAAGATGCCTTCAATGTTGATATCGATAAAATCACTACCGGAAAGCCATTGTTCGGATTGGATTACAAGGAGGAAGGAATGCTTTATGCGGCTGTAGCAAGACCTCCAGCATTTGGTCAAAAATTAGTTTCCTATGATGATTCTGAAGCTAGGAAGGTGCAAGGAGTGGTTGATGTAATCACTATCGGTGAAAAGGCCAGGGCCCATATGAATGGTGAAAATAGAAATTGGTCTGTCAAGCTGTCCGAAAGTGATAAAGTGGTCGTTATTGCCGAATCTACTTGGCAAGCAATGAAGGCAAAAAAGGCTTTGAAAATTATTTGGGAAGATTCTGTACTCGAAAGCACCGAACAACATGATGAAATTCTTATGGGGCTTTTAGATGGAGGAAACTTCAATACAATGCGTTCAGACGGGAATGTCCAAAAAGCCTTTGTAGAAGCTGATGAGATACTGGAACGCACCTATGAGTCACCTTTCTTACCTCATAACTGTATGGAACCCATGAATTTCTTTGCCAACGTTTCGGATGACAAAATTCATTTGGTTGGTCCTGTACAAACACCGGCTTCAGCAGCAGACACTGTTGCTGACATGCTAGGACGTGATGTCGCTGATATCCATTTAGAAATGACACGTATGGGTGGCGGTTTTGGAAGAAGGCTCTACGGAGATTTTGTCTATGAGGCAGCAGAAATATCAAACACTATCAGGAAACCTGTCAAATTGGTATCCTCACGAGAAGATGATATGAACACTGGTGTCTATAGACCAGCAATAAAATACAGAATCAAGGCTGCTGTAAAAGATGGAAAATTAACTGGATATCATTTAAAAGAAGCTGCTATCAATGATAACATGTATGGGCTTATCCCAAACTTTTTCCCAGCTGGAGCAATTGAGAACTATCAAGTGGATGTGGCCAATTACAAAAGCAATATTACTACTGGTGCATGGCGTGCTCCCTATACCAACTTTTTGGCCTATGCGGAACAAAGCTTTTTTGACGAATTGGCAGAATTGATGGAAGTGGATAAAATCCAATTTCGATTGGATTTGCTGGAAAAGGTTAAAGGAACTACCGATGACCGTATACAGTATGACCCAGAGAGAATGCAAAATTGTATTAAAACAGCAGTAGAAAAATCTGGATGGGGTCACAAACCAGAAGGTATTTATCAAGGCTTTGTCAATTACTATTGTCACAATACCCATGTAGCACAAGTAGCTGATGTAGCCATTGAAAATGGAACTGCTGTTGTAAAAAAGATTACTTGTGTTGTTGATTGTGGGATAGTTATAAACCCAACAGGTGCAATAAACCAAATTGAAGGGGGCATTATAGACGGTATAGGACATTCTATGTATGGAGATTTTGGTTTTGAAAACGGAGAACCTGTTGCCAAAAACTTTGATAAGTATCGTTTAATTAGAATGAACGAAGTTCCTGAGGTGGAGACACATTTAATCCAAAATGAATTATCGCCCACAGGGCTAGGAGAGCCTACGTTGCCCCCAGTAGGTGGGGCAATTGCGAATGCCTTTAAGGCGGCTACAGGTAAACGCCTCTACAAGCAACCATTCATTAAAACGCCGGAGCTATTAGAAGTTCCAGCTAAACAAATATTAGGATAATTATAATGACAATTTTATTATTTGGGGTTACCAAGGATATCGTTGGTAGCCCCTCCCTTTCTATACCTACTGCTAGTGTAACAGGCAGGACTATTCCAAAAAACGTAAAAGAACTACGTGATTTTTTGGGAAAGTCTTATCCTGAGCTTCAAAAACTTTCATCATTGGCCATTGCGGTCAACAATTCTTACGCTGAGGATGACCAAAAAATAAATTCTTATGACGAAATTGCATTGATTCCACCAGTGAGTGGAGGATAATACTAAAATATGCTTTTAGACAATCACAACAGACATATCAATTACTTAAGATTAGCGGTTACAGACAGATGTAATTTACGCTGTAACTATTGTATGCCTGCTGAAGGAATCAATTTTTCTAAAAAAGATAAACTTTTGTCCATAGAAGAGTTGGTTTCGTTGAGCACAATCTTGGTAGGACAGGGCATAGATAAAATTCGGATTACTGGTGGGGAACCATTTGTGAGAAAAGACCTTCTGGTGTTATTAAGGCACTTAAAGCAGTTAGATGGTCTAAAAGATATATCTGTTACCACAAATGCAACTTTAATAGGTCCTTATATTGATGAATTAAAAGTCTTGGGAATCAAAAATATCAATGTGAGTCTTGACGCGATTGATAAATCTACTTTTGAACAGATTACAAGAAGAGACCAGTACGATACGGTCCATGAAAATTTAATCCGATTGATTTCAGAAGGGTTCAATGTGCGTATTAATTTTATTGTTTTGGAAGAGCAAAACGAACAGGACATAATTCCTATTCTAGAGCTCATGAAACATTATCCAGTTTCGGTACGGTTTTTAGAAGAAATGCCATTTAATGGGGGAAGCAAGGAATTCAGCAAGATAAAATGGGATTATAAAGCCATTTTAAAACATATAGCCAATGCTTTTCCAAATTACGTAAAGCTGGAATCCCCCAAAACTTCTACTTCGATTAACTATCAGATTAAAAATCATAAAAGCACTTTTGGGTTGATTCCGTCTTTTAGCAGAACCTTCTGCGGTACTTGCAATAGATTACGATTAACTGCTACGGGAGATTTGATTACCTGTTTGTATGGAAAATCAAAAGCTAATCTTAGAGATTTATTACGTGCGGAAAGTTCTAAAGAAAAAATTGAAGAAGCTATCTTAAAAGCTTTAGGCACACGAGCTAAAACAGGCTTTGATGCGCAGCAAGAACATGCTTCAGTGTTTGATAGTTCCATGACCTCAATTGGAGGATAACGCAATTAGCCTTCTCAATGCGAAATGAAAAACCTAAAATATACGGACTGGTACTTTCTGGAGGTAAAAGCACTAGGATGGGCAAGGATAAAGGGTTGATTAAATATCATGATGTTCCACAAAGGGAATATATGTATCAACTTCTAGGAGGAATCTGTGATAAAACATTCCTTAGTGTTAGGAATGAGCAAGAAAAGGAACTTAGGGATAATTTTGACTATATAGTGGACAAAAATGAATATAGAGGTCCATTAAACGGTATCTTGAGTGCTCATGCTGAATTCCCAGATGTTGCGTGGCTGGTTTTAGCGTGTGATTTACCGCTATTAAATAAAGAAAATATTAAAGAGCTTGTTTCGCAAAGAAATCTTGGAAAAGTGGCCACGGCTTTTGCCACCAATAAAACCAAATTGCCAGAACCTTTAATAGCTATATGGGAACCATCTGGTTTGGACAAAGCAATTACCTACATGGAAACATCGAAAAGTTCTTGTCCAAGAAAATTTTTGATAAATTCCGAGATAAAACTAGTATACCCAAAAAATGACGAGGTTTTATATAATGCAAATTCTATAGAAGAGTATAAGTATGCAACCAAGCAGATAGTTCAATGAGCAAAACAGAAAGATTCATAAGACAAACAAAACTATCAAGCTTTGGTGTAGATAACCAATCTAAACTATATGTAAATCAAGTATTAATAGTTGGACTTGGAGGATTAGGACTTCCTATTGCCCAATACTTAAACGCAATGGGAGTGGGGACACTAGGTTTAATAGACCAAGATGTGGTGGAATTGCACAATTTACAACGTCAAGTATTATATTCTGAAGCCGATATTGGTAAGTCTAAATTGGAGGTAACAAAACAGAAATTGGAAGCGCAAAATTCCAATACAAATATTAAATCCTATGACTTATTTTTGACCAAAGAAAATGCTATAACTATCATCAAAGATTTTGATGTGATTGTAGATGCAACGGATAACTTTGCTACAAGATATCTAATTAATGATGCCTGTGTTATTCTCAACAAACCTTTTGTCTATGGCGCTTTACATGCTTTTGAAGGACAGGTAAGTGTGTTTAATTACAATAACGGTCCTACTTACCGCTGTTTGTTTCCGACAATGCCAAACGCTCACGAAATTCCAAATTGTAATCAAAATGGGGTTTTGGGGGTTTTGCCTGGTATTATTGGCACCTTACAAGCTTTAGAGGTAGTGAAAATTATTACTGGAGTAGGAGAGGTGCTGTCGGGAAAATTACTGTTATTTGATGGTCTCACGCAGTCTACACAAAAAGTTAGTTTTAACAAAAAGGGTATACATAAAAATATAAGAAAGCTTCAAGATGATTACGGGTTTACTGGTTGTGAAGTAGTACCAACAGTAAGTCCGTTAGAATTTAGAGATATACAAAAAATTGAAGAAGTAGTACTAATTGATGTTCGAAACCCAGATGAGTTTGATACGAAACATTTAAAGAGCGCTATTAACATTCCGCTTTCAGAATTAAATACATCAATGGATAAAATTAACTTTAATAAAAACATCTATCTTATTTGTCAATCTGGGAAGCGAAGCGAAATAGCTTTAAAACAATTGACATCTGAATATCCCCACTCTTCAATTTATCATATTTTAGGGGGTATGAATGAAATGGCTTCAGTATGTTCCTAGAAATTAGTGAATTATCTGGATTGATGCTTATTTTCTTTTTTGTAGCCCTTTTTTATGCATCAGTAGGTTTTGGAGGTGGCTCAAGTTATCTAGCTCTACTAACGCTTTTTATAACTAGCTTTTTTGTGATACGTAGTGTTGCCTTGTTGTGCAATCTTATGGTGGTTTCTGGCAGCTGCTACTTATTTTTTAAAAAAGGTCATTTGGAATTTAAGAAATTCTTACCCTTTATTGTTACCAGCATTCCATTAGCTTTTATTGGTGCTTCTTTTCGACTTAGTGAAGCAATATTTTTTAGTATTCTTGGGGTTACGCTCATTATATCAGCAGTAGCGTTAATTATTCAGAGTATTCAACTTAAATCAAATTATGTCTCTGTAAAATACCCAAAATACACTTCCTATCTATTAGGAGGGGTTATAGGGTTGCTATCCGGTCTGGTTGGCATTGGAGGTGGAATATTTTTAGCCCCAATCCTAAACCATTTAAAATGGGAGAAACCAATTACCATAGCCGCCTTGGCAAGTTTTTTTATTTTGGTCAATTCAGTTTCTGGATTAACAGGATTAATGGTAAATGGTACTTTGGAGCTTTTTTGGCCAGAGATAATAGGACTATTGTTGGCAGTGTTTGTTGGCGGGCAAATAGGAGTAAGGCTAACTTTGAGTAAGTTTTCCGGTAAGCGAATACGTATATTAACCGCTATTTTAGTATTATTTGTTGGCGTACGAGTATTATTAAACAATGGTTTACAAATCAATTTTTTCTCATGATTGCATTTGAAGAGGCAATAAGTCTAGTTTTAGATACTTGCAAAGGTTTTGGGGTTGAACAGGTACCTCTTAAAGAATCTTTTGGAAGAGTATTAGCTGAGGACATATTTGCCGATAGGGATTTTCCACCTTTTCATAGAGCAACTAAGGACGGTATTGCCATAAATTATGACGCCATAACAAAGAGCTTAGAAGAATTTAGGATTATTGATATTGCCGCTGCTGGCTCTCCTCAAAAGGAGTTGTTAGATTTCTCTTGCTGTATAGAAATCATGACAGGAGCTGTACTTCCCTTAAGTGCAGATACCGTTATCATGTATGAACACCTTAAAATTAAAGGTGAGGACGCTGTAGTACAAAAACCCGTTAAAAAAGGACAAAATATACATAGAAAGGGGAGTGATGAACCAAAAGGTACTACTGTACTAAAAGTTGGAAAAAAAATTACAGCTGCTGAAATAGGTGTTCTGGCATCGGTAGGTAAGTCAGAAGTATTGGTAAAAAAGAACCCTAAGGTATGTTTAGTTTCTACTGGAGATGAATTAGTGGATGTTATTGAAACTCCAATGGCGCACCAAATACGGAAATCCAACGTACACACGATTGAAGCTACACTCCTACGAGAAGGTATACGCTCTGAATCTGTTCATATTAAAGACGATAAAGAAATTACAAAAAGTAAGCTTATACAGCTCCTAAATAATTTTGACGTACTGCTTTTAAGTGGTGGCGTATCCAAAGGAAAATATGATTATCTGCCCGAAGTCCTTGAAGATATAGGGGTTGAAAAAGTCTTTCATAAAGTAAAACAACGCCCTGGCAAACCCTTTTGGTTTGGTCAGCATAAAGAAAAGGAAGTGACAGTTTTCGCTTTCCCTGGCAACCCAGCTTCAACATTTGCCAATTATCATGTCTATTTTATTCCATGGCTTAACAAATGTTTAGGATTGTCAACTATTGAATTTACCGTAATTTTAGAAGAGGCTTTTGAAAACAGTACCGATTTAACACGTTTTATAAGAGCTAAGGCTAGAATTGTGGCAGGAAAACTAAAATGTAATCTAATTCTCGGTAATGGATCGGGAGATTTAACCAGCTTATCAAAGGCAAATGGCTTTGTACTGTTGAAATCTAATAAAGAATATAAAAGTGGAGCTATTGTTCCATTTATTGCAACACGTAGTATTCTCTAAATGACACATGAATTAAAGAAAATCATCAGTGCATATCAGAACGCAAAAACTAATGGAATAGCTTCAGTTTTAGCTACCGTAGTTTCATTGGACGGCTCATCCTATCGTAGACCAGGCGTAAGAATGCTAATTCATGAAAATGGAAAAATGGCAGGAGCAGTTAGCGGTGGTTGCGTTGAAAAAGAAGTATTGAGACAAGCTGACAGTGTATTCAAGACTTCAATTCCAAAGATAATGACGTATGATGGAAGGTATCGTTTAGGCTGTGAAGGTATTTTATACATTTTATTGGAGCTATTTGAACCAGATGACTTATTTGTATCAAAGTTCTGGGAAGCAATTGAAAGTCGGATTCCACTTCGAATAGAAAGCACTTATCAAAAGGAACATTTAGAAGGGTTTCAATTTGGGTCCTACTTTATATTCAATAGTGAAAAACATGTTGTACGCAAGGGTTTTGATGCACAAAAGAGTGATTTGACTTTTGTTCAAGAACTAAATCCATGTTTTAAATTGATAATAATCGGTGCTGAACACGATGCAGTCCAATTATGTTCCTATGCAGCAATGACCGGTTGGGAAGTTTCTATAGTAGCCAATCCCAAAGAAGAAAAATCGATACAAGATTTCCCTGGAGCAACACATTTTATAAATGTTGAAGCAGAATCCTTTAATGCAGATGTGGATATGCAAACCGCGGTGGTATTGATGACACATAGTTTTGTGAAAGACTTACAGTTTTTGGACAAATTAAAACATGTAAATCCTGCCTACTTGGGTGTATTGGGCCCACTTAAACGGAGGGAAAAATTGTTAAGTGACTTATTGGAAAGAGATATCAGTATTTCAGAAGCCTTTATTGACAGTATTCATGGTCCTGCTGGGCTTGATATTGGAGCGGAAACACCTCAAGAAATTGCTATTGCAGTTATTGCAGAAATTTTAGCTGTAATACATAAACGCACTCCCATACATCTTAAAGAAAGGGAAGGAAGAATCCATATTTGATGGGGAAAGAGAAGGATAATATCGCTGTTTTAATATTAGCAGCTGGTGCTTCAACCAGAATGGGTAAGATTAAGCAGTTACTGCCTTGGAGAAACAGTACATTGTTAGAGCATGCTGTTCAACAAGCGAATCAGGTTTCCAAAGATATATTTGTTGTTTTGGGTGCAAACGCAAATGAGATAGAACAAAAAGTTCCCAATAATGTCGACATTATACATAATCCAAATTGGAAAGAAGGCATGGGGAGTTCTATTTCCTGTGGTGTTTCTACGATTGAAAGTAAAGAACGATTTAGAGCCATATTGATTATGTTAGCGGATCAACCTCTAATTGACCCAGACTACCTTGTCAAAATGTTAACAAGTTACGATTCAAATAACTATAAAATTATAGCAACAAGCTATGGTGTTAGTAATGGTGTACCAGCTATTTTTAGTAAATCGGTTTTTGTGGAGTTAAAAAAACTCAACAAAGACTACGGTGCAAGAAAATTAATGGAGCGTTACTCCTACACTCTAAAAGCCATTGACCCTAAGGGTAAAGAAATCGATATTGACACCCCAGAAACATATGAATTCTTAAAACAAGGGAATAATCAATCTAAAATCATCAAAAAATGAAGTATACATTACATTTAATCTTAATCCTCTTTGCAATTCAATTCAATGCACATGCCCAAGAAATGAGTTTTGAAGAATATAGTCCAAAATCCACTCTTGTTGTACCTGAAAACCCGGTTTCAAAGGCAAAATTTAAGTTTATAGATGTACATAGTCACCAGTTTCGAATGGCTGAGCAAGATTTATCCCAATTAATCTCAGATATGGATAAATTAAATGAAGGCATTATGGTGAATCTTAGTGGTGGATCTGGCGATGGGCTTAGGGCCATGCTCAAAAACGTAAATGACAATTACCCAAATCGTTTTGCTGTATTTGCAAATATAAATTTTAATGGTGTTGGTAATGAAGGATGGGGAGAACAAGCTGCAGCACAGCTAGAGGCCGATGTAAAAGCTGGGGCAAAAGGACTTAAAATCTATAAAAGTTTGGGTCTGCGCAACAAAGACATAAATGGCAACCGGATAGCAATAGACGATTCTAGATTAGACCTCATTTGGACTAAATGTGGTGAATTGGGTATTCCAGTATTGATTCATGCGGCAGACCCCAAATCCTTTTGGGATGATATGAACAGTGATAATGAACGTTGGTTAGAACTAAAGACGAGACCCAGAAGAAAACGTTCCGCTACAAACCCGGCCCCATGGCAACAAATAATTGATGAGCAACACCGAATGTTCAAAAAACACCCAAAAACTAAGTTTATCAATGCCCATATGGGCTGGTATGCCAATAACCTTAAAAAGTTAGCAAAGTTGTTGGATGAAATGCCAAATATGTCCGTAGGTATCGGTGCTATTATTTCAGAGCTTGGTAGACAGCCAAGACAAGCAAAAGCATTTTTCATTAAATATCAAGACCGTATCCTATTTGGAAAAGACAGTTGGAAACCTGAAGAGTTTCCAACTTATTTTAGAGTTTTAGAAACGGCGGACGAGTATTTCCCATATTACAAAAAATACCATGCGTTTTGGGCCATGTATGGCTTAGATTTACCAGATGAAGTTCTGCGCAAGGTATATTATAAAAATGCCTTAAAACTTATCCCAGGGCTAGATAAAAGCTTATTCAAATAAAAAACCATAATGACCGACCTGAATTTTCCTATTTCATTTGATTTTAACATTACAACTTTATCCAATGACTTTACTGCTAAAGATGCTAATGGCAAAGTAATTGCTTATGTACGTCAAAAAATGTTCAAGCTAAAAGAAGATATAGAAGTTTTCTCCAATGAAACAAAAACACAAGTGAATTATCACATCAAAGCGGATAAATGGATTGATTTTTCCACAGCATACAGTTTTACTGATAGTTCAGATAAAGAACTGGGCAAAGTCGCCCGTAAAGGTTGGGCTTCCTTATGGAAAGCTAACTATGACATCATAGACCAGCACCAAAAACCACAATATAAAATTCGCGAAGAGAATGCATGGGTAAAAGTTGCAGATGGCCTTTTGGGGCAAATACCTATTCTAAACTTTTTTACCGGATATTTATTCAATCCGAGCTATATAGTACTTGATAAGCAAGAACAAATAGTGGTGCGTTTAAAAAAAGAAGCCTCTTTTTTTGGGCGAAAGTTTCAAATCTCTCAGGTAAAACCAACAGATGCAGATGACGACCATCGTATTATGCTGAGTTTAATGATGCTTGTTTTGTTGGAAAGAAGAAGGGGATAGAGATCTATGTTCTTATTAAGAATCATGAATTTCCCCATTTGTTCTTTAGATAGTCCAATACTGTCATCCAGTTCATTTTTAGAATAAGGGCAGCCGTGGGAAGGTTATCTTCCTCAATTGCTCTTAAAACTCCTTCATTTTGATTGTCTATGGTTTCATAAAATGTTGCATCATCAAAATATAACTGCTCATAAAACAGGATTCTTGTTTTCAATTTTTTAAGGATGCTTTTTAAGATAACATTATCACAGGCTTCTACCAAAGTCTCATGAAATTCTAGCCTTGTTGTTAGTCTAGCTTTTGGCATATGTGTTTGCTGTAACCGTAATTGAAGGTTTTTTAGTTTATATTTTAATTCTGAACTAAATGTGGATGAATCCAATGCGATTACCTCTAGCTGTGCAACAGTGTTATACAAGTCAATAGCTTCTGTTAGGGATAATTCGTTAATGATAAACCCCCTGTTGGGAATAGCTTTTACAATGTCCGATTCTTCAAGCTGAGTAAGTGCTTCACGTATAGGTGTGACACTTACATTGAGCTTTCTTGCTAGTGCCGCCAAATTAATGGTCTTGCCAATTTTATGATGCCCCAGTTTTATTTGTGTTAAAAGATAGGTCTTGATGTCATCACGTAGAATAATTTTACCGTCCATAGGACTATATAATCTTATTGTCTAAGTGTGTACATAAAACTTTGAAAGCCAGGAAGGTCTTCCCCTAAATTTAATACTAACGTACCGTTTTCAATTTGTAAAGCAGAAAATTCTGGATTATCTTCAAAAGTGATTTCGTTTTCATCGGAAAACCATTCACCGTTTGCAACTACGTTACCCGAACATGCTACATTAAATTGTCCATTTGTTATTGTAGTGACCTGTAAACTGGTTTGTTCCAATGACCATAGTAAGTCCCCATCGATAAGGAGTTCACCTGATATGCAGTCAAGCTCATCCAAAAGATTGGTTGAGGCCATACCATCTTCATTAATGTCTTGTGCAGGATTTACATTAATCTCAGTTAAGTCCCAAAGACCAATAACATCAAAGTTTGGTGGCGGAACACCGTCATCATTAGTTATATTACATGAAATCAATGTAGTGAGCAGCGTGATAAGTGGCAAAATTCTTTTCATATCATTTTTAACTTTAAAGCTCTAATATCATACTTTTTATTCACAAAAAACAAATTCTATATCTTATAATTTTATAAGTAGATTCAATAAACATTCGTTATTTTTATTAAAACTATACTTAATTTTTTTGAATGAGAAATCTCATACGTCACATAATAATTATCATTAATATTTTAGTATTTCTAAATGTTGAATGCGCTAAGGTTTATTCCCAGAAATTAGAAAGACATACTTATATCATAGGTGATGCCCTACCAGATGCTCCTGAACTAGCCCTGCGTGGTAATTTTGGTGTAGGAGTGCGTACAATTGATTTAATCAACAAAAATCAATTGGACATTCTCAACATTAAAGATGGTATGGCCCCAATATATAATAGACCTATTACTATCGAAGTCTGGTATCCGGCCAAAATTCCTGAAGGGACGAATGAGATAGAGAATTATATCCAAGTACTCGGCAGAAAAGGAGTTGACAATAGGCCTGTTATTCCATTTGAATTTAAGGGTAGAGCTTTGAGATCAGCTGAGATTGTAGATTCTGAAGGACTTTTCCCATTAATAATTCTTTCCCACGGATATGTCGGATCACGCTTTTTGTTCACTTATTTAGCAGAAAATCTCGCCTCCAAGGGATATGTGGTTGTTTCTATAGATCATACCGATTCCACGTATAAAGATGCAGCTAATTTTACGAGCACGTTAGTTAACCGATCTTTAGATCAATTATTTGTTTTAAACGAAATTACAAGATTGTCTTCATTACAAAGCAATCATTTTTTATCAGGAATGGTCAATACTGACCAAACCGGTCTGGTAGGTTACTCCATGGGAGGTTATGGAGGTCTTAATACATGCGGGGCAGGTTATAGTCAGAATGCAGTTGACTTTTATAAGAAAATGACCGGAGGAAATACTGCATTGGATAATCGTATGATGGGAAGTTCTTTATACCAAGGTTTTGTTGACAAACGAATAAAAGCTTTTGTTGCCTTAGCTCCATGGGGTATGGCAAATCAGGTTTGGGATTTGAAAGGATTGTCAGGGCTTAAAATTCCAACATTTTTTGTTTCGGGTAGCCAAGATGATATTTCAAAGTATGAAAATGGAGTGAAAGCAATATATGAAGGGGCGATTAATAGTGATCGATATTTACTTACCTTCATCAATGCTAGGCATAATGTTGCACCTAACCCTCCAGTTGACCAAACTATGAAGCCAGGTTTAGATATCAACGAGTATTTGAGGTACGCGGATTCGGTGTGGGATATGAGAAGAATAAACAATATTAATCAACATTTCATAACAGCATTTTTTGGATTACATCTTAAGAATAAGGAAGATTTCATAAACTATTTAAGGGTTTCAAAAGATGCTAATACAGGAAATTGGAAGGGTTTTAAACCAAGAACATCAATAGGTATGGAAATGAGGTATGCCCAACCGGAAGAAAAATAAGTGCTTATGAAGCGAAGAGATTTTGTAATCCGTTCTAGTAGTGCCGTTATGGCCTCAACCATAATGTATCCAACAATTCTTAAAGCTAAACCTAGCATAAACATTGCTTTGGTAGGAGCAGGAAGACGAGGAACATGGGTCCTGGCAAAAATGATAGAAACTGGCAGGGTCAACCCTGTAGTTCTATGTGACGTTTGGGGTGAACAAATAGATCGGAGCAAAGAATTTCTTAAGATCAGTTCTATTAAACAAAGCTATAATTTAGATGAAGTACTCAAAGATTCAAAAATTGATGCGGTCATTTTAGCTACCCCAGATCATTTACATAAAGATTATGCGGTTAGAATACTAGAGGCTAAAAAGCACCTTTATTTGGAAAAACCAGTGACACTTAAATTTGGAGAAGGTGAAATAATACAAAAAGCAGTCTCTAAAAGTGGTATGATTTGTCAAACGGGAACTCAACAACGAAGCAGTACTATGTACCGTCGTGTAAAACAGGAATTCTTCTCTGGTACAAAACTATTAGGTGAGGTGGTTTTTGTAAGGGCAGTTTGGAGTGATTTTGGGTGGCAGCGAAGGGTTATAAAACCAAGGCCAATTCCAAAAGATTTTAGATGGGAAAAATTTTTAGGAAATGCTCCAAATATTCCATATGAGTGGGCTAGGTACACCGCTTGGAGAAATTACAAAGAGTACGGTGCAGGTATTCTCTCGGACCTATTAACGCATTGGGCCGATGTAGCACAATGGATGATGGATGACGAAACCCCTACTAATGCGGTAACAACTGGTGGGATATATCATCTTAATGATGGCAGATCAAACCCAGATACCGTTAACTCAATAATATCCTACCCAAAAAATTGGAATCTCTCTTTCGAATGCAGTGTATTACCAGTTAAGAACTCTCATGACTCTGTCCTGTTCTTAGGTACCAAAGGTAATTTAGAGTTGTTTAGAGCTGGTTATATTTATACTCCGCACGGCCAACCCCCTCGAGTCTTTAATAATGAAGAGGATTTAGACTTAGTGCATATCAACAATTTTTTAGATGCCATTGAAAAGGGTGCCAAACCATTGGCACCCATAGAGGTTGGTCTGCAAGCTGTTACACCTTCACATCTTGCTACCGCAGCTTATTGGTCAGGAGAACGCATGAAACTTAATGAGGATAAATCTAAAATTGTTGAAGCATAAGTACACAAACTATATTATCCTAACCAAAAAGAAATATAAATAGAGCCAGTATTGCGCAACAAAGACCTGTTTCATTATAAGAAAAAACAAGGAACCCTAATCGTACTTTCCTTTATTTCTATTTACATTGTTTGGGGATCAACCTACTTATTAAATAAAATTGCTGTTACAGAATTAGCACCATTTTTCTTAGCTTCCATTCGTTTTATAATAGCAGGGATTTTAATATTTATTATTGCCGGCCTTTTGGGGCATTCCTTAACAATAACCAGGAAGCAGCTTATAAATACTGCTTTCTTGGGCTTTGTATTTCTAAGTTATGGAAATGGTGTAGCCGTTTGGGCACTAAAATATATGGATAGCAGTTTTGCCGCTTTAGAAATATCTGCCCAGCCCTTAGTTATATTATTGATGATGTATGTGCTACAAGGAAAAAAAATCCAGCCGATGTCCATTTTTGGCGTAGTCTTAGGGGTCGTTGGAATCTATCTTTTGGTGAGTCAAAAAGAAATTTTAGCACAAGAGAACTCGGTCTTGGGTATTTTAATGATTTTTTCGGTAATGCTTTTTTGGGGATATGGAAGTCTTTACGTTAAAAAAGCTGATTTACCATCCAACTATTTTGTAAATACTGGATACCAAATGTTTATTGCTGGGGTTTTCTTGGCAATCATGAGTTTGATGTTCGCTGAGGAATGGTCTTGGCCACAAACATGGCAAACAGACACACAATGGGCAATGGTATTACTCATAGTATTTGGAAGCATCGTTGCTTTTACTTCATTCAATTTTTTATTAAAACATGTATCTCCAGAAAAAGTAGCTACAAATACCTATGTTAACCCAATAGTGGCCTTGTTTTTGGGGTGGTTATTTCTGGATGAAAAAATTACACTACAATCCATTATTGCCGCCATAATTCTATTGGCAGGGGTTTACTTCATTAATTCCAAGAAGAAGCTTATGCTTTTTGAAAGGTTCAGAAAATAAGCCTTTTCTAGTCAATGTACATTTCAATACAAAGATTGTCCAATTCACTACATTCCTTTTTTTCAAAGACCATATACTTTCCATATTTGCTTCATCAATCAAATAAGAGTTTATTCATCACCCGATAATCATCGGTACAAAAAACGAACAATCATGAATCAGTTATCAAAAATCATCACGTCTTTTCTCATTAAAATTATTTTTATTCTCCTCCTATTAAGTTCTAGTATAGGTAATGGGCAGAAAAAGAGTACCTCGGTAAATATATCTTCTAATGGGAAAACCTCAATTTCTGTTAAAAATGGTTTTGGAAATAATTTCTCTGTCGAATATAAGGGAGAAATTACTTTGTCCGATGACGATACCGATGTAATCGCTATTTCTGAAAATGGTTATATGGAAATAAAAAAATCTGCCTTTGGAAGCCGAAGAAAGATATTCATAGAGCCAGATAACTCAGGCAGGCTTACAAAGAAGTATTATGTAGGAGGTTCACAGAAAAGTTTTGATGCTGAAGGTAAAAAATGGCTTTCAGAAATTCTGCTTGAGATAGTAAGAACCACCACACTTGGAGCAGAAAAAAGAGTTGACCGAATGTACAAACAAGGTGGCTCTTACAAAGTACTTAAAGAAGTAGGCAATATTTCCAGTGAGCATGTAAAATCCAGATATGTAAAACTACTATTGGATAAAGATTTAAAGGAGAAAGATATTATCTCTGTTTTGAACACTGTAGGTGAAGACATAGATTCTGACCATCATATCGCCAGTATTTTAAAACATAACATTAAGCACTTTATTATCTCAGAAGGGGCTACTGCTGCTTACATTAAAACAGCTGGAAAAATAGACTCTGATCATCATAAGGCAGAAGTCTTAAAAAAATCTATACAGAACGGTGATATTTCAGACACTCAAATGAAAACACTGTTCATTATCGCTAATGACATAGATTCTGATCACCATAAAGCAAGTGTTTTAAAGGAAGTGTTAAACCGTCGTTCCTTAAATCCGGAAAACATGAAGCTTTTAGTTAATACTTCAAAAGGTATAGATTCTGATCACCATAAAGCTTCAGTGTTAAAAAAAGCCTTGAATATTAACGGATTATCAGAAAGTGTTCATAATTCACTATTAGCTTCCATAAGCGATATGGATTCTGACCACCATATAGCTAGTGTATTTTCGGAATTACTTCGTAATAAAATGGATTCTGGTTCATTGTCCAACCTACTAAGACTAGTTGAAGACAATATGGATTCCGACAATCACCAGGCCAGTGTTTTAAAGCAAGTAGCAACTAAGCAGAATATAGATAGTACCGTTTTACCAGCTTATTTAGAGGCTTTACAAGAAATAAGTTCTGACCATCACCAGGCTGATGTTTTTAAGCAATTATCTAGACAAGAATTTGAAGATTCACAACTTTCAAAAATTCTTTTAGCAACTAAAAATATTAATTCAGATTTTCATAAGGCAGAAACACTTTTAAGTTTTGCTTCTGAAGTAAGAAATAGCAGCAGCAATGTTAAAAATGTGTATACAGAAGCTTGTAAAGATATTTCTTCAGAATCTCACTTTGGAAGAGCATTAAAGGCAATCCAGTAGTAAAAATACAATCAACCCAACCAAGACCACATCTAATATCTCCAGAATAGACGTGTTATAGTTCTCAGATTATGTCTATTTTGGTGATATGGAGTGGAATTATAAAACCATTATATACCAGCCAACCGTGCAAAAGCATGTCACCATATTCCTTACGGGATTCTTTTTGGGTATCTTACTCTATACTTTCTTGCGGTTTAACGAGTCCCAAACTACGTTAGAATTTATCTTGAGCGGGGTTTTAGGCATTTTAATCAGTTATTCAGTACATTTTTCCAATTCAAAACTAAACACGCTTATTTCGTTTAAAAAACTCCCTGGTATTCGTATCCTCTTTGGAGTAATCTGGGATTTAGTTCTCAGCTTTTTAATAGTTACCATAGGGTTTTGGGCATACTCTAATATAATGAATCATGAGTTTTCATTCCAATCACAATCCAATTTGTTTATTAAAATTTCTATTCTATTGTTTTGTGCGGCAATTTTATACAATGTCATATACTTTGCTCTTTACTCATACAACCACTATGCAAAAGTACAGGTCAAAGAATTGAAATTAGAACGTAAACAAGCAGAATTACAACTGAGCACATTAAAATCACAGCTTAGGCCCCACTTCTTGTTCAATAGTATTAATGTACTTACATCACTATTCCATAAAGATGTAATACTTGCTGAACAGTTCATAAGGGCACTGGCAAAATCGTATGAGTATACCTTGGAGAATTACAGGGCTACTTTAGTGACTGTTGAAGAAGAGGTACATTTTGCCGAAGCATATCTTTTATTGCTCCAAACACGTTTTGGAAAATGTTTTAGAGTGAATTTTAATTTGGATGAAGAAACACTACAAACTTTTATCCCTCCACTAACATTACAATTATTGGTAGAAAATGCTTCTAAACATAACAGCTTTAATGCTCAAGAGCCCCTTACCGTTAGTTTATATAAAGAAGGTGACAACTTAGTAGTGTCAAATCCAAAAACAGAAATCAAAACAAATATCAAGTCAACAAAGCTTGGACTAAAGAACATTTCTGCTAGGTATGCGATTCTAATCGGTAAAAAAATTACAATTGAGGACTCCGATAATTTTACGATAAAACTACCTATCATAAATAAATGAAAAAGTTATTTATACATAACACTATTTTTCGGCTATTGAGTCCCATATTCAATGGGGTTTTGGTTTATTTACTATTGTTGTTGATAAACAATACCATAGACCAATTACAAGAGACATTTATAGGGCAGGAGCTTTATGTATGTATAATTTTAGCATATCTAATTCAGGAATTTTCCAGGCTTTCTTTGTTGGTGTTTAAAAAGTTAAAGCATCCGAAATCCTTCTTTGCGCGTCTGCTATTACAGGTCTTGAGTTCAATTATAATGACCGTTATTTTAGTCTCGGCAGCAATGCATTTGTATTTTAAATATGTGCTTTCCTACACTTTAAATAGTAGGGAATTGATTATTTTTAATTCAATCTTCATCTTTATTACAATCATTTATGTGATTTTATATTTGGCACATTTTTATTTGCACAAAGTAAACAAGGAAAAGATTTCTAGAGAGGTATTGGCAAAACATGACATCGAAGATGATTTTCAAGAATTTAAAAGAGGGATTAATCCAGATTTATTATTTGAAAGCCTTGAGGCATTAATAGTATTGATGAAAAAAGATGCAAATGCCGCGGAAGGACTTGCAGATAATTTTTCAAGTATTTATAGGTATATCATCACCAAGAAAAATGATGAACTAGTGCCGATACAAGAAGAAATGATTGTTTTACAGGAGTTGATAGAACTGTTGAATCATTTGCCATATCGTAAAATTGAATTGAAAAGCACTATTTCCAATTCAACATCTGTAGTGCCAACCTCACTCTTAAAAATCATTGAAGCTATTGTTAAAAGTACAGTAGTTTCAGAAAACGAAACGATAATTGTCTCGGTTACAGAACAGGAAAATGGAGTAAAAGTCAGTTATCAACATGAGGAAAAATTAAGAGTCCCTTTAACAATCAAAAGCCTGGAGGAAATATCAAAAAAATATGCTTTTTACACAGATAAAGCATTGCAAATTGTGGAAAAAGGACTTTTAAAATCCATTGTACTTCCAAAATTAAGCTATCAAGAAATTATATAGCCTATGAAAGTTGTAATCATAGAAGACGAACACTTAGCTGCTGAAAAGCTGGAACGCTACTTGCTTAAGTATAATGCAGCGATAGAAATTTTAAAGACCTTAGCGTCATTAAGTGAAGCAATACCATGGATAGAAAAGCATAAAGAAAATGTGGATTTATTCTTCATGGATGTACAATTAAGTGATGGACTAAGTTTTGAGCTATTCTCACAATTGTCCATAAATAAACCTATCATCTTTACAACTGCTTTTGATGAATTTGCTGTGGATGCTTTTAAAGTCAATAGCATTGACTATTTATTAAAACCCATAACCTTTACTGCACTATCCGCAGCATTAAAAAAATTGGACAATATGCAAAGGCAATTCAAAACCTTTGAAGATGGTGCTCCAATACTGAAAAAGTTAAGCCAAAAATCATATAAAGATAGGTTCGTGGTTAAAATTGGAAACCATATTAAATCTATATCGTGTACTGATGTTATAGCCTTTCAAGCTGAAGGCAGAGATGTGTCCATATTGACTAAAAAAAATAAAGAGTATTTAATTGAATACAAAATGGAGACCTTAGAAAATTTAGTGGACCCAAAACAGTTCTTTAGGGTAAATAGAGGTTTTATGGTGTCTTTAAATTCAATTAGAGATGTAACCGTGTATTCCAACAGAAGATTAAAACTCTCATTGGAACCTAATGTAGACAAAGAAATTGTGGTCAGCAGAGAAAAGGTAAATAGCTTTAAACAATGGTTTGAGGGGAACTAATTTTAACTTAATTCTATAAAATTGGTTTAGTTTTTGATGTGTTTTTTTAGTAAATTAGAATGCCATGAGAAGAAAAAAAACATATCACTTTGTTTTAGCTATAATTATTTCAATACTCTTGCTAAGTTGCGCCAGTAGTTCTAAAACTACTTATTCTGAACAAAATATAGATGAATTACATAGTCTTGTTGAAGGGAAAAAGTTTGAGATAGAATCTACATGGGCTTATCCTTTGGCATCATTTGGACTTAACAATTTATATAATGCAGGGCTTTTTCCAATTGGTAGTAACTCTAATCAAATAAACTTGATAGGCAATCCAAATTTCTTAAAGATAGAAGGGGATAGCATTAAAGCTCACCTTCCGTATTTTGGTGACCGCCAGCTTTCGGCAAACTACAATAGCCAAGACATTGGTATAGAGTTGGATGGACTTATGGAAGACTTAAAAGTTGATTTTAATGAAAAGAAAAAACGATACGAATTACGTTTTCAGGCTAGTCATGATATCGAAACTTATCAAGTTGCCATTAATATCTTTCCTAACAAACAGACCCAAATGAATATTAACAGCACGCATCGTACAAATATTGCATACAGAGGAGATATTAAAGCTGTGGAATGATAAAATATTTCTCTATTTTCATTGGCTCAATTTAGCCGTAACAATCCATGTCCAGAAGACAATTTATTAAACAGTCAGGAACATTAACTGCTGTCTCTATTATCCCAATTTCATGTTTTTCAACTAGTGATAAATCAAAATATAAAATGGGGCTTCAAGCATTTACTATTCGTGATGCTATGAAGAGAGATTTAATTGGGAGTTTAAAAACGGTGAAATCTTTGGGTTATGAAGATTTGGAGTTATATGGTTTTAATTCTGTTAAAGAAACATATTATGGCCATAGCACAAGTGACTTCAAAAAAATATTAAGCGATATTGGGCTTACTGCATCTAGTTGCCACTATGGGTTTTCCGATTATTTTGAAGCTTCACCAGAAGAATTAAAAACTTATGTGGACAAGTGCATCAAAACAGCAAAAGAATTAGATTTAAGCTACGTCACTTGGCCATGGCTACAACCAAAATACAGAACTATTGAAAATTTCAAACTTCTTGTTGAGAAATTAAACAGAATAGGAGAGCAGGTAAATAGCTCAGGGTTAGGCTTTGCATATCATAATCATGATTTTGAATTTTTAGACCATAATGGGGAAATTGGATATGATATAATTATGTCCAGGACAGACCCAAGTTTGGTAAAACTACAACTAGACCTTTATTGGGCAGTACAATCATCAAAATTGAATCCAGTTGAATTAATTGCAAAAGACCCCAAACGCTTTGTGATGTGGCATATAAAAGATATGGACAAAGTTACTCGGGATTATTCAGAATTGGGGAATGGCTCCATAGATTATCATAAAATGCTATCCCAACTAGACCAATCGGGCTTAGAATACTATTATTTGGAACAAGGTGGTAACTTTGCGACCAACTCCATTCAAAGTATTACGGACAGCGCAAATTATTTTAAAACCAACTTACAACAATACCTATGAGAACAACTAGTATTACTCGCATTTTAATTTTAGCACTTATAGTAAGTCTTGGTCATTCTTGTAAAGAGAAGGCGTCCAAAGAAGAAAAACAAGAAGTGGTTCAGTATGACGAAGCAGTTTCTAAGTTACCAATAGATAGGTTGAAACTCCCTCACGGTTTTAAAATTGAAGTTTATGCAGATAGTATAGACGGCGCACGTTCTATGGCTATGGGTGATGATGGGACTTTGTTTGTTGGAACTAGAAATGATAAAACCGTGTATGCAATACAAGATTTAGACAATGACTATAGAGCTGATCATGTAAAAGTTTTAGATTCCACTTTAGAAGTACCAAACGGAATTGCTTTTAAAAATGGTTCTTTGTACGTGGCTGAAGTAGGAAGGCTTCTCAGATATGATAGTATTGAATCCAAATTGGACAGTCCGCCAAATCCAGTTGTAGTTTATGATGATTATCCAACGGAATTTCATCATGGGTGGAAATACATTGCTTTTGGTCCAGATAATAAATTGTATGTTCCCGTTGGAGCCCCATGCAATATTTGTGATTCCACGGTTGTGGATGAAAGATATGCAACTATTACTCGTATGGACCCAGACGGCAGCAATCGAGAAATTTATGCCAAGGGAGTTAGGAACACGGTAGGTTTTACCTGGCACCCAAAAACAAAAGAACTTTGGTTTACAGACAACGGACGTGATATGATGGGTGATGATATTCCTCCTTGTGAATTAAACCGAGTCACAGAAATAGGTCAGCATTTTGGTTACCCCTTTTGTCATGGAGGAACAGTAAAAGACCCAGAGTTTGGAAACCAAAGACCCTGCGAAGATTTTGTGCCACCTGTACAGGCCATGGGTGCTCATGTTGCGCCATTGGCCGTTAAGTTCAACACGAAAAGTATGTTTCCTGAAGCGTATGCCAACACAGCCTTTGTTGCAGAACATGGTTCATGGAACAGAAGTAAAAAAGTTGGTTATAAAATAGCTTTGGTAAAATTGGAAGACAATAAGGCTGTTAGCTATGAAACCTTTATAGATGGTTGGTTAAATGACGAAACGCAAGAAGCATTTGGTAGACCTGTTGACCTTTTGTTTTTAAAAGATGGGTCACTTTTAATTTCTGACGATTATGGAGACGCCATCTATCGAGTGACTTACAGTGATAATCGTGTAGCTAGCATCAACTAATTCGGCATACATTTTTGAAAAGAATTAAAAAATATCTCAAGCGTATGTTTTGGACCGTTCTAGCCATAGTAGGACTACTAGTCATTTTATATTTTCTTTTTGTGAATTTTTATCCCAGTTTTGGTGGTGATATATCAAAAGAACAACAGCTTGAGTTTGCTAAATCTGACAATTACAGAAACGGACAATTTGTCAACAAAAAAGATGTTCCAAAAGATTTAAGTTTTGGAGAAACCCTAAGTTTAACACGTAAATTTTTCTTCACTAAAGTACCAAATGGTAGCCCATCCGAAGATATAGAAGTACAAAAAGTAGATTCTACTGAAGTTGCTAATTATAAAAGTGATACGCGTTTGATATGGTTTGGGCATTCCTCATTTCTATTACAAATAGATGGAAAAAATATTCTAATTGATCCTATGTTCGGTAAAGTGGCGGCACCACACAACCTATTGGGAACAAATAGATTTAATAAAGAAATGCCCATTGTAATTGAGAAATTACCTAAGATAGATTTGGTATTGATATCCCATGACCATTATGACCATTTAGATTATCCATCCATTAAGAAACTAAAGGACAAAGTTGGAATGTTTTATGCCCCTTTGGGTGTTGGGTCACATTTAAAAGCATGGGGTGTTGGAAAAGAAAAAATCATAGAGTTTGATTGGTGGGAAGAGAGGCTTTTTAAAAATCTAAAATTAGCCTGTACTCCAGCGCAACACTTTTCAGGCAGAAAATTTAATAATAGGCAGAGTACTTTATGGTCTTCATGGGTTATAAAATCAGAAACAGAATCCTTATTCTTTAGTGGTGATAGTGGGTACGCTCCCCATTTTAAAGAAATAGGAGAGATATATGGCCCTTTTAACTTTGCTATGTTAGAATGTGGGCAGTATAATAAGATGTGGGCAGACATACACATGTTCCCCGAAGAAACAGCACAGGCTGGGCTGGATCTAAATGCAAAGCTAACAATGCCAATTCATTGGGGTGCATTCAAATTAGCACTACATGATTGGATAGAACCCGTTAAACGTTTTAAGAGTAAAGCAGAGGAATTGGGTTTAAACTACATAACACCACAAATTGGACAGGAAATTATAATAGGTGAGGTAACAGCAAAACCATCTAATTGGTGGAACCAATAAGCCCGAAAAGCCAATATTAGCTCTAAAATTCAAGAAAAAAGCCTTTCTTTTTAGATTAGACTTTTTTATTAGCTTACCTTTAAGTCAAATCAATAAATTTTTAAGTATAAATGGGGAGATCTCAACAGACCTACAGTAAAAGTGAAAAAGAAAAAAAACGCTTAAAGAGGCGTGAAGACAAGCAAAAGAAAAAAGAAGCACGTAGGGCTGAAGCAAAGGAAAATGGTGGAGGCATCCCATTGGCCTATGTTGATTTTAATGGTAATCTAGTTGATACACCACCAGACCCCTCCATGAAGGTAGAAATAGAAGCTGAAGACATTGTTTTGGGCATTCCTAAAAAGGAAGAAGGTGACGTTGAGGAATTTGACCCAGTAAGAACCGGTAAAGTTTCCTTTTTTGATACTTCAAAAGGGTTTGGGTTTATTATCGATTCTGAAGACCAAGAAAAATACTTCTGCCATGTTAGCGGTCTTATTGATGAGATAGCTGAGAATGACAAGGTCACTTTTGAACTAGAAAAGGGCATGAAAGGTATGAATGCCGTAAAAGTCACCCTTATCAAATAAGTTCACTTATCTATATTGAGTTACAATTTGTGTTCCTTTTTAATATCTTTAGAAAGACATAAACAGTAATGGATTTTAATATTTATCTTCTGTTCTTTTTTAGTGCCCTTGGTGTACTCAATGGGCTAATTTTAGCTGGTTATTTTTTATTCTTTGCTAAACCAAAGCACATTTCAAATACTTTTTTAGGACTACTCTTTTTAATTCTGAGCATAAGAATTGGTAAATCTGTTTTCTTCTATTTCATGGTGGATCTTTCAGGTGTGTTTATTCAAATCGGAATTACTGCCTGCTTTTTTATTGGTCCTTTTTTGTATTTCTATATTAAATCAGTAATGCGGCCCATAAACAATATTAATAGAAGCTGGATATATCACATTGCATTTCTCTTGCCACTTATTTTGATTGTAGGTATTAGATATCCTTATTTTGATCACCTTCATCTATGGCAAGATTATTTTATGAACCTTGTCTATCTTGAGTGGTTTTTATATTTAATTTTTTCTGGGGTCTTATTGGTTCCAGCTTTTCAAAAATTATTTGATAAAAGTCTAAGAATGAAAGCTATTGATATATGGGTAATCAATGTATTTGTTGGTACTGCTCTAATTTGGATTGCCTATTTTTCATCCTATTATACATCATACATGACCGGTGCAATCACCTTTTCATTGCTAACATATCTCTTAATTTTGCTCTTGGTTTTTTCACGAAAAAAACAATCTGTTCTTTTTAAAAATGCATTTAGTTATGTAGATAAGAAGATAGAGGAAACTAGAGCTACGGAATTGCTAGAAAGCCTTGATGAATTAATGCGTACTAAAAAATTATACAAAAATGCTGATTTAAAGTTGGCGGAAGTTGCTAAGCAAATAGCGCTCAGCACCCATCAAATGTCTCAATTACTTAATGATAACCTAGGAAAAAGCTTTCCGAATTGGTTAAACGAATATCGTATTCATGAAGCTAAAGAATTAATTCGCTCTCATGATAAATACAGTATCGAAAGTATAGGGTATGAATGTGGTTTCAATTCTAAATCTACTTTTTACACTGCTTTTAAAAGGATTACCCAAACCACCCCATCACAATTTAAAGAAGGGCTTTAGTTGCTTTCTTGTATTAATTTATAAATCCGTAGTTCGGATTTATAAGCTTCAACTATTTTCTGCCGTCAATGTGTCAAATTAGGGTCAAAATTTGATATAATGAGAATTATCGTTTCATACTTGATTTTATTCAGCTTATTCCATCAAACATCATTAATAAAAGCAAATGAATTAGAATCTAATCAAACCAAAAAAATAATTTTTGTAGTATCCAATGCTCATTTTTACGGCAATTCTAAAATTAATGCTGCCAATCATTTTGCTGAAATTGTATTGGCATATGATGAATTTAAAAAAGCTGGGTATAAAATTGATTTCGTAAGTCCTAAAGGTGGTGCCGTACCTCTTGGATACATCCAGACTGCGAATCCATTAATTAAGAAATATTTGTATGATTGCGAGTTTTTATCAAAACTTAAAAATAGAGAAAAACCATCCGTAATAAATCCCGTGGGATATATTGCCATTTATTATGTGGGTGGTGGCGCAGCAATGTTTGGTGTACCGGATAACAAAGAAATCCAAAAAATTGCTCAGGTAATCTATGAGCAGCAAAACGGAATTATATCCGCCGTCTGCCATGGCACAGCTGGGCTTGTTAATATTACCACTTCAGATGGGAAATATTTGGTAAGCGGTAAGAAAGTAAATGGCTTTCCAGATCTTTTTGAGGACATGAAGGCACAATACTATCAAGAGTTTCCATTCTCTATTGAGCAAAAAATCATAGAAAGAGGAGGGGAGTTCCCACATTCAAAAAATGGATGGGACAATTATACAATTACAGATGGTAGGTTGATTACTGGGCAAGATCCTACTGCTGCTGCAACTGTAGCTAAAAAAGTTATTGAAGCACTTGAATTAAATAAGAATAAATAAATAGCTCATCAATATGAAATCACTTTTTTTTAGTCTATTCCTAATGCTCATATGTGTTGGTTCACAGGCACAAGAAAACAAAGTCTTAAAACATGAATTGGATACCATTTTTAAAACATGGGACAAGCCAGAAACACCAGGTCTGGTTGGAGCTATAGTAAATAAAGGAGAGACTTTTTATTTGAAAGCGGTAGGGACTTCAAATTTAGAACATGACATAGCCGTAACACCGCAAACCAAGTTCTTAGTAGATAAGCTGTCCAAACAATTTACAACATTAGCAATCCTAATACTTGTAGAACAGGGCAATATTAAAATGAACGACCCTGTTCAAAAATACGTGCCACAATTACCACCTTATAATGCAACTCTGAACATAGGACATGTAGTGAACCATAGTACAGGTTTAAATGACTATACTGTTATCAAATCTCTTTTGGGTAAAAGCGCAATAGAAGATTTTACCAATGAAGAGGCCCTAGAATTGATAAGTAGTCAAACTTCGTTGAATTTTACCCCCGGAACTGACTTCTCGTATTTTACCTCAGATACCGAGAGTTTGCTCATGACAGCGATTATTGAAAAAGTCTCAGGGAAATCGTTAGCAGAATTTACCAAAACAAACATTTTTGAGCCACTTGGTATGCAAAACACCTTATTTCTTAATGGGTCTGAAATATTGATTAAAAACAAAGCGGCATCATATTCAAGAACTGAAAGTGGAATTATTAAAAACCCGGTGAGAATAAGCACAACAGGCCCAACAAATTTATACACCACAGCTGAAGATTTAGCCATTTGGTATGCACAATTCCACAAAAGTACAGGAAACCTATCCAAGCTGATTCAAAAGCTAGATTCCCCTGTTCAATTGAACAATGGAAAAACTAATAACTCTTATTGGGGTAGAATGACCCTCGGAAGGGATTTTTGGCATTATGAAAGAGGACTGGAGTGTTATTGGATGTTTGGTGTAATAGGTGGTTATGGCGCAAATGTGTTCCGTTTTCCCACCGAGCAAGTAACCACCATTGCCTTGGGCAATAATATGCAATATAATGGTCAGGCAGCAATGCAAATGGCAATACATTTTTTAGAAGATATTTACCCTGAACCCCCATCAATTGATTTGAATGCTATATCCAGTACAAAAGTAAGTAGAAAGAAAATGAACTCTTATGGAGGGCATTATTTTTCTGCAAAAGGTGGTAGAACACGAAAAGTAACGTTAAAAAATGACACATTAAGGTTATCTGCTGTAAATGGCGATTATGAGACACCTTTGATACCATTAAGCCAGACTAAGTTTCAACTAGCCGTGGAAAGTGATGACAAGGTTTTTATCAACTTTAAAAACGAAAATGGTGTTAAGAGCTATGAGGTTGTTTCCGGTGTCGCACATCCCAATCAATATATAGCCTATCGACCAGTGTCATATTCTGTAAATGAACTCGAACAGTTTGTTGGTAAGTTTAAGCAAAGGGAAATTGATTCTGAATACGAATTTAAAATTGAAGACGGCAATTTATTTACAGAGCATGAACAGCATGGTAAGATTGTTTTTAGTTCCGTTAAAAAGGATATTTTCACCAGTGAACTATTAGCAATGGGTAGTATCCATTTTCAAAGAGATGAAAAAAATGAAATCAACGGTTTCACAATCTTTACTGACGGTGTAAGTAATTTAACATTTTTCAAGAAAAATACTTCCGCCATGTAAGTGGTCGTATTGAAGAGATAGCTGAAAAAGACAAGGTCACTTTTAAACTAGCTGTTTTTTCTTCGGAATTATAAATCTATAGACCATTTTATTTTACATGCTATAGTTTTTCGAAAGTTTGAGGTAGTTTAGTTTTAATGGTAAAACCTTCAATCTTAAAAAATCGGACATGCATGAAAAATATACTTTTGGTAATCTTTGTTTTTATTTCATTTCAATTCACTACAGCTCAATCAGAAAATGGATTTAATTCTCTTAAGGAAAAATCAAACGCTCTTCTTGAAGAATGCGTCACGTACAATGAAACTGTTGGTATTACAGCAGGTATATACATTGACGGAAAGATAGAGTGGATTGGTGCTGTTGGCTTTATGGATTTAGAGAATAAGATAAGGATAAATGCAAATACGCTTAATAGAACTGCCTCCATTGCAAAACCAATGACAGCAATTGCCATTCTGCAGCTATATGAGCTAGGAAAATTAACTTTAGACGACCCAATTCAAAAACACCTACCCTATTTTCCAAAAAAGGAAGAAGGTGAAATCACAATAAAACACTTATTGACCCATACTTCGGGAATAGGAGCATACGAATCCCAAGAAGAGGCTTTTCCAACGTATAATTATAATTCATTCGAAGAAGCAATTACAATTTTTAAGGATAGACCTTTAAAACATTCACCTGGCTCTAATTATTCCTATACTACTTATGGGTATGTAGTTTTAGGGGCAATAATTGAAAACGCCTCTGGAATTAGTTATAGGGATTACATGAAACAATATATATGGGACAAAGCTGGAATGGCATATACTGATGTAGAACTATATGGAAAGCAATATCCAAACAAATCAAAATTATATTATAAAAACCCATCTGGAGAGTTTGTTCCTGATACTGTAACAAATTTAAGTGTGAAAGTCCCTGGCGGGGGATTCTATACAAGTACCGAAGACTTACTCAAGTTTGGTGAAGCTGTCATAAAAAATAAATTAATTAAGCCTGAAACTTTTATTATGATGATTACTGATCCAGGAGTTAAGACTTGGAGCAATCCATATGCAATGGGTTGGTATATATATGGAGATGAAAATAACAATGCAGGACATATTATTGGGCATAGTGGGTCACAGTCTGGTACATCTACTCAGTTAATGATCAATTTAGATAAGGAGATAGTCGTTGCAACTTTAGGCAATACTTCAGAATGCTGGAATCAAATCTACGATGTCACCAACAAGTTACTTTCTACAGCTTCAAATCCAGAAACAATTAAGAAGCCTTTACCTAAAGTAATTTCTATTTCAGCACAACATCAAGAGAAACTTGTGGGTAATTATGTAGGTGAGAACGAAAGGGTAAGACGTATTACAAAAAGAGATAATCAATTATATATTTACCTAAACAATGATATAAGATTTAGACTTTATGCTACATCGAACAATAATTTTTTTATAAGAAGAGCCGACATCACTGTCAATTTCATTAAAAATGAAAAAGACGACAACTTCAATTTAAAAATTATTGATAACGGAGAAACATATACATATAAAAAAGTACAGGAGTAAGGACGTTATAGTTAAAAAAATAAATTGATAATGGATTTTTATTTTATATAGAAAGCATATTTCTTAGAATTTATATTACTAACTGAATGAAAATAGGGCCGTTGTGAGACAGTATCCAAGATAAATGAATACCTATTTTACCACGAAAGACAATTTAAACTCCTCATAATTAGCTTGCTCACTTTTTGTAGATATTTCATTGTCGAACACTTGGAGTAGATTGTTCCCGGCCAAGTCATCCAGTCTTTCATCGAATAAAAGCGAAAAAGTTCCTTTAACCCATTTTTTATTGGGTTTGAAAATAAGCTGTTGATCACCATTAGTAAGATCCCATTGTCCGTAAACTAGGTTCTCTTGAGAATCATATACAGTTACTTTTTGAGTTGCACTCATAAAATCCAATGCTTTACCGGTATTGATAACTAAATCAGATGTAGTATTAGCAAGAGGAGCCGTAATTTCCCAAGAAGCTATTTTTGGCTTTTCTCTATCTGGCTTCATAACACGAAATTGATGACTAAAAGGATTTTGCATGTTAATACCGTTCTGGTCCTTTAAACGATTACTTACAACCAAAGTGTAGCTTTCACCAGGACTAAAAACCTGCCCAAGTTCTTCATTTGGTGAAAGTCCTCTCTTTTGCCTTCCCGGTTCGATCCAGAGTGTTAGTAGGGTGCCGTCTGCAGAAATCAAAACATTTTCTAATGGTAGGATTGCCCGATCTACTATAATTCCTCTAGAGCTTATAAAATAGATATGGTCATAAACGTTTGCAAGGTTTATAGGTCGTGAGAACTGAACATGAAACTTTAAGATGTTTGCAGGGAGCTCTGTAGCTCTTGGATATATAGCATTTACCGATAAAAACTGATAGTCTTTTGGAGTTTCAATTTTAAAATATACAATCGAATCTTTATATGCTAACGAGTATTTTTTTTCGTAAGCAAAAGGTACTATAGGTTCAAAATAATGTATTTCTCCATCTCTGTATAATTGACCAATTATAGGAGCTGAACTTTTAGCCTCCTGCAGCGTTATTTCCCCGTTAAAAACTAAAAACTCACTTTCATCAAAAGCACTATCAATACATTTAATATTGTTCTTTTTAAACACAAAAGAAGGTGGGTCTTGCGAAAATGACACCCAACTAGTAAGGACTATAATTGGTAAGTAAATATAGTTTTTCAAAGGATACAGAAAACTAATTGATCCACCAATCACTTCCTTTTTTTAGGGCTAAGTTACCATTGGCTTCTCTTTGTATCATAACATAACCATCCTCAAGATTATCAAGTTGTTGCACATTTACAAACGGCATGTTTACATACGCCACACCTTCAGTGGCACCTTTAATGGTTACAGGATTTGTCATTGATTGTTTATATGCCTCTATATCGGCAAACTTCATTCTCATCAGTGGGCGGTTTGTGTTGGCTATAAGTAAAAATCTTTTCTCTCCACTGCCAACCTCAATCATATCAACAGGTGAATTACCACTACCTAATTCGGCAACGGTTCTTCCCTTATTATGTCTACCAAGTTCTATTTTCTCCATTGGGAACAATACCAACGGTGTACAGGTGTATCCAGCTACTAGATGGTGTTCGTTACCAACATTGGTAGCTAAAAAGGCTTTGATTGGAGCATGCGTCTCATACTTTCCATGTGCAGCATGATAAATTTCTAAGCTCCCATGTGCCTGCTTATTCTCAAAAGGAAAATTTATTACTCTGAATGTAGATGCAAACTCCTTGTTGCTCAATCCAGATACCATTACTTTTCCTTCGGAGTAGCCAATGTCGGCTACAGCCCATTTACGAAGGTCTCTATCCCGTCTGTCCTTTGCACCCATAGCAATAGGGTCATCTAACGAAATTTTACTGAATGACACTGCTGTTAATGGAACTTGTTTTAATGTATTGTCGATTACTTTAAAGAGCAAAGATTTACCAGAACTATGATTGACCGAAACATAAATATTATTGCTGGATGGGTCTACGACCATATCCGTAATCTGTAACTCATCGGTAGCACTACCAATCATATCCGCCAATAATTGATCTATTCTATCAATTCTTAATTTACTATGGTCCATTTTTGTTTGTCCACTTAAGTCTACTGCAACTATTTGGGCAGATTTGCTATCACCAATAAACAAAATACCTTCTGGACCAAAAGCCATACTATTTATAGAGCTAATTTGAGGATTCCCAGTAGTAAAATTACCCTTCAACGAATCGCCAGCATATACGGTACTGAGGCAAAAACAGAAAATCATTAACAAGAATCGGGTTGACAGCTTTTTCATAATTATAAATATTAGTTAGTAGAACATCTTAAAATTAAATAAAATGCTAATGGTCAAGCGTTAAAGAAATGCCAAGAGGTTCTTAATTTCTTTCTGCTCCACTATTGTATTATAACAAGGGAGCATTTTATTTTCTTCATTTGCTTTAACTTTAATGAGTTAAAACATCTAAAATCATATTTTAATCGTATCAGTAATGAACTAACTTTCATTATTGAATTGTGTATCTAACTTACCCTAGCTTAAACAAGCTAATTTACGGAGTTCTATTTCTAGTTTTCTTTTGCCATGAAACTACGGCACAGGAAAACCTACATTACAAAGGGCCGCTTACCGTTGGTAAGTACAAAGGGGATGCAGACTATGGTTATAAATTAATAGAAGGCGACACTGTACTAAATGGCAGCTTCAACCTAAAAAAAGCAAATCTTGATTCTCTTCTAAAAAAACAAGATTATTCGTTTGATTTTGCTGGTAACTTTCAAAATAATTATCCCACGGGATATTGGAAGTTCCAATTTGGTGAATTTCAATCCAATAACCAATCACAAGTCATCGATTATCAATATCGAGTTGCAATTAACGGTGTTCAAGAAAAAACTTCAGGTAAAATAGTAAAAGGTAAGCCTAATGGTTCTTGGACATATACGGTTAGCAAGATTGAAGATTCTAAAGTATCCCAAACACTTTTTAAAAGTAGTATTGATTTTAACAATGGAGTTCCCCAAAAGAGTTTTCGTGTAGAGAATGATAGTTTAATATTGGCCGGTCGTTTTTTGAGAAATGGATTGGCCCATGACGAATGGTCCCTTTATGATTCCTTTGGTACAGGCGCTTCAGAAAATTGGATATTCTCCAATGGGCTTTTAAACCAAATCCAAACTGAAATAGATGGAGATAGCAAAAATGAGACTATTTATGGCACTTTTTCAGGTACCACAAAAACTATAAACCTTGATGAAAAATATATTAAAGCCATAGCGATCTATCAATTTGCCAATTCAGGTTTTGATAACACAGTAGGAGGGAAGATGCAGCAATTATTGGCTCAGAATGCTGCTTATTACAAGAAAATTGATGATATTCTTTCTGAACTTGGAGAGTCTTCTTTTCTGCCCGAATTCAAAGTCAAAGTTCCATATTTCCAATTAACAGAAGAAGAGCAGCAACAATTAGTCCTGATTTCTGAAAATTATGAAGCTGCAAATGCCATAAGCACTTCTTTTTTAGCAGACACACAACTCAATATCTTAAAACTATCTGATAACAATGCGGCTTTTCAATATGAAATAATTAAAAAAATTGCAGAGGATTTTTTAAAGCCCATTGGGAAATTATTAGGCTACAATGACCAGGACATTATTGAATTTGCACCAAGACAACAACTAATTCAAAAGCTTTGGTCATCAGGAAAACCTTCTGCCACTATTGATGTTGTGATAGTGTCAGATACCACAAATAATACAAATCGCTCTTTCAGTTTAGATACAAAGGAAGAATTCGATTTTTCAAATAATGACTTAGGGAGTCTGGTTCAATTGAGCCTGTATGCAAGGGAAAGTTTAAGCTCCATAAAAAACAAACTGGAAGAAAGACTCACAAATGAAAAAAGGCAGCAGGAGCTTGTTAGTATTGAAGAGAAGTTGATAGCTAAGCAAAAAGAATTGCATATTCGTATCGACTCTTCAGCTAATAACAGTCCATCATCAATTAAAAAGGCGCTTAACATTCTAAAAGAGCATTCAGATGAAGCACTAAGTTCATATTCTTCATTATCAAAAATAGAATCCAAACTTATAAAAGCAAAGGAGCTATCGTCATGCTATGACCAGCTGAATGTATTAGCGGAAAACATTATCAAACTTCCTGAGCAAGAAGAAACTATCAAAATAAAATATCAAGATCGTATATGGAATCCATTTATGGCGACTCTTATGGACGAAGAGGTAAAAAAGCGCATCACTTCTGCTTACCGAAAAGTCTTAGTGCCTTATTTTTTGACCCACGCCCAAGAAGAATTTAAATGCAAAGATGCAAAAGCCTTGAATGTATTGATGAAAGATACCTACCAGCGAATGCTTGAACTAAGGGTAGAAAATACTTCAAAACTAGAGCGTAAACTAAGGAAGGAAACAGACCCTCTTAAGGTCATAGCTTTATTTGGACTTCAACCTATCAAAAAAGAGCAATAGTACATGAAAAACTCTATTAGCTCTATACTTACTTTGTTTTTACTGCTACTAGCATTTTGTAAACCTGCAATGGCACAAGACATGGATGGAGAAATCCTTCCATCAGAATCAAAGTTTAAGGACCCAAAAACCAGACTATGGATAAATACTTACGGAAATATCAGGATTTCCAAACGTTTATTTTGGGTAGCACAAACCCATTTTCGGTTTGAAGAAACCGAAGCAACTCCATTTATTGGTCAAGTAGGGCAAATCTATAACCGCCACGCCATTGGTTACATTTACAATAAAAAAATCAATGCTGCCTTGGGCGGTGTAGTGCGAATCAACTTTAATACTGATGAAAGTTCAACCGATCGTAATGTAGTCCCAGAATTTCGAATTTGGCATCAATATCAATTTGCCCAGCCCCTGTATTCAGCAATGATTTATCATCGTATACGAATTGAGCACCGATGGACGCAAGGGTTTGAAGAAAATAGCGATTATATATTTCGAAATAGGTGGCGCTATATGTTTAGGGCAAAGATTCCTTTGAACAATGATAAACTAGCGCCTAAAACCCTGTACATTTCCCCAGAATCTGAACTTATCATGCAAAGTGGAAAAACTGTAGTGGGAAGTGTAATGGAAGACTTGCGTTTAACAACAACATTAGGCTATATCCTTACCCCACGACTAACTGTAGCTGGTGGATTAATGTATTCCCAAGGTCAGACTCTGGAAAATGCAGGGGAGTTTAAGCAAAATTGGACCTTACGTTTTCATGTCTATTTTTCACCTGATTTTAGGAAGGTTAAAAACAAGTTACCTTCAATACATCTAAACGACTAGCCTTTATCGTAAGTAGACTGTAAGAATGTAAAGATGAAAAAGCGCATTTTAATTCCTTATTTATTATTGGCAACTGCAGTTGTAATTTCTATTGGTCTATTTTTTAGGTTAAATGTGCTACAAAATAGAGTTAATAAGTTTGATGCCGATGAGGAAAAGCTGACGAAAAAAGTTAGCATCTACGAAGATCTATTTTCAAAGGATTCACTTTTATTAACTGATGATTACAATACTGCGCTTAGGGAGTATGATAAAATTGCACATGAAATAGGAAGTGAAAATAACGGACTTAAACTACGTATTGCACTGGCAAAGAAAATTAGAAACTACAATGAGCAAAGATTAAGGGACAAAACAAATCAAGCTGAAGATGATTCTTTAGCGCTTCCTAAACTAGCCAGTCCAATTGAAATTCAACGTTACGATTCGTTGAGCTTTGCCCATGAAAAAGCAAAAATTCAGCTTAACCGTCTACGGAAACAGTTGCAAGAAAAGTCTTTTGGGGAGTACCTCACCTTTAAGAGTAAAAAAGGCAATCAAATGCATTATGTTGGCCAAGTACGTAATAATATGGCCAACGGGTACGGAATTGCATTACTCGATACAGGCAGTAGATATGAAGGCGAATGGAAAGATAACCAGCGTCATGGACAAGGCGCTTTTTACTGGCCAGATGGAGAATATTATGTGGGAGGTTATGTGAATGCAAAGCGCACTGGATATGGCACTTATTATTGGCCTAATGGTGAAAAATATGTAGGGAACTGGAAAGATGACAAACGTAATGGGGAAGGCGAGTTCTACGCAAAGGATGGCAGCGTACTTACCAGCGGGACATGGCAAGATGACAAACTCGTAGAGACAGATAAAAAAGAAAAAAAGACTCGTCGTTGAATTCTTGAAGAACCACACTATAGCCTTACCTAAATTCTGTTAATATAACTACTTCAATAACTATAATCTAAAAGTCATCCTGTTTCCATCAAAATAAAGTAATATTGGATTTAATCCTTATTTTTGGACTATGTCCGATAATTTGTTTAAGTATAATTCTATTCTGTCGTCTTTAAGAGATAAGGACTTTGAAGATTTGATAATTTTCTTGGAAGAACACTCATATGATAGCGAGTATACACTAAAATTTAATTCAATTAAAATCCAATCAATAATTGAATCTCGTTTCTATGATTATGTCCATGAAAATATTGTAGAGAAAAGAAGGGTTGGAGTTGACAGCTATGAAGTTTACACATCAATTTCTAATGCCAATCAATTTGCTGAAAGAGCTTTTAAACTCGGTATATATTTATACAAAGAAATATAGCAAGTATACAGAACCTTCCGTACTAAATTATTTATATATCCTACTGAATTCATAAAAAATTTCTGCCAACAAAATAAAAAGCAGTCTTCGAAAGTCCGACTAAGACTTACGTTTTACATTAAACCTTTACGGTGTATTGGCAGCCGCATCGTCTTTCTTGATTATTGCTTCAGCCACTGGCTAAACCAATAATATAAAATGTATCATAATGTTCCGCGTTATGTAACTTGAGCTTTGATTAAAAGCGAAAGTTGTTACCATCTTCATTGATTTTTTTCTTTCTAAAAACTTTCTTCTCAAAAGGTAATGGAACACTTATTATACGAGCCGACGATAGGAGGGGAGTGTAATGTGTGTGAAATGGTATTTTACTACATTTTTCAAATTTATTATTGATTTACGTAATTGAATACTTGTTAAAATTAATTACTTTTACTTTCTCCCCATTTAGCCAAAACCTCCTCCAGATTTTTGATTTTAGATGGTCAATGGCCAAACCTCATACATTAATAATTAATACCGAAAACTTACGATTATGACCGAAATAGATAATATTGAAGACTTTAAAGTTTGGTTGAACACTTCAAAGAAAGCGGCAATTCAAAACTTAGATTTGAAAGAATTCGAAAATGATATTCTAAAAAAAGAATTTGATAACTCTATTTTCTTAGGATGTGATTTATCAGATAATGTTTCAGGTCATATTGTTAAAACTGGCGGTTTGGTAATTCCTGATGTTAAAGAGTATTTTTTTGAGGTCCATAGAGGTAAATTATACCACCCGAGAGAACTTTTCAAGGGATTTGATTTAAAAGATCCAGATGGCTATGAAAACACATATGACTATAAAATCTACAAACAATATAAAAATCAAGGAAAAGATAAGCCAGATACTATAATGACCAGTCTTTTGAGAAGACTACATGATCATAGCATGACAGATGCGCTTAATGAAGTAATTTCCAAAAGGAAAGTTGTTGCAGTTATGGGAGGGCATGGTATGGAGCGACAAGATGAGTTTTATCTAAAAGTAGCCAAACTCTCAAGAAAGCTTACAAAAAAAGGATTTTTGATGGTTAGTGGAGGTGGCCCAGGGGCTATGGAAGCAACTCATCTGGGTGCCTTTTTTGCTGAGAGAAGTGAGGAGGATTTAAATCATGCAATTAACGAAATGAAAGTAAGGCCTGAACATGGCGAAGCGGGCAAGGAATATAAGGATAAAGACTGGCTTCATCGTGCTTGGAAAGTCATGAAAAAATACCCGATTGAACAGGGTAAAGAAGATAAATGTATGAGCGTCGGAATTCCTACATGGTTATATGGTCATGAACCGCCAGCTCCATTTGCCACTCATATCGCAAAATATTTCGCAAATAGCGTAAGAGAAGATGGGCTTCTATCTATAGCAAAGCATGGTGTCATTTTCGCACCTGGTAGTGCTGGAACGACTCAGGAAATATTTCAAGACGCAACTCAAAATCACTATAAATCAATGGGCTATATCTCGCCTATGATTTTATTTGGAATTAAGAGGTGGACAGTTGAACGACCATTGTGGGACTTTCTTAAAGAGGTTTCAAAAAACAAAATTTATGGTGAGCTTTTAGCTCTGACTGATAATGAAGATGAAATTATAAGACGAATCCTATCCTATAATCCGGAAATCTACAAAGTATAATGTTGTACAAGAGTAAATATATTATACTTAACCTAGGGATATGAAATTAAAATTGAACAAGAAAGTTGAATAGATTAGATAAGATAAACGAAATAGTAAAATATTCTACAAGATTTGTTGTTGAAGTGGAGCAATATAATAAACTTGGGAAATACGATATTAATCTTCATTCCGAGCATTTTTTGATACCAGTATTAAATTCAGTTTTTGATCTTAAACTAGAGAATCTTAATTCGACAAAGAAAAATAATTTCCCAGCTATAGATCTTGCAGATTTTAAAAATAGAGTTGCATTTCAAATAACTTCAACTTCTAGTTCACAAAAAATAAAGGATACTTTAGAGAAGTTTGATAAGTATGATTTAAAAGATCACTTTGATGTACTTTATGTTTTTATCCTAACTAAAAGGCAAGAGAAATATCCTGTTGAAAAGTTCGAAGAAATAAAGCCTAGTTCACTAGTCTTCAATTCGAATGAACATATTCTAGATAATGTTGATCTACTCAAAAGAATCGAGGGATTATCTCTAGAAAAGTTTACTTACTTGGCCAAAATATATAATCATGAGTTCTCTGATGTTCAAATTGAAAATAGAACAAAAGAGTTTACTCAAGGTTATCTATCACATATGGGAGAAAAGATTTTCTTAAACCTATTGGAAATTGAAATTCCAGAAAATATTTATATAGCAGACCTAGATATTAAAGAAGACAAAATTTTTAAAAGAATTAATTCATGGAGAATTAACAAGGGCTATAGAGCCTTGAAAAGTCCAAGAAGCAAAGAATCTTTATTGGTTAATGAGCTTAAAGAGCGTAATATGATGTGTAATGATTGGCTACTTCGCGAAGGGAAACTAATCACATTTAGGAATTTATCTGATGACCAAGAGTTTTTTTCTCAATTAGTAGATAAAGGAACTATTACGGCAGTTAAAAGCAAAGAATACTACGACGACAACTCAGATTATTTAAGGATTTTTAAAAATCTTTTGCGAAATACTTTAAGGCAAGATTTGTTTGTAAGAGGATTGGAATGGATTAACACTAAAAAATTATTACGTTTTGGTATGGTAGATAGAGAAAATCCAGCGCCGAAAGAAATAAGGTGGAAGGCCAAAAACTATGCAACTAAAACTGTAATTTCCGAAATAATAAATAAGAAAGAAAAGCACATTATCTGTTATAGACATCTAGCGTTTATACCATCTTTTGAACTTATTAATAATGTCTGGTATTTGGCGATTAACTCAACATGGAGCTTTACAAATCCTGGAGGATATAAAACTAGTCGCTTTGAAAAAGATTATATCTCTGGCATTAAAAGGTTAGAAAACAATAAAACTATATACTACTTCTATAAATTTTGGTGTTACTTTTTGCTTTATAAAGATTTATTTACTGTGGACAAGAGAGTTTTAAAGTTTAAAACTCCCGAACCACTTTTTATAAAGACTAAAATAGATGATTCAAAATGGAAACCTGTTAAACATGATCAAACCCAAATTCAAAAAGGTGAGGCAATTATAGAAGCTGATAATGAACTTTCCCTAAACTTATTTAGTGAATGAAATTAAGATATATTCAAGAGCCATCTCTTCAGTTCGGTAAAGGTCAACATCTTTGTCCTAAATCAGGCATATTTAGTTATAATCCCTATGATTTAGACCAAGTACGTCCAGATAAAATAACAATTGGAATTATAGGTAAATCGGAGAGCACAGATATTGTTTTGGAATGGTTAAATAGTTGTAAAAGGCATATTGACGGTAAAAGTGGAAAGAATGGAAGTGTTCCGCATCCAAATCTTTTTTTAAATTTTTGTGGGTTTAATAAAGAGGTTGGCTTTAAATCTGAAATTGTATATGATGATGGTTATGTGCGAAAAATCAATAATTCTGAGTTTGAGGAAATAGTTAACAGCGACATGGATTTTGAATCTCGCATTACATCAATTGCAGATTTATATTTAGCCGAAATTAAGTTTTTGACTAAGAATAAAAGACCCGATGTTATTCTCTGTGTTCTAAGTGATAACTTTTTCAACTTAGTTCAGGGAAAAGATTTGGAACCAGAAGATGAGGAAGAAAAGAATGATTTTAAAGAGTCAGCCATAGATGAAGTCATTGTAAAGAAGGAACAAAATTTCAGAAGGTACCTAAAGGCTAAAGCTATGCAGTATAATGTCCCAATTCAGATGCTACGGGATAAAATTGCAAATCCTTCAAGTGGCATGCAAGACCCCGCGACTATAGCATGGAATTTTTTTACTGCAATTTATTATAAAGCTTCTGGTACACCATGGGCTTTAATAAGGAAGGATATTTCTGATTCAACTTGTTATGCTGGAATAAGTTTTTACAAAAGTAGAGATAGTAAAACCACTCAAACAAGTATAGCGCAAATATTCAATGAGATTGGTAAAGGTGTTATATTAAGAGGTGAAGAAGTCATAATAAACAAGTATGATAGAACGCCTCATATGAATGAAGAGCAAGCTTTTAATCTATTGTCAATATCATTAAAAGAGTACTTTGAAGCAGTTAAAATATACCCTAGAAGACTTGTAGTACATAAAACCTCAAATTTTAGTCCAGATGAAATTTATGGCTTTAAGCAGGCCGCTAAACAGGTGAATATATATCAAATAGATTTGGTTACAATTATGCCGTCTAAATTGAGATTATATAGGAGTGGAGAATATCCACCTTTAAGAGGAACTCAAGTTTCACTCTCAGAAAAAAGACTTCTACTTTATACTAGAGGCTCAGTCCCATATTTTGAAACATATGCAGGCATGTATATTCCAAGCCCAATTGAAATTAGATTATTTGAACATGACGAATCCCCCAATGTGATATGCGATGAGATTCTTGCATTGACAAAGATGAATTGGAATAATACTCAATTTGATAGAAAATTTCCAATTACATTGGAGTGTGCACGAAATGTGGGTGAAATATTAAAATATTTAGAACCAGAAGATGTAATGCAATTAAAGTATAGTTTTTATATGTAGATTAATAATTGAACTTTTAAAATATGAAATGGAATAAATATCTAAACCCAGAAAGAATTCGTGTTACAACAAGGGATAAGACTCTAGACCCTAGAAACGAATTTGAAAGTGATTTTGGTAGAGTAATTTTCAGCCCTGCAACAAGACGGATGCACGATAAAACTCAGGTATTCCCTTTAACATTAGACGATAATATTCATTCAAGATTAACTCACTCCATGGAAGTAATGGCGATAGGCCATTCATTGGGACTAAGGGTTTGTGAACAAGAAGAATTTCTAAATAAAACAAGGTTAGACAAAGAAGAAATTCACAGAACAATCCCTGTGATTCTGAAAAATGCTTGTTTGGTACATGACATAGGGAATCCACCTTTTGGGCATTTCGGAGAAACTGTAATTGCGAATTATTTTGAAGATCTTTTTAAAAATGAAAACGGAAATTTTACGCTTTCTAAAGAAGAAAGAGAGGATTACGAGTTTTTTGATGGTAACGCGCAGGGACTGAGAGTTTTGACCAAATTACAGTTATTGCATAAGGAAGAAGCAGGTTTAAATTTAACTTATGCAACGTTAGGTGCATTTCTGAAGTATCCAAATTCTGGTAAAATTGACAAAAGTATAATCAGCACTAGTAAACGAGGTGTTTTTCAATCCGAAATCAAATATTTAAAATTAGTTGGTGAAAATTGTGGAATGGTAAATGGAAATTCTTTTATTCGTCATCCACTTTCATATCTAATGGAAGCCGCAGATTCAATTTGCTATTTAGTTATGGATATTGAAGATGGTTTTAATAAAGGTTGGTACAATTTTGATTTTATAAAAAGTAAATTTGGGCATATTGATTTAGTTAAAAAGAAACTAGAAGATTTATCGAAAATAGAAAGTGACGCAAAAGGATTATCACGAATGGTAAAACTTAGAATTTTTTTAATTTCAGAGTTGGTTAAACTAGCTGTAAAAAACTATGTGGAGAACTTGGAAGAAATATGTGATGGAAGCTATAACAAGGAATTAATTAAGGATGATGAATCTGGCTTAACGGATGCTTTATCAAGTTTTACAGTTAAACATATTTTTAAGAAAAGAGAGATTCAACAGCTTGAACTTACTGGTCATTCTGTTCTAACTGGACTATTAGACTATTATATTGATTGCCTTTTTAAGAAATCTAAAGATTATAAAAGAAGGGCTTTAGGCATGATTTCCGGTAGCATAATACAGGCAGCTCTTTTTGAGAATAATACCGATGAATTCGATAATTTAAGTGATTATGCCAAACTCAGAATCATCGTAGATTTTATTTCCGGAATGACCGACCAATTTGCATTAATACATTTTCAAAAATTAAGTGGCCAAAAAATTAGCTGATATACAAGAATACATAGAATTACAGAATAAGCCTTTTTCTTCTTATTTGAAAAATTCTCTAACCAATAATGTTTATGATTTTATTGAGGAAATGGCACTTCATACCAAAGTCTATTTGTTTAGCGGAATAATTAGGAATTATTTTTTAAAGAATAAAACTATTCGCGATGTAGATATTGTAATTGAGTCAGACCATGATTTAATGGAGCTAATGAATCAATATGACTGCAGAGTAAATAGTTTTGGTGGATATAAGGTTAAGATTGACAATTTAGTAGTTGATGTATGGAGAATGGATAAAACATGGGCTATAAACAAACACCAAACAATATTAAACCTATGGCTTGACACCTATATCCCACATACAGCGTTTTTTAATTTTTCCGCTGTTGTTTTTTCAATAAATGAAGAGAAATTTATTTATACTAAGTACTTCTTAAGGTTTCTACGGGATAAAAAAATGGATGTAGTTTATGCTCCTAATGCTAATTATCATTTGTGCGTTGTCAACTCTTTTTATTACTCAGAAAAATATAATTTAAAATTTTCCAAAAAATTAGTTGAGCTATTAAAAAAGATTCACTCACGCATAGATAAGAACTACGTACCGGTTCAAGAAAAACATTTTGGTAAGGTGTTATATCAAAATTTTGAAATTGAGGAGCGATTGAAAAATATGGTTTATTCTTAAGTAAAAGGGTTATGGCCTAAGAGAATTTTAGCTAAACAATAGGCGAGGGGAGCGGCCATATTCTAGAGGGCTGGTAATAAGGTTTCTTAACCACCTTAATGTTTCAAATAGTTCAAAGCGGTCTTAAGAGTTAGAATGCTTTCTAGAATATAGCGACTGAGCCGTACATTGTTTCTAAAATTATCTGTAAGCCTTGATTTTTTTGTTTCTTTTTTTATCAAGAAAAAAAGAAATGAGACTTCAATAAACACCGTGCTAGTCAATGCCAACGCTACAGCTCGCTCAAAATTCTAAAGATTCTTAATCTTCAGAATTTATGCCGTATTTTCATAATGTTAGAAGCACTTAAAGAAAAACTTCAAACAAGACGAGAGGTTAGCAAGGGCTAAGAATTTTGCTCGCAGAGAAAATTTTAGCTGTTGCGGCAATCAGACGAGAATGCTCTAGAAAAAAATCTTGCACACATTTCCTTTAATACTCAAATTTTGAACAAACCAAAAAGGTCAGCTTTTAAATGGCGTTGGCAAGCGGCTGGAAATTGTGTTTAAATTTAAAATGCGATTAAGCATTTTAGAATTTAAAAAGCAATCAAGCGTTTGCTAGCGGCTATTTTACATAACGGCAAATTATGAGTACAGACGGAAAGTTTGTCGCCAGGGTTGTGGAATTTCGAAGTTTAGAAGGAATTTTATTTTGTGTGAAAAATTTTCTCGTAGCGTAAATTAAACAGGTTGATGACCCTGTTGGTAATTCTCTTAAAGGCTATAAACGTGAGGGATATTTTACATAATAGAATTATGACTTACAGCTAAGATGTTGAACCTGAAATACTTATATACCAATCTGTATCATAATTTATATTATGTAAAATAAAATATTTGAAAGCATTAACTAATGCTCTCCTGTTGTATCTAAAACGTATGCCCCTATTTTTCTATCCAATTCTCTAAAAGAAGCAATTTGTTCACGCATAATTTTCACCAAGTCATCTTGATTCTTCCATTGCCTTATATCAAATCTGCTGAACAATTTTAAATGCTCTTTCTTTAAAGCTTGAATATCATCTCTAAGATTACGTAATCTTTCAAAGCATTCATAATTTGTGGGTTCGCACGTGTAAGAGTTAAGTTTATCCAATAGTGTCTGTATCTCCGTATGGTTGCGCTCTAATTTAAAGCGCATTTCATTGATTACTGGATTATCTTTTGGAGTGCTTTCCATCATTTTGTACATATGACTCTCTTTAAAGTTAGTAAAAATACCTTCGTTTTGTAGAAAAAATACCCTAATTCCAGTAAGTTTAACACTTCAATAACCTTGAGTATAACCCATATGAAATGGAGAAGGTGTAAGTTTCAATCTAAAAAATGACTCAATACTCAAAACCTATACTCTAATTATGAAAAGACTTACTCTGTTTCTATCACTTGTTACGCTATTCAGCCTACATAATTCAGTCAATTCACAGACAACAATATCCAAAGCTAAGATTAGCTTTGAGTTCGTTTCCAAAGACGTCAAGGGTACTATTGAAGGTTTTGAATCGAGCAGTAAAATAGACTTTGATAATCCTGAAAACTCTTTTTTTAGTGGCTCTGTAGCGGTTAAAACCCTTGACACCAACAATGGTTTACGTAATTGGTCCCTTAAAAGCGGGAAATACTTTGATGAAGATGATTTCCCTAGAATAGAATTTGAAAGTAGCGCTGTTAATCCGAAAGATGATGGTTATCTTGTGAAAGGAAATCTAACACTTAAAGGAACTACTAAACCGATTACGATAGTTTTTGCAAAACAAGGCAATCAGCTTAAGGGCACTACTTCAATCTATTGTTCTGATTACGGTATAAAAATAAAAAAGAAGCGCGAAGACAACCTAGTAAGGATTACACTACTTTTTGACATAAAGTAGTTTAATTCTAGTTTATTTTTATTTGAAAATGGCTCGGTACACCTTTCCTACTAACCAATTCCCCATTGGAAAATACAAGGCAAAGAAAAGTGCCATAGCTAAACTAAAATTTCGCTCATTAAAAAATTGATCCAATAAATTATTTGGGTACGCATAAGAAGTTTCCAGTGCATAGCCCCCAAACTCCAACAGACACATCGCTACAAGACCGTAAGCATATTGTGCATGAAATGGTAAACCTCTTAGCAGTAAAGAAACAGGCACCATATATAAAATATAGCAGGTTACCACTTGCCACCAATAGGTAAACTTAGCTATCTGAACTTCGGCGCCAAACCAGTTCATTAGTATCCCCCAAGAAAAATAAATGATGCAATAGGTGAATATTAAACGCTTATCTACGGTAAGTTTTAGTTTTATCCACTCCCCAAATTCTTTCATTTTTCCGCTATCTTTTTATCGATTATCTGCAATGCATCCTTTACCGTTTGCATACCATCCATGTCATCATTCTCCAACATAATATCAAAAGTATCCTCTACATCTAATACGATATCCACAAGATTAGCAGAGTTAATATTTAATTCCGTTGTGAAGTTACTTTCCATTTGTATGGCATCTACAGTAACATCATCTGGCAAATATGTCTGAACAATGGACTTTAATTTTTGATATTTCTCTTCTTCAGTTAGACTCATGCTTATTTTGTATAGTTACCAAAAATAACACAGGCATTCACATCTCCAAAACCAAAACTAGCTTTAGCTATTATATTTATGCTAGTATTGAATGTTTTTAAAGGAATTTTATCAGAAGCTATCAGTTTTTTAATCTCAGGATGCAAATCTTCACAGTTAAGGTTTCCAAATACTTTTTGCTTTTTCAATTGTAATACGGTGCCGACACATTCAATACTCCCTGCAGCAGCCAAACAATGTCCAAAATGACTTTTAAATGAGTTTATGTAAGGAAAATCACTTTCTGAGCGTTCCAATGCTTTGCACCAATTTTCTATTTCTGTTGGGTCTTTAGTGGTTGCGGTTAAATGTCCGTTAATCGCATCAACATCTTTCCCTATAATACCAGAATTCTTAAGTGCTTGTGTAATACAGCGCTGAACAGCAGTACTATTTGGGGCTGTCATGCTCCCTCCTACTCGTTGTCCCCCACTATTTATAGCTCCACCTAATATTTCTGCATAGATTTTTACTTCACGCTCTAGAGCGCTCTCTAGTGATTCTAAAACCAATGCCCCTGCTCCACTTCCTGGGACAAATCCAGATGCAGTTTCACTCATAGGCCTGCTTCCACTTTCGGGATTGTGATTGTATTTTCTTGGAAGAATTCGCATAGCGTCAAAACCGCCCCAAACATATGGTCCGCTGTCACTGCAGCTACCGACCAGCATTCGTTTAGCTTTACCAGATTTAATCCGTTCATAGCCCATTAATATAGCTTCCGTACCTGTGATACATGCAGATGAATTAGTGGTTACCTGATTCCCCATACCCAAAATTCCTCCCAAATACGCACTTATGCCACTTGCCATAGTCTGAACTACTGAAGTACTGCCTAATCTTCGCACATTACCTTCATCAACTTTATAAATGGACTCTCGAAACTTATCCACACCTAAAATACCAGTACCAAACAGAATACCACTATCCCAATCTGGCTGTCCTCCTTGATTGACTTTTTCCAGACCAGCATCTTCCCATGCATCTAGCCCAGAAATTACCCCATAAATTAGTCCGCTTGAGTTTAAATCCTTTAATTGAACATTACTGAAGTAATTATTGAGATTGATTTCATTAATGTTCGGTTTTCCAGCTATTTGACATGAAAATTTTAAATCTTTTAACTCTTTAAAAAATCTAATTCCACTTTCTCCATTTTCAAGCGCCCTTGTAAACTTTTCTAGACTTATTCCGTTAGGAGCACAAACCCCAAGACCGGTAACCACTACCCTATCATTCATCCGCTCCTGTTTTAAACATTCCAGCAATTACCCCTTTACAAACTAATTCCCTACTGGGATTATACATTTGGACCTTACATTTTAATTTATTGAACCTAAAATAAACCAACTCAGAAGTCACAATAACTTTTTCATCAGGATATACAGGGAATAAAAACTCCATTTCTGAACTGGAAAGCCCAATTTTAATCCTAGAATCCAATTCTTCACCTAAAAGATAGATTCCCAGGCAGACAAGACCTATTTGAGCGCAGCATTCCGTTAAAATAACACCAGGTGTAATCGGGAAATCTTTAAAATGACCTTGATAAAAATCGGATGATGCTTTGAACGCATAATTTCCAACCACGCCACTTTCGTTAATTTCGGTGATTTCATCAACGAAGAGGAAAGGTGTTGTATAAGGAAGTTTAGCCAGGATTTTATCTTTTTCCATTATCGCAAACTTTCACCTCCATCCACCTTGATTATTGTACCTGTAATCCATTTTGCGTCATCAGTAGTTAAAAGATAAGCGGCACTAGCTGCATCTTCTGGAGTGGTTAAGCGTCCGTTGGGATTTCTTTTAAGGGCTTCTTCAACAATTTTGTCACTATTCGGAATCATACGCATGGATTTGGTTTCTGTTACACCTGCCTGGATGCAGTTTGCCTTAATGCCTTTTGATGCAAATTCTAAAGCTATATTCCTAGTAATAGCCTCTAGTGCGACTTTAGCAGCAGAAACGGCGGCATAGCTTCTCCAAGCCTTACTGTTACCCTCACTGGTAAACGATATCACCCGTGCATCAGTAGAAAACAGATTGTTTTTCACTAAAAGTTTTACCCAATCATACAGACTTAAGGCCATAGCGTTAATGGTAAGTTGAAAATCCTGATTTAGCAGTTCTGCACCATCAGAACTTTTCATAGGCTTTAAATTTCCTTTTGCAATACTGTGCACCAAGACTTTTATTTTCTCTTGCTGCACTACTTGTAAAATAAGCTGTAATACCTCTTGTTGTCTTTCTGGATTGGTAGCATCAACATTAAAGCTTTCGCAACGAGCGCCACCTAAAGTAATTTCTGCGATATTTTTATTGAGTAAATCTAAGTCAGACTTTCTGTCTCTATGTACAATTAGTATCTGATATCCTTCTTTTCCCAATTTTTTGGCAGTGGCCAAACCCAGCCCACTACTTCCGCCAAGAATTAAAGCCCACAGATTATGCTTGCCTTTTTCTTCCATTACCATTCTATTAAAACACGTTGGGCAGAAAACCCAGGTCCAAAACTTAATATAAGCCCTTGTTCTCCGGATGTTATATTTTTCTCCAGAAATTGTTCCAGCACATATAAAACTGTACAACTACTCATATTTCCATAGTTTTTAAGTACTTCTCTAGTATCATCTATTTGCTTTCCTAATTTACCAAACAAATCCTCAACGGTCTGCACTATTTTTCGTCCTCCGGGATGAAAAATAAGGTGATTTACTTTTTCAATGGAAGTGTTGTGATTTTCTAAAAATGGATATACAATTTTAGGAAAATGCGAGGCAATAACTTCAGGCACAGTTGGGTCTAATATCATTTTTAAACCCGTATCGGTTAAATCAAAGCCCATCATGTGTGTGGCATCTTTAAAATGATACATTTCCTCACCTATAATTTTAGGACCATTATCTGCCTTACGTGAAGAAAGTAAAACGCAGGCCGCACCATCACCAAAAATAGCCGCACTTACCATGTTAGCCATGGAATAATCATTCAATTGAAAGGTTGCAGTCGGGCTTTCAACAGCAACTACAGCAGCTCTTTTACCTGGATTGTGCTTTAAAAAATGTGAAGCGTATATCAGCCCTGAAACTCCTGCCGCACAGCCCATTTCCGTTACTGGTAGACGAACTATGTCCTGTTTTAGACCAAGTTCGTTAATTAAGTAAGCATCAAGTGAAGGAATCATAATTCCTGTACAACTAACAGTAATAATATAATCTAAAGAATCAGCTTGCCAACCTTGTTTATGCAATGCTTTTTGTAAAGATTTACTACCCAGTTTTTTTACTTCCCTAACATAGATATTGTTTTTGGCCTCAAACGAAGTTGCATGAAAAACTTCATCAATATCCATGATGCCGTAACGCTTATCAACGCCAGCTCCTTCAAAAATTTTGATGACTTTTCTTTTAAACCGATCTTCTTGATCGGATAGCCAAAGGTTTACAAAAGGAATAATGTCTTTAGTGGTTCTACTGTAAGGTGGAAGTTCTTTGGAAACCCCAACGACTTTAACTTGGTGCATATTTTACTATAGTCGATTTAGTTGTAAGACCCATACATACCGAAAAGCCCATTTCCATCTAATTTTATGAATAACATTCGGTATATTTTTTGCAAATCTTTGTAATTCTGACTTTCTAAACCCACTTTTTATTGATGTTAATCCATCTTTTTTCGCAATGGTAGTTTTTAAAAAGAAAAAACGAAAAATTTTAAATAAATAACAAGCCAATTCACTTCTTTGTAGGTCATTTATGATAACCCCTATCTTAGATATAGCTATAAATTTCTCTAAAAAAACGGATATTTCTTTATTGTCAAAATGATGTATTGTTAAAGTACAAAGTAAAATATCGCAGTGAAAATCCTTTGGATTCAATTCAAGAACATCTTGTTTTTTAAAGCTAATCTCTGGAAAATCCATAGACGCATTTTTTGCAATAGAAAGAATATCCTCTCTTAAATCAATACCAATGAGTTGGGCATCTACATTCCGTTTCCTTAGCAATAATGCTACTTTACGAAGCATATAACCGTCACCACAACCCATATCTAAAATCGTATACGATTTTTTTGGATGGAGTTTAATCAACTCTTGGATTTCTTTAAGACTAATAGAACTTCCGCCCAATATGGCATTGACCCTATTAATGTCTTTAAATACTTTTTCCAATTCACTAACTCCCAAATCTGGGTTGTCCATGAGTTCAGTCTCAGTATTTCTTAATGCCAGCTGCATTATACTAAGATAGGGTTTCCATGTGTACGCTTAATCATCATTTGCAGTATTTTTTCTGACCTTGCTATTGTATTGAGAGCTAATTCTGAACCAGTATTGTTCATCAAAACACTTTGAATGGCCCTCCCTGTTCGCAATCTACTTTCAAATTCCTTTTTCCAAAGCTTAGTATAGCTTATTTCTAACTTACTACGGTCGTAATTTTTATCATTCAGATAATCTAAAATACACTCTGAAACAATTTTAGCACTATGTATCGCCATTGCCATACCATTGCCACACAAAGGATGAATAAGTCCGGCACTATCTCCACACATTAACATATGGTTTTCAACTGTATTTTTCTTTTCAAATGAAATTTGAGCAATACTTATTGGTTTTTCAAATTTTGATTTAGCATTATTTAAAAAATCCCCTAAGAAAAGGTTCTTTGAAACTATATTAGTATTGAAATCTTGAATGGATTTTGATTTTTTAAAGCTTGCAAAAGTGGTTAGGTAACAAAAATTCACACTGCCATCTTCAGTTTTTGACAAGCCACCGTAACCGCCGTTAAAGTTATGAAGTGCTACCCGGTTGGAAGGAAAACCATCATAGTCATAGTGACATTTTACACCTAGCCAAGGTGATTTTTGTTGAATGAAGTTCCGTTTTAAACTCTTATCTAAAACTGAGCGTTTTCCATATGCCCCAATAACTATTGATGTATTGTAAGTTGTTTTAGAACCTACCATGACTTTGAAAATGTGATTTTCAAAAGTGACCAAGGTTGCCATATCAAATAGAAACTCAACCCCAATTGCGCTAGCTTTTTCAAAAAGTAAGTTGTCAAAAGTATATCTGCTAATTCCAAAACCGCCCAAAGGCAACTTGGTTTCAATCATTTTACCGGAACGGGTACTCATCTGTAAGGTATCAATCTCAGCATATGGAAATAAATCAATAGCAAGTCCCAAGCTTTTCAAATATGGCTTTACTTCATTAGAAATATACTCCCCACAGACTTTATGGTTGGGATACATGTTTTTTTCAATCACCAATACCTCACAATTTTCTTGTTTTAAGTGTATTGCTGCGGTAAGACCGGCCAATCCTCCACCGATAATAATGACATCATACTTTTTCACGCTCTTAAGATAGTCCTAAAAACAAAAAAATCCCGACTATTCAAGTCGGGATTCCATTGTGGGATGAAATTAAAGGGTTACCCCTTTGTCTTTTGCATCGCCTCTTGTTTTAAGGCTTCGCTAGCAATGATTGCCAATTCTACACGGCGGTTTTTAGCTTTACCTGCCAATGTTTCATTACTTTCTTTAGGCTGTGTTTCTCCATACCATTTTGTAGTCAGCCTATTTGACGCTATTCCGTTATTGACCAAATATTTGGTGACGGATTCTGCTCTTTGTTGAGAGAGTTTCCAATTGTACTCATCACTACCAGCACTATCGGTATGCCCCTCTACAAGTATGTTTGATTCTGGATATTCATTTAAAATTCCCGCAAGTTTATCCAGAGTAGAGGCAGAAGTTCCTTTAACATCGGATTTATTGGTGTCAAAATAAACACCTGCATCCTCATTAAAGGTCACGTTAATGCCCTCACCTACCCTTGTTACTTCTGCACCTGGAATTTCTTCTTCAATACGTTCTGCTTGCTTATCCATCCTATTTCCAATGTACCCTCCAGCAGCTCCACCAACAACGGCACCGATAATTGCCCCTAAGGCTGTGTTTCCTTTACCTACGTTGTTACCTATAACTCCGCCAATAACTGCTCCACCACTTGCACCAATGACAGCTCCCTTTTGTTTATTATTTGCGTTCTTTACAGTATTACAGCTCAATAAAAGACTAAATATCATTAGTAAAGCTGTACTCTTTTTTAGATTAGTTTTCATTGTTTTTCTATTTTCTTGTGAATTCATAAACTATTGTTACTGGTTGACCCTCAACCGAAACGTTGGATTTTAAGGTCATTGTTTGTTCATTAAGGTTTGTAATGTCTAATCGATATCCTCTCCCACCTGATACATCTTTCCTTTTTTCATCAATAAACTTAAACTGTAATTGACTTAACCTATCTGCAGGTTCTACAATCGACCAACGGATAAAACGGTCACCACCTTGACAAAGTGAACCTTGCTTTATGGTATATCGACCAGTACTGTTGTTATCCCTAAAGAACCAATCGCTTCCCTCAAAACAAATATCTTGGGCATCTCCGAATATTATAGATTTAAAAGAACCTTGGTTATTTTCATAGGAAACATCATTCAATGACCACGTACCACTCAAAAGGTTTCGTTGTTGTCTCGCAGATTTAGAGACTGAACATGAAGAAATGAGGCCAACTAATGCCAGCGCACATATAATTCTAGTTAATTGCATAGTTATTTATTTAGTATTTATAGTATATACGCATATGTTAAAAAATCGATTACGCACTTATGTTAAGTTTTGTTAAAATCGAGAAATGTATTCTAGATTGCTAAGTACGCCCAAAAGAGAAGGTTCTTTTGCTCCAATAGCGATATAAGGTTAACACTATTGCTTTATTAATATGCAATAAGTGCCAGTAATTCAGTTTCGAAACGTTTTTTAGGAAGGTATTGTTCTTCTAAAGGAGCTGCAAACGGTATTGGGGTTTCCAAACTGCCCACTCTTTTGACTGGTGCATCCAAATATTCAAAACAATTCTCCATAACTAATGAGGAAATATCACTAGCAATACCCCCAAAAGGACTGTCTTCTTGCAGCACAATAAGCTTTCCAGTTTTTTTAACGGAAGTATAAATGGTTTCTATATCCAAAGGCTGTAGCGTCCTCAAATCGATAAGCTCAGCATCAATCTCTAGGTGTTTTTCCAAAGTTTCCAAAGCCCAGTGTACACCGGCGCCATAGGAAACTATAGTAACTTGTAGTCCGCTCCTTAAAATGCTTGCCTCACCAAAAGGCAATGTATAATACTCTTCAGGCACATCTCCGTAAACGCTTCTATACAGACCTTTATGCTCAAAGAACAAAACTGGGTTTGGATCGTTAATGGCCGTATTCAATAATCCTTTTGCATCAACAGGAAATGCAGGATAGACTACTTTAAGGCCTGGTGTTTTTGTGAACCATGCCTCATTGGTCTGTGAATGGAATGGGCCCGCCCCCACTCCACCACCACAAGGCATCCGAATTACAACATCAGCATTTTGCCCCCAACGATAATGTACTTTAGCCAAATAGTTTACAACTGGGTTAAAGCCAGAGGTCACAAAATCTGCAAATTGCATCTCTACAACCGCTTTCATACCGTTTATAGAAAGTCCCATTGCAGCAGAAACAATGGCAGATTCACAAATTGGCGTGTTTCGTACCCTACTACGCCCAAATTGCTTGGTAAAACCTTCTGTTATTTTAAAAACCCCTCCGTATTCTGCCACATCTTGCCCCATGATAATAAGCTCATTATACTTATCCATGGATTGTTTCAATCCTTCTGAAATAGCATCTACGAAACGAATACTATTATTTTTTTTAGATGGTTTAACTTCTTGGTATATAAACTTTTGAAATACATCATTTAATTCATTACTTAAACTTGAAGACATTTCATCTTCTGCAAAAGCCAACTCTAAATTAGAATTGATTTCGTCGGTTATCGTAGTCTTTAATGCAGCTATTTTCTTTTCGGAAAGAACACCCTCTTTTAAAAGAAAGGCTTCGTAATTAGAAATAGGGTCTTTCTTGGCCCATTTCGACATAAGCTTGTCCGGAACATATTTAGTGCCACTTGCTTCCTCATGGCCACGCATACGGAAGGTCTTGAACTCTATCAACACAGGGCGTGGTCTTTTTCTAATGGCCTTGCACAACTCACTTACCTTAGCATAGACTTCCAAGATATTGTTCCCATCAATAATACGGCACTCCATACCATAGCCTTTTGCACGGTCTGCCAAATGTTCACAGTTATATTGCTCATTTATAGGTGTAGACAAGCCATATCCGTTGTTTTCTATGCAAAATAATACTGGTAAGTTCCAAACGGAGGCTACATTAAGAGCCTCGTGAAAATCCCCTTCACTTGTCGCTCCTTCACCTGTAAACACGGAAGTGACCCGTTTCTTTTTTCTTAAGGAATCTGCAAGGGCAATACCGTCAGCCACTCCTAATTGAGGGCCAAGATGGGATATCATACCCACAATTTTATGTTCTTGAGAACCAAAATGAAAACTGCGGTCCCTACCTTTTGTAAAACCGCTAGCTTTACCCTGCCATTGCGAAAATAATCTGTTTAAAGGAACATTTCTTGTTGTAAAAACCCCAAGATTTCTATGCATGGGTAAAATATACTCCTCATTCTTCAATGCAGAAGTAACCCCAACCGAAATCGCCTCTTGCCCAATACCGCTGAACCATTTAGAAATCTTCCCTTGCCTAAGCAGAATAAGCATTTTCTCCTCTATCATCCTTGGTTTAAGCATTCGCTCATAAAGCTGAACCAAAGTTTTATTGTCTAAATCTCCAATATGGTATCGCATACTAAATTTTATGGCGAGATAAATGTAGTAAAAAGGATAGTTGCCATCTAATTTTTAAAATGGTAGAGGGAGATTCCTTAAATTTGATAGTATTAAAAAAAGTTTGCCATGAGTGCGATACCAAGTGTTAATCTTAAAGATTTTTTATCCGAAGACCCAAAACAAAAAGAGCAATTCACAAAAGATATTGGAAGTGCTTTTGAAAATATTGGTTTTGTCGCATTGAGCGGGCATTTTCTCTCTGATGAACTTGTTGAAAATTTATATGAAGAGATCAAAAAATTCTTTTCCCTACCTCAAGAAGTAAAAGATTCTTATGAAATAGAAGGGATTGGCGGACAACGTGGGTATACTTCCTTCGGAAAAGAGCATGCTAAGGGTCGTAAAGAAGGTGATTTAAAGGAGTTTTGGCATTTTGGCCAATATGTGCAAGACAATCCAAAATTAGAAGCAGAATATCCAGACAATGTAATGGTAAAAGAGCTTGCAGAGTTTAATAGCGTTGGCAAGGAGACCTACCAAATGCTTGAAAAAACAGCTAAATATGTCCTTCGTGCACTTGCATTGCATTTGGATTTAGAGGAAAACTATTTTGATGAGTGGATAAAAAATGGGAACTCCATTTTAAGACCCATTCATTACCCGCCTATAACTTCAGAACCAAAGAATGCCGTTCGTGCCGCGGCGCATGGGGATATTAATTTGATCACACTCTTGATGGGGGCCCATGGCAAAGGTTTACAAGTTAAAAACCATAAGAATGAGTGGGTTGATGCCATTGCAACTTCAGATCAGCTGATGATCAATGTAGGTGATATGCTTTCCCGCTTGACCAACAACAAATTAAAATCTACCATTCATCAAGTTGTTAATCCTCCACGTGAACTCTGGGGAACATCACGTTATTCCATTCCATTTTTTATGCATCCCATAAGTGAAATGCCCTTGAATTGTTTGGAAGATTGTATTGATGAGGAGAATCCCAAACAATTCGAAGATATTACAGCTGGGGAATATCTAAACGAACGTCTCGTAGAATTAGGCTTGGTAAAAAAGTAAACAATGGATTTAAACGATCAGCTCAAAAAATTATTCCCTGACCACGTTCCCGAAGAAAGCAATGAACCCAAGCAAGAAAAACCTGATTACTGGTTGCAAGAGGCACCAATCATCTGTAAGTACGAGAAAAGAAAAGGCAAGCCAATCACTATATTAGAGGGTTATACTGGTGCTGATTCCGATTTTAAGAAACTTGCCAAAGAGTTAAAATCATTTTTAGGTGTCGGAGGGAGCTACAAAAACGAAAAGATTATTATCCAAGGAGATTATCGGGATAAAATCATGGGATTTCTTAAACAAAAAGGGTTTAAGGTGAAACGAGTCGGAGGTTAGGTTCATTATTAGGTTGCGTTATAATTTGATTTTATCGATGATGTGTTAAATTTTTCGGTTAAATAACGATGTTTTACCAGAATAGTTTTTGTTTTTTTCGTTTAAATGTTACATTTAACTTTCCTAACCAACGTAAACTACTCTTAAGATGAAATCACTGTTGCACATTACAAATGGAGACAGTTTCACGGAAAGATTACAAACGTTACCCCTAAAAGGAGACATTATCACATGGCGAGAAATGCTTTGTGAAGGTAAAACCCTTAGTACGGTAGGTAGCGAATCCTTTTGGAAAACCCGTTTTGAGTTCCTTAATAAAAATTATAAAGTATCCAAGTCTTGGTTTGTGGAGAAAACGCTTAAAGAGTATCGTTCGCTCTGCAATCACAAACAACAGGACCAAATAGTACTTTGGTTCGAATACGACCTTTTTTGCCAAATAAATATGCTAGCTGTGTTAAGCTGGCTAAAAACCCATCGGAGACATGCGGAAATTTCATTGGTTTGCAGTGGGAAAGAAGATGAGTCCGACAAACTCTATGCACTCAATGAACTAAGTGATGAAAAATTGCTAGCACTTTATGAAAAGCGTACCGTTCTTACACAGGATGATATTGAGTATGCTGATTATGTATGGCAATTGTACTGTAGTGATAATCCAATACGCTTGGAAAATCTAACCGATTACAAAAATTACCAATTCGAATACCTTTCAGAAGCCATGAAAGTTCATCTACAACGCTTTCCCAGTATAAAAAATGGGCTTAACGATGTAGAAAATCATATTTTAAATCTTGCAACAAACGAAAAACCTAAGACAAAACGGGAGTTTTTAGGGAAAATACTATCCAATCAAGGTATGTACGGATTTGGTGACACCCAATACGAACGGGCACTCAGTACCATGAAACCCTTGTTTACTTCATTCAGTCCAGTAAGGTTGAGTAAAATTGGGAAAGAAGTTTTACAGGGGAAATCCAATTATTATGCACAATTGCGTGATAATGAAGCCTATCTAGGCGGAGCCTTAAAATATAATTTTCTGTATAACACAACTTCCGATAGGATTCTAAAATTATAGCATGCCATTAGCAGCATCCGAGCTGATTCTTAATGCAGATGGCAGTATATATCACCTAAATTTACTTCCACAGGATATTGCAAAGACTATCATTACCGTTGGAGACCCAGAACGTGTAAGCGATGTTTCCAAACACTTTGATAAAGTTGAAGTAAAGAAAGAAAAACGCGAATTCCATACACATACTGGTATTGTAAACGGCAAACGTATCTCGGTCATCTCAACTGGAATAGGAACCGATAATATTGACATAGTTTTCAACGAGTTGGACGCATTGGTGAATATAGATTTTACAACTAGAACCGAAAAAACTAAAAAAACAAGATTAGATTTTATACGTATCGGTACATCTGGAGCTATTCAGCTAAATATTCCAATTGATTCTTTCCTTTTAACTGAAACTGCAATAGGTTTGGATGGGCTTATGCACTTTTATAAAAAAAAGATATTTGAGAATCAAAACTTTTCAGACAAATTGATTGCTTTTCTCAAGTGGGAATCACATAATATTACCCCATACGTGTTCGATTGCAGTCCTGACCTAGCAAACTCCTTAAAATCAAATCGTATACGATTTGGGACTACCGTAACCAATGCTGGATTCTATGGTCCGCAAGGCAGAAGTATCCGCTTAAACCCAAAATTAGAGGACTTTCACCAAAAGCTGTCTTCATTTAAGTCTCAAGGTAAACAAATCACTAATTTAGAGATGGAAACCGCTGGAATCTATGGATTGGCAAAGCTTTTGGGACATCGTGCTGTATCCATGAATGCCATATTGGCCAATAGGGCAACAGGTGAATTCTCCAATAACCCTTCAAAAACTGTAGAAGAGTTAATAAAATACTGTCTAGAGAAAATTTCATGAATTTTGAATTAAAATATCTTAGATGAAGAAGGTCAAGATTATAGGAGTACCTGAACATTTTAACCTCCCTTGGCATTTAGCCATAGAAGAAGGTGCCTTTGAAAATAGAGGAATTGATTTAGAGTGGACGGATATCCATGAGGGAACAGGTAGAATGGCACAAATGCTCTCAGATGGTGAGACGGATCTGGCCATAATCCTTACAGAAGGTATAGTAAAAAGTATTACTGAGGGCAATCAATCAAAAATAGCGCAAACCTATGTGGCATCTCCCCTACTTTGGGGCATTCATGTAGCGGCAAAAAGTAAATTTAAATCCATCTCAGATTTAGAAGGAAAAAAGGCCGCTATAAGTAGATATGGTAGTGGCAGCCATCTTATGGCCTATGTGAATGCTAAGCAACAGAACTGGAACACAAAAGAATTAAAGTTTGAAATCATAAACAACCTAAAAGGCGCCGTAAAAGGTTTAACCGAAGAAGATGCCGACTATTTTATGTGGGAGCATTTTACAACAAAACCATTAGTAGATAATGGGGTCTTTAGAAGATTGGGGGATTGCCCAACATTATGGCCCTGTTTTGTGATAGCAGTTACCAATAGTTTTGCCCTTGAGAACAAAGGAACATTGAATCATATTCTTGAGGTCATCAATTTATATACCGAAGAGTTTAAAATGATTCCAAGTATTGACAGGACTTTAGCCAATAGATATAGTCAAAAACTGGAAGACATTAAAATATGGTTGTCCAAGACACATTGGGGGCAATCTCAACTTGATGTGGATACCATAAAAAAAATCCAGAAGCAATTATTTGAACTGGATTTAATATCAGAAATAAAAGATAGTACGGAACTACTGACTTAAATTCTCTTCTTTGTAATGTTTTGTGATCAATTCCCTGAATTTAGCATCAGATAACGGTTTTTGTACAGTATCATGAACCAGTGGGTTATCTTTTGCTTGTTTAGAAATCTTTTCTGAATCCAACCCCGTCAATATAGATATGGTCACCTGTTCTTTGTATTTATCACTAAAACGATTATTGAATTCGGCTAGAAACTCCCATCCGTCCATTACGGGCATTAATACATCCAATACAACAAAACATGGGCCAATAGCTTCAATATCATTTTCTTCTAAAAAATCCAGAGCTTCTTGACCATTTACTGCAGTGACTACATCAATCGTGTCATCCAAGGATTCGGCAAAGAATTTATTAAGTATGTTTGTGGTATCATCATCATCAACCAACAGAATAGTATTTGGTATCATTCTTGTAAGAATTTTTAAGCATTTGTATTAGAATTAACGTACGAACTTGTAAGATATTTTGAATCTAGAGAAAATTTAATTCTAATTACCATTTAATCGCTTCTTTACCCATACTTGCCAATACCTCATTTGCTTTACTAAAATGCTGATTTCCAAACCAAAGTCCGCGATTAGCACTTAAAGGTGATGGATGACCGGATGTTAGAATATGATGTTTAGTTTTATCTACCAAACTTGCTTTTTTCTTTGCAAAACCACCCCAAAGTAAAAAAACCAACCCGTTATGTTCTCTAGAAAGAGTAGAAATAACGGCATCTGTAAATTGCTCCCATCCTTTTTTTTGATGACTTCCTGCTTGGTGCGCACGAACAGTTAATGTAGCATTTAAAAGCAACACCCCTTGTGCCCCCCAACGTTCTAGGTTACCACTCTTTGGGTATTCAGTACCTGTATCAACCTTTATTTCCTTGAAGATATTTACCAAGGAAGGAGGGTGTGGAACTCCATCCTTAACCGAAAAACATAGCCCATTTGCCTGGTTGGATCCATGATAAGGGTCTTGGCCAATAATAACAACCTTGGTCTCTTGAAACGGACAATGGTCAAAGGCGGCAAAAATCTCTTTCCCCTTAGGGTAGCAGGTATGTTGTTTGTATTCTTGTTTGACAAACTGTGCCAACTGTTTAAAATAGGGCTTTTCAAATTCTGGTTGTAATACTTTTTTCCAGCTAGGTTCTATGGATACATTCATTATATCAAATTCTTTATATGATTTAAAAATAATATCTTTCCTAAAGCAACAAACCGAAACTACTATGTCATTTTTAAAAAAAGTTAAATTCCCTACTGCACATACTATACTGTTTTTGATTTTAGCTGTTGTATGTGTTCTGACTTGGTTAGTTCCTGCCGGGCAATATGATAGATTATTGTATGATCATAGCACAAATATGTTCGTGCAAAAGCAACAGGAAAATACTATAGAGCTTCCTGCCACACAAAAATCACTAAACGAACTGGGAATTAAAATAAATCTTGAAAAATTTACTGAAGGTGCTATCTCTAAACCTATAAGTGTTCCTAATACTTACACTACCTTAAACAATAAACCTCAGGGCCTGGTATCTTTTATCCAAGCACCGCTAAAAGGAATCATGCAATCTGCGGATATTATCTTATTGGTACTGATTATTGGCGGTTTGGTAAGTATAGTAAATGCTTCTAAAGCCTTTGAAGCAGGTATTGCTTGGTTAGGTGTAAAATTAAAAGGGAAAGAATTCCTTTTAATAATATTGGTAACCTTATTGATTGCCCTGGGGGGCACTACTTTTGGATTGGAGGAAGAAACAATTGCCTTTTACCCTATATTGATTCCTGTTTTTTTAGCTGCTAAATACGACGCCTTGGTTTGCATAGCCTCTATATATATTGGCTCTTCAATCGGCACTTTGGCTTCGACCGTAAATCCGTTTAGCACCATAATTGCATCAGATGCAGCTGGCATTAATTGGGTCGAAGGCCTTAACAGTAGAATAGTAACATTGATCATAGGCATAATAATCTGTGTCGCATATATCGTCAGGTATGCGGAAAGGGTAAAGAAGGACCCGAGCAAATCATTGATTTTTAGTCAAAAAGATGAAATACAAAAACTATTTGCCGGTAGCGGTATAAATAATCTTACCAAACTAGATTGGAAACTTAAACTGGTATTGTTTGTTTTTGCTTGTTGCTTTGTTGTTATGGTATATGGTGTTTCCCAACTTGGATGGTGGTTTTTGGAAATGACCGCCGTCTTTTTGGCGGGGGCATTATTGATTGGAATAATCACAAGAATGAGCGAGAAACAGTTCGTAAACCAATTTATAGCTGGCGCAAAAGATTTATTGGGGGTTGCCTTTATTATTGGTATAGCTCGCGGTGTAAGCATTCTAATGGAAGATGGGCAAATTAGCGATACACTGCTATTTTACACTAGCGAACTAACATCCGATATGGATAAGGGCCTGTTTATTAACGTTACCTATTTATTGTACAGCGGATTATCATTTTTTATTCCTTCATCATCAGGGATGGCTGTTCTTACCATGCCCATTATGTCTCCACTAGCAGATAACGTTGGTATTGGCAGGGAAGTTATGGTGAATGCATACCAATTTGGGGTAGGGCTTTTTAAATTTATTAATCCAACCGGTATTATTTTAGCTTCATTGGCAATTGTAAACATTGGCTACAATAAATGGTTGAAGTTTGTACTGCCCTTAGTTTTAATTATTGGGGTTTTAGGTATGATAATGCTATCTATTTCCGTTTATTTTGAATTCTAATTTTTGGATAATCCGTACATAAAAAAATTATGAAAGTAGCCTACAAAACCGTATACCTGAAAAAATTATATCCTTTACGCATAAGCCGGGGGGTCCGTGATGGGCAATCCAATCTATATGTTTCGGTGACAGATGGAGACCATACTGGTTGGGGGGAAACTTCTCCAGGGAAATCCGAAGGCGCAGAAACCCCAGAAGTAGCCCAAAAACAATTGGAATCCTTTCTTTCTAAGTATACAGATTTAAGTTCAGTGATAGATACCTATGATACTGCGTTAAAAGAAGGTGTTTCCCCCTGTGCATTAGCAGCCTTGGATATAGCGCTTTGGGATTTAAAGGCTAAAAAAGTCCAAATGCCTCTATATCAACTATTGGGATTTTCAAAACCAAAGCATGCTACTTCTATCACGTTAGGAATCATGGGGCCAGAGGAAGCTCGAGAACGCTTACCATTGATTTTAGAAAACATGGGCATTAAAACGCTTAAAGTGAAATTAGGCAACAATGATGGTATTGAAGCAGACAAAGCCATGTATAATGAAGTATTGGATTATCATAGGCACTATCCTATTGCAATACGTGTAGATGCTAACGGTGGTTGGTCATTGGAAGATGCCAAACATATGATGCAATGGCTTTCTGAAAGAAGTTGCGAGTATGTAGAACAACCTTTAAAAGAAGGACAGGAAGATGATTTACTACAACTGTTTAAAAATAGACCTTTACCCATATTTGTAGATGAATCTTGTCGTTTTGCAAGTGATATTCCAAAATGGGCGGATGCCGTAGATGGCGTGAACATGAAGTTGATGAAGTGCGGTGGAATCACCGGTGCATTGCGGATAATTGCAACGGCAAAGGCTTTTGGCCTTCAGACCATGATTGGTTGTATGGGGGAAAGTTCCATTTCTATTGCTGCAGGAGCCGCTGTATCAGGTGCTTTAAATCATATTGACTTAGACTCACACTTAAATCTCAATCCCGACCCTTGCACTGGAGCGCCTTTGGTCAATGAAATTACCATGCCTTTGGATGTTCCTGGACATGGAGGTAAATTTAAAACTGATTAACTGTCATGTTTGATACTTCACAAAAAATAGCACTCTTTATGGAGGGAGCGCTGGACTCCGACATGGGGAAAATGGGCTTTGGATTAATGCGCTTTTCCAAACATTCCATTATTTGTGTCATAGATTCCAAGCACGCAGGAAAAACAGTAAAGGAATCCGTAGGATTACCTTATGACATCCCCGTAATTGGCACTATTGCCGAAGCTGTTCAAAAAGGCGGTGAAATACTGGTGCTTGGCATTGCCCCTTCCGGGGGGAAATTTCCAGACACATGGGATGAGCCAATTTCTGAAGCTTTACAAAATGGACTTTCATTAATCAATGGTCTTCATGATGATTTAAATTTGCGATATGGACATCATTTGATCGATTCCCCAAAACAGAGAATATGGGATGTTCGTAAACCAAAACCTAGCTACCCCATTGCTACAGGAAAAGCAGTTCAATTAAAGAATAAACGCATTCTAATGATAGGGACCGATATGGCAGCTGGTAAAATGACTGCAGGTTTAGAGCTATATGCTGAATTAAAAAAACAAGGTCATAATGTAGGGTTTGTTCCAACAGGACAAATTGGAATAACTATTATGGGGAATGGTATTCCCTTGGACGCCATAAAAGTGGACCAGGCTGCTGGTGCGGTACAAGAAGCTGTTCTTGCTGAAGCGGATAAAGACATTGTAATCATAGAGGGGCAGGGTTCATTAGCGCATCCAGGCAGTACCGCTACCCTACCCTTGTTGCGTGGTTCACAAGCCACGCATCTAATACTTTGCCATAAAGCTGCCCATACCCATTTACGGGAACCTGTTTCACATATTCCCATTCCACCTTTGGATGAATTCATTAAATTGAATGAGGCCGTTGCTACAGTTTGTGGTTCACAAACGAAACCAAAAACCACCGGAATCGCTTTAAATACGGTTGGTTTAAATGAAGAAGAAGCAGAGAAAAAAATAACCGAAGTAGAGAACCTAACGGGGTTGTCCTCAACAGACGTAGTACGATTTGGGGTTGAAAAATTAGTAAGTGCCGTTCTTAACAACTAAAAAACCAATTCCACTACCTCTCTTGAAAGCATTATCTTTGCGCTGCCAGAAAAAGTACATGCAGCACATACATCAAAAAACACTTCAAGACCTAGAATTCCCAACTGTTTTACAGCAATTACAAGCTAGATGTAACACAGAACTTGGTAAAGAAGCTGTACTGCAACTACAACCCTTATTAGATGTAGCATATTTAAAGACGATACTTGGTCAAACCTCAGAATACCTAGCCTCATTTGAAAATGACAACCGTATTCCCAATCATGGTTTTGACTCTATTGATAGCGAGCTAAAACTACTACAAATTGAGAATACAACCTTAGAAATTTCTGGATTTCGAAGAATTGGGAATATTTGTAAGACTATAAGTATCCATAAAAAGTTCTTCAAAAAATTTAAAGAATACTATCCGCTCTTATTTGTCTTTTCAGAGACTGTTGATGAAAACAAAGCTATTGTTGAAGAAATAGATTCCGTCATCGATAAGTTCGGAGAGATTCGAGACAATGCTTCAATTGATTTAAAGAATATCCGGCACCAAATTAATGGTGTTCGGGGAAAAATGAATCAGAGTTTTGGTGCTGCGCTTACTAGATATCAGGCTTCTGAATTTTTAGATGAAATTCGAGAGTCTGTTGTTGAAAATAGACGTGTTCTGGCGGTAAAAGCCATGCATCGTAAAAAGGTACGAGGCACTGTAATGGGCACTTCTAAAACGGGCAGTATTATTTACATTGTGCCCGAAGCTACACTTCAATACAGTACAGAGCTTAGTAATTTGGAATTTGAAGAAAAGGAAGAGATTCAAAAAATATTAAATCAGCTCACAAACTATATTCGTCCCTATTCAGAAGACCTAGAAAACCACCAACATTTTCTAACACATATAGATATTACAGCCTCTAAAGCTAAATATGCCTCGGAGATGAATGCTATATTGCCAGAAATCAATAATGAAAGACGATTGTTTCTGCGTGATGCCTATCATCCACTGCTTTTTTTGAGCAACAAGGAAAAAAGGGAAAAAACTTGGCCACAGACGATTGAGTTGCATCAAGAAAAACGGATTATCGTAATATCTGGACCAAATGCAGGTGGAAAGAGTATCACTTTAAAGACCATTGGATTATTACAGCTAATGCTGCAAAGCGGTTTATTGATTCCTGTCCACGAACGCAGTTCTGTTTTTCTTTTTGATAAGATATTAACGGATATTGGCGACAATCAATCTATTGAAAATCATTTAAGTACCTACAGTTACCGTCTTAAGAACATGAATCAGTTTTTAAAGCGGTGCAACAATAAAACCTTGTTTTTAATTGATGAATTTGGCACAGGTTCTGACCCCGAATTAGGAGGAGCATTAGCCGAAGCTTGTCTGGAAGTTTTTTACGAGCGTGAAGCTTATGGCGTAATCACCACCCACTACTCAAATCTTAAGTTATTGGCGAACGAATTACCACACGCCGTAAATGCCAACATGGTTTTTGATAATCAGACGCTTCAACCCACTTTTAAATTGGTCATGGGACAGGCTGGAAGTTCATTCACTTTTGAAGTTGCACAGAAAAATGGGATACCCTACTCTTTAATCAACAAAGCAAAAAAGAAAATTGAACGTGGAAAGGTTCGTTTTGATGCAACCATAGCTAAACTCCAGAAGGAGCGCTCCAAAATGGCGAAAACAGGTTCAAGGCTCCAAGATGAGGAAACTAAGGCCAGAGAAGAAGCAAAACGATTAGAAGAGTTAAATTCTAAAGTTAAAAACAAGCTAGAAAATTACCAAGAGCAGTATGACCATAACCAACGTATGATTTATTTGGGCAACAAGTTAAATGATGCCGCTGAAAAGTACTTTTTAGACAATAAAAAGCGACCCTTAGTTTCGGAACTGCTTAGAATTGTAGAAACTGAGAATAGCAAACGTAAAAAAACTTCTGCCAAGCAAGCAAAAGCAAGAAAAGCTCAAAAGAAACAAGTGGCCAACGAATTGGAGCAAAAAATAGTTAAGGTTCGTAAAGAGAAAATAGTTAAAAAGAAAAAAGCTATACAAGCTGAAAAAACAAAGCCGAGACCGGTTTTTAAAATAGGTGACCGTGTACGATTGTTTGATGGCAAGGCGGTGGGTACTATTGATAAACTCGAAAAAAACAAAGCCGTAGTAAACTACGGCCTATTTACCACAAATGTGAGTGTGGAACAGTTGGATTTGGTAGAGGCGAAAAAATAATTTCGCTTTTCATTCCGCACTTGATACGGAATCCATAAAGAGATTCCCGCATTCGCGGGAATAAAATAACAGCCGGCGCCAAGTTGTTGAATCCCAACTTTAGGCACCGACTGAAATTTAAGAAAGCTAACTACTTTATACGTACAACCTTAAAATGAGCTGTGATTCCAGCATTATAGGATAACGTGAAACTTTGCTCAGCATTCATGAGTAATGCATCCAGTTTTACACTGCCAGATTTATTTCCTAGACTTGGGTTGCCAAAAACACCATTATAATCTTTAAGTTCACCATAGAATTCAATTTGGTCCACAGCAGTATTAGGACGATAGGGCTTGAAGATGTATACTTCTCCAATACTGGCAGTTTTACCATTTTGAACATCAACAAAATTACTTGTAGATCTGCTCCATGACGGACCGTCATCCAAACCATTATTATTTGCATCTAAGTAACTTGTACCCACCTTCATCTTCATTCTAAGATTTCCATTAACTTCAGTGTCAGAGGGTTGTGTACCTGTAATTTTATCTATTGTTACCTGATATTCTGGGTAAGCTAAATCACAATCTCTAATTTGATATTCCGTAGCTAAAACAACTTTTGCAACTGGAAAACCTTCTTTCACATAATTTAGTTTATACGCCAAAGGTGCTCCAGGGGAGTCTTTAGAATAATTACCTCCCTCAGATATAAAATTATATACTTCTCCTGGTCCATTAATAGCTTGTACAGCCCCAGCTCCAGAACCACCTATTATTAGTGCCTGTATATTGGATGAATTGATAATATTTTGATATTCAACATCAATAGTACCATCTGTTGAACCAACAGATGCATCAAAAGCATTTTTAACATCAGTAATACTAGAGTTAGATTCTACAGTATACAATACCATTCTACCATACTGCACTGAAGAAACATAAACTGGACTTGTAGAACCCAAAAGATTTACATTTGGCAAGCCAGTAAATAAATCAGAAGGAGAACTTCCTGGAGTATCAACATCTAAGGTGTAATACCGTTGAATAAATTTTAAGACAAAGGTGTTTTTATAAGACGAATTACTAAAATCTAAAGTGTTGGACACTTTCTTTCCTACGCCTCTATAATTAACTCCTACCGAAGCCTCTAAATGTTGGGCAGAATGAACTTCCTGAATTTCTAGATTTATTGCCGCTGCAGTTGATCCATTTACTTCTTGATTCAATAAATCTGCTATGCCTTGTCTAACATTTGATAGTTTATCTGGATTCTCAATATCGACCTTAACTTTGGCTATATTCTGTAAAGAGGCAGAAATTGTAATTGGTGCTCTTTCTCCGCTAATGCGTTCATATGCTCCAGTAGGGATGGTTTCACCCTTTAATAAAGCACCTGGATAAATTACGTCTGTAGTAGGATCTAAGGTAAACATCTCATTAAATCCGGGAGCACCTTTATATGTTTTAGTTGTACATTCTAAAGTAGTATCCTCAGTATCACGCTCAGGGTTACTTGTGCCTGCCTCAACAATAGGGGATTCATCCGGTTGGTCAAAAGCATTTAAATTGGTGACCGCAGCATTAAAATCTAATGCTTCTTCCTCAGAAAAATTTGGTTGTTCTGGTCCTGGCTCCATTTCATCTTTACTACAACCATTGCAGGCCATAAAAATTAAACTTAAAACAGATACATAGATACCTCTTTTAAATGTTGATTGATTTGTTTTCATAATTTTTGGTTTTTAAGATTCAACACTCCAAACCTAGAACAGAAAACACCCCTTCCCTAATTTTGTCCATGGACAAAGTATGGACAAACATTATAGACCTATTACAAAAACACCTCGGACAAGCTCTTTTTCTGAAAAAAAAATAAACACCCTTAATCCCTTTAAAATCAATACATTTAAGTGATTTATTGTAAATTTTGAATCTAAATTTTCATGGACTTTCCATGGACAGATGATTTTCAACTCACTTTTACAAATGCCTTAGCAATGGAATAATTATTTATATTGCTTACATCCAATCATTATTAAACATGGCAAATATTAAATCTCTTTTAATTGTTTTAGCTTTCTTTTCTTATTTGAAAGTTTCATCCCAACTGAATTTTGATATTGATAGTTTATTAGTGAACTATAAAACACAAAAACTAGATTCTAGCAAGGTGATAACTAATAACAAGATTATTAATTACTACATGTATAGGAATCCAGAATTAGCAAAAAAATATGCCTTTGAGCAACTTGCGATATCTAATGAAATAAAATTTAGCGGCGGACAATCAATGGCTAATTATCAACTTGGAATTCTATATAACAACGTTAATAAGGTAGATTCGGCTCGTTATAGATATACAGAAGCTTTAAAATTTGCTAAAATTTACAACAATTACATCTTTGTATCACAGGCCTATCATGGGCTTGCATTATTAGAATTTGAACTTGGAAATTTGGACAAGGCAGATGAAATAAACGATAAAAATCTTTCATATAATAAAAGAAACAAAGATTCAGTTGGCATAGCATATTCTCTAGATTTTAAAGGAAGAATTAATGAAAGTAGAGGTTATTACCAAATAGCTTTAGAAAATGTTCTTGAAAGCCTAAAAATGCTTCCTATTATTGATGCTCCCATCAATAAGAATGTAAGGATTGCTGATGCAAAAAATCATCTGGCGGCTATTGAACAAAACCTTGGGAATTTTAAAAAAGCCATAGAATATAATAAAGAGGCGTTGGAAATCTATATCAATCAAGACGACACCCATTACCAAGCCGTTGCACTGATTGATTTGGGCAAATCATATAAATCAATGGAAAATTATGATAAGGCTAAAGAGCTTTTTCTTCAAGGGATTGAAAAAGCTAAGAAGACCAATGTTTCGTCCATTGAGGCATCTGCACTAACTGAGTTAGGATCCTTATATAATATCGCTAAGAACTACAACAAAGCAATTGAAAGCCTTGGAGAAAGTATTCGCATTGCAGAAAATATTAGTTCAAAACGTAGAGGCTCAATTTCAAGATTAGAGCTTGCAGAAACATACCTTAATTTAAATCAATACGATAGAACAATTAATCTTTGCAATGAAATAATAAAATATGCAGAGGGATCTGGAAACAACACAATTTTAAGAGATGCATACAACAAAAGGAGTTTAGCTTATCAAAATAATAACTCCTCTGCTGCACTTGAGGATTTTAAAAAGTTTAAAAAATTGAATGATTCAATTTACAACAGAGATAAAATATCAAAAGTTGAAGAACTTAGAATTATTTACGAAACAGAAAAAAAAGAAGCTGAAATTGCCCTTCAAGAAGAAGAAATCAAAACCTTAAATCAAAAATCTAGAGCCGACAACCTTCAAAAAGGCCTATACGCAGGTGGTATGGCTTCTGCTCTAGGCTTGTTTGGTCTTTCAGTTTTTGGCTATCGACAACGTATTAAAAAGAACCGTATTGCAAGAGAAAAGCAGGAAGAAATCTATAAGAAAGAAATTGAACACAAACAAAAGGAACTGACCAGTCAAACCTTGCATTTGGTACAAAAGAACACTTTTATCCAAGAGTTGATGGAAAACTTGGAAAATGTGAAGAACTCACCCGATAAATTTAAAACAGAGTTCAGGCGTATCGTAATGTTGCTCAAAAAAGAAAATGCATCCGATAAGGATTGGGCGGTCTTTAAAACCTATTTTGCTGAGGTGCACAACGACTTTGACCAGAAATTGAAAACGTTATCAGCAGATATTTCTGAAAAAGAAATTCGTTTGGCCGCTTTTTTACGAATGAATTTGACTACCAAGGAGATTGCAGCCACGCTAAATGTTTTACCCGATAGTATTTTAAAATCTAAATACCGTCTAAAAAAGAAGTTAAGTCTAGATAAAAAAAATGATTTAACCAGTTTCTTAAATACATTATAAAATCTAGGTCTTCCTATTTCCCCGTGGTATCTTTGCATAGTGGAAAACGACAATAAAATCATTCTTTTTGATGGGGTTTGTAACCTTTGTAATGGGGTTGTGCAATTTGTGATTAAACTTGATAAAGAAGATACCTTTCGTTTCGCGGCATTACAAAGTGAGGTTGGTGAAAAATTGACTGCAGAACGTGGTATTGGCACTTCTCAGGTAGATTCCATTATTCTTATAGAACCTGGTGTTGCCTATTACACCAAATCTGACGCCGCTTTACAGATAGGCAAAAACCTAAAAGGTTATCGAACGCTTTCTTCACTATTATATGTTTTTCCTAAAGGTCTTCGGAACATAGTTTATGACTTTATTGCTCGTAATCGCTATAAATGGTATGGAAAGAAGGATGCCTGTATGATTCCCACTCCAGAATTACAGGCTAAATTTTTATAGTTACTCATTCAATTCATACGTTCACATACAAATTGGTAGCGGCTACTAATTCTAAGTTTTAAGAATTGGTTTATAGAAATAGGTTTGGTAAAACTTTAAAACCAATCCTTATGAAAAAGTTAGTTCAAATTTTATTTCTACTTCCCTATTTTGTATTGGCAAACGATTTAAAAATTTCATCCAAGATTAACGAAGTAACTGTGTATTTAAGCGGGGCTCAAATAACACGAAGCGCCTCATGCAGCTTGGTATCAGGTACGTCTGAAGTAATTTTTACAGGTCTGTCCCATAAAATTGAAGAAAGCAGCATTCAAGTTTCTGGGCTGCAAGCAGTGTCCATTTTATCCATGTCTTATGATATTAACTACTTGGATAAATCTGAGAGCCATCCAAAAACTACACTTTGGGAAAATGAAATTAAGAGGATAACTTCCGAGGTTACTTTTTTAAAAAATCAGATTGTTGGATTAGAAGAAGAGGAAAAAGTGATAACCACAAACCGATTGGTAAGTGCCGACAGCCAGGCATTGGACTTACAAAAGATAAAAGAAATAAGTCAGTATTACAGAGAACGAATAACCGCTATCAAGAATGAAATTTTTAAAATCAATCTACAGATAAATGAATTAAACAAGGATGTACGAGAGATTCAAAATCAACTGGCAGAGGCCAACAACTCCCCAGCACTACCGCAAGGGGAACTGACTATAAAATTTGACGCTCCTATTGACACGAATCTAAATATTAAACTATCCTATCTGGTGCAAGACGCTGGCTGGATCCCTAATTATGATATAAAATCTAAAGCATTAAACGCACCGTTAAACTTAGCATACAAAGCGAATGTGTATCAGAAAACTGGTAAAGATTGGAATGATGTTAATGTGACTTTATCAACAGGAAACCCAACCTATAATGTTTCAAAACCAAATCTAGAAGCCAAGTACCTGAATTTTACCAGTAAATATGCCAACCGATATCCAACAAAAGCGAAAAAGAAAGGCTATGCCTATAATCCAACAGTCAGAAAAATAGTAGGAACGGTAACTGACCAATCTGGACAACCGTTACCAGGAGTTAACGTTGTTGTAAAAGGAACTAACAATGGCGCCCAAACCGATTTTGATGGTAATTATACGCTTGATGTCACTAATGGACAGGAATTACAGTTTTCTTATATAGGGCAAAAGACAACCGAGCTTCCTATCTATTCTTCGATAATGAATATGCGAATGGAGGAAGATGCACAGCATTTAGATGAAGTGGTAGTTGTAGGGTACGGGGTTTCTGGAAGTAGTTCTGGAATTAGAGTTCGCGGAAATTCTTCTATACCAAAAGTACCAGAGCCTCTGGTAATTATAGATGGTGTGCCAATGGAGGGCTTTACTGAAGGGGATTTAGATGAAAATGAAATTCAACACATTGAAACATTTAAAGATGCCAGTGCCACTTCTCTTTATGGCAAAAGAGCAGCAAATGGAGTAATAGTGATAACCACAAAGAAAAGCACACTTAAGAATGACCTTACCAATGCTAAGTTCATCATTAAAAAGCCTTATTCCATTTTATCAGACGGAGATATTACCGCTATTGAAATCAACACTTTTAAAATGCTAGCAAACTACGAGTACTTTGCAGCTCCCATTATCAATGAAAATGTATTCTTAACAGCTAGTTTTAAAGATTGGGAGAAATACCAGCTATTACCTGGTGAAGCGAGCATCTATTTTGAAGGCACCTATGCAGGTAAAACAACTTTGGACCCTTATACAGTGAAAAAAGAAATGGTGCTTTCCTTGGGTATAGACCCTAACATTACCGTAACCAGAAAGCAACAACGTAACTTTAAAAGTAAATCTTTTACTGGAAGCAATCGTATCCTTGATAGAACTTATGATTTAGAGGTGAAGAATAATAAGAATACCGCCATTACTTTAAAACTTATGGACAGGATTCCAAAATCACAGAACAAAGAAATTAAAGTAGATGATATAGAGACTTTTACTGCCGATTATGACAAAAAGAAGGGGCTACTAACTTGGATTATGGATTTATCTGCTAAGGAAAACAAGTCAGCTCAATTTTCTTTTCAAGTAAAATACCCAAGGGGGAAATATATCTCTTTATAATCTTTTACTAATAAAGGTGCTCAAATGAGCACCTTTATTTCCTAATCAAAAGTAATTTCTTCCGTCAATAACTTTATGATTTCTTCATCGCCTGCAAATTGTTTTTCAAAGTTATAGGCTATCATCTTGTAAGGATTATAGCCTAATTCAACAAACTTTTTCTTCTGATATGCCTCTAAAAAGCGATAGATTTGGTAAGGTCTTGAACCGTCAGAGTCTTTTAGATAAGCCTCTAACATTTCTCCAAGGGGTTTGCGCCACTGAAGCGATTTTATTAAATCTTCCCTTTTGACTTCATTTAAACCAGGTAGTTTTTTTACTTCTTGAAATTTTTCTTGGGAATAAAATCGAATAGCTTCTAAACTTTTCCAAATTGGAACGCCATTTTCAAACTGCTCTCCTACATTTTCAACAGTTTTTCCTTCAATAGGGAAACTTATATCTAAAACTTGATTGTTAGCTGACATAACTTTTTTAAGTAAGACAAAACCTTCCTTATCTTCTTCCTCTACAATATAATGACTGTCATCTATGCGTTTAACAATCATGATGTTTTTTAATCTTGGCTCTGCATAGTTATCACCTTCACTTCTTCGTTCTATAACTAGCTTGTCCTTGTATTCTGTAAAATACATTAACTCGCCGGGTTGTGTGTATGAATGCCATTTTATTGGTGCAATCAATGATTCATTATCTTGGGCGAATACAGAATTGATGGTTAGTATCAAAATACTTGTAATGACAGAAGGAGTAAAGCGCTTCATCTAGTTAGATTTTATTTTAAGTTGTTTAAAATAAAATCTAAAGTGGTATTTGTATTTAATTTTTGTGTAAAAGAAAGACTTTTATGTGTAATCGGCTGGGCAAGGCCAACATCGCGTAAATATTTTATTTGACTTTCGCTATCCAAAGAAACTTTTCCAGATAAAAGCACATCCAAGCTCTCTTCTCGCTGATATCGTTTGTAGATTTTTCTCAACCCACTTAAGTAGAGTCTATCCTTTGTAAAACCGCCACCACGGTGGGCACGAAGAGTAATACTATAAGCCTCATCACGGTTTAGTTTGTACTGTCCATGAATCAAATCAAAAGTATCTGCAAAGCTATAACCCTTTATTAAACTATCAGATGCCATTACACGATACGCCAACTCTTTTAAGCGCTTTAATGTGAGTGCACCTCCCATATATTCACTAAATACAGCTAAACCTTCTTGTGTTTCCACATTTTTAGGCAAACCATTTGAAAATACCTTCAGTGGCTGTTCCAAACCATTAAAAGTGGTTACCAAGTGTATCCCAATTTCGTGGTTGGCCAATGTCAACAGTTGATTCTTACTAAATCGAGTGTTCTTTTTAATCAGGAGTGTTTGGGAGCTGTTACTGACCATTGCATCCGCCGCTATATTGGTAGAGAACCTTACATTTAGCGGAAAGTCATATTGCTTTGCAAAATCCTCAAAGTAATCTTTTGCTTCATTCGGGGAAAATACCTTTTCCATATCTCCAGACAAAGGTTCATCTGCATAATGTAGAATGAATTGTGCGTTCTGCACATCTTTTTCTGTAGGAGTTCCAAAAACTCGTAAAGAATTGTAATAGAAGTTTTTACCCTTACCTATCGTTTCAATACATTGAATCATATTGGCATAATAATAAATAACTTCTTGATAGAATTTTCGGATATTATCATCTTTAATCCTTTCCAAACGTTGGGAAAAGAAAAGACGATGTAATTTATAGGGGTTAAACTTTAGCTTTGGATATTTAAATTCTGGTTCACCAGTATACTTAGAAGCAAAAAAACGTTGTTTTTCCTTTTCAATGTTCTGCGGATTAACATAGCTCAATAGTTCTATCCGTTTTACCAAACGGTCTAGATTTGCGTCAATCTCAAATAGATCAGGATATTCTTTTTGTATTTCAGTCTGTAATTTTTCTTGAATCATTGTGCTTCTTGAAACTCTTGCGATTGCAAAGGTATCAATTCTTTTAGCTGTTTCTCAACAGAATGCACAACTTCAGGATAAATAACTCCAGTTAACTCATCACAGTAAACTTTTGCAATTTCAGTAGCCAAAACCAATGTATTAGTGAAGTTTTGAGAGATATATTTTAAAAAGTAGCCGTTTCCTTGAAATGTATCATTAATTCTAGAAGTAGATTTTATCCCATTGGGAAGTTGCATTTGTCCTAGTTTAGCGCTCCAGTTAAGTGCAATGCCTCCAAAACGTTCATTGTCAATATTTGCTGTACCCATATTCCAGGTGGGTACTTCCCTGTCCCATCGTTTCCAATTATAACTGTGCATATCAAAAACTAATACCCTCTGGTATTTTGACTCTAGTTTTTCCATCAAAGCCTGCACTACACGATAAAAATTAATGTGTTTTTGTAAACTAAACTCTTTAACATCTTGTTTTAAAGGGAACTTCCACAATTCTTTTCCCCAAGCATCTGTATAAATTGCAGTTTCTGGAGCTCGATTTAAATCATACTCAAAACGACTATCATACCCGGCTATCACAATTGGATGCGACTGAACCATTTGTTTTGTGCATGGGTCTTCTTCATACCAACGTTCATATTCTGTATGTGTGCAAACATCCCAAAGGGATTTTCGAAATTGATGCCCATCATGCACTGCCCCACAAATATAGGGGACATAAGAATCAATTTTTAAAGTGAAAGAATAATCTTCCGCTACTGCTTCAAATATCGCTTCAGCTTCAATTAACTTAATAATCCCATTGATGGATAGTTTACGCATTCGCTACTTCATTTCTTAAGCGAGAACGCCTATTAAACGCTTCTAAAGAATCAACAACTTTACTTTCTACAAAATCGATGACCTTAGATTGAATCTTGGTCTTATACACTTTGTTCATGTAAGTTATACCACCTGGCGACATTACATTGACCTCAACCAACTTACCTCCGATTACATCGATACCAACAAAATAGAGTCCGTCCTTTACCAACTTAGGGCCAATTTGTTTGCAAAGCGCTTTTTCTTCCTTGGTCATTGCATGTTTAGCAACGGTACCACCAGCAGAAACATTGGAACGATGGTCATCTGTCCCTGGCACTCTTTTCATAGCACCAATAGGCAAACCATTCAACAGTAAGATACGTACATCACCTTGGTCAGCTCCTTCAATATATTCTTGAAGTATAACATAGTTAGATGTTCCATCTGAGTTAGTTATATAAAAATCTAATAGAGATTGAATACTACTCATTGCTGACTTTTCAATAAGAATAACACCAGAGCCTCCAAAACCATTCAAGGGTTTTAAAATCATCTTGTCGGTCTTAGATTCTTTTATTTGTTTAATGAGATGATGTTTGTTTTTTGACACATGGGTAGCAGGGATGATATTACTATGCGAATCCCCAAAAGCTGCTGTATACAATTTGTTATTCGCTTCGCGAATTCCTTGAAGGGAATTCATAATGAAAACATCATCTTTCACGGAATCCAAAAAATTGAGCATTATTGGGTCCAATGGAGGGTTTGCGCGCATAAATATGACGTCAAAACCAGCCAAAGGAAGCATTTCCTCGCGTAAGCTCGTCTGTTTATAGAAAGTTTTTAGATTACTTGAGATTTTTTCTGCTCTATTCAACACAGTACAAAAGGCATTAGTGACACTGTTTCGAATAGTTAGATTAGCAGGGCTGCAAAGTGCTACGCCATGTTTTCGCTTTGCACACTCATGGATTAGAGCTAGACTGGTATCGTTTTCAGGGTCAATTTCTTCCCAAGGATACATTAAAAAACAAATATTCATAGTGGTCGTTATTCAATTAGCACAAAATATAATAGTTGTCATTAGCTATGACAAAGAAATACTGTTACGCTTTTCTTAAGGTTTGCCTTACTTGACCTCATCATAATGATCATCCCACTCTTTTGGTTTTGGATCACCTAATTTCCCAACAGATTTAGCAACTACCATAGATACGGTTGCGTCACCTGTAACATTTACTACGGTTCTGCACATATCTAAGGGTCTATCTACCGCAAAAATTAAGGCTAAGCCAATAGCTAATTTATCAGCTGGAAAACCTATAGCCTCTAAAACAATGACCAGCATCACCATCCCGGCTCCTGGTACTGCTGCACTACCAATCGATGCCAAAAGTGCCGTAAGCACAATAGTAAGTTGGTCTCCTAAAGTTAAATCAAATCCAAGAGCCTGAGCAATAAATACTGCTGCCACTCCCTGATATAGGCTTGTGCCATCCATATTGATTGTTGCTCCAACCGGAAGCACAAAACTGGAAACTTCTTTATCCACTCCTATATGCTCTTCTACCCTTTCCATAGTCACTGGCAGCGTGGCTGCGCTAGAACTAGTTGAAAACGCTAATAATTGTGCTGGGCTTATCTCTTTTAAAAACCAAAATGGGTTTTTCTTGGTGAAAACCGAGACTACAATCGTGTAGAAAACAATCATTAAAAGCAACCCTACAACAACGGTTCCCGCATATTTTAATAAAGCCAATAGTAAGTCTGGGTCACTCGAAGAAACCACAACGCCAGCTAAAAGCGCAAATACCGCATAAGGAGCCGAAAGCATAATCAAATCAACCATTTTTAGCACTACATCATTTAGGGAATCAAAGAAATCCTTCAGGGGCTTTGCCCTTTTTTCCCCTATTAAAAGCATTGATATTCCCAAAAATATGGTGAAAAAGATAACTTGAAGCATTAAACTGTTATCGCTCATTGCCTTTAGAGCATTGTCTGGCACCATATCCACCAAAAACTGTAGCGGACCGCTATCTTTCTGCTTCATGGCCTCATTCATCTTACCGGTCACCCCCTCAGATTCCGCGTAAGTTTCCGTGAGTTTCGATACTGTCTCTTCAGAAATTCCGTCACCAGGCTGGGCAATATTGACCAATACCAATCCAATTGTGATTGCAACTACGGTGGTAATTATATAGATGCCTATGGTGCGCAGACCTATATTCCTAAACTTAGAAATGTCTTTTAAATCGGAAATCCCTTTAACCAAAGAAGCGATTATCAATGGAATTGCTATTAACTTCAACAGCTTCACAAAAATGGTTCCTAAAGGTTGTATCCAATCTGAAACAAAAGAAGCTCCCCAGTCAACCTGGGTCATTACAAATCCAAAGACAATACCTAGGACCATCCCTATTAGGATTTTCCAGTGCAATTCTAATTTACGCATAGTTGAAATTTACGCTGTAAGATACTATTTTGAAGTGAAATCCACTAAGTACCTTACATTTTGTTGGTCCTAGCCAACAATGCGAAGTCTGCCAACACTAAAGCTGTCATGGCTTCTACGATAGGGACTGCTCTTGGCACTACACAAGGATCATGTCTTCCCTTACCTTGAGTTTTTACTTTTTCACCTTCCTTATTGATGGTCTCGTAACCTTGTAATACGGTCGCCACAGGTTTGAAAGCAACATTAAAATAGATATCCATGCCATTGCTTATACCCCCTTGCACACCACCACTAAGATTAGTCTTGGTTGTGCCATCTTGGTTAAATTGGTCGTTGTGGGCACTTCCTTTCATTAAAACCCCATCAAATCCACTACCATATTCAAAGCCTTTTACAGCGTTTATACTAAGCATCGCTTTACCTAATTCTGCATGTAGCTTATCAAAAACAGGTTCTCCCAAACCAATTGGCACGTTTTTAGCAACACAAGTGACAACCCCACCAATGGTATCCCCTTCTTTTTTAATGGATTTGATATAATCTTCCATTTGCTTCGCCATTTCAGAATCAGCACAACGGACAGGATTCTTTTCAATTTCTTCAAAGTCCAGTTCTTGATAAGGTTTCTGAAGTTTTAGTTCTCCAACTTGAGAAACAAAAGCATTGATTTCAATTCCTTTTAAAAACTGTTTAGCAATAGCGCCTGCCACTACCCTACTTGCTGTTTCACGCGCTGAACTTCTTCCCCCACCACGATAATCCCGAAAGCCATATTTTTTATCGTACACATAATCTGCATGTGATGGGCGGTACGAGTCTTTTATATGCGAATAGTCCTTAGATTTCTGGTTGGTATTATGGATAGCAAAACCAATTGGCGTCCCCGTAGTTTTACCCTCAAAAACTCCAGAATATATTTCTACTGCATCTGGTTCCTTACGTTGTGTAACAATTGCTGATTGACCAGGTTTCCTACGATTCAGTTCATTTTGAACTGCTTTCATATCCAATTCAATACCAGCTGGGCAGCCATCAATAATGCCGCCCAAGGCTCTACCATGTGATTCTCCAAATGTTGTAAGTCTAAAAAGTGTTCCAAATGAATTCCCTGCCATTGTCTAATGTTAGTGCTTTTCAAAGGTAATTTTTATAAATTTTAAACAAAGAACCCATACAAGCTTTTTTTGAAACAAATAGATTGGATATAAAGACAATTGGAAATATGGGTCACGTTACGGGTTGTACATGGTTAGTTGTAGTATGGTTCGTAAAAAACATTCCGTAGCAAATAATTATGCACTTTGCTGTGAGCGGTATTTTTTATCTTAGTTTTTTAATTTTATAACTATAATCAAGGTTGTCAATATAGATTTCACAGTCTTTAAAAAATCCAATTCCGATTCTAGGTTGGCTTGAAATATTTATTGTGGCATTAATATTATTAAATTCCATATTCCCCAATTTTATTAAGGGTACAGTTCCGATTTTTTCTTTAATAGTTTGAAGCCCGCCAAGCGTATACCTGTCTCTTTCATTGTCTTTAAAATCATACTGTTGTAAAAGCCATTTTGCAAGTTTAGATTCCTTTGGCAGGTTAAATTCTGATGAGGAGCCAAAGTCTATTATAACTTTGTATTCTACTCCATTAATCGATATATAAGTATATGGCGCTCCATGTTCTCTTTTAATTTGAATAGTTTGAAATGTATTATCTGCTAAATTTTCATTCGAAACCCTTAGTGTTTTATTAGGATAATCAATGAGCCAATTTGCCTTGCTAATTATTGACTGTCCTATAATTCCACCAAAATTAGGAATCTGTTCTTTTAACCCTTCGAAATTTCCGTTTCCTGCAAAAGTATTTTGAAATTCTACGCTTCCAATCTTCATAGATTTCACAAACTCATTTCCAAGTTTCATTTTTCGCTTGGAGGCTCCATCATAATTACCAGTACGTCCTATGATTGAGTCTCGTTGAATAAGGTTGAAATCAGCACCCGTATCAAATAGGAAGTTTTTAGAAATTCCATCAATTTCAAAAGGCAAGATTATTACTGATTTTGCAGTAGTGAATTCTGTTTTGAAATTAAAACTTTGAGGCAGTACTGTCCCTCTTTTTTGATTTTTAGTTATAGAGCAACTAATTGAAAGAAACAAGATTAAACCAAATAATAAAGGTTTTAGGTTTTTCATATTTGGTTTTGGTTTAGTTCTATATTTTTTAGTATCGTTCACAATGTTAAGATAAGGCTTGTTTAAATTAAACATATCGACCGATAACGAAGTTCGCTTAAAACTTTCATAAAATCTAGACTAAGGATTTTAGATTTCCAAATTAGTTTTTAACAACAGTAGGCAGATACCTAAACAAAAAACACAAAATAATCCTAAAACCTAGCTATTGCTTAAAGATTTTGAAACATTGAAAATATACCGTAATGTTTTTTTAACAATAAGCTTATAAACACTTGACTTCAAATTGATTCTAAGCTTATAACAACGTCGTTACTTTGCAAATAAACTATTTGCATTGAAAAAAAGGAAGATAGAGCTAGCGGTAATATCAGATGTCCATTTGGGAACATATGGCTGCCATGCAGATGAATTAATTGCATATCTAAACAGTATCGAGCCAAAGAAACTAGTCTTAAATGGTGATATTATTGACATATGGCAGTTTAGCAAGAGATACTTCCCTCCCTCACATTTAAAAGTGCTCAAGAAGATTATTGGAATGGCTTCAAAAGGCACCGAAGTATGCTATGTTACAGGAAATCATGATGAGATGCTTCGAAAATTCTCCAACACATCCATGGGCAATTTTAAAATTGTAAATAAATTGGTAATGGATTTAGATGGAAAGAAAACATGGATTTTCCACGGCGATGTTTTTGATGTTTCCATTCAGAATGCAAAATGGCTTGCGAAGTTAGGTGGCTACGGATATGATTTGCTCATCTTAATAAATAGTTTTGTAAACTGGTGCCTCGTAAGACTGGGGCGCGAAAAGTATTCGCTTTCCAAAAAAATAAAAAACAGTGTAAAAGGCGCGGTAAAGTACATTAATAATTTTGAAAAAACCGCTACTGATTTAGCTATTGAAAATGGATATGATTATGTTGTTTGCGGTCATATACACCAGCCTAAAAAAGAAATTTACGAAAACAGACATGGTAAAACCTTGTATTTAAATTCAGGGGATTGGGTAGAAAATTTGACCGCTTTGGAATATTCTTTTAAGCGTTGGCGCATATACCATTACAGTCACGATAAGCTATCACCTTTTTTTGTTGATGAGGAACTGAAGGAAATGGACATGAATGAACTAATCGCATCCATTACGGACAAAAGAGATGTGGAAATAACAGAAAAGGAAGAGAAAAAGTCTGATACAAAATCATTGGATAAGCAGGGCTTGGCGCAAGATGGTGATGGGATGTAGCGCTTCTCTAGCTGTACCATCCTTAATTTGATGCCTACAACTGGTTCCATTAGCTGCTATAATGGTGTTTTCATCACTTTTTCTTACCGAAGGGAAAAGTTTTAGCTCTCCTACGGCCATACTGGTTTCGTAGTGTTCTTTTTCATAACCAAAAGAACCAGCCATACCACAGCAACCTGAAGCGATAATCGACACCTTGTAGTTCTTTGGAAGATTTAGCACATCGAATGTTACTTTCTGATTTGATAAAGCCTTTTGATGGCAGTGAGCATGTATTTTAACTGTTTTTTCTTCACTTGTAAAGTAATTAGCAGTGATGACACCTTTCTGAATCTCCTCAGCCAAAAACTCTTCAATCAAAAAACTATTGGCAGACAATTGCTCTAAAACTCCCTTATCATAGTGCAAACGTTTATATTCATCTCTAAAGGATAAGATTGCAGAAGGTTCTAATCCAATAATAGGAAGGTTCTTGTCTAAAAAAGGCTTTAATTTCTCAATATTCGCAGCTGCAAGTTTTTTTGCTTGTCTTAAGAAACCTTTAGACATGTAAGTGCGTCCACTTTCCGCGTAAAAAAGTTCTACCGAATACCCTAATTTTTGTAGCACATGAATTGCATCTTTGCCAACCTCAACATCAAGGTATTTTGTAAATTCATCTATATATAGAATTATCTTTCTATTAGGTTTAACCTCTTTATTTTCAAAATTTTCTATATAGTTATCGAAACTAAAACTATATACCTTAGGAAGTTTTCTTTTTGATGATACTCCAACAGTTTTCTTAAGTAAACCCCCAAGTATTTTGGAATCATATACGGCATTGGTCAAACCAGAAACCTTACTCCCCATAGCATTAAACTTGGTATTGTAAGCGAACAACTTACTTCGTAAGGAATATCCGTTTGTTTCTTGGTACTGATATAAAAATTCGGCTTTCAGTGTGGCAACATCAACATTACTTGGGCATTCACTGGCACAGGCCTTACAACTCAAACAAAGGTCAAACACTTCTTTCAATTCCTTATGGTCAAATTGATTGGGCTTATCAGAATTGGTCAAAAACTCTCTTAAGGTATTCGCACGGCCCCTAGTAGTGTCTTTTTCGTCCAACGTTGCATGATAGCTAGGACACATGCCACCGGACATATTGTGAGATTTACGGCAATCCCCACTCCCATTGCACTTTTCAGCAGCTTTAAGAATACCTTCACTGTCTGAAAAATCCATCAGTGTTTTGATCTCAGGTTCTTCCCTGTCAATTTCATAGCGAAGCGACTCATCCATTGCATACGCGTCGACAATCTTACCTGGATTAAAGATGTTATGAGGGTCAAATACTTTTTTAATACGTTTTAAAAGCTCATAATTGGCTTCACCAATCATCAAAGGGATAAATTCTGCACGAACAATACCATCACCATGCTCTCCGCTAAAACTTCCTTTGTATTTTTTGGTCAATTTGGCAACATCAGTTGTAATTGCCCTGAATAACTTTACATCTTCTGACTTTTTAAGGTTTAAAATTGGTCTAAGATGCAGTTCTCCAGCACCAGCATGGGCATAATAGACCGCACTTTGTTTGTAACTAGCCATTATTGCTGAAAACTCCAAGATAAAGTCTTTTAAATCCTCAAGTGCAACCGCAGTATCTTCAATACAGGCTACCGCTTTCTTATCACCCACCATGTTACCCAACAAACCCAGTCCAGCCTTTCTAAGCTCAATGGCTTTACCAATATCACCACCATATAAAACCGGACTGGCGTAGCTTAGCCCAGATTTTGAAATAGTTTTTAAGAGGTTATCTATTTGTACTTTTAAATCCTGTTCTGTTTTAGCTTTTACCTCTAACATTAAAATAGCAGCTGGGTCGCCTTCTACAAAAAACCGATTTGCCAGTTGCTGCCTGTTGTTTTTGGTACAGTCCAAAATTACCTTATCCATCATTTCACACAAATGCAAACTATGTGTCATTACAGGTGCAACATCACTCAAGCAGTCTTCCAAAGAACTGTAATGCGTTGCCACCATTGCCGAGTATTCAAGAGGTAAAACATCGAGATGGAGCGTAATTTCAGTAGTAAAAGCAAGGGTTCCTTCACTTCCGGACAGGAGCTTACTAAGGTTAAACTGTTCTACTGAATCTGAAAAAACAGAACTATCTAAAAGTTCATCTACTGCATATCCTGTATTTCGTCTATGGATACTTGGCTTGGGAAACTCTTTTAAAATTTCTTGCTGAACTTCAGTATTGGAAAGCTCTTCATGTAATGCTTTATAAATATTACCTTCCAAGGAATCCACTTTTGACTTTTTAAAGAACTCATCTTTGGAGATATTTTCAAAAAAAGCTTCACTTCCATCAGAAAGTATGGTTTTTAAAGACACTATTTTATCACGTGTTACCCCATATTGAATTGATGTAGTCCCAGATGAGTTATTACCCACCATTCCCCCTATCATACAACGGTTTGAAGTGGAGGTATTTGGTCCAAAAAAAAGACCAAATGGTTTTAAATATTGGTTGAGTTCATCACGTACTACCCCAGGTTGTACGACAACTTGTCGCTTTTCTTCGTTAAGATGTATGATTTTAGTAAAATACCTAGAGGTATCTACAATTATGCCCTCTCCAACGCATTGTCCCGCCAATGAAGTGCCCGCAGTTCTTGGTATTAATCCTATTTTATTATTTACAGCAAAATTTACTAATATTTTTAAGTCATTGGCCACTTTTGGAAAGGCTACAGCAAGGGGAATCTTACGGTATACAGATGCATCTGTAGCATACAAGGTTTTTGTTAAATCATCATGATTTAATTCTCCTTCAAGCTGGTTAGAAAGTGCTTCTAAAATTGATTTATTCAATTTGGAACAATTTTTGACAACTAAAGTAAGTTTTATTACAGAAAGTCCGAAAGAGACTATTTTTAATTTTCATTAAATCGAGAAACTTATGAGAATCATCACATTTATTACATTACTATTTGTATTTGCAACAATCAACTTACAGGCACAAAGTATTTCAGACCATTCATTAGGGTTACGTTTGGGAGATAGCGATGGCTTTGGTGCGGAAATATCCTATCAAAAATCAATTGGTAGACTCAACAGAGCAGAATTTAACCTTGGATTTAGGGATAGCAGAGAATTTGATGCCTTTAAATTAGCTGGGGTTTACCAATGGGTACATCAAATAGATGGTGGTTTTAATTGGTACTACGGTGTTGGTGGAGGATTGGGAAATGCCGATTTTGAACCTGTGCCCAATAACAACAACGGCTTTAGTGATGACAATGACGGACTGTTTGTTTTTGCAGCTGGAAATCTTGGGTTGGAATATGATTTTGACATTCCGCTTTTAATCTCATTAGATATACGTCCAGAGATAGGCATTATTGGCTTTGACGGTTTTGACAACGATTTCCTTTTTGATATTGCCTTAGGACTTCGCTATCAATTCTAATAACTATTTCTAACATAATGCAAAGCCCTTAACACAGGGCTTTTTTTATGCTCATGAATATCTTTACCTTTGACCAAAATTTACAATATGAAAAAAGGTTTAGTTGTCATTTTAATTGCTATTTTAGTTATTGCTTGTGGAACAGGCTCTGATGGATACAGTATTAATGGAGAAATAACCGGTGAGCTTGCTGACAGTTCCAAAGTCTACTTAAAAACAACCGATTCTACCAACAGACTAGTCGATGTTGACACAACAATAACCGTAGGGGGCAAATTTGAATTCCAAGGAACTCAAGATTCTCCCGTTTTACATTATATGGTGGTTGAGGGAATCCGTGGAAATTGGCCAGTAATTGTTGAAAATGGGGCAATAACGTTCAAAGGTCAAAAAGACAGTTTGATGTTCGCTAAAATAGAGGGAACACTGCAGAACGAAATGTTCTCTGAGTTCTTGGACGAATCAAGGAAAATGCAGCAAATGGCTCAATCTATGCAGCAAGACATGCAAAAAGCAAGAATGCAATCTCCTCCAGATAGTGCAGCCATGACCTCTTTGAGAGAAGAATTTTTTGAACTTCAAGAGAAATCAAAAAGCTTTAATATTGATTTTATCAAAGAAAATCCAAATGCCCTAATTTCTGCTCTAGTTCTAGAAAATGTATTACGTACCAAAGCAATACCAGCAAATGAAATCAAAGATCTTTTTAATTCACTTACCAATGAAATAAAAGCTACAAAACCAGGTAAACGAATTGCTGAAGAATTAGAAAGAACAGCTGCAACCGAAGTTGGAGCGATTGCCCCTGTATTTTCCGGGCCAACGCCAGAGGGTAAAGTGCTAGCATTGAATGATGTAAAAGGAAAACTAACCCTTGTAGATTTTTGGGCTGCTTGGTGCAGACCATGTAGAGCAGAGAATCCTAATATTGTTCAGGTTTACAATAAATACAAGGATAAAGGTTTCAATGTTTTAGGAGTTTCTTTGGATAGAAAGTCTGAAGATTGGCTTAATGCCATTGAGGCAGATGGCTTACAATGGAACCATGTATCCAACCTACAATATTTTAATGATCCAATTGCTAAATTATATGGGATAAATGCTATCCCAGCTGCCTTTTTACTGGATGAAAATGGGGTTATTGTGGCAAAAGACCTCAGAGGGCCTGCCTTAGAAGAAAAAGTAGTAGAATTGCTTCTTAACTAGAATTAAAAATACTTTTATCAAAAAAGCCCTTGTAGAATTACAAGGGCTTTTTTTATTTGTTATGGTTTTTAGTTTGATTAGAACTTATTTTCTGTATCATCATAATTACCTATCACAGTAGCAGAGTCAGATATAATGACATCCCCATGAACAGTTATGGCATTGTTATTTCCTAAAAATTCTAGCGTAGCGTTATCTTCAAGTATCAAATCTCCCCAAATGGTCAAGCCGCCATTTTCTTCTCCTTCTAACCTAAGAGTTGCACCTTCACTAATAGTTACATTTCGCCTTCTATTGTTTCTAGCTACTGTATAAATTCCACTCAACTCAAGTATTGCATTGTTATTGATTGATATTCCATCTCTAACAGTCCAACTTCCGCACAATAGCAAAGAACCATCAACTGTAACTTCTCTAAGTCTTCTAGAACCACTGTAAGCTAAATCATCACCTTGAGGCACATTTAATATTGAGCTTCCAAAATATCTAGGGGATATAGAACATCTTTCTTGAAGACTAGTAGATGGTTTATTCATTTTTATAATTTGTAAACCTTCACGTCCAGAAGCTGCAAAAATAAAGTCTCCCTTTGTCGCAACATAGTTTATAGAGCCTTCTAATTCAATAATCCCAACCAATTCCACTGAATTATTTTCTTCTGAAAGACACAAACCTGCACCGCCATTGGCCATTAAAAGCACATCCTCATTAAAAGCAACTGCATTGGTCACAACATCAGACGTAGAAACATCATCAGGATTTATTAGTATAGGAACATATTCAATAAAACTTCCTGTAGAAGCATTATAAACTCCTGCTCCATTTTCTCCTTCTGATACTACTACTTTATCCCCTGAAAAATCCAAAGTCCTTTTATCTGACTCTCTAAAATCCGAAGTGATAGAAATTTGGGATAATTCACTGAAATCAGTATTCAGAATGCGAACCCCTACACTTGCATCCAAGACAGCTATTTTATCATTATTTATAGATAGTGAACGTAAATCTGTAAATGGGGCTTCTTTAATAAGCTCAAGGGTACTTGTACTGTATTCACTAATAAAACCATCCTTGCCAGAAGTTACGAATAAGCTATTACCCATTAATTCTATATCTGTAGCATTAAAACCAGCTTGATAGTTATAGGTTAAATCAGAAGTGTTAAAACGTCCGCTATTAACTGCAACTTTAATAATTACAGAATTGTCAGTAGCTAATACAGATTGCTCGGCATCAATACCTCCAACAATATAGGCATAGCCATTATCATAATGTATGGCATTTAAATCTTTATCATAAGAATAAGCCCTGCCGGCCAAAAATGGATTTGTAGGGTCACCGATGTTAACTATATCAACTGCGCCGGCATAAACTGCACCAGCAGTATTGTAACTTACATATGCAAAATCTCCATCTATGTGGACATCAGTAGCTGTTAAATTTTCACCTCCAGAAAATAAGGGTGGTTCAATTTTAGCAACTAGGGTTAAAGGGTAATCACCAGCTTGCTCGTTGGCAAATTTTGCAAACTTTCCTGTATTGATATCTTCTTCAAAGATATCAAGTACTCCGCTGTCGTCAAAAACGACACTGTTTAATAGTGTTTCACTATTCAACTCTACTCCTATAGTATCTTGCGGGTTTTCAAAAACTGTGGTCTCATCAGTACATGAAACAACAATCAAAATCAAAATGAAAAGCAGTCTAAACTTCTTGAAATGGGACATGTTTAATCGTATTTTGAATGACGAAATTATCCTGAATCCCCTACTCCCACTAATTATTGTTGTAAAACACACCTAAATTGTGGGCAATCCGATGAAGTACACACTACTAAAACAAATTATGTAAGATAAAGATTACTTTTTTAAATCTTTCCTAGTTTTTCAAGCACAAACAAGGCTATGATTGGTAATGCTAAAAGAACGACCATTAGAGTATCCGTTTGAAAAAGCTCTGGCTTAAATAACAAAGTGGTCACATACCCACCGATTGCACCCCCAAAATGTGCAGAATGGCCGATATTCCCAACCCTATTTTTCATGCCATAAATAGAATACAGCAAATAACCAATACCCAGAACATATGCAGGCAGTGGTATGGGAATAAAGAAGAAGCCCAATTGCATATCTGGCTGCAATAGGATTGCAGCATACAAAATACCAGTTACAGCACCACTTGCCCCTACAGCACTATAGTAGGGTTCGTTCTGATGGAAGAAAATTGATAATAAGTTTCCTCCTAACAAACTAATAAAGTAAATAATTAAAAATTGGGTCGGACCAAACCAGTTAATTACTACATCAGCAAAAAAGTAAAGCGTAAACATATTGAAAAACAAATGGGCCATGTCCACATGCAAAAAACCCGAAGTCAAGGCACGTTCTTTTTGCCCACCTTTTATTCCTCCTATGCTAAACTTATAACGATCAAAAAATATAGTATCATTAAAGCCTTTTATAGAAACCAAAACATTGGCTGCAATAATGGCAATTGTAGCAATATGCAAACTATACATAAAGTGTCATTTTTGGGTCTAAATATAGCTATATTTGCGCATACTATTTTTATATGCAGCTAGTTGTATATCTTATAACCTACCCCATTTTATGGGTATTTTCCAGACTTCCTTTTAAGCTTATCCATTTTATATCAGATTGTGTGTTCTATCTGTTATATTATGTGATTAGCTATCGTAAAAAAGTGGTTTATAACAACTTAAAATTGGTTTTTCCCAACAAATCCGAAGAAGAAATCCTACAGATACAACGCAAGTTTTACAAGCACATGTGCGATGTTTTTTTAGAAATGACCAAAACTATGGGGATGTCTAAAAAAGAAGTGAAAAAGCGATATCACTTACCAAATATTGAGGTTTTACAAGAAATCGTTAAATCTAAAACAGTTTTGATTGTTTGTTCCCATTATGCGAATTGGGAATGGAATACCAGTATCAATAATTACATAGATGCCAGAGGCTATGGTGTTTACCAGCGTATTGCCAACCCATATTTTGATAAATTGACCCGAAAAGTCAGAAACCGCTGGGATACCAATCTTATTACCCAGCAAGAAACCGTTAAAACCGTAATTGGCAATGAAAAAAAGAATACCATTTCGGTCTATGGTATGGTCAGTGATCAATCGCCAATGGTTAAGAAAGGACAATATTGGTCAGATTTCATGGGTGTTAAAGTCCCTGTTTACAAAGGCGCGGAACAACTTGCACGAAAATTGGACCTAGCCGTTGTGTTCCTAAAAGTTTCCAAAGTAAAACGTGGATATTACAAGGCAGAATTAATTCCTATTACCCTTGATGGTGCCAATACTTCGGAAAACGAAATCACTGAACAATTCCTCAGGCTGGCAGAACAACAAATACATGAAGCTCCTGAATTTTACTTATGGACGCACCGAAGATGGAAGCATCGGGACAAAGTTCCGACTGAGTATCTAAATAAAGATGCTTTATGAAATTTAAAAAACGGTACTTAGTCTATGCCGTGCTTTTAGGTTACCTATTATTCGCACACTCTTGTATGACTATGCGTACTTCTGCAAAAAAGACTAGAGCTTTTTTCAAAGAACAAAGAGTAGCATTTTTAGATTCCACTGTTCAAATTCAAGATAGAGATCTTCATTATCTACAGACTGGTAATGAGAAGGCACAAAGCCTTGTTTTTATACATGGTTCTCCAGGAAGTTGGGATGCATGGAAAAATTATTTGACCGACTCCCTTTTACTTAAAAAGTATCGCCTTATTGCGCCAGATAGACCTGGCTTTGGATATAGTGATTTTCGTAGAAGCCTGAATTTAGATGTACAGGCTACAATTATGAACAATTTCCTTAAGAAAATTGATAATGGTAAACCTATCACCCTGATTGGTCATTCTTATGGAGGGCCCCTTATTGTAAAAATGGCTTTAGAAAATCCAGATTTATATCAAAATCTAATGATTTTAGCGGGCGCAATAGATCCAAGTACTGAAAAGCCAGAAAAGTGGAGAAAACCACTGACTTGGGTTCCCCTTAAATACCTTGTCCCTGGTTCTTTAAAACCTTCAAATGATGAACTTTGGATGCTAAAACAGGATTTAATCGCTATGCGTCCAGATTTAAAATACTTATCCCAAAACGTGATGATAATTCATGGTACAGCAGATAATTTGGTGCCCTATAAAAATGTTGACTTTATGAAACAAGCGTTTTCAAATGTGGATAACTTAGAAGTTATTACTCTTAAAGACGAAAACCATTTTATTGTTTGGGACAAAGAGCAACTCATAAAAGATAACTTACTGGATTTCTTGTCAAAATAGATTATATCCCAGCAATATCTTTGATTTCTCCAATGATTCTGTCTGCCAAACCATCTGCTTCAGCCTGACTTCTAGCCTCCGTATAAATTCTGATGATAGGCTCTGTATTGGATTTTCTAAGATGTACCCAATTTTCAGCAAAATCAATCTTTACACCATCAATAGTGGACACATCTTCATTTTTATATTTATCATGCATTGCCACAAGTAAAGCGTCTACATCCAAATTAGGGGTTAACTGAATCTTCTTTTTACTCATAAAATAACTTGGATAGCTAGCTCTAAGTTCAGCTACTGTTCCTCCCCTTTCAGCCATCAACATCAAAAACAAAGCTGTACCCACTAACGAATCACGGCCATAATGACTTTCGGGATATATGATTCCTCCATTACCTTCACCACCAATTATGGCATTGTTAGCTTTCATTTTGGTGACTACATTTACTTCGCCTACTGCAGCAGCTTCGTATGTACCACCATGCTTTTGGGTAATATCGTGCAAAGCCCTGGAAGAAGAGAGATTGGACACTGTATTTCCTTTTGTTTTGCCCAATACATAATCAGCGCAAGCAACCAAAGTATATTCTTCCCCGAACATTTCGCCATCATTGCTTATAAATGCCAAACGATCTACATCTGGGTCTACGACAATTCCAAAGTCTGCTTTTTCTTTTACAACCAATTCACAAATATCCTTCAAATGCTCCTTTAGCGGCTCTGGATTATGTGGGAAATGCCCGGTAGGGTCGCAATACAATTCAACCACTTCTACTCCCAACTCTTTAAGCAATTTAGGAATGGCTATTCCTCCAGTAGAGTTAACCCCATCAACAACAACTTTAAAAGCTGCCTTTTTTATGGTTTCTTTATCCACCAAGGGCAGATTTAATACTTCATCTATATGGATATCTATATAAGAATCATTTTTATCTATTTTGCCCAAATCATCCACTTCTGCAAAATCAAAATCTTCTTTTTCTGCCAGTTCTAAGATGACAGCACCTTGTTTTGCATCTAAAAATTCCCCTTTTTCGTTCAAAAGTTTAAGTGCATTCCATTGCTTTGGGTTATGGCTAGCAGTTAAAATGATGCCCCCATCTGCCTTTTCCAACGGCACTGCAATTTCAACTGTTGGCGTGGTAGACAAACCTAAATCCACAATATCTATCCCTAGTCCCACCAAAGTAGAAACCACTAAATTCTGAATCATCTCACCAGACAAACGCGCATCTCTCCCAATGACTACAGTAAGTTCATCTTTACCTGTATAGTCTTTTAACCAAGTTCCGTAGGCCGCCGCAAACTTTACAGCATCAATAGGTGTTAGGTTATCATTAGCACCACCACCAATGGTACCACGAATTCCAGAAATAGATTTGATTAAGGCCATGTGTTTAAAAGTTTTTGCAAATATAAATTGATGGTTGTTAATACACGTTTCTAATTTGTAAATTTCGAAAGTGAATTTTTTAGCACATATTTATCTTTCGTTTGATGACCCACAGATTACCTTGGGTAATTTTTTTGCCGATCATATTCGTGCCAATAAATACAAACACCTACCTCTTAAAGTTCAAAACGGGATTTTATTGCATCGTGAGATAGATACTTTTACAGATGCGCACCCTATTGCGAGACAGAGCAGTAAACGTTTACATAAAAATTACAGTCACTACAGCAGGGTTATTGTAGATATTTTTTACGATCACTTTTTGGCAAAAAATTGGAATGCCTATTCGGAAATACCTTTGGATAGCTATGTTGATTCCTTTTACGACCTTTTAGAAGAAAATTACGAGATACTACCTCTTGGCACGCAGCGCATGTTGCCCTATATGGTAGCTGATAATTGGCTCTATAACTATTCCAACCTAACGGGGATTGCTAGAGTGCTTAATGGAATGAACCGCCGTACAAAAAATAGGTCGAAAATGAACAATGCGATTTTAGACTTAGAAGAACACTATACTGACTTTGAAAAAGAGTTTACTGCTTTTTTTGATGAATTGATTACCTTTTCCAAACAAAAATTCATTTCCCTATGCGAAGATTAATACTGCTATTACCATTTGTTTTATTCATTAATTGCAAGCAAAAGCCTGCTATTCCAACCGGCGAAGTTGCCGAGAAAGCAATGGTGGTTTCCGCACGTGAAGAAGCTAGTGAAATTGGTATTGAAATCATGAAAAAAGGTGGAAATGCCTTTGATGCTATGGTTGGGACAGAAATGGCACTAGCAGTTGCCTATCCGTTTGCAGGCAATCTTGGCGGTGGTGGTTTTATGGTTTACCGAAAAGCAAACGGTGATATAGGCGGATTGGATTATCGTGAAAAAGCGCCATTGGCTGCTCACAAGGATATGTATTTAGACTCACTGGGCAATGTAATCCCCAATATGAGTACAGTTGGCGCGACTGCAGTGGGCGTTCCTGGAACTGTTGCCGGAATTATGGAAGTCCATATAAAATATGGCTCATTAGCGCTTCCAGAAATTTTAGAACCAGTAATTGCCTTGGCAAAAAGAGGTGTTGTTGTAACAGAAAAACAAGCAAAACGACTAGAAAATTATAAGGAGCGATTTGTTGAGGTAAATGGAGACAGTACAAAATTTGCACAAAATTTTAAAGTAGGCGATACTATAAAGTATCCTGAACTTGCCAATACGTTAACCAAAATAATGAATGAAGGACGTGACGGGTTTTACAAAGGCGAAGTAGCCCAAAAACTAGCTGAATTGATTCAAGAAAATGGTGGATTTATAACCGAGGAAGATTTGGCTAAATATGAAGCAAAATGGCGCTACCCAGTAACTTTCAACTATAAAGATTTACGAGTGATTTCCATGAGTCCACCAAGTAGCGGTGGCGTCACCATGAATCAGATTTTTAAAATGATGGAACCATATGATGTGGATGATTTTGGTCATAACTCAGCAAAAACGGTTCAGTTGTTTACCGAAGCAGCTCGAAGGGCTTACGCGGACCGCAACTACTTTTTAGGCGATCCAGATTTTACGGATATTCCTTTGGATGTAATTCTGACCAATGATTATCTAAGTTCAAGGATGAAAAACTTCTCGTTTGATAAAGCGACACTTTCATCAGATGTTAGTCACGGCGAGGTAGAAATTGTGGAGAGTATGGAAACTACCCATTACTCTATTATCGATGCCGAAGGAAACGCAATCTCGGCTACAACCACATTAAATGGAGGCTATGGCTCAAAATTATACTCAAAAGAGCTAGGTATCTTTTTGAATAATGAGATGGATGATTTTAGTGCCAAAGTTGGCGTCCCAAACATGTTTGGACTTATTGGGGCCGAGGCAAACAGCATTGCCCCAGAAAAAAGAATGTTGAGCAGTATGACGCCAACCATAGTAGAAAAAGATGGAAAATTATGGCTTGTCGTTGGTACCCCAGGTGGCTCTACTATTATAACAGCGGTAGCACAGACCATTTTAAATGCTTATGAATTTAATTTGAGCATGCAAGAGTCGGTAGATGCCCCACGTTTTCACCATCAATGGTTACCGGACATGGTTGTTTTTGAACCTCAAGGTTTTTCTGGAGAATTAAAGACCGAATTAAAAGCAAAAGGCTATATCATTAATGAGGAAAGAACCCCGATAATTGGCAAAGTTGATGCCATCCGCGTGTTGCCAAATGGAAAGTTGGAAGGTGGTGCAGATAAGCGTGGGGATGATAAAGCAGTAGGTTTTTAAATTAAAGTTCAAACTTCAAGCTCAAACCCAAGTATTAAAATTTTAAGAGGCCGACTTGTAAATTATTTGTAAGAATTAGTGTGATTTGTGTCGATTAATTTGAAGCTCGGAACTCAATTTTCAGAACTATTTAGTTTTAGATAAAATGAATAAAAAGAAGGAGGATAATTCAGCAAAAAGAAAAAATGCTTCTTTGACATTTGAAGAATGGTCCGATTTTTTTATTATTCCTATAAATAATTCATCTAAACTTTTTCCTGCAAAAGATTCAAATGATTTTGAAATAGATAGGTTTAAAAAACATGGTTTTGATAGAAAAATAAAACAATCATTTTATGCTAGGGTTCTAGGTTTTATTTTTTGGATTATCATCATTTTTGGGCTAATCAACTTCATTGAGAATCACCTATGAGATATGATATTACCATCCTTACGGACAGCAGATATATAAACCCAACTAAAACCAACAAATACATAGAAAATGTTTTATTGGAAGATCAAATGCTACAAGATGAATTGGTACAACAAGGTCTAAGCGTAACAAGAAAACCTTGGGATGATAAAAACTTTGATTGGTCAAGCAGCACGTATGCTATATTCAGAGCTACTTGGGATTATTTTGACCGTTATGAGGAATTTTTTGAATGGTTTCAAAAAACAGCTCAACAAACTACATTTATCAACTCCAAAACATTGATTCGATGGAACATTGATAAGCACTATCTTCAAGATTTGAATAAAAAAGGCGTGAACATTCCTAAAACATTATTTGTTGAGCCCAATACCAAAACAAGCCTTGCTGATTCTATAAAAAATGCTAAAAGCACCATGGGTTTTACAGCTAGAGATTTTGTTCTAAAACCTTGTATTGGAGGCGGAGCTTATCATACCTATAAATTCCATGAATCAGACTGCAATAAGCATGAAGCCACGTTTAAAGAATTAATTTGCAATCAAGCCATGATGCTTCAAGAGTTTCAAAAAAATATAGTTGTAGAAGGTGAAATTTCCATGATGGTCCTTAACGGAAAATTCACCCATGCCGTTTTAAAAATTGCAAAGCCTGGTGATTTTAGAGTACAGGATGACTATGGGGGTTCTGTACATAAATATCAACCTTCAAGCGAAGAGATAGATTTTGCCATTTCAATAGTAAATGCAGCTCCCGAGCTTCCTATCTATGCCAGAGTGGATATTTTTAAGGACAATGAAGAGAAATTGGCGCTAGCAGAACTGGAAGTATTTGAACCTGAGCTTTGGTTTCGCTTTTATCCAAAAGCTGCACAGGTTTTAGCTAAAAGTATTAAAGAAGGATTATTTTGATAAAACGTATTTTAAAAATTATAGGCATTCTAACTGGGGTAGTTCTTCTTGGACTATTTATTTATGGGTGGATAATAAACGAACCCCTACCAAAAGGAAAGTCAGGGGCAGAAGCGGATGCATTAGCAGCTAAAATGCTTAAAGCAATTAATTATGATAGCTATAAACAAACACGGTTTATAGAATGGTCTTTTAGAAACGATTCCCATCACTATAAGTGGGACAAAGAGAACGGTATTGTTGAAGTCAAATGGAGTAACAAGAAAGTTGTTCTAGACTTATCCAATCTTTCAAAAAGCAAATCTTATGAAGGGGGTAAAGCAATTAATGACGTAAATAGCAAAACTTTAATAGATGATGCCTTGGACAAATTCAATAATGATTCTTTCTGGTTGGTAGCACCCTACAAGGTTTTTGACAAGGGAACTAAAAGAGGTATTGTCGAACTTGAAGATGGCTCAAAAGGACTTTTGGTTACCTATACCAAAGGCGGAACTACACCTGGAGATAGCTATCTCTGGAAATTGAACCCTAATGGATTTCCTAATTCCTTTCAAATGTGGGTTAAAATTATTCCAATTGGAGGCCTGGAAGCTAGTTGGGACGATTGGATTATTACTTCAACTGGTGCATATCTACCTAAATCACACAAATTTGGCCCTGTTAATTTAAGTATTGGTAACATTAAAGGATATAATTAAATCTCTGTAAGTCCATATTCTGCAAGTACTACCTCCCACTCTGTGGTTTCAATGATTTCCAAAATCCGTTGTGATATTCTTCTCTGTAAGGCCAAGCTGTCCTTATTTATGCCAAAAGCATAGAATTGTACATCAAACTTAATGGGCAATAATTGCAGCTTAGCTAATGTAGAATCTTTTCGAATTCGATATTTGAGGATAGGTTCATCATATATGAATGCCTCTATTTTTTGGTTATTCAAATCTTGTAACCCAGGTACAACACTATTATATTGGTTAATATCTTTAAAAAAATGGACTCGTAAAAAATCATAAGAACTAGAACTACGAACTGTGCCTACTGGTCGTTCTTTAAACTCATCAAAACTTTCAACGTTTTCCGTTAATTGGTTTACCGTTAAACTTGATGCTATACTTGCTGTTAAACCGGAAACAAAAAGCAGACCACTCAACATCAACCCTAAAGCGGCGATTTTCCCCCATCGTGTTTTTGGTGCTTTATCACCATAGCCTACAGTGGTTAATGTCACAACAGACCACCAAAGTCCATCCCAAATTCCTTTTTGTCCAGGTCTAAAATCATTGGGATTATGTCTACGTTCAAACAACCAAGTCAAAAAGCCGAAAAACAACAGAATAACAAAAAGTAAAAGAAATCCGCGAAGGAAATTCATCTGAAATATGGCGCCCAAGAACTGTTTTATTTTCTGAAAAGATGATTTTTCGGCAACCGCTACAGTAGAATGTGAAGCAAAGAAAGAACGGGTAAACCCAAGTTCTTTAATGCGGTCACTCGTAATTGTCAAAGGATTAATACTTACATCTATCTCGCCAGATTTTAATGCCGCTAGCATATCGGCAAAAGCCATCTTCTTTATGGTGTAAGGCAGCTCTAAATCTTCAGCCACACGTTTCCAAAGCCAAATATTTATTCCTTCCAAAAGCTCATCGTCCTCAATAATAAATGGAGCTGCCGGTGCATAGCCTACTATTAAAGTATCAGTAGGCGCTTGTGCGGAAATCTTAAAACAGAATAGGAAAAGTGCAAAAACGAAAAAAAATCGTTTCATTGGATAAGTGGTTGATTATGGTTTTAAAGATAATCCAAAAAGGATTAGTTTTTTGTCTGCCCCACTTGCTTTTTTAATTCCTCCATTGATTCTTGTAACTGGCGCAGCAATCCTTTTTCCGTAGTAGCATCAACATTAAAAGTGAGTTTACTACTTACCTCCCAAATCTCTTGAATCTGAAAGGGCTTAATATCATAGGGAGGATAGATTTCGTTTAAAGAAACCAAGGTGATGTTATTAGAATTTGGTTTTCGTTCAATCTTTTTTACCATCACAGCGTCCTGTAAAACCACCACATACATTTTATTAAGACTAACGTGGTCTATATGTTCAATCGCTTTGGCCAAAACCCATTCCCCGGGGTGTAGATTGGGCAACATACTGTCCCCTTCTACCTGAAAACCACGGTAGGTAGCATTCCTAAACTCTGGAATGGGCATATCAAAAGCTGGTAATTGTTGGTACCAACTTGTGTCCGTTATGTTCTGGGGATACCCTGCAGCTGCTTTAGCGTTTACCAAGACCATGTTATCTTGCTCAGAACTATCTACAGTAACCACTTTGGGGATGACACTTGTTCTCGTAGTGTCCAAATGTTTTTCATCACTTTCACCAAACAACCATAGTGGATTTATATTGAATTGCCGCAACAGCTCCACTACTACCCTACCAGAAAGTTTGGTACGTCCTCGTTCTATATCTGCAGTAGTATTGGACACCCCTAAAAGCTTGGCAAACTCTGCTTGGGTATGCCCTAAATCCCTTCGAATAGCTGTAAAACGTTTGAGTGTGAGTTCATTTTCCATACTCAAATGTAGTTAAATATGGAATAATTCCAAAAACAATATGGAATATTTCCATTATTGGGATTATTTCCATAATTTTGGATTAAAACCAGTTCTAGTGAATTTTGAACGTATAAAAGAAAAGTTGAACATTTTAGCAGATGCCGCGAAGTACGACGTCTCTTGTGCCAGTAGTGGTAGTGACCGAAAAAATAAAGGAAAAGGTCTAGGTGACGCTTCTAAAATGGGAATCTGCCATAGCTATACGGAAGATGGTCGTTGTGTCTCTTTATTAAAGATTCTATTGACCAATCACTGCATTTTTGATTGTGCCTATTGTGTTACACGAAAAAGCAATGATGTAAAGCGTGCTGCTTTTAAAATTCAAGAAGTGGTGGATTTGACCATTAATTTCTATCGCAGAAATTATATCGAGGGGTTGTTCTTGAGCTCGGGCATCTTTAAAAGTCCAGACCATACCATGGAGCGTTTGATTGCCGTTGCCAAAAAATTGCGTGAAGAAGAAAATTTCAACGGTTACATCCATCTAAAATCCATACCTGGTGCTAGTGATGAATTAATGTATGAGGCCGGATTGTATGCTGACCGTCTATCGGTCAATATAGAAATCCCCACCGTATCTGGCCTTAAATTATTGGCTCCTGATAAAAAGCATGAAGATTTCACCAAACCCATGCTTAAGGTTAAAAACGAATTGCTCCGTTTTAAAAATGAACGCAAAATCATCAAAAGCACCCCAAAGTATGCTCCTGCCGGTCAAAGCACGCAAATGATTGTAGGTGCAACGGGCGAAACGGATAAAGACATTATGTATTCCGCTACCTATTATTACAAAAAATACAACATGAAACGGGTTTACTACTCTGGTTATGTACCTATAGCAGAGGATAAACGTTTACCAGCAATTGGTTCTCAGGTACCTATGCTACGTGAAAATCGCTTATATCAGACAGATTGGCTTTTGCGATTCTATGGTTTTGCAGTCAACGAAATCGTAAATGATGAGCATCCCAATCTGGATGTGGATGTAGATCCCAAATTGTCTTGGGCGCTACGTAATATGCAATATTTTCCTGTGGATATCAACAAAGCGGATAAATGTATGCTGGCAAGGGTGCCTGGATTGGGAATGCGTTCTGTGCACAAAATTATAAATGCCCGAAGATTTAGAAAATTGAACTGGGACCACCTCAAGAAAATTGGAGTGGCGCTCAACCGTGCCAAATACTTTATGGTTTGTGACTCTCGCAATTGGGAACGCAGGGATTTGGATGCGGAGAAGATTAAAGGACTGATTTTACAAAACTCCACTGGGAAGTTCCGAAATCAGTACAGTACACAACTAGCATTATTTAACTAGGACTTTGTCATACTGAGCTTGTCAAAGTATAGACAAAAGGCTTCGAAAAGCTCAGCCTGACAATACTAAAACTAAAACTATGAACACATTAAAAGCACCACAGACCCAAAATCAAGTTGATTTTCTAGAACGTAGCCGAGATACTATTCTTAGTCTTGGTTACGACTATGTTGTATTTAAGAGCAAAGTAAAAAAGGCACTACTAATTATTAAAAGAAGAATTGTAAGATAATGCTAGTCATTTCGAAGAAGCTTGCGACCGAGAAATCTAGATTTCTCACACACGTTTGAAATGACTCTTTAAAAAACATTGAATACTATGGAAAATTCAAAAACAGATTCCCGCATTCGCGGAAATGACAGACAAGCAACCCTGATTTATGATGGAAGCTTTAACGGCTTTCTTACTGCTGTTTTTATTGCTTTTGAAGAAAGGCTACATGTGGCAGATATTCAACGTAACAGTCAAAGTCAAAATGGCCTGTTTTCAGATACTGAAACCATTTTTACCAATGTGGAGAAAGCCAAACGCGTATGGAACGGCGTTCGCTCCAAAAGTTATAATGCTATTAACACCATATACTTTGCTTTTTTGAGCGAAACAGAGGGGGTGGAAATGATGTGCTATACCTATATTAAAAAACTAATGGCAACAAAGGATAAAAAGCAGGCGGATTTCTCCGATGAGACCGTTTTATATATTTCTAAGCTGGCACAAAAAGTCGGTCGCGAAAAACATCGTATGGAAGCATTTGTACGTTTTCAATTGACAAAAGATGATATTTATTTTGCCAATATAGAACCCGACTTTGATGTGTTGCCCCTTATCTCCAAACACTTTCGTAACCGCTATGCGGACCAACAATGGTTAATTTACGATGTAAAGCGTAAATACGGCATATTCTATAATTTAGAACGTGTAGAAATTGTTTCACTGGACTTATCTGAGATACATTTTAACCGCACTCGAAAAAGCAAAGTCTTCGCAGATGTCGAATATGAATACCAAGATTTATGGAATAACTATTTCCAAAGTACCAATATCAAATCCCGTATCAATAGAAAACTGCATACGCAACATGTGCCAAAACGGTATTGGAAGTATTTGAGTGAAAAGAAAGAGGCAGTTTAAATTATATCATATGGATTACATAAGTTTTCGAGGTGTAAAATACCCAATTAAAACTATTAATTTTAGTGAGCAGGGTAAGTGTTTAATAGGTACAAATAGATTAAATGAAAAATTAATATCTCAAGAAGGTTATTATACCTCAAGAAAAGCCAGGGTGATTGATGAAAATATTTTTTACTATGTTGAAGAAAAAGATATTAACTTAACTTCCAAAGAGCTAATAAAAAAGATTAACTCAGAAATAGTATGATAAGATTTCAATTTTTCCCACGTTCACATGGCATAACCAACGAAATGGAAGAAATCATTGAATGTTTTAAGAAAGTTGAAAATCAAATTTCTTCAACTGATAGCAAATTACACAGCAATGAGGTATTAGATTTTCTAAGACCAAAATTAGAATCTATAAACTTTAAAGTTGAAACTGGTAAATCAAAAAATGAAAAAATTGATGTCCCAGTCCTTTTTGGCTATGACAATCAAATAGATAAAAGTTTTAACGCAGATGCACTAAGTGAGGACGGTAAGATTGTTATTGAGGTTGAAGCTGGTAGGGCTGTTGATAACAATCAATTTTTAAAAGATATTTTTCAAGCGTGCATGATGTTTGAAGTTGAATATCTGGTCATAGCAGTAAGAAATGAATATCGAGGAGCAGATGATTTTAAGAAAATATATACCTTCCTAGAAACCTTGTATATCAGTAGCAGGTTACACCTTCCACTGAAAGGTATATTATTAATTGGTTATTAAATATCCACTCTTTCCCACATCTACAAATTATTCCCAACAAGTTAAAAACCTTTCGAATAATGTTTCCGGTAATATTTAAATTTTACAACGAATACACTAATCAGAAGGTTAAAAACTGTAACTGTATAAGGTTTCAGAAGTAAATACATATAAGTTATTTACTCCGCTCCCCAACAAAATAATCGCTCTTGGTTTTAAAAAGTACGTTAAAACTGGTCAAGGAACCATAAATACGGGTAATATACTGCTGTAAGTCAACCTTTTCTTGGTCGTCCAGATTTTTACTGCTGTTTATCTTTTGCTCCATCACACGAATACGGTCACGTATCATCACAATTTTGTGAAAAAAGGTGTCAATGGGCATTTCTTTATTGGCAGTGCTATCATCTGGTTCTAAGATTAGTTTACCACCTTTCCATTTATCCGCTATGGCAACTTTTTCGTGGGTATCACTCCATTTTTCCAAAATTTTCACCAAGGAGCTTTCTACATCAAAAAAGCTAATGCTATCTACATCGTCTTCTAAAGCTTCTATAACTTCAAAATCCGAGTCAATAGCAATAGTTTCCAATCCTTTATCCAAAAAGGTTACCCAATAATGTTTTGATGATACATTCGTAACCACTCCCTTTCCATATTCAGAGTGGTTAATGCGAGAGCCTATGCCTAGTAGTTTCATATAATAAAATAGTTTAGCTTCATCGTCTGCGTAGGCGGATGACTTTAAAATAAATCTCCTCTTGTACTTCGCCTACCTGTCCGTCCAGCAGGTGGGCGCTGAGTGTGAAACGCGGAAATGACAAATCTGAGCATAAAAATACATCATCAATTAACAAAAATGCAACCTAAACTCACTTCATTTTTAACAGTCAATTGATTACTTTAGCATCTTGTGCTATGATCAACTACGAAGAAAACATTGAGGTACGCGGAGCGCGCGTTCACAATCTTAAAAATATAGATGTTACCATTCCACGGGAAAAGCTGGTGGTCATTACCGGTCTTTCAGGCAGTGGTAAATCTTCGCTCGCTTTTGATACCATTTATGCAGAAGGGCAACGTCGCTATATAGAAACTTTCTCTGCCTACGCAAGGCAATTTTTGGGAGGTTTGGAAAGACCGGATGTAGATAAAATAGACGGCTTGTCTCCTGTTATTGCCATTGAGCAAAAAACCACTTCTAAATCCCCTAGATCAACAGTCGGAACCATTACCGAGGTATATGACTTTCTGCGATTGCTTTTTGCAAGAGCTGGTGATGCCTACAGTTACAATACGGGTGAGAAAATGGTAAGCTACAGCGATGAGCAGATTAAAACCTTAATTATTGAGGCTTACAAAGACAAAAAAATCAATGTCTTGGCGCCAGTTATAAAATCAAGGAAAGGGCATTATCGCGAACTTTTTGAACAGATTGGTAAACAAGGTTTTGTAAAGGTAAGGGTAGATGGAGAGATTGTCGACATCACCAAGGGAATGAAGGTGGATCGTTACAAAGTACATGATATTGAAATTGTTATCGATCGCCTTAAAGTAGCTGAAGGAGAAGAGTTTGATAAACGCCTAACTGAAACTATTAACACTGCCATGTATAGTGGCAATAATGTACTCATGGTTTTGGAAGAAGGCGAAAAAGTACCGCGCTATTTCAGTCGGGATTTAATGTGTCCGTCTTCGGGCATCTCCTATCCCACTCCAGAACCCAATACCTTTTCTTTTAATTCCCCAAAGGGAATGTGTTCGCATTGTAACGGATTGGGGCATGTGTACGAGGTAAATGAGGCTAAAATCTTTCCCAATAAAAAACTATCCATCAAGACTGGCGGTATTGCTCCTCTAGGAGAATACAAAAAGTCTTGGGCCTTTAAACAATTGGAGACCATTGGACAACGCTATAAGTTTGATATTGAGACGCCATTGGATAAAATTCCGAAGGAAGCCATGGGTGTTATCTTAAATGGTGGGAAAGACAGTTTTGCGGTAGATTCTAAAACTTTAGGGGTTAAACGAGAGTATAATATTGACTATGAAGGTATCTCCAATTTCATTAAATCACAATTTGATGAAGCTAGTTCCACCTCTATAAAACGCTGGGCCAAGGATTACATGGATAAAATACAATGTCCAACTTGTAATGGTTCTCGTTTAAGCAAAGAATCGCTTTACTTTAAAATCGACGAAAAGAATATTGCAGAACTCGCGCACTTGGATATAGCAGAATTGGCAGAATTCTTCGAGGAACTAGAGCAAAAGTTAGAAGGGAACCAAAAGAAAATAGCGGAAGAGATAGTAAAAGAGATTAGAACCCGCATTCGTTTCCTTTTGGATGTTGGATTGGATTATCTTTCTTTAAATCGAAGTTCAAAATCCCTGTCTGGTGGAGAAGCGCAACGCATTCGCTTGGCCACACAGATTGGTTCGCAATTGGTAGGCGTACTTTATATTTTGGATGAGCCCAGTATAGGTTTACATCAACGTGATAATGAGCGTTTGATAAATTCTCTGGCTTCACTCCGTGACATTGGCAATTCCGTGATTGTCGTGGAACACGACCGTGATATGATTGAAGCAGCGGACCATGTTATCGACATTGGACCCAAGGCGGGCAAACATGGAGGCACCATTATTTCCGAAGGCAAACCTGAAGATTTAAGAAACTACAACACACTTACAGCAGATTATATCACTGGAGATAAAGAGATAGAAGTTCCTGAAAAAAGAAGGAAAGGCACAGGAAAAAAATTAGTACTTACAGATTGCACCGGTAACAATCTAAAAAATGTAACTGCTGAATTTCCCCTTGGTAAAATGATCGGTGTAACTGGAGTTTCAGGAAGTGGGAAATCCACATTGATAAACGAGACCCTATACCCTATTATGAATGCCCATTATTTTAATGGGGTCAAAAAACCTATGCCTTACAAAAAAATAAAGGGCTTAGAACATATTGATAAGGTTATTGATATCAATCAATCTCCGATAGGAAGAACTCCTAGGTCAAATCCAGCGACCTATACCGGTACTTTTAGTGAAATCCGAGCCTTGTTTGCCAAAACTACCGAAGCTACCATTCGTGGGTATAAGCCCGGTCGTTTCAGCTTCAATGTTCAAGGTGGACGTTGTGAAACATGTCAAGGTGGTGGGTTAAAAGTTATCGAAATGAACTTTTTGCCTGACGTTTATGTAGAATGTGAAACCTGCAACGGCAAGCGTTTTAATAGAGAAACTTTAGAGATTCGTTACAAAGGGAAATCCATAGCGGATGTTTTGGAAATGACGATGAACGAAGCAGTTGATTTCTTTGAGAATATTCCGAAAATTCATAGAAAGCTTAAAACAATAGTTGATGTTGGACTAGGCTACATATCCCTAGGGCAACAATCTACTACCCTATCTGGTGGTGAAGCACAACGCGTTAAATTGGCAACAGAACTGTCTAAACGTGACACCGGAAATACCTTCTATATTTTGGACGAGCCCACAACAGGACTTCATTTTGAAGATATTAGGGTTCTAATGGATGTCTTAAACAAGCTAGTTGATAAGGGAAATACGGTTTTGGTCATCGAACACAATATGGACGTTATCAAAATGGTGGACCATATTATAGACATTGGCTATGAAGGTGGCCGTGGTGGTGGAATGATAGTCGCAAAAGGTACACCAGAGCAAGTGGCTAAAGATCCTAAGAGCTATACGGCCAAATTTTTAAAAAAAGAGCTGGAAAATTCGAATACTAATATTGCGAAAGCAGTCTAAATAACAAAATATGCGATCTGAAGTGCATCCTAAAGGTTGGAACGAAATAAAAACTAATGATTCATGGGCCATTTTTAAAATAATGGGGGAGTTTGTCAATGGTTTTGAAAGAATGAGTGCTATTGGCCCTTGTGTTTCCATATTTGGTTCGGCTAGAACAAAACCTGGAGAAGATTATTACAATCAAGCGGTAGAAGTAGCCCAAAAGCTTGCGGAATCAGGCTATGGTGTTATTACTGGTGGTGGCCCTGGAATTATGGAAGCAGGTAATCGTGGAGCAAACCAAGCAGGCGGAACTTCAGTAGGCTTAAATATAGATTTGCCTTTTGAGCAACATGACAATCCCTATATTGACTCAGACAAAAGCTTGGATTTTGACTACTTTTTCGTCCGTAAGGTCATGTTTGTCAAATATTCACAGGGATTTGTCGTTATGCCTGGAGGGTTTGGCACACTTGATGAACTATTTGAAGCCATTACCCTTATTCAGACACAAAAAATTGGGAAATTTCCAATTGTACTTGTTGGAACAAGCTTTTGGAATGGTCTATTGGATTGGATTAAAACTACAATGCTAGAAGAAAAAAACATTAGTGCATCAGATCTAGATTTAATAAAATTAGTGGATTCGCCAGAGGAAGTTGTTTCCATAATAGATAGCTTCTATAAAGGACATGAAATGAGTCCAAATTTTTAATCAAATTCCTTTGAAAAAAAATAGTATTCGAGTCAAACATTATGTTACAGCATTACTCCTGTTCTCCATATTTACAGTAATAGGACAGCATGAGAATGATTTGACCGCTACTATTAACGATGAAACAAAAGAAATTTCAATAAGGCAAAAATTCACTTATGTAAACAGTTCCGATGTTACTTTAAGCAACCTATATTTTAATGATTGGAACCACGCCTATTCTTCAAAAAAAACACCCTTGGCCAAACGTTTTGCAGAAGAGTTTAAAAGAAGTCTGCATCTAGCAAAGGATGACGAAAGAGGCAGAACAACTATCTTAAGTGTTGTTGATAGCGAATATGGTGGGCTTAACTGGGAGCGTACCAAAAACCTGGACATCATAAAGATTCAGTTACAGGAACCATTGGCTCCACAACAGTCTATTACCATCTTTTTTACATACAATCTTAAGCTTCCTGAAAATAAATTTACCCCTTATGGCTACAATGCAAAAGGAGGGTATTATTTAAAGGATTGGTATCTAAATCCTGCAGTTTTTGATGGGGAATGGAAGTTGTATTCCAATAAAAACTTAGAGGATAACTATACAGATATTGCTAATACCACTATTAGCTTAATATTTCCGAAAAAGCTATATATAACTTCCAACTTTAAAGAATCCCGAATCACGGATATCTCTGTTGGACAGCAAGTAACTTTAAAAGAGAGTAATAGCAAAAATTGTGATGTTATTCTATCTCCAGAAAAGGAATTTACCAAACACGTAACTGGGTATTTGACCGTAAAAACGGATTTAGATTCAAAAAAGTACGACGGTATTTCACAAGTGATTTCCATAGAAAAAGTATCACGTTTCCTAAATAATAATCTAGGGGAATATCCTCATGATGCCCTTTTAGTCAGTGAAATTGATTACAACAAAAGTCCTTTGTATGGATTAAATCAACTCCCCTCCTTTATTAGACCGTACCAAGAACAGTTCCAGTTTGAGATGGTATTTTTAAAGACAGCGCTAAATGCTTATCTAAAAGAGTCCCTGTTTCTAGATCCTAGAAAAGAACGTTGGGTCAATGATGCTATCAGTAATTACTTAATGATAAAATATGTGGAGGACAACTACCCTAAGCAGAAGCTTCTTGGAAAATTATCAAAGGTTTGGGGACTAAGAGGCTTCCAACTTGCAAAGAAAGACTTTAACGACCAATACTATTGGTTGCAAATGTTTACAGCGCGCAGAAATATTGACCAAGCTTTAACAACACCTAATGATTCCTTGGTCTTTTTTAATCAAAAAATTGCAAATAGATACAAAGCAGGTTTAGGCATGGCCTATTTGTCAGCCTATGTTGGTGAAGAAAAGGTTGAAAATATCATTTATGACTTCTATGATAGAAATAAACTTAAACCCAAGATTAAGGCAAAAGACTTTAGACGTGTACTGGAAAGTAATATTGAGACAGACATCAACTGGTTTTTTGATGATTATGTAGGTTCTAGGAAAAAAATAGACTTTAAGATAAAGGATATCACCAAAACTGAGGATTCTGTAAGCTTTACCATTAAAAATAAAAGAAAAACCAATGTCCCAATATCTTTATTTGGGTTACAAAAAGATTCTGTAGTATCAAAATATTGGTTTTCGGACATAGATACCTCAAAGACATTTACCATTCCAAGAAATGGTGCAGACCGACTTGTTTTAAACTATGATAAAAAGATTCCTGAATTTAATCAACGTGATAACTGGAAGACTCTAAATGGCTTTTTCTCCAGCAATAAAAAACTACAGTTTCGTTTTTTTAAAGATTCAGAAGACCCGTACTATAACCAAATTTTTTATGTTCCCATTGCTAATTTCAATGTTTATGATGGGATAACACCAGGGTTAAGAATTTACAATAAAACTTTTCTTGAAAGACAGTTTACCTATGATATAGCTCCAACCTATTCCTTTTTGGAAAGAACTTTGGTTGGTAAAACCAGCTTTCGATACCGCAAATATCACGGAAAAAGTGGACATTACGTATCTAACTTTAGTATTGGTGCAAGCACCTCTCACTTTCAATCAAATTCAAGGTTTACAACAATTACACCTTCAATGAGTTTTGGTTGGCGGCCTGATGACTTAATATCCAATAAAAGACAGCTATTACTTTTTAGGCATCGTAACGTTTTTAGGAGTATTGACCCTACCGTGCTGTTGGATGAGACCGTAGATTTAGATTTAGAAAATAATCCAGATTACAGCGTATTTAATGTTCGTTACTTAAATGTAGATAATAATATTTTAAATTTTAAGTCATCCATTTTAGATTTTCAACATTCAAGCGAATTTACCAAAGCATCATTTGAGTTTGAATACCGCAAACTTTTCGAAAGTAACAGACAGTTGAATTTACGCTTTTATGCTGGGAAGTTTTTAAGAAATAAAACCAATTCTGATTTCTTCAGTTATGCATTGGACAGACCAACTGATTACCTTTTTGATTTGGGCTACTTAGGTCGTTCTGAAGGCAGTGGTATTTATAGTCAACAGATAATTATAGCTGAAGGTGGCTTTAAATCACGTTTTGACGATCAGTTTGGGAGTGACTGGATTGCAACAACAAATGCAAGTTTTAATTTATGGAGATGGATAGAACTATATGGTGATATAGGTATGATTGCGGACAAAGGCGAGAGTGGTCGCTTTGTATATGATTCTGGAATACGCCTGAACCTGGTAACTGATTATTTTGAATTATATTTTCCATTGTACTCAAATAAAGGTTGGGAAATTGCGCAACCAGATTACGGCCAAAGCATACGCTTTATAGTTACCATTAGCCCAAGAACACTAACCGGTCTCTTCACAAGAAAATGGTTCTAATTTTAAAGAATCAACAAAATACAATTCTTAAATCACCATTATTTTTTCATATTCGTTTTTAAAATAACAATTTATTGTGATTTTGTAAATATTCATTTCTGCTTTTTACTGGCAAAATCACCTTATATTTTGTAATTTTGCAAAAAATCATTCCTTATATATGAAAACAGACCCTAAGACCGATAATGATATTTCATTTAATGATTTTCAAGCACAAATTTTAAGTGATTATGAGATTGCGGTCACAAGTAGGGAATGTAGTCTCTTAGGTAGGCGTGAAGTTCTTACCGGAAAAGCAAAATTTGGAATTTTTGGAGATGGAAAGGAACTACCGCAATTAGCAATGGCCAGGTCTTTTCAAAACGGAGATTTTAGGAGTGGTTATTACAGAGACCAAACCTTTATGATGGCTCTTGGCCATTTAAATCCAAAAATATTTTTTCACGGTCTTTATGCCACAACGGATATTTCTAAAGAACCTATGAGTGCTGGTCGCCAAATGGGTGGACATTTTGTTACCCATAGTATTAATGAGGATGGCAGTTGGAAAAAATTAACGGAACAAAAAAACAGCAGCGCAGATATTTCCTGTACAGCTGGGCAAATGCCAAGATTATTAGGACTTGCTCAAGCTTCTAAAGTATATCGAAATGTTACTGGAATCGATACTACTAATTTTTCTGACAAAGGTAATGAAGTTGCATGGGGAACCATTGGCAACGCAAGTACCAGTGAAGGACATTTTTTTGAAACACTTAATGCAGCAGGTGTGCTGCAAGTTCCTATGATAATTAGTGTTTGGGACGATGCTTATGGAATTTCCGTACCCGCGGAATATCACACTACAAAAAGTGATATCTCAGAGGTTTTAAAGGGTTTTCAGCGTGATGAGAATAATAAAGGGTATGAAATTATAAAAGTACCTGGTTGGGATTACACAGCTTTGATTCATGCTTATGAAAATGCATCAGATATTGCCCGTGAAGAACATGTACCGGTATTAATACATGTAACGGAACTTACCCAACCACAAGGACACTCCACTTCTGGTTCACATGAGCGTTATAAATCGCAAGAGCGTTTGGAATGGGAAAGGGAAAATGATTGTAATAAGCGTTTTAGGGAATGGATTTTAGAAAACAATATCTCTAATGAAGAGGAACTAAAAGCCTTAGAAAAGAAAATAAAGCAAGAAGTACGACAAGCAAAAAAAGCTGCTTGGTCAGAATTTTTGCAGCCCCATATTGCTAAAAAGAAAGAGTTGGTTACACTTCTTAGCCTTGTAGCCGATAAAAGCCCTAATCGTACATTCATAAATAAAATCCAGAATGATTTAATAGCGATTGAAGAACCTATCAAAAAGGATTTGGCGTCCCATGCAAGAAAAGCACTAAGATATTGTATTGGGGAAGATTCTGATGAAAGGAAAGCGTTACAAAGTTGGATTTCGAAGTTTATGTCCGAAATCCAGCCAAAATTCAGTTCCCACTTATACTCAGAACTTTCGGAAAATGCTGTTACAAAAGAAAAAATAGCCCCTGTCTATGCAGACTCTGCTGAGCAAGTAGATGGAAGGGTTATCCTTAGGGACAATTTTGACAAGCTTTTTGAAAAATACCCAAATGCACTGGTCTTTGGGGAAGATACAGGCAATATTGGTGATGTAAATCAAGGGTTAGAAGGTTTACAGGAAAAATATGGTAAGTACAGAATAGCAGATACAGGTATTCGGGAAGCTACTATCATTGGCCAAGGAATAGGTTTAGCAATGAGGGGCCTAAGACCCATAGCAGAAATCCAGTACTTGGATTATATCATGTATGGATTACAGACACTTAGTGACGATCTTGCCACTTTACACTATAGAACTGTCGGCAAGCAAAAAGCACCATTAATTGTGCGTACTAGAGGACATAGGTTGGAAGGGATTTGGCATTCTGGTTCTCAAATGGGTGGTCTAATCCATTTGTTGAGGGGAATGTACATTTTAACCCCTAGAGACATGACCCAAGCAGCAGGATTTTATAACACCCTTATGAAAGCTGATGAGCCTGCTTTGGTCATTGAAAGTTTAAATGGGTATCGCCTAAAGGAAAATAAACCAACCAATTTGGGTGAGTTTTGCACACCTATTGGAGTTGTGGAAACTTTAAAACAAGGTGATGATATCACCATATTGTCCTATGGTTCCACCTTACGGATTGTTCTAAATGTCACCAATGAACTAAAAGAAGTTGGTATTGATGCTGAGGTGATAGATGCTCAATCGTTATTGCCCTTTGATATTAATCATAATGTGGTAAAAAGTCTTCAAAAAACAAACAGACTTTTAATTGTTGATGAAGATGTCCCTGGTGGATGCTCTGCATATTTACTACAGGAAATTATTGAGAAACAAGAAGGATATAAACATCTAGATAGTGCACCGCAGACCTTAACTGCAAAGGCACATCGCCCAGCTTATGCTACCGATGGCGACTATTTTTCAAAACCAAATGCTGAAGATATTTTTGAAAAAGTATATGATATAATGCACGAGGTAAATCCTCAAAACTACCCCAAACTCAGGTAAATAAATAAAAGCCTCACAGAGAAGTGAGGCTTTTTTATTTATTCAGTTTTCTAAATTATTAGTTCTTAATATCGGTATTATCTTCTTTCATGGCAGGAACTAAAGGTTTGCCATCAGCGTCAATTTCAATTATCTGATCAAACCCAAGTTCATCCAACTTACTTGCTATTTTAGCTCTATCTCCAACCATAAACCAATTAACAGCTTCTGGCTTTACCACTTTTTTACTAACCTCATGAACTTCGTTCAATGATAGGTCACGAACATTTTGATCGTATTTTTGGTAGTAATCATCAGGCAAGTCATATCTAACCAAGTTTGCAACAGAACTGTTTACAGAACTATTGGTTTCCCATTGGCCAGGTAACTTTAAAACCTGATTGGTTTTTACCTTAGTGAGCTCATCTTGGGTTGCTGGTCGTGTTGTTAAGAATTCTGAGATTTCCTTACGCAGTTCTGTTACGGATTCAGCTGTTTTGTCAGTTTGAACAGGTGCATACATTATAAATGGACGTTCTTCTTTGGCCCCTAACACAAAACCACCTGCCCCATAGGACCAGTGTTTATCTTCACGTAAATTCATATTGATTCTAGAAGTAAAATCTCCACCTAGAATACTTACCATTTGTTCTAAAGCTATTTCGGATATATCTCCATATTTTTCTGTCAAATGTCCAGCAATAATTACTGACTGTTGGGATTCAGGCCTATTCATTAAATAAAGAGTGTTCTTAGAATTTGCATTAGGTTTGTTAAATGCTATTGTAGGAACTTCACCTTTTTTCCATTTCCCCAAGCTTTTTTCCAATTTAGATTTTAAGTCACTCATTTCAACATCACCTGTAACCACTATGGTAGCATTATTGGGTTTTACCCAAGTGTTATAGAACTTGACAACATCATCTTTAGATAATTTTTCAACCGTTTCTTCATAACCAGTACCTGTATAAGGATTACTGTAGGGATGATCTTCACCATACATGTACTTGTTCATTACACGTAGAGCCATTGAAATAGGTTGTGATTTTTCTTGTTTTATACTATTGACTTGTTCATTCTTTAGTCGTTCAAACTCTTTTTGAGGAAATACTGGATTTAAAACTACATCAGAAAACAAGTCCAAGCTTGGACCAAAGCTTTGCTTTAGCGTTGTCATGTAAACATTTGACACATCCTGATTGGAAAACGTATTTAGGCTTGCACCTAATAACTGTAACTTCTCATTTATTTCCAGGGAGTTCATGTTCTTTGTCCCCTCATCCATTAAGTTCATGGCCAATTGTGCAGTACCAGGACTAGCTAAATAATCTGATTTATATCCTGCATCTATCATTAGGTTTACTACAATGGTTGGCACTCCAGTGCGTCTTGCCAACACAACATTTAATCCATTGGATAATTTAGCTCTTTCTAAATCTGGAAACTGAGAGCTTTTTTGTGGACCAAGAACTGGAAGCCTTGACCTATCAACTACCGATTGAGCTGAACTATATTCTGGAAACGGTTTACAAACTAAAGTGTGTTTCCCTTTTGTCAACCATTTTTTTGCAGTGTTCTTCAAATCTTCAGCAGTCGCAGTTTCAGCATAATTCAATACTGTCTTATAATATCCGGCATCACCAAAATAAGTTTGATTTGAAGCTAAAATATCTGATACCCCACCAAAGCCTCCTATTCTTTCCAGTCCTTTTATAAAGTTTGAAAAATAAGCAGCTTTAACTCTCTTGAGCTCGGCTTCCGTTGGTCCATTTTCTATGAAATTATTGATTTCAGCTAACAACTCTTTCTCTAATTTCTTATGGTCTTGACCTGGTTTAACATTCACCCATGTTACAAACCTGCTTGCAATCTCACTGGATGCTTGAAAAGAAACCACTGAACTGGCGGTCTGGTCTTCATAAATGAACTTCTTATACAACCTTGAGTTTTTTCCACTTGTAAGAACAGCAGAAATTAAATCAAAATGAATATCTTCTTTAGCACCAAACTGTGGCGTGTTCCACGCGAATAAAACACGGGTTTCCGGAACTCTATCTTCATAAACTTGATATGTATCCAATCCATGGTCAGGAATATTAACTTCTTGCCTTTCAATAGTTGGTCCGGAAGGGATATCACCAAAATATTTTAGCACTTTTTGATATACCTCTTGTGGGTTTACATCACCTGCAACAGCAACAACAGCATTTGCAGTACCATAGTATGACTTAAACCACTCTTGGACATCTTCAAGTGAAGCAGCGTTCAAATCTTCCATTTCTCCAATAACGGTCCATGAGTATGGATGTCCTTTGGGATACATAGCTTTTGTTAGATAATCCCATTGCTTCCCGTATGGTTGGTTTTCACCTTGTCTTTTTTCATTTTGTACTACACCGCGCTGTTCATCTAACCTTTCCTGATCTATGGCGCCTAACAAATGCCCCATTCTATCAGACTCTAGAAAAAGAACCTGATCTAATGCCGAAACTGGAACGTTCTGAAAATAATTTGTTCGATCATTATTAGTAGTGCCATTCAGGTCTGTACCCCCAATACTTTCTAAGGCTTGGAAATAATCTTTATTATAGTTCTCACTTCCGTTAAACATTAAATGTTCAAAAAGATGTGCAAAACCGCTTTTGCCGGGCTTCTCATTTTTGGAGCCCACATGGTACCATACATTAACCGCTGCTATTGGTGCTTTATGGTCTTCGTGGACAAGTAATGTTAGTCCGTTTGGTAATTTAAAACTCTCGTATTTAATTTCTATATCACTTGCTTTAAACTGAAAATCTTGTGCGGAAATACCAGTTAAAGAAAGAAATAAAAAAGTGAGACATAAAACTGTGTTTTTCATTGTATTCTAGTTTTTAAATAATTGATTGATAAATTTTTAACCTCTACAATTTACTAATAAGTTTTTGTTTTTGGAGACGATAAAAACTCTTTTTCAAACGAAAAGAAATTAGATATTGAATAAAAAGATTAATTTGCAATAATTAAATTTCCCCCAAGAATGAAAAAATCACTTTTAACAGATTTAGGACTTGCAATACTAAGAGTAGGTATTTCCTTAATGATGATATTTGGACATGGCCTCGGCAAGTTCCAAAATCTAATCGCAGGTAATTTCGAATTTCCAAACCCAATAGGAATTGGCTCAACCCCCTCACTTTTTTTAGCAGTAATTGGAGAGTTTATTGCGCCAATATTGATACTTGTTGGTTATAAAACCAGATTAGCAGCTATCCCAGCTGCATTAACTATGGCAGTTGCCTTTTTTGCAGTGCATATATCAGACCCCTTTAAAGTTCAAGAGAAAGCCTTATTGTATCTTTTAGTTTTTATCGTAATTGTTTTTGTAGGTCCAGGAAAATTTAGTGTAGATAAAAAGTGATTAAATAATCTTGACTAAAAGTTCTTTAAGTAAATCAAAGTGGCTGGTGTTTTGCGCATTTACCCCTTTGCCCTTTAAATCCATCTCCCTTAGATTTGAAACTATCTTACTAACCCTTTTCATGGGGTAGTTTTTGGCAGCTACTTGGTATTCATCCACAAAATAAGGGCTTACTCCCAATACAGAAGCAACATTCCTCGGAGAATGGTCACTTAATCCATGATACTTAAGAAGCTGGGTGAAAAAACTATTGAGCAAGGTAACCGTTAGAACAAATGGATTATCTTTTGGATTCTGGGCAAAATAATTTATGATACGGCTTGCTTTTGAAATATTTCGCTCTCCAATTGCTTTCTTTAATTCAAAATTATTGAAGTCCTTACTTATACCAATATGTTCTTCGATTACTGATGGTGTTATTTCAGTTCCGGGTTTTACAACTAAAAACAATTTCTCTAACTCATTATTTATCCTGCTCAAATCTGTCCCAAGAAATTCCACTAATAAAGCAGCAGCTTTTGGCGAAATTTGATACTTTTTTCCATTAAGTACTCTACGTATCCAATCTGCAACTTGATTCTCATAAAGTTTTTTACTTTCAAATAAAACCCCAGTTTTTTGAACAGTCTTATATAGCTTCTTTCTTTTATCAAGCTTTTTATACTTATAACAAACTACTAAAACTGTTGTTGGTTGTGGGTTTTCGGCATAAGAAACTAAATTTTCTATGGTCCTTGAAAGTTCCTGTGCTTCTTTAACAATAACAACCTGATGCTCTGCCATCATTGGAAAGCGCTTTGCATTGGCAACAATGTCATCTACAGAAGTTTCTTTTCCGTAAAATGACATCTGATTAAATCCGCGCTCTTCTTCGGTCAATACACTATTAGCAATAAAGTCTGAAATTTTATCAATATAGTAAGGCTCCTCACCCATTAAAAAATAGAGGGGTTTTAGATTTTTTTGTTTTATATCAGTTACAATTGCTTTTACAGCTTCCATTTAAAAAAATTCACCAAATTTGCTCAATGCAGCCATTGAATTTTCCAGAATACAAGTTCCGTTTCAAAAGTAGCGAAAATAGCATCCATGTTTTTGACATTATCCGTAAAAAATTTGTGGCCTTACAACCCGAAGAATGGGTTAGACAACATGTGGTTCATTTTCTAATTGAAGAAAAAAAATATCCAAGAAGTATCATCAATGTTGAAAAACAAATTTTGGTAAACAATCTTAAAAAAAGGTTTGATGTCGTCGTATTTAATACAAATGGTAGTATTAAAGTTTTAGTTGAATGCAAATCCCCAAAAATAAAAATAGACCAATATACATTTGACCAAATAGCTCGCTATAACCTCAAATTAAATGCCGAATACTTAATGGTCACCAATGGTTTACAACACTATTACTGCCAAATGGACCTAAAGAAAGAAAAATATTCTTTTTTAAAGGAAATTCCTGATTTTAGCCGTTAATTTGCCTCCGTTTTGAAACTCGCAATAGTCATATTAAATTGGAACGGGGCAGAATTACTCAAAAAGTATTTGCCATCTGTAATTGAGCATTCTCACGGTGCGGACATTTATGTTATTGATAATGCTTCTACAGATGATTCGGTTAAGGTCTTAAAAAATGAGTTCCCACATATTGATATTGTCATAAATAAGGAAAATCATGGTTTTGCCGGAGGCTATAATATTGGGCTCAAAAGTATTCATGCTGATTACTATTGTCTCCTTAATTCCGATGTAGAGGTTACCGAAAATTGGTTGAAACCCATTATAAATGGATTCACTGAAATTCCAAAAGCAACAATCATTCAACCTAAAATTTTAGATTTAAAACGGAAGGGTTATTTTGAATATGCAGGGGCTGCCGGAGGTTTTATAGATAAGTTAGGCTATCCATTCTGCCGCGGACGTATTTTCCAATCATTAGAAGAGGATAAAGGTCAATATGATGATATTAAAGAAGTTTTTTGGGCAACTGGTGCCTGTATGTTTATTAAATCTGATGTTTTCTGGGAGCTGAATGGTTTTGATACAGATTATTTTGCACATCAAGAAGAAGTAGACCTATGTTGGCGTGCAAAAAATAACGGGCATAAGGTGTATTATGTTGGTCAAAGTAAAGTATATCACCTTGGTGGTTCCACATTGAGCAATATGAATCCAAAAAAAACATTCTTAAACTTTAGGAATTCCCTCTACTCTATCACAAAAAATTTACCTAGAAGAAAAGCATTTCTAATTATCTTTTTTAGATTGATTTTAGACGGAGTAGCAGCTCTTAGGTTTCTCTTCCAGCTAAAACCAAAACATTTCCTTGCTGTGTTTAAAGCACATTTGAGCTTTTATGCCAACTTTTCCAAAATCTATAGAAAACGCGAAAAAGCTAATTTTATATTAAAATACTATCTTGTGACATCTATAGTATGGGCACATTTCGTACATCAAATAAGAAATTTTAACATTTTAGTAAAAGATTAACTAGAATAGGGTATCAGAGCATATCATTTTATATAATTTTGAAACCTAACTAACAGTTAATCGCAAAAATTAAATCATGAAAAAAGTTATACTCGGAACACTTTCACTTGTAGTTTTATTATCTTCTTGTGTATCGCAAAAGAAATATGCGGAACTAGAAGCCAAACAAAAAGAAACTCAAGATTTATTAAACTCAGCTACTGTTAAGCTTAATGACTGCTTAGAGGAAAAAGCAACTGCTTCATCTAGGTTAAGTGCTCTAGAAGAGCAAAATGCTTTCTTAAAAGCAAACAACCAAGAACTGATAAATAACATGGGGGATTTAACTACCTTGACTGCTAAAGGTGCAGAAAACCTTGAAAAATCCCTTGAAAGCTTACAAGAAAAGGATTTAACCATCAGAAGATTGCAAGATGCCGTTACCAGAAGAGATTCTGTAAACCTATCGTTAGTGCAAAGTTTAAAAGGTGTACTTGGAAACTTGGATGATGAAGACATTGAAGTAAGTGTAGAGAAAGGTGTTGTTTTTGTTTCTATCTCCGATAAACTATTGTTTAGAAGTGGAAGTTACAACGTTACCAATGCTGCCAAGGAAGTATTAGGTAAAGTTGCTAAGGTTGTGAACAACAAGCCAGATTTTGAATTCATGGTTGAAGGACATACAGATAACGTACCTTATAGAAGTGGTGTTCTTTTAGATAACTGGGATTTAAGTGCTAAACGTGCAACGTCAATTGTAAGAGTCTTACAGAACGATTTTAGCGTAGACCCAAAAAGAATGACTGCTGCTGGTAGAAGCTTCTATGTTCCTCTAGTTAGTAATGACAATGCTGCTGAAAGAGCTAAAAATAGAAGAACTAGAATTGTAGTACTTCCAAAAATCGACCAGTTCTACAGTATGATAGAAGAAGGAATGAAAGACCCTGCTATTAATGGTGGTGGAAACTAAGAATTCCCTAATTGCATAAAATTTAAAAAGCAGCCAGTTGGCTGCTTTTTTTATACCTTATAAATTAAAACTGAGCATTATAATACATCTAAATTGCCTTTTCCTTCACGGACAATTTCTGGAGGGCTTATGGATAAATCAATAACCGTAGAAGCTACATTATCCCCATAACCCCCATCGATCACAATATCAACTAGGTTTTGCCATTTTTCAAAAATCAAATCTGGGTCAGTAGTATATTCCAAAACGTCATCCTCATCCCTAATGGATGTGGAAACTATTGGATTGCCCAATTCGCTCACTAAAGCTTGTGCAATACTATTATCAGGCACTCGAATACCCACTGTGTTACGCTTTTTAAAGTCCTTTGGTAAATTGTTATTCCCTGGCAAAATAAAAGTGTAGGGACCAGGTAAAGCGCGTTTTAATATTTTAAAAGTAGCGGTATCTATTTGCTTTACGTAGTCCGAAAGATTACTTAAATCCGCACAAATAAAAGACCAATTGGCCTTAGCTAATTTTATTCCCTTAATCCGAGCTATCTTTTCTAGTGCACGGCTTTTAGTAATGTCACATCCTAAACCATAAACTGTGTCCGTTGGATAAATGACCAATCCACCATCGCGAAGCACCTTAACTACTTTTGTAATCTCTTTAGGATTAGGGTTCTCATCATATATTTTGATAAACTCAGCCACAAAATATGTTTTAGTTCATTAATTAGCTTTACAAAAAACTTCATAGTCGTACGCTAACTGCTTTAGTTTTTTTAAATTTTTAGGAAAATAAGCTCCTCTATTTATTTTTTCTAGAATTTTCGGACATTCTTTAAAAACTCTTTTAGCAGAACGTAAAAAGGCTTTTTGATTATGGTAATTTAAAAAATAGGTGTCACTATCATAAGGAGGTAATTCCTTTGTCTGAAAGAAGACTAGCTCGTGTTTAACAAAGTTAGGGGTTTCAATTGCTTCAAATAACCTAACACTATTATTCTCATAAACCAATTCATTGAAGCCCTTTCCAACATTACCTTTCATATTTCTTAAATAATAAGCCCTTAAAGTATCAACTTGAAACTCTCCTCGCGAATGTATTTTTTTAGCCGTTATCGAATCGAATAAATCTATTTGTGTTAAAATTCGTTGTATCTCATTTACAGGAACCTTCCTATATAATTCCACATTCTTTACTTTTAGAACTTTCCAGTCTTTGGTCTTTTTGCCAGTAGGTTTTTCTTTTGAAAACACTATGGATTGTAATGCTACCGAGTTAAGATAACCGTATCCATTTAGAACGCTATCATTTAAAGTTTTAAACTTAACCGGAACAAAAGATGCGCTAGACTGTTCTTTCTTTAAAGACCTATACCCAAATTGAGCATTTAGATTCCCTAAAAAATAAAAGGAAATTAAAAATATAAGGAAAACTTTATTCATCCAATTAAGATATAAAAAAGCAGCTATTGATTCAACACTTCCAACTTAGCAAAACGTAATAATAGCTTTTTTACATTACCGTTGTCAAATTTAATTTCAGCCTTTTTATCGTTGCCCACTCCTTCGATTTTTAACACTTTACCTTTACCAAAACGGGTATGGTTAACCATCGCCCCTTCAACTAAATTGGCATCAATTACATTGGTGTTCGCAGTTGGTTCAGAAATTTGTGGCTTTAACTTTCTGAGTTTACGCAACTGGTTTTCATTGGGGCCTTTTATACTAGGTGGTGTCCCGTTCTTTGGCTTTATCTGACGAAGCTTACTTTTATCTACTTCGCCAAAAATATCACCGCTTATAGGAGATTTGTAACGGTAACCATCATTAACCGGAGTTAAGTTTTCCACATACTGCTCCTCAATCTCCTCCAAAAATCGACTTGGTTCAGCATCTATCAATTTTCCCCAACGGTAACGATTTTGGGTATAGGTCAAATACGCTTGCTTTTCTGCACGGGTCAATGCCACATAAAACAACCTTCGCTCCTCCTCTAGCTCACTGCGGGTATTCATGCTCATTGCTGATGGAAATAAATCCTCTTCCATTCCTACGATATACACATATGGAAACTCCAATCCTTTTGCCAAGTGGATGGTCATTAAGGCTACTCTATCATCATCGCCTGTATCTTTATCCAAATCTGAAGCTAATGCGACATCTTCTAAAAACTCCGTGAGACTACCTGTTGCTTCTGCCAATTCTTTTTGCCCCTCCACGAAATCTTGAATACCATTGAGCAATTCCTCAATGTTCTCCATCCTACCTATGCCCTCTGGAGTACCATCTTTCTTAAATTCTAACAGCAATCCTGTTTTCTTAGCAACATGCTCGGCAAGCACAAATGCATCTGAGCCTTCATTCATAATCTGAAAGCTTTTGATCATGGTCACAAAATCTTCCAGTTTTCTAGAAGTGCCTGCATTGATTTTAAGCTCTAGCTTGGATAGATTTTCAATAACTTCAAAAATAGAGCGTCCGTAATGATTGGCAGCAACCACTAACTTATCTATAGTAGTTTGCCCAATTCCACGTGCCGGAAAGTTTATAATTCGTTTTAATGCTTCCTCATCCTTTGGATTAACAATCAAACGCAAATATGCCAATACATCTTTGATTTCCTTTCGCTGGTAAAAGGAGAGTCCTCCATAAATACGGTATGGGATATCTTTTTTCCGCAAAGCATCTTCAATAGATCGCGACTGGGAGTTAGTACGATATAGCACAGCAAATTCACCATTTTTCATTTGGTGCTGCATGCGATTTTCAAAAATAGAAGCTGCTACATAACGTCCTTCTTCAGCATCCGTGATACTGCGATGAACCTTAATTTTATCTCCTTCGTCATTTGAGGTCCAAACTACTTTTTCTAACTGATTTTTATTTTTGGCTATAATAGAATTCGCAGCATTTACAATGTTCTTTGTAGATCTATAGTTCTGCTCCAAACGGTACATGCCCACATCGTCATAATCACGCTGAAAGTTTAGAATATTACTGATATTCGCCCCTCGGAAAGAATAAATGCTTTGTGCATCATCCCCTACTACACATATATTTTGATAACGGTCAGCGAGTGCCTTTACAATTAAATATTGTGAGTGATTGGTATCTTGGTACTCATCTACCAAAATATACCTAAAGCGGTCTTGATACTTCATTAAAACCTCAGGGAATCGCGTCAGCAATTCGTTAGTTCTTAGTAAAAGATCGTCAAAATCCATTGCTCCAGCCTTAAAACAACGATCTACATAGTTTTGGTATATTTCTCCCAGTCTAGGGCGTTTTGCCATGGCATCAGCTTCAACCAATTCTGGGTTCTGAAAATAGGCCTTCACTGTGATTAGACTATTCTTGTAGGAGGAAATCCTATTCTGAATTTGTTTGTATTTGTATATATCCTTGTCCAAGCCCATCTCCTTTATAATAGAAGCAATAAGGCGTTGTGAGTCTTGCGTATCGTAAATAGTGAAATTATTTGGGTAGCCCAATTTATCCCCATCAAAACGAAGCAATTTGGCAAAAACGGAATGGAAGGTCCCCATCCACAGATTTTTAGCTTCAGAATTACCAACAATATCCGCAATACGCTTCTTCATTTCACGTGCTGCTTTATTGGTAAAGGTTAACGCTAAAATATTAAATGAATCTACGCCTTGCGCCATTAGGTGCGCTATACGATAGGTTAAAACCCTAGTTTTACCCGAGCCGGCACCAGCAATTACCATAAGCGGTCCATCTTTATGCAAAACGGGTGCTAGTTGGGCTTCATTTAATCCTTTTAAATATGCAATCTCTTTCTCCACAAATAAAAACTCAAAAGGTGAAATTAGCCAATCTACTCGGTTTGTTGAAACGAAGCTTTAAATACTTTTGAACAGCAAATGGTATTTCGCCCAGTTTTAAATATATTTAGACCTTATGAGTAAAAAATACTTCTTTTTATCCCTGTTGGCACTAGGTTATTTTGCAGGTGTGGCCCAAGAAAAAAAAGCAGGTCCCATAATCGCAGATTACGGAAAAGTTTGGCAAATTGAAAATCAAGATTATAAGATTAAAAAAGATACTGAGCTAAAGGTTGTTTTTGATATTATGAACAGCCCCGAGGACAAATCATCCTTAAATAAAAGTATTGAAACTGCTGCACGGTTTTTAAATATGCATGCCCAAAGCGGCGTTACAAAAGAAAATATGAAAGTAGCTCTTGTAGTGCACAACAGAGCTTCCAAAGATATCATCACCAACGCCGCGTATAAAAAACGCTACGACATTGATAACCCAAATTCAGAAATGGTAGAACAGTTGATGGATGCTGGAGTAGAATTTATATTTTGTGGTCAATCTTCATTATCTAGGGATTTCCCAATAGAAGATACAATTACTGGAGTACAACTGTCGCTTTCTGCTATGACCGCTCTGATTCAGTTACAAAATAATGGTTACCGTCTTATTAAATTTTAAAATAACAACTCATGAATAAATTATTGCTATTAGGAATATGTTTTGTAACAACAAGTGCAATTGCGCAAGGCCCTAATCTTGGAAAAGATTACGAAAAAATAGAACAAAAAGTGATTGAATGGCGCCATGACATTCATCAAAACCCAGAACTGGGCAACCGTGAATTTAAAACTGCTGAAAAGATTGCCAACCATCTAAAATCTCTTGGGATAGAAGTACAAACTGACGTAGCCCATACTGGGGTTGTAGGGCTTTTAAATGGGAATAATCCAGGAAAAGTAGTAGCACTGAGAGCTGATATTGATGCCTTACCCGTTACAGAACGAAACGATTTACCATATAAATCCACAGTTACTTCAGAATTTTTAGGGGAGAAAGTTGGCGTTATGCACGCCTGCGGACATGACACACATACTGCCATTCTAATGGGTGTTGCTGAAATACTTTCTAAAAACAAGGACAAAATAAACGGTACTGTGAAGTTTATTTTCCAGCCTGCAGAAGAAGGGCCACCACCAGGTGAAGAAGGAGGAGCACTATTAATGGTAAAAGAGGGCGTGATGGAAAACCCAAAAGTGGACGCGATTTTTGGATTACATATCAACTCACAAGCACCAGTTGGAATGATTCGGTATAAATCTGGAGGCACAATGGCTGCAGCGCAAAGCTTCACTATCAAAGTAAATGGAAAACAAAGTCACGGTTCACAACCGTGGTCTGGAGTTGATCCCATTCTTATAAGTGCAAAAATTATTGATGGATTGCAAACCATTATTAGTCGTGAAACTAAACTTACAGAAGAAGCAGCTGTAATTACCGTAGGTAAAATTAAAAGTGGGGTACGTTTTAATATTATTCCCGAAAGTGCTGAAATGATAGGTACTATAAGAACATTGGACTATGATATGAAAGACAAATTGAACAAAAGAATGGTAGAAATGGTAGAAACCATCGCCAAAGCTTACGGAGGTACCGCGACTTGCGAAATAAAAGATGCAACAGATATCACCTACAACGACCCAGCTCTTGTAACGCAAATGCTCCCAACACTAGAGCGAGTTGCAGGTAATGATAATGTTGTAATCCAAAAAGCAATAACAGGTGCAGAAGATTTCTCTTATTTTCAACGGGAAGCGCCAGGGTTTTTCTTCTTTCTGGGAGGAATGACCCCAGGGAATACAGAATCTTTTCCACATCATACTCCTGATTTCATGATAGATGATGCCGGAATGCAATTGGGGGTAAAAGCTATGACAGAATTAACATTGGATTATCTCGATAGCGGCAAATAATTATTTCCAAGTAAGAATACTTTTGGATGGAAAAGAAAAATAGAGGCTTTTTGTATAGCATTATTGGAATGATCTTTACCTCTTTGGGGATGGGGCTTCTTGTAATGGAGAAACCTGGATGGTCATACCTTTCCTGTACTATTATTGGGGTTCTATTGGCCTTATACGGAGTAATCAAAATAGTTATCGACAATAAGAAAAAACATAGTTGAAATTTAGCAAATGGATGAGGTATTAACTTTTTTAGGAAATATCCCATGGTGGTTATGGGTCATATCTATTTTAGTGCTCGTAGCAATTAGAGATATTTTTTTTCAACGTTCCCATACCATAAACCATAACTTCCCAATTGTAGGTCATTTGCGTTACTGGTTGGAAAGTATTGGTCCAGAAATGCGACAATATTTTGTGGCCAACAACAGGGAGGAATTACCTTTCAATAGGATTGAAAGAGGTTGGATTTATGCTTCCGCAAAGAGCGAAAATAACTATGAGGGCTTTGGAACGGACAGGGATGTATATGCACACCAACATATTTTTGTTAAAAATGCAATGATTGGTTATCAAGTATCAGATAAACACCCAAATAAAGAAAATCCATATTTTTTACCTTGTGCAAAAGTGATGGGCGCGTATAATAAACGTAAAAAACCATATCGCCCGGCCTCAGTAATCAATGTTTCCGCAATGAGTTTTGGTTCTTTATCAGCAGCAGCTGTGGAAGCAATGAACAAGGGGGTTCAGAAAGCAGAAGCCTATCACAATACGGGAGAAGGCGGTCTTTCACCTTATCATAAACAAGGTGGGGATGTCGTTTTTCATTTTGGAACGGGTTATTTTGGAGTGCGCTCTAAAGATGGTAATCTTTCTATTGATAAAATGAAGGTCTTGGTTGATGAAAACCCGTGTATCAAAGCTATTGAAGTAAAGCTTTCCCAAGGTGCCAAACCGGGTAAGGGTGGGGTTTTGCCTGGAGCAAAAATCACCAAAGAAATTGCAGAAATTCGTGGTGTTGAAGTAGGAAAAGATGTGTTGTCACCTGCAACACATAAAGCTTTTTCTTCCATATCTGAATTGCATGAACTCGTAGAAAAAATAGCGGACGAAACTGGCTTACCTGTTGGAATAAAAGGTGCAATCGGAAAATTGGACCAATGGATAGAACTTGCTGATTTAATGAAGAAAACCGGTAAAGGCCCAGATTTTATAGCTGTTGACGGTGGTGAAGGTGGTACCGGAGCAGCACCACCAAGTTTTGCAGATCACGTATCCCTACCTTGGGTGTATGGTTTTACTAGTTTGTATAAAATCTTCCAAGAGCGGGGATTAACTGAAAGAATTGTTTTTGTGGGAAGTGGAAAATTAGGTTTTCCCGCAAAAGCTGCTATGGCATTTGCCATGGGTGTGGATTGTATTAATGTGGCCAGGGAGGCCATGATGAGCATTGGTTGCATTCAAGCACAGATTTGTCATACTAACCGCTGTCCAGCTGGTGTGGCCACACAAAGCAAATGGTTACAGTCAGGTATTGATGTTACCTTAAAATCTGAACGCTTGGCACAATATTTTAAAACCTTTAGGAAAGAGGTTTTAGAAGTGACCCATGCTGCCGGCTATGAACATCCCGCACAATTTATGATGACAGATATTCAAGTTAACGTAGATGATGATTACCTTAGCAGTGATTTAAAATCTGTCTATGGGTACGAAAAGACCCCAGTTGATTTTAACGGAGTTCAAGAACTTTATGATTGCACCTATTTGGGCGGAAAAACGAATTTTTAATTATGAAAAAACTATTACCCTTAATCTTATTTTTAATTACATCAGTAGTGATTCAGGCTCAAAAGAAGAGTGAGTTAATTACAAAGGTTGCTGAACTTGAGAAAACCATTTTGGCATTGAATGACTCCGTTTCCGTAGCAAAACGTCAGATTAATGCCTCAGATTCCAAGGCAGAGCTATTTGAAAAAGAAAATACCGAGCTCCGTAATGCTAATGCAACGCTATTGCAAAATTTGACGAGTTTTTCAAAAATCTCAAAGCAGAACACGGAAACTGTAAATAACGCTTTGACAAGTTTAAATCAGAAAGAGCAAGAGCTGAATCTAATTAGGGATACTTTCTTGAAGAATGATTCCATTACCATCCAATTGTTGACTCAAACCAAACAAACTATGGGAGCAGGTGCAAAAGTTGGAATCACTGATGGTGAGCTCTTAATTTCCAATTCCTTGGATAGCTTGTTTGGTTCAGATACTGCAATAAAGCTAACAGAAGGTGGCCTCGCATGGGCAAAAAAAGTGGGTGAACTAATTAAGGCCAATCCGGATAGATCTGTTATAGTGGAAGGCTTGAATATTACTGGAGAATTTGAACAAAGCTATAATCAAGCCACGGCAGTAGCTAACGGCATATTGAAAACGGAAGGTATAGAACCTAACAAAATAAAAGTTTTGGTAAAAGACGGGAATTTTAAAGAAGGGGTTTCCGTAAGAATTGGTCCAAACCATAAGGCTTTTTACACAATGCTAAAAACTGAGTTCAAATAGCAATAGGTATACTTTTAGAAAAAAAAATACGTTCTTAATTCATCAAAACCTAAACGAATTATGACCGGAGACCAAATTTTCCAACTTTTTGCTTACCTATTACCATCTGTAGTTACAGGTTTAATCGCTTTTTACTTTTTTAGGCTCCACACGCGAAACGAAGATGGTAGAAGACGTTTTTTATTGCACAAAGACTCTCAAAAAGACACACTGCCAGTAAGATTACAAGCTTATGAGCGTATGGCCTTATTTCTAGAGCGTATTGCCATTAATAGTCTTGTGGTAAGGGTTGCACCAAAAAGTAAGGATAAAGCTGCTTACGAAAATCTACTTATCAAAAATGTAGAAGATGAGTTCGATCATAATCTATCACAACAAATTTATATGACTGATGAATGTTGGAATGTCATAAAAGCGGCCAAAAGTGCAACAATACAAATTATAAGATCTGCAGGTATGAGCGAATCTGACTCCGCAGATAAACTTCGTGAAGATATTCTGACCCAAATGATAGAAAAGCAATCCCCTTCTGCAACTGCTTTAGCATTTGTGAAGAAAGAGGTAGGTGATTTGTGGTAATTTATTCTTGAAGGTTAGGCTGAATAGGCATACTCTCTGCATTCTTGTTTTTAGCATATAAATACCCCCTTTTCCACCAGCGTGTCATTTTTTCTTTGTTGAAAATCAAAGAGTTGGTAGTTAAAATCGTTGGTGTATAATATAAGTTGATAATTGCATTTTTCTGGTTTGCCACTAATTTACCGACTCTAATATTTTGGTTTTCAATTCTATCCAAAACAAAACCTAACATATTGGTAATAAGCTCAAAAGGGTTTCGAGATGGCATTCTGTTGTAGTAGTTAACCTCGGTATGCAATACCACTACATCTACTTCCGTTGCCCCTCTAAGAATTGCTTCCTCAATTGGAACCAGACTTCCCAAACCACCATCAGCATACTCGCAACCATTTTTCCTTACGAGACTCATAAATGGCGTATAGTTAGCCGAAATCCAAATCCAATCACAAAACTCACCATAAGTACAATCATTAATGGATTTATACTCTACTTGGTTTAGCGATAAATTTGAAACAGTAATGACAATATCCTTGGTAGATGCCTTTAGCTCATTAAACTCAATCTCAGTAACACTGTCCCTTATGAGTTGACGAAGGTTTTCACTCTCTCCAAAAGTCTTTTTCCCTTTCAGTAGATTCTTTAAAATATTCCAATGGTTCATGCTAATGATATCCGCGCCATATTTTTTCTTAACTACAAAAGGGCAATTGTTGAAAATACTTTTTTGGTTGACGGAAGAGTAGATTTCTTTGATTTTGTTAAGTTTCCCAAGTGCTAAATGTGAAATAAGAAGACTTCCGGTGGATGTGCCTACAAATATATCATATTCGTTTCCGGCCTCCTCAATAAGGAATTGTGCCACGCCTCCAGCAAAGGCACCTTTACTACCACCACCAGAAATCACCAGTGCTTTCATGGACTTAATAATTTATTTAAAGTTTCTTTTTCTTCAGAATTTAGAAACCCGGATATACTTTCAAGTCGTTCTTTATATTCATTACTTTCACTCAACTCCTTGAGCAAATTTCTTGAAGACTTCTTAAACTGCCAAACATGATGCATGGATGCTTTTACCAAATTTATCAGTGCTTCATCACTTAAAGCTTGAATCTGACTGAGATATTGGAATGCCAATTGTCTCACTTCAAAATGATAATTGGGTGAAGTATACCCATTCAATTCTATATAATATTTTTGTTTCTTCTCTGATTCATAACCTTCTGTAATCAAAGCCAAGGCCAACCACATTAAACGAATATTTTTATTGGGCAGTCCAATGATATCTTTTGTCTTCGAAAGATATACACTCCTTTTCTCAGGAAAAGTAGACCACAATTTTATAAGTGTATTTTCAATAGTTACGTAACTATTATCATCTAAAAGCGATTCAAATTGTTGTTGGAGTTTTTCAGTTGACTGTCTAGCACCTGAAACACCATACAGCGAACTAGATAAGGCTCTTCGAATTTTAGTATTATTGCTGGCGAAAGCCTTTTCAATAACTGTAGTAGGTAAAGCTCGATGGTATTCTTTAATTAGATATTGCTTGAAATAAACGGAATTGGTCTTATCCCAGTATGCTTCATAATCTAAATCATCACTCTTAGCTTTTTTGAATTCATTTTCCATTTCAAATACTATGGCTAAAGTTTCAGATTCGCGTCTTAATTTTTCTTTTACTTCTCCCCAGGGAAATTCATCAGACTCAAGCCATTTTTCCCTAAACCCAGCCATTTTCTGACCAGATGCCAATTCTACTTCGATTAAAAAGTCTTCTATTGTAATATTTCTGAATTGATATTTTTTCAAATAGTTTTGGATTCCTGTCTTAAAAAATTTATCTCCAACTTGGTCCTTTAACATCACCAATGCCCAAGCTCCTTTTTCATAAAAAGTAAGGCTGTTTGCATTTGGGTCAGTCAAGGCTTCTCCTCCTCCATTCTCGGATAAATTATGGAGTGTTTTAGCAGTTTCGTATAACTTCCAATAAAAATAGTCATCCCCAAATAGATGTTGTTCAGCTAAATACGCATAGTAAGTGGCAAAACCTTCATGTAGCCAATGGTGCTTTCCACTCTGTTCTGTAACTAAATTTCCAAACCATTGGTGTGCCATTTCATGGGCATTTACATTTACATAATTTTTATCTACAAAAGCTGTAGAGTCTACCATGTAACTATTGGAAAAAATGGTCACACTAGTATTCTCCATTCCAGCATAAAGGAAGTCTTGTACAGGAACTTGCTTGTAGTTTTGCCATGGATAAGAAACACCTATTTCTTGTTCTAAAAAATCAAAAACCTCTTTTGTGTATCGATATGTTGGTTCCACATTTAAGCTATCCTTAGGCTCATAATACAACTCAAGAGGTACTCCAGAAGAGGATTTTAATGCTTTCTTTTCAAAATTACCTATGGCAAAAGCCACAAGGTAACTGCTCATTGGTTGGGTCATATCAAAATGCCAATCAGTAAGGCCTTCCTCGGTATTCTTTTTTATTAGTTTTCCGTTAGCTATGACTGTATGTTCCTCATCCGCATTAAGTATTAGGTCAAACTCAACTTTTTCAGTCATATCGTCAAAACTGGGCAACCAATGGCTAGTGTATTTTCCTTGTCCTTGTGTCCAGAATTGTTTTGAAAGAAGGGAAGAATCTTTTTCAATAAAATAAACGGTCTGCTTTGGTTTGGCAACATACCTAAGAAATAATTGATGTTCACCTAAGTTTTCTGGTGCTTTAAAAACGATTTGCTTTCCCGTATTTGAATATTCAATTTGTTTTTTATCCAATGAGGCATAGAGAAATTCCATATTGATTGCATCCACAAAAATAGAGTCTACTTTTGCTTTGATTGCAAAATCGTAGGTCACACTTCCCCAAATCTCCTCAGCATTAAAAATTGGTGTAATTTCTGCCTCAACTTTGGTAAAATCAACTGCGCTCTGTTCTTGCGCAAAAAGTGAAAGCGTAAATACAAAAAGAAACATAAACTGGAATAGCCTCATGGGAGCAAAGTAGCAAAAGTCAATCCAAATTACATATTTTAGTTCTATGAATTCCAATTTCTTGCAAACACCAATAGTTTATCTTAAAGGTGTTGGTCCAAACAGGGCCGAACTTTTACGTACGGAATTAGGAATCGAATCTTTTCAAGATCTGCTCCAGCTCTACCCAAACCGATATTTGGACAAAACCCAATACTATAAAATTGCTCAGTTAAAAGATAGCGGGGCTGATATTCAAATACTTGGAAAAATTATACATCTTAAAACCGTTGAACAAAAGCGAGGTAAACGTTTAGTAGCAACTTTTAAAGATGAAACCGGACAAATGGAATTGGTCTGGTTCCGAAGTCAAAAATGGATTCGTGAAAACTTAAAATTAAATGAGCCCTATGTCGTTTTTGGAAGAGTAAATAGATACGGAAGTACTTTTTCCATGCCCCACCCAGAAATGGAATTACAAAAAGTTCACCAAGCAGGGTTGAAAATTGCCATGCAGCCCATATATCCTTCTACAGAAAAGTTGAGCAACTCTGGTATTACTAACCGAGTAGTTTCAAAGCTGATTCAGCAATTATTTATAGAAACGAAAAATCAATTTCCAGAAACACTTTCAGTAACACTTATCAATGAATTAAAGTTGATTTCAAAAAGTGAGGCACTATTCAATATCCATTTCCCTGAGAACCAAGAATTATTGGCAAAAGCCCAATTTCGGCTAAAATTTGAGGAGCTTTTTTATGTCCAGCTCCAATTATTAAATAAAAAAGCTGTTCGTAAACAAAAAATTAAGGGTTTGGCTTTTGATCAAGTAGGTGATAATTTTCACCATTTCTTCAAAAACCATTTACCCTTTGAATTGACCAACGCCCAAAAGCGAGTCGTTAAAGAAATTCGCAATGATTTAGGCAGTAGCGCTCAAATGAACAGGCTTTTACAAGGTGATGTTGGTTCTGGTAAAACTATTGTGGCATTGTTGTGCATGCTTTTAGCTATTGATAACAATTACCAGGCCTGTTTAATGGCACCTACAGAAATCCTTGCGAATCAGCATTACAATGGCTTGAAAGAACTTTTGGGAGAAATGGATATCTCTATTGAAATTCTAACGGGTTCGGTAAAAAAATCTATCCGCAAGGGTATTCATGAACGCCTCGAAAATGGAGACCTAAACATCCTAGTGGGTACGCATGCATTATTAGAGGATAAAGTTCAATTTAATAGCCTTGGTTTGGCTGTGATTGACGAGCAACATCGCTTTGGAGTAGCCCAACGTTCAAAACTGTGGAAAAAGAACGAAGTGCCTCCTCATATTCTAGTAATGACAGCTACACCAATACCACGAACATTGGCGATGAGCCTTTATGGTGATTTGGATATTTCTGTGATTGATGAATTGCCCCCTGGTAGGAAACCTATCAAAACAGTGCATAGATATGATGCGAACAGATTAAAGGTATTTCAATTTATTAAAGATGAAATTAGAAAAGGACGCCAAGTTTATATTGTTTATCCCTTAATTCAGGAATCTGAAGCTTTAGATTACAAGGATTTAATGGATGGCTACGAAAGTATCTCGAGAGATTTTCCCTTACCTGAATACCAGATATCCATTGTACATGGAAAAATGAAAGCAGATGACAAAGACTATGAAATGAATCGCTTCATTAAAGGCGAAACACAAATCATGGTAGCTACAACTGTAATTGAGGTTGGAGTAAATGTGCCTAACGCTTCTGTAATGATTATTGAAAGTGCTGAGCGTTTTGGACTCTCGCAATTGCACCAACTAAGAGGTCGTGTTGGGCGTGGAGCAGAACAGAGTTTCTGTATTCTTATGACTAGCCATAAACTGTCCATTGATGCTAAAACCCGTTTAGAAACTATGGTACGGACCAATGACGGTTTTGAAATAGCCGAAGTGGATTTAAAACTGCGTGGTCCTGGTAATTTAATGGGTACGCAACAAAGCGGACTATTAAACCTTAAAATAGCTGATATAGTAAAAGACAATCAGATTTTGAAATCGGCTAGATACTACGCAATACAGCTTTTAAAAGATGACTCTAAGCTCGCAAAGCCAGAAAATTTAAAGATAAGACAAGCCTATGTAAATCTTACCAAGGATAAGGCTATTTGGGGGTATATAAGCTAAAAACGCAGAGATAGTCATTACCCCCTGCGCTTTTAAGTTTAATAAAATATTGAATTAATTAATTGCTTCTCCTTTTTCCGCTTTAGCGATATTGGCTGCTACCCTGTCCTTATTAGCTTGAGCAGGCGCATTATTCAAAGCAATTTTCAAATGCTTTAAAGTTGATTTATGATCTCCTTTTGCCGAATATGCCCTTGCCAAACCATAGTGTACAGGCCAAGTGTCCTTGTGGGTTTTGGCATTCCATTTAAAAACTTCAAGTGCTTTGTCTTTTTGCCTAGCTGTAATCAACTGACGTCCATAACCATGAACCTGAAAAACTGTTCCCATTGGCATGGCTTCCTCCATTATGGCCATTGCTTCGCTCATTTTTCCTTGCTTCATAAGAATCTGAGCTTTAATCCCCATGTTATTGAAGGTTTTTTGACTAAAGAACTGTCCAGCAATAGCGGCATCGATCCACCCCATAGCCTCACCTAAATCTCCGCCATTATTCAATGCATAATTTGCTGCCTGCTCCCATGTTTGTCTATTAAAGCCAGGTTGTGTTTGCATTTTTGAGCGGATATCTGCCAATACAATGTCAGTCACCCCTACTTCAACTTTAAATGGAATCTGTTTTTTTTCCCAATTCAAAGATGCAACGGCAGATGTAGCATCCACGTCATTAAACTCATATTTAAGTTGCTCAACATGCGGAATTTCTTGTGCAGTGACATTCACTTTTAATACATCTTCGGAAGGATCGTAAAAATAACTCCCCCAAGCACCATGATTTTTTGAAAAAATAATAGTTACAGAGTCATCTTCATTAACAATCATATGAAGTCCATATTTCCCTGCAGGAAGCATTTGACCTTCAACTTTAATGTCATGTGTCGTTTTAAAAATGGTATTCTCATTGGCTCCTGCACGCCATGGTGACTCTTTGGCAGTTCCAAAACCTAAATTATTCATTCCGTAGGGCACCAATTGTCCCCAAATTTCCCTGTCACCAACACTTGGTCTAGAATACATTATGGCAATGTCCGTAATACCTATGCGCTGTGCCACTTTTGCCTTTTGACTGCCTCTAGGAAGGTCAAGTTGGGCATTGATTTCTGATGTAATGCCAAAAATTGCCAATAATACAATTACTGATAGTCGTGAGTAAAATTTTTTCATCTGTTTCTTTTTAATTGATAAATAAACTGGTTGTTGTCCGCTAAAAGTATCAATCCAAGAATGTTAACCTAGTTAGGGTATTGTTAAAAAATAAGCTAACTATGTTAAAATGAATATGTTAAGGCTAAAATAAGTAAGCTCCGATTGGAGTTTACCAAAATAGATGAAAAAGGAGTTTCTAATCTATAAAATATAATCGGTACTTAAAAAATTACTCACTTTAGCATCCAGTAATTGCTCAATGGTATCATTATTCAATTCATTGTCTTTAAAGGCAACGAATGTCCTAATGGAGAATGAGCGTAAAGCATCATGAACACTCAAGGTTGCCTGTGCAGAGTCTTTTCTGCCAGTAAATGGGTATACATCTGGCCCACGTTGGCACGAACTATTTAGATTGACCCTACACACCAAGTTTGCCAGTGTATCTATTAGCGGAGAAAGAGTGTAGACATCTTTCCCAAATAAACTTACTTGTTGTCCATAATTGGATTCCGCCATATCATCTAAAGGTTCCTCTATGTCCTTAAATGAAAGAACTGGTATTACAGGACCAAACTGTTCCTCTTCATAAACGCGCATATCCTTAGAAACAGGATATAATACGGCTGGCCATATATAATTCTCTGAATGCCTTCCGCCTTTTTTATTTTGAATTTTTGCTCCTTTTACCAAAGCATCATCTATTAGCTCTTGAATATATGCCGGTTTATCCGGTTCAGGAAGCGGTGTTAGCTTTGCTTCTTCTTCCCAAGGGTTTCCAAACTTTAGATTATCTATGCGCTCTGAAAAACGTTTTAGAAATTCTTCTTTAATATCCTCATGGACATAAACCACCTTTAAGGCTGTACACCTTTGTCCGTTAAAAGAGGTTGTTCCCGCGATGACCTCATTGATTGTAAGGTCTAAATCTGCATCTGGTAATATGATAGCTGGGTTCTTCGCCTCTAAACCTAGAACTAACCTCAATCGATTACTTTTTGGATGTTGGTCTTGTAAAGCATTTGCAGACTTACTATTTCCGATCAATGCTAAAACATCAACTTTTCCCGTCTTCATTATTGGGGCCGCCACTGCTCTTCCCCTACCAAACAAAATATTAACCACTCCTTTTGGAAAACTACTCTGAAAAGCATCTAACAAAGGCGTAATTAATAAAACTCCATGTTTAGCTGGCTTAAAAACCGCTGTGTTTCCCATAATGATTGCAGGAATCAAAAGGGCAAATGTTTCATTCAACGGATAATTATAAGGTCCTAAACACAGAACAACTCCTAATGGCCCTCTTCGAATATGAGCATATACATCACCTGATTTATGGAACTTGGCCGCATTCCTATCTATTTGCTTGTAATCTTCAATGGTGTCGTAGATATACTCAACCGTTCTATCAAACTCTTTTTGAGAATCTGGTAAAGACTTGCCAATCTCCCACATTAATAACTTTACTATCTCTTCCCGTTTAGTTTCCATCTTTTTTACAAAAGACTCCATACATTCAATACGGTCTTTAACTTTCATTGTGGGCCATACCCCTTGCCCTTTACCGTAAGCATCTAGAGCAGCATCCAATGCCTCTAACGCTTCAGGCTCTCCCATATCAGGAATACTACCTAAAACTGTAGGTGCATATGCTTTGGTTGATGAAATGGTTGAAGTTACTTGAGTAGTTTTACCATTCCATTTTTTTAATTCACCATTTACCAAATACGAGTCATGGTGGATTTCTTTTGTTATTTGAAATTCTTTAGGTATAGTATTCATATATGTGTTCCATTATTTGTCTCAAATTAGGTATTGAAACAAGTCAGGTTTATCATTTAAATAGTCGCCAAAAAAGCTATTTTCTTTCATCCTTTTTATCAGCGGAGCAAGGTCTTCAGAAGATTTTAATTCAATTCCAACAACCGCTGGGGCATTCTCTCTGCTGGATTTTTTTGAATACTCAAAATGAGTGATATCGTCGTCTGGACCAAGAATGTCAGCAACAAACTCTTTCAATGCGCCTGGTCGTTGGGGAAACCTAATGATAAAATAGTGTTTTAGCCTACTGTAAAGTAAAGCACGCTCTTTTATCTCAGCGGTGCGGGTAATATCGTTATTGCTTCCACTAACAATACATACCACATTTTTACCCTTAATCTCTTCTTTAAAAGCATCTAAGGCCGTAATTGTTAATGCACCTGCAGGCTCTACCACAATTGCATCCCGATTGTACAGTTCCAAAATAGTCTGACAAACTTTTCCCTCATCAACCGTTTCCATTTTGTAAAGGTGATCTTTACATATTGAAAAGGTGTGGACTCCAACTTTTTGCACTGCGGCACCGTCTATAAACTTATCTATTTCTTTAAGCTCAATACGTTCCCCATTCTCAATGGATTTTTTCATCGATGGAGCACCCGAAGGTTCAATTCCAATAATTTTAGTGCTTGGCGATAAAGCTTGAAATGTGCCACATAAACCAGAGGCTAATCCTCCACCACCTACTGCAACAAAAATATAGTCGATTGGTTTTTCTGATTGCTCTAAAAGCTCTAAACCAACTGTTGCTTGTCCCTCAATAGTTTTTGGATCATCAAACGGATGCACAAAGGTTTTATCTTCAACTTTACATGCAGCAATAGCTGCTTTATAAGAATCATCGAAAGTATCTCCCTCTAATACAATTTTCACCCACTCTCCGCCAAACATTTTGGTCTGGTCAACTTTCTGATTCGGTGTTACTACTGGCATATAAATAGTGCCGCGTACTCCTAAATGATTACACGCAAAGGCGACACCTTGGGCATGATTACCTGCGCTAGCACAAACAACACCTCTTTTTAATTCTTGATTGGAGAGCGAACTTATCTTATTGAATGCTCCTCGAATTTTGTAACTGCGAACACGATGCAAATCTTCCCTTTTGAGCAAAATGTTTGCACCAAACTCTTTTGAATAACGAATACTTTGCTGCAATGGAGTTTGACTCGCCACTTGACGAATAGTCTTTGCAGCTGAATAAATATCCGCAATCTTGGGAAAATATGAAGTTTCCGTTTCTTTCATGAGCTATAAACGAAAGGGTATAGTTACCCTTACTATTTTAAACAATTGGTTTCATTGCAGTCATAGATTCTCTAAGTCGTGCCCCAACAATTTCTACTGGATGTTCACGCAAGGCTTTGTTAACCGCAATTAATTTAGCATTGTCAACTCCATTGCCTTCAGCACCCGCAAAAGATTTTCCTACAACATCAACATCAATGCCTTTCATAAAATCTGCCAATAAAGGTTTACAAGCATGGTCGAATAAGTAACATCCATATTCTGCAGTATCAGAAATCACACGATTCATTTCAAATAACTTTTTCCTTGCAATAGTATTGGCAATTAGTGGGGTTTCATGTAATGATTCGTAGTAGGCAGATTCCGCAATAATTCCAGATTCCGTCATCGACTCAAAAGCCAACTCTACTCCTGCTCTAACCATTGCAACCATTAAAACACCATTGTCGTAGAACTCTTGTTCGCTAATTTCATTATTGCCAGCTGGTGTTTTTTCAAAAGCAGTTTCGCCCGTAGCTGCACGCCATGTCAATAAATTTTTATCGTCATTGGCCCAGTCTTCCATCATGGTTTTGGAAAAATGCCCGGTCATGATATCATCCATATGCTTTTGAAAAAGAGGGCGCATAATATCTTTTAATTCTTCAGATAGCTCAAATGCCTTTATTTTAGCTGGGTTTGACAAACGATCCATCATATTGGTTATCCCACCATATTTCATCCCTTCAGTTATAGTTTCCCAACCATATTGAATGAGTCTTGAGGCATAACCAGCATCAATTCCCTTTTCAATCATCTTATCAAAACATAGTATAGAACCTGTTTGTAGCATACCACAAAGTATGGTTTGCTCTCCCATTAAATCTGATTTTACCTCAGCTACAAAAGAAGATTCCAAAACACCGGCTCTATTGCCCCCAGTGCCAACCGCATAGGCTTTTGCCTGTGCTAAACCTTTTCCTTCAGGATCGTTATCAGGATGTACAGCTATTAAAGTGGGAACACCAAAACCTCTTTTGTACTCCTCTCTTACTTCGGAACCAGGGCACTTTGGAGCAACCATTATTACGGTCAAGTCTTCACGTATTTGCATACCTTCTTCTACAATATTAAACCCATGGGAATACGATAAAGTAGCGCCTTTTTTCATTAACGGCATTACAGCTTTTACAACAGCGGTATGCTGTTTGTCTGGTGTAAGATTGATAACTACATCAGCGTCTGGGATTAATTCCTCATAATTCCCAACGTAAAAACCGTTTTCAGTAGCATTGATATATGATTGTCTTTTTTCCTTTATCGCGGCATCACGAAGTGTGTACGAGATATCCAGACCAGAATCCCGCATATTTAACCCTTGGTTCAATCCTTGCGCACCGCAACCCACGATGACTATTTTTTTTCCTTTTAAAGCAGTTACACCATCCGAAAATTCTGAAGATTCCATAAACCTACACTTACCTAATTGTGTTAGTTGGTCTCTAAGTGATAATGTATTAAAATAATTTGTCATTGTGTGTTCTCTTTAATTTATTGTTTTAATTGGATTAGTTGTATTGAAATTCTTTAAGTAGAGCAGATATCTGCATCTCATCTTTTGTAACTGAAATTCGTCCTGAGCGAACAAATTGCATTATACCAAAAGGTTTTAATTGCTCATACATTTCATCTATCTCAAATCGTCTCCCCGTTTTTGCTAGAACAAAAAAGTCCCGGGCAACAGTTACAATTTGAGCATTGCTCTCTTTTATGATATTTTGAATCTGTCGTTCATCAAAAAGTAAATCTGAAGCAATTTTAAACAAAGCAGATTCCTGAAAAATGGTCTCATCATCAGTATGATAAAATGCTTTGATGACTTCAACTTGCTTTTCTATTTGACCAACAATATTATGTACCCATGTTTCTGTAGTATACACAACTATAGTAAATTTTGAAACATTATCAATCTCTGATTTTGATACATTTAAACTCTCTATATTAATGTGACGCTTTAAAAAAATACCTGATATTCTATTTAACAATCCCACATTATTTTCGGAATAAACCGATATGGTAAACCATTGTTTTTCTTTATTTGAAGTGCTCATTTAGTCTTATTTTAATCTTATATCAGAAACTGCTGCCCCAGAAGGAATCATTGGAAATACATTATCTTCTTTTTCCACTTTAACTTCCAAGAAGTATGGCTTATCTGATGCAATCATTTCTTGAACCGTAGCTTTTAAATCTTTTCGCTCATTTACACATTTTGCCTTAATATGGTACCCCTCAGCAATTTTAACGAAATCTGGATTTACCATTACAGTAGAAGCATAGCGTTTATCAAAAAACAATTCTTGCCACTGACGCACCATACCCAGGTGATCGTTGTTCAATACCACAATTTTCACGGGAATATTATGCTGGAAAATCACGCCTAGCTCTTGGATGGTCATTTGGTACCCACCGTCACCAATCACAGCAACCACTTCCCTATTCATAGCACCCATCTTGGCACCAATGGCTGCTGGCAATGCAAAGCCCATAGTCCCTAATCCACCAGAGGTAATATTGCTTTTAGTTTCTTTAAACTTCGCATATCTACAAGCAATCATTTGGTGCTGACCCACGTCTGTTACAATTGCTGCTTTGTGTCCAGTTGCTATATTTATCTCTTCAATTACCTCACCCATAGTAAGTCCATCTTTGGTTGGGTGAATATCCTTTTTTATGACAGTGTCGTACTCTATCTGATATTTCTTATCAAACTCATTTAACCATTCTTTATGAGAGTTTGAATTGATATGTGGAAGCAATAAGCTTAATGTCTCCTTGGAATCTCCTAAGACTGGAACATCAGCTCTTACATTTTTATTAATTTCAGCGGGATCTATTTCAAAATGGATAACTTTTGCTTGCTTTGCGTATTCTTCTAGCTTTCCCGTTACACGGTCATCAAAACGCATTCCAATAGCAATTAACAAATCACATTCATTGGTAAGTATATTTGGTCCATAATTTCCATGCATCCCAACCATACCAACATTTAAAGGGTGATCCGTATCCAATGCTGATGCTCCCATAATTGTCCAAGCTGCGGGAATTCCAGCCTTTTCAACTAAAGATTTTAATTCTTCCTCTGCTTCTCCTAAAATAACCCCTTGACCCCATACAATGAAAGGCTTTTTAGCAGAGTTAATCAACTTTGCGGCAGCTTCTATAGCTGATATTTCAGGTTTTGGAGTGGGCTTATAGCTTCTTATCCCATTGCACTTTTTATAAGAGAACTCAAATTCATCAAATTGTGCATTCTTTGTAATATCAACCAAAACGGGACCAGGTCTACCTGATTTAGCAATGTAAAACGCTTTGGCCATCACTTCAGGAATCTCAGAAGCCTTGGTTATCTGATAGTTCCATTTAGTGACGGGGGTAGAGATTCCAATGATATCGGTTTCTTGAAAAGCATCTGAGCCCAATAAATGTCTTGGTACTTGCCCGGTAATACAAACCATAGGTGTTGAATCTATCTGCGCATCTGCCAACCCAGTGACTAGATTGGTCGCACCTGGGCCTGAAGTAGCCATAGCTACACCAACTTTACCAGAAATCCTTGCATAACCTTGGGCAGCATGTGTAGCTCCCTGTTCGTGCCTAGTCAGTATATGGGTTAATTCGTCTTGAAACTTGTATAATTCATCATATACAGGCATAATTGCACCACCTGGGTATCCATACAGTAAATCTACCCCTTCAGCTAGCAAGCAATGAATTATTGCTTCCGCTCCAGAAATTTTAATATTAGATTTTGTCTTGTTCTGTTTCTCTTGAGCTTTTAGTGTTTCCATCAGCGCAATTTTAAAGCATATCAGTAACACAGCCTTGTGAAGCTGAAGAAACTGTTTTAGCATATTTATATAAACTTCCTTTTTTCACCTTTAAAGCTGGTTGCTCCCAGCTAGCCTTTCTTTTTTCTAACTCATCTTTTGATAAATCTACCGAGATAGTGTTTTTTTCAGCATCTATGGTAATAATATCTCCATCTTTCAAGAACGCTATATTTCCGCCATCCTGAGCTTCTGGGGCAATGTGACCAACAACAAATCCATGGGTGCCACCAGAAAACCGTCCATCAGTAATTAGTGCTACATCTTTACCAAGTCCAGCGCCCATAATAGCGGCTGTAGGTTTCAACATCTCTGGCATACCAGGACCGCCTTTTGGACCTTCATAGCGGATTACAACAACATCACCTTTTTTTACAAGACCCTGTCTTATTCCATCATTAGCGGCAAACTCGCCTTCGAAAACCTTAGCTGGACCTGAAAAATGCAAACCTTCTTTTCCTGTAATTTTAGCCACAGAACCTTCTACCGCCAAGTTCCCAAAAAGAATACGCAAATGCCCCGTTTCTTTTATAGGGTTATCCAAGTCTTTAACTACTTTTTGACCCTCAATCAAACTAGGTACTTCAGCTAAGTTTTCAGCTATTGTTCTACCGGTAACCGTTAAACAGTCACCATGCAGCATCCCTTTTTCCAGCATAAATTTCATCACTGCCGGCACACCACCAACTCTATGTACATCTTCCATCAAATATTTTCCACTTGGCTTTAAATCTGCCAAAAATGGAGTTGTATCACTAATATGCTGGAAGTCATTTAGTCCAAAATCAATTTCCGCAGCTTTAGCAATGGCTAAAAAGTGCAATACAGCATTAGTTGAGCCACCAAGCACTGTAATTAAGCGTACCGCATTTTCCAATGATTTTCTTGTAATGATATCAAGTGGTTTTATGTCTTTTTCCAAAAGGTGCTTTAATGCCCTACCTGAAGCAATACAATCAACCTCCTTTTCTGAACCAGTAGCCGGATTAGAAGAATTGTAAGGAATTGCCATTCCCAATGCTTCAATTGCAGAAGCCATAGTATTTGCGGTATACATGCCACCACAAGCACCGGCTCCTGGGCATGCATTTTGTATTACTGCTTTGTAATCTTCTTCATTTAAAGTACCAGCTACTTTTTCTCCCCAGGCTTCAAAAGCAGATACCACATCCAGCTTTTTATCCTTTAAACATCCGGAAGCTATTGTCCCTCCATAAACCAATACCGAAGGTCTGTTTAAACGAATCATTGCCATTAATGCTCCTGGCATATTTTTATCACATCCCACAACGGTTACCAAGCCATCATAGTTCATAGCCTGTACAACAGTTTCCATGGAGTCCGCAATAATGTCACGGGATGGTAAAGAGTAACGCATACCATGAGTACCCATTGAAATTCCATCACTGACACCTATTGTATTAAATATTAAACCTACCAAGTCTTCTTGTTGAATCCCCTGCTTAACATATTTTGATAAGTCATTCAAATGCATGTTGCAAGGATTCCCTTCATACCCAGTGCTCCCAATTCCAATAAACGGCTTCTTTAAATCGTCTTCAGACAGGCCTATCGCATAAAGCATGGCCTGAGCGGCTGGTTGCGTAGGATCCTGAGTAACATTTTTGCTGTGTTTGTTTAATTCCATTAAAAGATTTCTTTCAAATTCCAGTTATCTCCTGTAAATACTTCTCTAATCAAAAATAATTGTTTCGAATACCGAATTATTTTAACAGTTTACGATGCTCTAAATTCATTTAAATTCATATTCATTCATATTGCTGATTATCAATTGATTAAATCAAAATAAAATACCATACTCATTCCTTCACAAAAGACACAAAAAAAGCCCTGACGTCGCTGTCAGGGCTTTTCAGAATAACATATACTGAAATCACCCCGATACCGGAATAATTACAATTATGTTAATCACTATATTTTTGTTGTTCATGACATAATAGTAGTAAAATTAATTTTCGTCACAAAATCAAGCTACATTTTATACTTTTAACCGCTATGGAAAAAACAGTATCTCAAGCTATTAATTACCGCCGTTCAGTTCGTGTTTATAAAGAAGGCTCAGAGTTAGATGATGAAAAAGTAAAACAGTGTATTTATAATGCTACGCTAGCGGCCACAAGCAGTAATTTACAACTATGGGAGTTTTACCATATTATCGAGCCTGAGGTGCTTAATAAAATGACAATAGCATGTTTGGGCCAAAACGCGGCAAAATATGCTAAGCAATTGGTTGTGATTGTTACTCGTAAAGATTTATGGAAAAAGAGGGCTCAAGCTAACATTGAGTTTTTAAAGTCAAACCTTGGAGATAAGCCACTCTCCGAATATACCAAACGTGAAAAATTCGCCTTGGCTTATTACCAAAAGCTAATTCCAACATTATATTTTGATTTTCTTGGAATTATTGGATGGCTAAAGTATTTAGCTTTTCAAATAGTCGGTTTATTTAAGCCAATTTATAGACAAGTAAGAAATTCTGATATGCGTATCGTTGCGCATAAAAGCGCAGGTTTGGCCGCCCAGAATTTTATGGTAAGTATGGCCGCAATTGGTTATGACACTTGCCCTATGGAAGGTAGTGATACACTAAGGATTAAAAAAATATTGGGGCTACCTCGAGGAGCTGAAATAAATATGGTAATCAGTTGCGGAATAAGAGATGAAAAAGGCATCTACGGCCCTAGGTTTAGAATCCCTTTTGAGGAAGTCTACCACAAAATTTAAATTAACTTAAATTTTAAAAAATCTCCATGTTTCTTTTGCGCCAAAACGCTTATGGCCTCTTCACTTAATTGTAATATTCTTGGGTAACCCCCAGTGGTTTGACCATCTTTCATTAAAATAATTAATTTGCCCGCTGGAGTAAATTGAACAGTACCTGGAAGGGTCGCAGAAGTTAATACTGTATTTGAGTGACCCTCTATAGTCTCATTCAATTGGTAAGCCATTCTATTATTCTCTTTAGAAATAGAAAAATCATTTATAAAAAGTTCCTCTAGTTGCTTATCATTGAGCATATCATATTCCGGTCCTTTTTGAACTTCCAAAAAATTAAAATCTAAATTAGTGCCTGTTTGTAATTCAGAAATTTTTGGTTTAAAATTGCTTGTCTCTTCAAAATTCAACTCTTGGGATTCTGCTATACACTTGGTATCAGATAATGGAAAATACTGTGACCTACTTCCCAGTACTATCTGGGTCTTAAAGCCACCTTTAACAGCCAAATAGCTTCTAAATCCTTTTTCAAGTCTACCATAAGATAAAATGTCTCCTTTTACAATTTTATATACTTTGTAATTATCTATAGGTTTGTTATTTAACGTTGGGGAAAGCCATGCACCAGCAAGTGCAATGTAGGTGTCACTTTCAAATAGAAGTGTTGGCCCTGTCATCGTGATTTCTAAAACAGCAGCATTTTCTTTATTCTCCAACAACGTATTGAGTCGAAAAACAGAAATCATATCCATTGCTCCTGAGACTGGGACTCCCTTATCACGATATCCAAACCTACCACTATCTTGAATGGTCGTAAAAAAACCTGGTTTTAATACTTTAAGCATCTAGAGCAATTTTCTCAGGTTGGTAAATCCCCACTTCTCCTTCTATCTTAAAAAGGTCATGTTCAGCTCTGGTAATGGATTCAAACTTTATCTTATCCCCTACTTGTACAAAACAAGGTTTTTCAGAATCAACATTAAAAATTGGGATAGGGCAATTGCCAATAATATTCCAACCTCCGGGGGATTCTTGCGGATATATTCCAGTCTGCTTGCCTGCTAATCCAACTGCACCCTTGGCTACTTTTAGCCTAGGGGTCTTTTTTCGTTTGGTTTCCAAAGATTTTGGCAGTCCGCCCAAATACATGAAACCAGGCAGAAAGCCAATTCCGTAGACCGTATACTCATAAGAAGAATGGCTTTCTATTAATTCCGTAATGCTTGTCTTAAGATGGGATGCAACTTCTTCTAAATCTATTCCGAATTCATTATCATAACAAACGGGTATTTTCCAAAGAAATTTATTTGTTTTAACAGTAATTTTTCTATCCGAATAGAGTCTAGGTAGTTCATTTTTAAAATCTTGCAAATCAAAAGAATCATTAGAAGAAATAATGGTTAAAGAATTGTATGCGGGAACAAATTCTAACCCTTCTTTAAATTGATTCTTCAAGATAGTTTTAAATCTAATAATATCATTTAAAATACCTTCTTCTATCTCAATTGGCCATTCGACCAGAATCGCTTTTTTACCAAAATCTTTTACTGTAATGGGGTAACTTTTCACTTACTTATTTTAATATGGTGTTTTGGTAATTCTTCTGTAAGATACATCAATATTTCCATTGCCGTTGGAGTATCTCCATGAATGCAAAAGGTATCTGCTTTTATATGTGAGATAGTTCCAGAAACAGTCTTAACCGAGCCATTATTTATGATAGGTAATAAATGTTCTAAAACTTCCTCAGGACGTGTGATAAGAGAATCTGGTTTTTTTCTAGACACCAAGGTTAAATCTTTATTGTAATTTCTATCACAAAAAGCCTCATACCATATTTTGAAACCTTGCTTGGTAGCTTCCCTAGCAATGATTGAGTCATATGGAACGTATAGGATTGTTTCATCCTTATAGTTACCAATAGCATCTAAAAAAACATGCGCGAGCGTAACATCTTTAGCTATACCATTATATAAAGCACCGTGCGGTTTAATGTGATGCATCTTTATAGCATTTGTCTCTATAACTTTTTGAAAGGTATTTACCTGTTTTTCGATACTGTTCTTGAGTTTCGTATTGGATATTTTGATATCTACTCTTCCAAAACCCTTTTTATCTGGATAACTCGGATGTGCACCTACTTTAACTTTATACTTTTGGGCAAGTAAAGCGACTTGCAATATTGATGTTTCGTCCCCTGCATGACCGCCGCAAGCAATATTACAAGAAGAAATCAAGGGGAAAAGTTGCTTTTCATTACCAAAACCTTCACCTACATCAGAGTTAATATCTATGCTTTTCACTTCCATTTACAATAGGCCAAAAACTTTAAAGATACTTTTTGCTCCCAATAAAACGGAGAGGCCAATAATTAAAAGTCCAAATATGTTTTGAATCCTTGTATTGGTGTATGTACCCATGACCCTTTTTTTATTTACTATCCACACTAGTAGACCAGCAATAACAGGTAACAAAATCCCATTTGCTATTTGGGCAAATTGTATTATTTCAATTGGTCTAATTTTAAATGAAAGACAGAATACTCCAATAAGCAATATGCTAATCCAAACCAAACGAAACTTCCAATCCTTTAAGCCAGCCTTCCAGCCGAAACAGCTATTAACAACATAAGCAGCGGCTAATGGTGCTGTTATTGAAGAAGTAATGCCCGCCGCAAAAAGCCCTATACCCATGAAATATCTAGCGGTTTCTCCAAATAGGGGTTCCAAACCTTTTGCTAAATCTAAGGCTCCTGTTATTTCAGTAGATGATATTGCAGAAGCAGATATTATAATCGCCATCGAAACCATACCTCCAATACCAATTGAAATTAATGTATCCCACTTGGCAGTTTTTAAATCATTCTTTGTCCATCTTTCATTAACTAAAGAGGCATGCAAAAACAGATTATAAGGGACAATTGTGGTTCCTACCAATGCGATGATTGTAAAAGCACTTTTTTCGGGAAAAGAAGGTTGGAACAGACCTTTTAAAACTGAAGAAATTTCTGGTTTTGTTAAAATGGCTGTAATTAAAAAAGAGATGCTCATTAAAAAAATTAAACCCATAAAAGCTCTTTCCAAGGTTTTATAATTGCCCATCCACAATAATACAAAAGCTAACAAACCAATTACAAAAGGGTAGAGTTTTGAGTAACTATCACCAAACAATGCCTGCAATCCCAATGTTGACCCACCAATGTTACCTGCTTCATAAGCAGCGTTACCTATTAAAATAGCTCCTAAAATAATTATAATAATCAGCGTTCTTAACCACTTAGAAGTAAGTTGTCTTCTTATGGCATGTGCCAATCCATTTTGCGTCACAATCCCTAAACGTGCAGCCATTTCCTGCAAAATCATTGTTGCCAAAACAGAAATTAACATAGCCCATAACAGCGAATATCCAAATCTAACTCCCGCAATCGTACACGCGGTGATAGTACCTGGGCCAATAAATGCAGCGGCGATTAAAATACCAGGACCAATTTTCTTAAACATATTTAAAACCATTTAAGGAACATGCTGTTAAAATAGAAGAAAAAAAACCATGCGCAATAGAATTTTCACAACAATTTTAACATTTTAATTTACCGTTTATCTAAAAAATGATGGTTCACCTAAAAAGATTTATGTCATACGTCGATTACTGATAATAATCCAAAAAAGTTACTGTTATACTAATCCCAAATCTTAATATTAATACCAAACGACCTACTTAACATGACCTGTAAAGATTGTGAGAAAAACATCGGCTATGAAGAGCACAAAAATTCTATGGACTCCCTTGGAGTAGAATTATGTGCTAGACATACAAAACTTATTAAAAAAGTAATCTTAGACAACGGAACTCCTCTTGAAGCTATTCATTTATTCTATGCTTTAAAAGAAGCTGGTGTAAATCCCATGCTAGAATGGTGGGATGGTAAAAAATCCGTAGACATGGCTATTTCCAGAGTAAAGCTTAATATTGAGATTGACACTGATTATGAAATGATTACACATGACCAGGCAATCAATGATCTAGAGCAGGCCATGCATTCTTTTAAAAATGGATTTACCACTATACGGATTCCTCATGTCGTAATCAAATATTATTTGATTGATACTGTAAAAAACATTAAAGGAATTATAGAAGGCCTAAGAGCTAATATTAAGGTGATTGGTTAAAATCACCCTAACCAACCTTCTCGATCCAAGCTACGGTATTGTATAGCTTCACTTATGTGGTTACCATTTATGGAATCCAAGCCTTCTAAATCAGCAATTGTGCGAGCTACTTTGAGAATCCTATCATAAGCTCTAGCTGATAGGTTAAGGCGTTCCATTGCATTTTTGAGTAGTTCTTTCGAACCCTTATCTAGAACACAGAACTCTCGAATCTGTTTAGTACTCATTTGAGCATTGTAATGTACATTAGCCAATTCACTAAATCTTTTAGTCTGTATTTCACGAGCAGCAGTAACTCTTTTCCTAATTTTAACACTACTTTCTCCTTTTCGTTCCTCAGATAACTTCTCAAAAGGTACAGGTGTAACTTCTATATGAATATCGATTCTATCCAGAAGTGGTCCAGATATTTTACTCAAATAACGTTGCATTTCTGCTGGCGAAGATGTCACTGGAGCGTCTGGATCGTTAAAGTAACCACCTGGACTTGGGTTCATACTGGCTACCAACATAAAACTACTTGGATAGGTAACCGTGAATCTAGCCCTAGATATTGTCACCTCTCTATCTTCCAAAGGTTGCCGCATAACTTCTAAAACTCCTCTTTTGAATTCTGGAAGTTCATCCAAAAACAATACACCGTTATGTGACAAAGAAATCTCTCCAGGTTGCGGATAAGCTCCTCCCCCCACTAGGGCAACATCAGAAATGGTATGATGTGGAGATCTAAATGGTCGTTGGCTCATTAAACCCATGTTTTTGATTTTGCCAACAACACTATGTATTTTGGTGGTTTCCAGTGCCTCATGTAAAGTCATTGGAGGTAAAATTGATGGTAAGCGTTTTGCCAACATCGTCTTTCCTGCTCCAGGCGGACCTATCAAAATAATGTTATGTCCTCCAGCCGCCGCTATTTCCATACAGCGCTTAATACTTTCTTGCCCTTTGACATCAGAAAAGTCAAACTCTGGAAAGTCCAAACTTTTATAAAATTCGGCTCGCGTATCAATTATTGTTTGCTCCAATGGTTTTTTAACATCAAGAAAATCAATAACTTCCTTTATGTTTTCTACACCATAAACTTTTAAGTCGTTAACAATCGCGGCTTCTTTTGCATTTTGTTTTGGCAAGATAAAACCTTCAAACCCTTCTTCTTTAGCCTTAATTGCAATGGGTAGAGCTCCTTTTATGGGTTGTAAACTACCGTCCAAAGAAAGTTCTCCCATAATCAGATATTTTTCTATTTCATCAGATTGAATTTGGTTAGAAGCTGCCAGTATTCCCATGGCTAAAGTTAAATCGTAAGCAGAACCTTCCTTGCGCAGATCTGCTGGTGCCATGTTTATGGTAATCTTTTTACCCGGAATCTTATACCCATTATTTTGCAGTGCAGCTGCTATTCTATAATTACTTTCCTTGATTGCATTATCTGGGAGACCAACTAGATGGTATCCAATTCCTTTATCGATATTAACCTCTACAGTAATTGTGGTTGCCTCAACGCCAAAGACAGCGCTACCAAAAACTTTAATGAGCATAGTTTACTTTCCAGAAGGTTTAAATGTAAGTAAAGAAGTTGAGGTTTGCATTATTTCCTCTTTATTCATCATCATTTTTCTAAATTCTCCCTTTACATACATTTCTGCTTGATCTTTGTAATATTTGCTAAAAGGATTCCCGGATTGACCAGTTGGTAAAATACTTATACTGTTCTCTATATCTGAAAAATCAATGATACGACGAGTTGAAGGTCCTGAGCTAACACGGTAAAAACCAGTACTATCATAAGGAAAACTCATATTATTTATTACCTCTCTCGTACCTTCAACAGCAAAAGGTCCGACATTAAAATATTTTCTTAAAGATTCAACTTGTCCAATTGGGTGTTCATGCTCTAAGGTATGTACTTTCTTCCATGTCCAATCAGCAGGGTGAGGTCCAAAATCTCTAACTAAAGAAGCCCATGCGTCCGAAAATGACTTTATAGCAATATCATCACGTGTCTCTATTTTATCTTTAGTATGCACATTGTCCCACCAAAGACCATTTGTATTACCAGTCCCCCAAGCTATTTGTCTTTTAAGAAGATGCGTGGATAAAAACTGTTTAAACTGCTCTTTCCCCAGCTCATCCTCAAAAGTATTTTTTAAGACATAATATTCACATCTATGATATAGCGCTGCATTAGTGTTTTCCAACGGATAATTTCCTTTCCAATTTTTAAGTGCATCTAACTGTACCAATTGTTCTTCAGAAAAACCAGAAATATCCACCAATTTAATGAGTTCAGTAACAAGCTCGGGATTTACGGAAGATGTGACATCCAATATCATATCACTTACCGTTTCTTTATCCCAATCATCTTTATCATCTAAAAGAGCGGTTATTCGTTTTGCGCGGTTTTCGGGCAAATAATATCCAGGGTAAAGCATCCCTGAAATTGAATCAGGCTGATTGTTAGCTGAATACACATAGTTCCAATCAGGATTTATTGCATGGGGATTTTCCGAAAAGTCTAAAAATCTGATAGGTTCCTCCATACCCGAAACCCCATTAAGAATAAATTTTGTTGAAATACTGTCTGGCATCTGATAGAGTTTGGCAGTTGCCCACCAAGCCACATTGCCCTTGGCGTCCCCATACATAACATTAAGACCTGGAGCATGTATTTTTGGAAGTGACCTTTCGAATTCCTTAATATCTTTAGCATGAGTCATTCCATGTAAAGCATCCATAACTTCATTATCTATTTGGGTATAAATCCATGACATGGAAACTGGTCTCTCCCCACTTATCTGATTTGCAATTTTATTCAACACTGGCCCATGTCTGGTTTTTTTATAGCTAAATGCCACAGGTTTTTCGTCTTTTACTTTAATTTCTTTTGAAACTACCTCATATGATTTCCAGCCAGATTCGGTCTTATATTGGGTACTATCCGAAGGGTTTGTTTCTTCGTAATAGAAGTTTAGATCATCATTTTGAAACATAGTTAGGCCATAAGCCAAGTTTCTGTCGTGTCCCAATAATGGGAAAGGAACACCTGCCAAATGATAACCATACTTTTCATAATTAGGAGTGCTTACGTGTGCTTCATACCATACGGATGGTTGTGCAAAGCCAATATGGGGGTCATTGGCCAAAATCACTTTGCCATTTTTAGTTTTTTCAGGTGCAATAACCCAGCTATTGCTTCCAACAAACTGTGGAATAGGTAGTTTTTCTAAAGCATCAATTACACTAGCAGTAATGCCAACTGGTATACTATCATTAATCTTTTCTCTATAATTTTTAATCCATACAGTACTACTATCAGAGTTAATTGCCAGTTCATTAACATAATCAGCACCCCACTGATTTCGAATATTTGTAAGTAAAGGGTCTGTTTTGTGTGCCATAGCAAAACTAAATGCCATATAACCAACTGCGTTATAAATATCTTCCAATGCAAAGGGTTCTTTATCCAAACCTGTCAAATAAAATTCAACTGGCGTTGGTCCTTCTTCAATAAATTCGTTTACACCATCAAGGTAAGCCTGAGAAAGTACAACCATCTCTTTGTCTGTATCCAAGAAAGAAACCGTTCTCTTCGTATGCTCATCTATTCCTAGGGAAAGAAAAAACTTATCAGTTGAAATTAAGTCCTTGCCAAAAACCTCTGAAAGTCTGCCTTTGGCTACACGACGCAGGAGCTCCATCTGCCAAAGCCTATCTTGCGCATGAACATATCCCAATGCCTTTATTGCATCAACCTCATTTTCAGCATAAATATGTGGAATTCCATAGGTGTCATAATAAACATCAACATTAGAACTAATGGCTGTTAATTCCTTAGTTCCTTCATAATCTGGCTTCAAGGAATTAATAAAGAAGAAGCAAAATATGCCAATGAGCACCAATAAAAATAACAGCACTAAAAGTGCTTTCTTTATTATTCTCATGTAAAAGTTAAGTTAGTTGAGCTTTAAAGTTAAGCCTTATTCCCGAAAGCTGCCAAATATTAGTGCATAGAAAGTAAATGTTGCTCAAGACCGGATTTTAACCAGTCCTCATAAGTCTCAATATCAGTATACTGAATAGCAGAGTTTAAGATTTCTAATTCTGGAGAAAGCAAAACATAATATGGCTGTGAAGCGGCATTAAAGTTAATTGTCTGAAAAGTGCCCCACTTTTGCCCTATGGTTTCTATTGTTTTTATTCGACCAGATTCATATTGAAAATCAAATTGCTTCGATTTTGACAATTCTTTCCTGTCATCCACGTAAAGTGAAATCAGAACATATTTGTTCTTGAGCAAAGCATATACATTTGGATCGCTCCAAACATTCTCTTCCATCTTTCTACAATTAACACACGCCCAACCTGTAAAGTCCAATAAAATAGGTTTATTCTTCTGTTTTGCAAAGGTTAAACCTTCTTCAAAATCTTTGAAACATTCCAAGCCTAAAGGACAGTCCGATTCAGTTGTGTAAACACTATAAAAATCTGGTGGTGGAAAACCACTCAGTAATTTCAAATTGGTAATATTAGTAAGCCCAAGTATCAAATAAGTAGCAAAACACGCACTTAGTATTCCAGTTATTTTTCTTCCTGTAGGTAGTTTTCCTTTTGGTCCATCATGGGGAAATCTAAAAACCCCGAATAGATACAATGCAAGTAGTACAAAAAGCACTATCCAAATTCCCAGAAAAATTTCTCTTTTAAAAATCCCCCAATTTCCAACCAAATCTGCATTGGATAAAAACTTGAAAGCTAATGCCAGCTCCAGAAAACCAAGCACAGCTTTTACTGTGGTCATCCAACCTCCCGATTTCGGCAAAGAATTTAACCACGCCGGAAATAAAGCGAATAATGCAAAGGGTAATGCTAATGCCAGACCAAAACCCGTCATTCCAAAAGAGAGATTAGTTGCAACACTTCCTTGGGCTAAAGCGGTACTACCCAAAAGCCCCCCCAAAATAGGTCCCGTACATGAAAAAGAAACTATGGCCAAAGTAAGTGCCATAAAGAAAATACCAAAAATACCTCCAATTTTTGCAGAGGCAGCATCCATTTTATTGGCCCAAGAACTTGGTAAAGTCAATTCATAATAGCCAAAGAAAGAGAAGGCAAAAAACACAAAAATGACGAAGAAGAAAATATTCAACCAAATATTAGTAGCTATTGTGTTCAATATTTGTGAATCTACTGAATCAAATAGATGAAAGGGAAGGCTTAACAAAAAATAAATGAGTGTTATGAAAAAACCATACAAGATCGCATTAGAAATACCTTTCGATTTGTTCTTTGATTGTTTGGTGAAATATGATACCGTTAAAGGTATCAATGGAAAAACGCATGGGGTCAATAAAGCAATAAGTCCTCCTAAGAAGCCAAGACCAAAAATCATCCAAAATCCAGATTTAGTAGAGGTTCTTGAATCACCACTTTTTGTAAGTAATTCCTTGTTTTTTAAATCAAGTTTTAAGGCATTGGTCATTAAATAGCTACGTTCATCTAAACTTTTACTTTCAGCTATAAAAAAACTTCCATCCAAAGAAATTTCAAAAACTTCATCTTTTGGAATACAAACTTCTTTACATATTTGATAGAAGAGGTTAACAGTAAGTTGTTTTACCTCTGGGTCTAACAACTTTATACGTTGGGTAAAAACTGCTTTGTTCTTAAAGAATGTTTCGTCAACTTCAAAAATATCACTGTATTCAGTTATTGTTTCGCCTTCTGTGGTCTTTCCTAATAATTCATAGGTATTCCCTACTTCCTCAAACGTGAATTCACTGGGCATGGAACCACCTTCAGGGGTATACTGTGAATATATGTGCCAGCCATCGAATATTTTGGCTTTAAAAATCAGCTCATACTCGGTATCAGATATTTTATTTACCTCATGTTCCCAAATAGCGGGTTCTTCATCCGATTGAGCATAAGTATGGCTTAAAATCAATACAAACGATAATAAACTGAACAAAAACCTCAATTGTGCCATGTAATCTTTACTATTTGTTTTGTTGCTGGGGTTACTTTAAATCTTTCATCTGCTCGCTTTCCTATTATCCAAACAATATCTCCAGAGGAACAAAGTAACCATTGCACTTCTTTTGCAATAATATCAACTTTTTCATCTTTAAAATATTTGGAAAGCTTCTTCTTCCCCTTCATCCCTAACGGATAAAAATAGTCGCCATTATTCCACTTTCTTAACATTAACGGATAATTTAACATATCCATATCCGCATATAGAATATTTTCGTTGGTCTCCCCTATTCGCTTTACCCTTTCTATTGATAGATTTAGCGGTTTATTCACTAATTCATCATTCTTGTAAATAAAAAAATCGGAGATACTATTAGAAGTGGTTGGTACAACGCTTAAGATTAAATACTCCCTATCTTTTAGTAATCTATAGGTACTAGAGCGAACTTCTTTACCACTTTCTGCGTGTATTAGATTTGATACATCCTTCCATGCCGTAAAACCATATTCTTGTAGTAATAAATACAAATAAGGCTCTAAGGGTTGCAGGCTTAATAAGCCTTTAATTGATATTCTGATAACACCATTAACTTCTTTAAAAAGTGTTGATTGCAGCTGTTTCTTTGTATTCTGTAGAATTGATGACGTCCCTTTTAACTTAGCTTGGGTATTGGAAAAATTCATCAAAAAATTAGGATGTAATGATTCCAATTCAGGAACTACTTGATGCCTAATTTTATTTCTAAGATATTTAGTCTCAGAATTACTACTATCTTCTCTCCATACAAGGTTTTGCCCTTTAGCAAACTCTAGAATTTGCTTTCGTGAAAAAGGAAGTAGTGGGCGTAAAATCCTGCTATTTTGCTCTGGTATACCTGTTAAACCTTCTATCCCAGTTCCTCTGGACAGATTGATTAAAAAGGTTTCTAAGCTATCATTGGTATGATGGGCCGTAAGTACATAATCAAAACCTTCCGTAGACAATAATTCTTGGAACCAGTCATAACGAAGTTTTCTAGCCACCATTTGAATGGAACCACTTTGATTTTCCATTTCCTTTTTTGTGTCGAACCCTTTTAAAAATAGTTTGACTGTATGCTTGTTGCAAAAATCAACAACAAACTGTTCGTCTTCATCACTTTCTCGTCCCCTTAACTTAAAATTACAATGTGCCAGGGCAAAATCCAGTTCAAGCTTTTTAGCCAAAAATGAAAGCGCAATACTGTCCAGACCCCCACTACAGGCTATAAGCAATTTTGAATCCTTTAAAAAAGGAAATCGATTTTCAATATGTGATTTAAACTCCGCTAACACATTGTAAAATTAAGTATATCAATCGCTTTCAAGAACTTTTCGCATCGCTTTTGCTTTTAAAAGACATTCTTGGTATTCCTTTTCTGGGTCAGATTTTGCCGTAATTGCACTTCCTACCGAAAAAGAGACATATTTTTTATTAGCATCATACAATATACTCCTGATGACCACATTAAAATCAAAGTCACCATTAGGGGCAAAATACCCAACAGCTCCGCTGTAAAGTCCTCTTTTTGTTTCTTCCAAATCCTCTATGATTTGCATAGCTGCTATTTTAGGAGCTCCGGTCATACTCCCCATTGGAAAGGATGCTTTAATAATTTCTATTGGGTCTTCTGTTTCTTCAACTTGTGCTTTTATGGTTGTAATCATCTGATGTACCTGCCTGAATGTGTACACTTTACACAGTTCTTCTACTTTTACACTTCCCTTTAGAGCCAGTTTAGATAAGTCGTTTCTCACTAAATCTGTAATCATGATATTCTCCGCGCGCTCTTTAGGGTCCTCTTCCAAAGCCTTTTTCAATATTAAATCATCTTCTTTATTTTTTGAGCGTCCCGCTGTACCTTTTATGGGTTGCGATATTATGGTATTCCCCATTTTCTTCAAATAACGCTCAGGACTGGCCGAAATCAGAAACTTATTCTCCATCTTCAATAAGGTAGCAAAAGGTGTTTCCGAAATTTTATTCAATTTAAAATAGGTAGCGATTGGGTCTATATGAGTATCAACAGCATAAAATTCTTGGCAAAAATTTGCTTCATAAATATCTCCACGATGAATATGTCTCAGAAATTGCTTTGCCTTATCAAAATAAGCATCTTTATGAATTCGCAGTTTTATTCTAATATCCTTTTTAATGGCTCTCTTATAGAATAATTTTGGGGCAATGGAACAAATTTCCTTAAAATCATCCTTGCATTCTTGTTTGATAGGGTCTAAATATAAAAACTGAGCAGTATCCCCTTTTAAAATGATTAATTTCCTGGGGCGGAAAAAATAAAGTCTTGGAAAACTTAAACCATCGTAATTGTTTGATTTTAAATCTTCTAACTCATTTTTTAAATCATAAGACAAATAACCAAACAACCAATCCTTAGTTTTAGAATGGTACTGCTTTAGGTCTTCAAAAGAGTTGCTATTAGTGCTCAAGAAACTATCAGAATCTACCGCCAAAAGTGCATCAAATGATCCATATTTATCTTTATGGTCATTGCTATCTAAAAATATGGCATCACTAAAGCTATTGGACCATATCAAGAGTTTTTTCTTGAACCTTGTACTATTGGAAACTGAGAATGTATGCGTTGTACGCAATCAGGTTGTTTTTTTATATTACTGCTAGAAAAGATTGTAATGCTTTTTGATGCATTTCTATCTGTTTTTCGTTGATGATACCTTTATTAGAATCAAAATTTTCTGAAAAATCAGGCAGTGAAAAGGTTGAAATTATTTCGGCTCCAAAACGTGGCAATAAACTAGAAGCAATAGTTAAGGCTCCTACACCTCCTCTTTTTCCAGGCGACGTAGCCATTAATAAAACCTTGGTGTCTTGGAGAAACTTTCGTTCAATTCTAGACAGCCAATCTAAACAGTTTTTAAAGTAAGCAGATAAGTTTCCGTTATGCTCATTTACAGATAAAACAAGGGCACGTGCACTTTTAATATCATTCATAAACTCAATCATGGAATTGGAATATCCATTTTTGACTTCTATGTCTGCACTATACATTGGAAATGGAAAATTTGACATATCCAATTCCAATATTTCATGATTCTCTATTAAAGATGTCGTGTAGCGAACTAATTTATAGTTAATAGATGTGGAAGAATTGCTTCCGGCAAGTGCTAAAATCTTAGCCATAACCAAAATTTATTATGTATTCTGCTAAAATACCCCAAAAACAGTTCTTTTGGTCGAATTTTGGCTAATTTTACTTTGCAAAACATCCAAAATACCTGTCTAACAAGTATATAGGGTGAAATAGAAAAAAGTGGACACGAAATCCAATAGACTGTTCTTTATAGATGCCATGCGCGCTTGGGCCATTTTAATGATGCTACAAGGTCACTTTATTGATGGGCTCTTGGATACCTTGTTTAGAGACCCAGAAAATTTATTTTATAACACATGGCGTTATTTTAGGGGAGTTACAGCTCCCGTCTTTTTTACGGTTTCTGGTTTTATTTTCACTTATTTATTAATAAGGGGGACTGCTATTGGATGGAACAACACTAGGGTTAAAAAAGGTATTAAGCGTGGTTTGCAGCTCATTTTAATAGGCTATTTGCTCCGTCTTAATCTGTTTGGACTTCTTGTTGGTGAAATTTACGAAGGCTTTTTCTTGGTAGATGTATTGCATTGTATAGGCCTATCATTATTGACTATTGTTGGTGTTTATCTATTATCGAACAAAAAAGGAAAATATTTCTTCCCATCTGTGTTATTGGGCATTACACTAGTATTATTTCTTTTTGAGCCTTTTTATAAACAATGGTCATTCTCTTTTTTACCTGATGCGCTAGCTAATTACTTTACTAAATCCAATGGTTCCGTATTCACCATTATACCATGGTTGGGCTACGCTTCTTTAGGTGGGTTTATTTCTATTTTGTTCACCAGATTTAAAAATATTAAGAGTTTTTATCTCAAGGCCATTGGTTTATCTTTAAGCATTGGTCTTTTATTAATTTTTACCTCTTCAGATTTATTTCTGGCTCTTTTTGAACAGACAGGGATTACTTTGTTCAAATTGATAGAAGAGAACAATTACCTATTCATACGTTTGGGAGATGTTTTTGTAGTATTTGCAGTTTTCATGGTTTTTAGAAGCTTAACGACCCATAAAACCGTTTTGAAAATTGGAGCAAATACACTTTCCATCTATGTGATTCACTTCGTGATTTTATACGGAAGTTTTACCGGTTTAGGATTATATAGATTTTTTCACCATCAATTAAGCCCTTTGGCAGTAATTCTTGGGGCTTTGACATTTATATTTATATGTACTTATCTTGCCCTTAAATATGCCAAGTATGAAGATGTTATAAAAGACCAACTGGGCTTGGCGATTGTCTCCTTTAGAAAGGAATTCTTTGTTGTTCAAAAAATAGCTATCACGACGGTAAAAGACTTTTTTGTAAAGCTTCGTGTTTTTCTAACCAGAATTAGAAACTAATTTTCTTAAACGTGTAACGCTCTGTTATCTGTTGCCGCTAGCGCAGCTTCTTTTACAGCTTCAGCATATGTTGGATGGGCATGACTCATACGCGCTAAGTCTTCAGCAGATGCTCTAAACTCCATAGCTGTCACTGCCTCTGTAATCAAATCCGCACAGCGAGCACCAATCATATGAACTCCCAAGACCTCATCTGTTTTTGAATCGGCAAGGATTTTAACAAAACCATCGATATCCATGCTTGCCCTAGCTCTACCCAAAGCCCTCATAGGAAACTGTCCAACTTTATAGTCAACGCCAGCTTCTTTTAATTCTTCTTCTGTCTTACCAACAGCTGCAACTTCTGGCCATGTGTAAACAACACCGGGAATTAAATTGTAATTGATATGTGGTTTTTGACCTGCCAAAATTTCTGCTACAAGAGTACCCTCTTCTTCTGCTTTATGTGCCAACATAGCACCACGAACTACATCACCTATGGCATATATATTAGAAATGTTTGTTTGTAAATGTTTATTGACCTCTACCCTACCACGGTCATCTAATTGTATTCCTGCAGCTTCAGTATTTAAACCATCCGTATATGGTCTTCTACCCACCGAGACTAAACAGTAGTCTGCCTTAAATTCAACTTCATTCCCCTTTTTATCATCTGCTATTATTATGACTTCATCACCTTTTCGTTCAACAGATTTTACTTTATGTGAAAGGTTGAATTTTACCTTCTGCTTTTTCATCACCTTCATTAATTCCTTAGAAAGTGAAGCATCCATTCCAGGGATAATCCTGTCCATATACTCAACAACGGTAACTTCTGCTCCCAATCGCTTATACACTTGCCCCAATTCCAGACCTATGACGCCACCTCCAATAACAACCATATGCTTTGGAACTTCTTTTAATTCCAAAGCTTCTGTAGAAGTAATGATTCGTTCTTTATCAATTTCGATGAAAGGTAAAGTTGAAGGCTTTGAACCAGTTGCGATAATGATGTTTTTTGCTTCAATGGTTTCCTTTTTACCCTTTGTTTTAGCAATTTCTATATGAGTCGCATCCTTAAAACTTCCCAATCCTTCAAAAACATCAATCTTATTCTTATCCATTAAGAATTGGATTCCCTTGGTAGTTTGGTCCACAACAGCTTGCTTTCTACCAATCATTTTTTCAAGATTAACCTTTACTTCACCCGGAATTTCAATTCCATGCTCCTCAAAATGTTTTACAGCATCTTCATAGTGGTGTGAGGAATCCAATAAAGCCTTGGAAGGTATACAACCCACATTTAGACAAGTTCCCCCAAGTGTGGCATACTTCTCTATGATTACAGTTTTCATGCCTAATTGGGCACATCTAATTGCAGCTACATAACCTCCAGGTCCTGATCCGATAACGGCCACGTCGTATTTACTCATATCTTGATAATGTAAAGGTGATTCTTTTTGATAGAATCGTTTTGAACGACTACAAAAATACGAATGTTTTTCCGTTAAGAAGCTATTGTGAAACTGGGGCTAAAGGAAATTTTATTGCACTATAATTTCCAAGCCATAGCCCTAAAATCAAAGAGCTGTTCACACCCAGCTCAAAAAGAAAAGAGCCAGTTAGGAAAGAACAACTGACCATGAATGACATCTTTGCCAATATACCTATAGATAACAGTAAGTGTGGAAAATGTGTTTTACGAACTACTATAATAGAAGTTATAAAGCCCGCCGTTACCGCAGCAGTAAACATAAGTAAACTGCCAAAGACCAGTTCAAGATTTGTGGAGCCACAAAGACTAAGGCCGTTAAATAAGATATCTCTGGTGATTTTTGTAAATAATACAAGGGAAAAACCTCCAAAAATGGTTGCTCCACTGTATAACAGGAGTCTGTTTTTTGATGACATTCTGATGGTAGTTTTTTGATTGAACGTCAAATTAATCATAGTAGTACAATGCAAAAGTCACTTTAACAAGGCTTTAGGTTAAAGTTTAGATAAAAAATAAGCCGTGGTTAACCCCCTAATAAAGTTCTATTTGAGTTTTTGTAGCACCCAAACTCTTTAAATATTCCTTTACTTCTAGAGCAGCGTCTCCTCCTTTTTCAGCATGGTGCAAAAGTGTAAATCCATGTGGTCCTTTTGCATGGAGTGTATTTGGAAAGGACATGAGCATTGGTTTTACAACTTCTATTTTACCCAAAACACAGGCTGTAAAAATGTTCGCCTGCGCCCCTTTCTCCAATAGGTAATGAATGACTTCTGTATTACCTACATGACTAGCAGCACCAAGCCCAGTTTCAAAATCGCCATATTTCCAGTCATGCGCAGCATTGAGCAAGGTTGGATGTTCTTCCAAAAGTTCTTTAACCCGATTGATGTCACTATGCGATTTCCCTACAAATTCTTGTACCAGTTTTTTATCAAGCTGGGGGTCAACTTTTCCTTTAAAAGAAAGTAATGGCATAGTGCCGAAGACTACACCTGAAACCAATGTAGATTTTAAAAATTGATGTCTGTTCATTTTTTGGTTTTAATTCCCTTAAATTATGAACACCTAATCAGGTATATACACATTTTAACACCACTTTAGGTTAAAATTTACCCAGTGCTTCATATGAATATTGCCGTAGATTTTTTGACAGGGTTTATCACAAAAGAACTCTGGGTACTCCCAATTTGGTCAATGGCAGTCAGTTTATTTACCATAAATTCTCTATACGATATCATATCTGCAACGTGGATTGTAAGAATATAATCGTAGTCACCACTTACGTGATTGCATTCGGACACTTCATCTAATTGCTGAACCTGTTTTTCAAAACGTAATACATTGTCTTTGGTATGCTGGGACAATCGTATATGGCAAAGCACCGTGAAATCTCGGTTTACTCTCTTTTTATCCACTAAGGCCACATAATTTGTAATCACACCTTCCCTTTCTAATTTTCGTATTCTTTCATAAACCGCAGTGGTTGACAAGTCCAATTCTAATGCATATTGCTTGGTGGTTTTTTTACTGTCTTCTTGCAAGAGTCTAAGTAACTTTTTATCTGTAGCATCTAAAATCATGGTGAATCAAATTCTATATTTTATCAATTTCGTTGCTAAAATTAAATAAAAAATCTATTATATAAATTAATTATAGATTTAAATTCAATATATGTAACTAAATATTGATTTAAATTCTAAAAAAAATTATTTTAGTAGTTAAATACAAATATTATGAGTTATAAGTCTGCAGAGAAAGTCCAAGATTTACAATACTTCGGAGAGTTTGGTGGTGTAAATCCATCTATATCAGATTCTTCAACCTATACGTTTATTTCGGCCAAAACCATGTTCGACACTTTTGAAGGGAACACCGAGGGTTGTTATTTGTACAGTCGGCATTCTTCCCCATCTAACCTTTATTTGGGTGAAGCTTTGGCTGCGCTAGAAGGTACTGAAGCCGCCAACGTATATGCAAGTGGAATGGGTGCGATTAGTTCCGTTATCTTTCAGTTATGTGATGCCAAGGACCACATTGTAAGCAGTAGAACCATATACGGAGGAACCTATGCTTTAATGAAAAACTTTCTAAAGAAGTTCCAAATTTATACTTCGTTTGTAGATATTACCAATTTAAAAATTGTTGAAGATAATATTACAAGCAATACCAAAATGATTTATTGCGAAGCAGTAAGCAATCCCCTTTTGGAGATTGCTAATATCAAAGCACTGTCAAAACTCGCAAAGAAATATAATATCCCCCTCGTTGTAGACAATACTTTTTCTCCCCTAAGTATTCCAGCAGCTCAATTAGGAGCTGATATCGTGGTGCACAGCTTAACCAAATTTATTAATGGCACTAGTGATTGTGTAGCTGGAGCAGTTTGTGCTTCCAGCGATTTTTGTTTGCAATTAAAAGATGTAAATGATGGGGCAGGAATGCTGTTTGGAAGTACTCTGGACAGCTTAAGGGCGGCGTCAATCCTAAAAAATATGCGAACGCTACATATTCGTATAAAAAAGCATAGTGAGAATACATTGTTTTTAGCCGAACAATTTGAAAAGGATGGGTTGCGGGTTGTTTACCCTGGGCTCTCCTCCCACCTTGGGCACAAAGATTTTACAGACCAAATGAATCCAGAATATGGTTATGGCGGGTTAATGACCCTAGATGTTGGAAATCTAGAAATGGCTAATGCTTTTATGGAATTGATGCAAAGAGAAAATCTTGGGTATCTTGCCGTGAGTCTAGGTTTTTACAAAACATTGTTTAGTGCTCCAGGTTCTTCAACATCCTCAGAAATTCCTGAAGAAGAACAACTAGAGATGGGGCTATCAGAAGGGTTAATCCGGTTTTCTATTGGTTTGGATAACGATATTCAAAAAACCTACAAGGCAATGAAAGAATGTATGCTGACTTTAGGAATCTTAAATAAAGAAAACGTATTGGTTTAAGTAGGTTTGCAGATCAGGTTCTAAAATTGTAATATTACCTGATTACCAAACCAAAGACAATGACTGAAAAGCAGAAAAAAGCCAGGTATCGGGAAGACGAGAAAATCATTGAGAATAGGGAACTAAATATTTGGGAAGCGCTTCTCCCAGTATTCGTTCTTGTAGCAATGCTAGCTTACAACGTATACGTTTTTGGCGATGATGCATTAAGTGGTTCTAACCAATTTATTTTATTGTTGGGTGGTGCTGTTGCAGCAATAGTAGGCTTCTTTAACAAAGTGTCCTACAAACAAATGCTCGCAGAGGTCGCTGAAAATGTTCGCTCAACAACAGGAGCCTTGCTTATTCTTTTAATGGTCGGTGCCTTGTCTGGCACTTGGTTGGTAAGTGGTATTATCCCTGCCATGATTTACTATGGTTTACAAATTTTAAATCCAACGATATTTTTAGCCGCTTGCGTTATCATATGTGCCATTATCTCTGTAGCTACCGGAAGTAGTTGGACAACTGCGGCGACAGTTGGTATTGCATTAATTGGAATTGGTGAAGCATTAGGTATTTCTTTAGGCATGACTGCTGGTGCTGTACTTTCCGGTGCATATTTTGGAGACAAGTTATCTCCCCTTAGTGATACTACTAACTTAGCTCCTGCCATGGCAGGTGGGGAATTGTTTTCCCACATTAAATATATGTTGTGGACCACCGTCCCAACAATCTCTGTAACACTGATCGTTTTTATAGTCATTGGTCTTACAATTGATACATCGGGCGTTGCTGATACTGATGCAATTTTAAACACAATCGATTCCACTTTTAACATTAGTGGATGGCTATTTCTGGTACCAGCTGCAGTGATTTTTATGATTGTCAAAAAAGCACCTCCACTTTTAGCCCTACTTATTGGAACCCTCTTGGGAGCTGTATTTGCTTTAATTTTTCAACCGGAAATACTGACTACTTTAGGAGGTAGCGATACATTGACTTTTGAATCTAGCTACAAAGGAATTCTAAATGCAATCACCATAGATACAGCAATAGAAACTCCAGACCCAGCCTTAAACGATTTGTTTTCTTCAGGCGGAATGTCCGGTATGTTGGGAACTATCTGGTTAATTGTCTGTGCCATGGTTTTTGGAGGTATAATGGATGGTATTGGAGCCTTACAGCGTATTACCAAATCATTACTCAACATGGTGACATCTGACACTGGACTTTTTGCAAGTACCGGTTTAAGTTGTATTGTTTTAAATGGTACTGCTTCAGACCAATATTTAGCATTGGTCGTTCCTGGAAAAATGTTTTCGAAAGCTTATGAAGAGCGTGGTTTAGCTCCTGAAAATTTAAGTAGAACACTAGAAGATACTGGTACGGTGACATCCGTATTGGTTCCATGGAATACCTGCGGCGCATACCATAGTGGAGTATTGGGTGTTGGCGTTGGTGAATATTTTGTTTACGCAATCTTCAATTGGTTAAGCCCTATCATGACCATGATTTTTGCTTCTTTTAAAATAAGGATTAAGAAATTGGTCAGTTCTTAAAAGAAATTTGTTTTAGAACATTTCATATTGGTTTTGGCTATTCTGTTTATTACCTTCACCATCAATTTAAAAATATAAAAATGGCATCAATTACCTTAGGTGGGACTCCAGTGAATACTACTGGTGAACTTCCATCAAAAAATACAGCAGCACCAAATTTCACTTTAACAAAAGTTGACCTTTCCGAAGCCTCTCTTAGTGATTATAGTGGCAAGAAAGTAGTGATGAATATCTTTCCAAGTGTGGATACCGGAACCTGTGCAAAATCTGTAAGGCAATTTAATGAAGCAGCAGCAGAACTTGAAAACACACATGTACTCTGTATTTCTAGAGACCTACCATTTGCACAGCAACGTTTTTGTGGTGCTGAGGGAATTGAAAATGTTGAGATGTTATCTGATTTTAAAACAGGGGATTTCGGTAAAAACTATGGGCTTGAATTTAGTGATGGCGCTTTTAAAGGGCTGCACTCAAGATGTGTAGTGGTTTTGAATGCCAATGGAAATGTTATCCATACAGAACAGGTACAAGAAACTGCTGATGAGCCCAATTACAAAGCTGCACTTGAAGTACTAATGGATGTCTAAAGAGTCTTTTCTAAGAAATAGGGTAAAAAGTGTAGGGTTCGCATTAAAGGGCATGTTCTTATTGTTGCGGACTGAAGCCAGCATTAAAGTGCAATTTGTTATTGCTTTAATAACAGCTTCAGCCGGCTTTTATTTTGAAATATCAAATACAGAGTGGATATTGCAATGTCTTGCTATTGGTATGGTTATGGGAATTGAAGGTATGAACACCGCAGTCGAAAAGCTATCGGATTTTGTGCAGCCCAATCATGATGATAAAATTGGTTTTATTAAAGATGTATCCGCCGGTGCAGTCATGATTGTTTCCATCTTGGCGGCCATCGTTGGTTTATTGATTTATATTCCCAAAATATTTTAAGGCAAAGTCCTTTTCCGTCTTAGCATCGTAAATTTGTAAATTAGCCCCTTTTAATTCCTGTTAATGGCCAAAAAACGAAGAAAATCCAAAGCTAGCGTAACAAAAAAGAAATCTTACTTCAAGTTTTCTAAAAAGAATAAAATTATTCTAGGTAGCTTTTTAATAGTGCTAAGCATTGCGCTCTTCTTCTCTTTTATTTCCTATTATTTCACTTGGCAAGCTGACCAAAGTTTGCTTACAGAATTCAGTAATAGAAATGCCGAAGCCTCTAACTTGCTCAATAAGTTTGGTGCCGCTATAAGTCATTTTTTTATGTACCAAGGTTTTGGTTTGGCTTCTTTCGTATTTCCACTTTTATTGGCAGTTACGGGACTGTACCTGTTTCTGGGCTTGGAAAGCAAAAATCTATGGGGAAAATGGATTTGGGGCTTATTGGGCGTTGTTTGGGTTTCCATAGCACTAGGCTTTTTTGCAAGTGAACAACCTTTATTGGGTGGTTTAATTGGTTATGAAATGAATGATTTTCTTCATGACTATACGGGTAAAATCGGAGTTTTTCTAATCTTGATATTTACACTGATAAGTATTCTCGTCAGGTTGTTCAATTTTTCTCCTGAGGGAATTGGGAATTACTTTAGAACTAAAATGGAATCTCTAAAAAAAGAGAAAGTCCCAACAAAAATGGAAGAAAGTGCTATTGAATTAGCTGTAGAAGAAGAACCAGAAATCAAGATAGACACTTATACTCATAAAAAAGATATTCCGCCATTACAAAATGAAGCGGGCCTAGATGTAAATCTACCAGAAGAAGAACCTAAAATTGACTTGGAAGTAAGTAAGGTTGCTGAGGAAAAAGAGGAGTCAGCTATAAAAGCTGATAAGCTAGTGAAGGATTTTGGAGAATTTGACCCTAAACTAGAATTGGGTAATTATAAATTCCCAACGTTGGATTTATTAGACCCACATGGGGTAACTGGAGGGATTACCATCAACCAAGAAGAGCTAGAAGAGAATAAAAACAAGATTGTAAGCACCCTCAAAAACTATAAAATAGGAATCGCGCAGATAAAAGCGACCATTGGACCTACAGTTACGCTTTATGAAATAGTTCCAGAAGCTGGAGTGCGTATTTCAAAAATTAAAAACCTAGAAGACGATATTGCACTTTCATTGGCAGCACTTGGTATTCGTATTATTGCTCCAATTCCAGGAAAAGGGACTATTGGTATTGAAGTCCCTAATAAAAATGCCACAATTGTATCCATGCGTTCTGTAATTGCTTCCAAGAAATTTCAGAATGCAGAAATGCAATTACCGATAGCCTTTGGTAAAACTATCAGTAACGAGACTTTTGTGGTTGACTTAGCCAAAATGCCTCATTTATTGATGGCCGGTGCTACAGGGCAGGGGAAATCCGTAGGGCTCAATGCGGTAATCACTTCGTTACTGTATAAAAAACATCCTGCGGAAATAAAATTTGTATTAGTAGATCCAAAAAAAGTAGAGCTTACACTGTTCAATAAAATTGAGAGGCACTTTCTAGCAAAATTACCAGATTCTGAAGAGGCAATTATTACAGATAATACTAAGGTAATCAATACCTTAAACTCCCTTTGTATCGAAATGGACAATAGGTATGAGTTGCTGAAACAGGCAATGGTCCGTAATATTAAAGAGTACAACGTCAAGTTTAAGGCAAGAAAATTAAATCCCAATGATGGCCACAAATTCTTGCCGTACATTGTCTTAGTGGTTGATGAGTTTGCCGACCTTATCATGACTGCTGGCAAAGAAGTAGAAGCACCTATTGCCAGATTGGCACAGTTGGCAAGGGCTATTGGAATACATTTGATAATTGCCACACAAAGACCATCAGTAAATGTGATTACTGGTATTATAAAAGCAAATTTTCCTGCCCGTATTGCATTTAGGGTAACCTCAAAAATAGATTCTAGAACTATTTTGGATGCGCAAGGCGCCGACCAGCTCATTGGCCGTGGAGATATGCTCTACACACAAGGTAACGACGTTACACGGATACAATGTGCCTTTGTTGATACTCCCGAAGTAGAGAAAATAACGGCTTACATCGGAGCACAGAGAGCATATCCAAGCGCTCACGAATTACCTGAATATGTAGGTGAAGATTCTGGCACGAGTATTGATTATGACATTGCAGATAGGGACAAATTATTTCGTGAAGCTGCTGAAGTGGTTGTGATTGCACAGCAAGGTTCAGCTTCCCTGATTCAACGGAAGTTAAAATTGGGATATAACAGGGCTGGAAGAATTATAGATCAATTGGAAGCTGCAGGGATTGTAGGTCCTTTTGAAGGCAGCAAAGCTCGTCAAGTTTTAGTAGCGGATATATTTGCCCTAGATCAATTATTACAAAATGAGTAAAACAAATACCATGTTAAAAAAAATACTAACACTTATTACTTTGATAGCTTTTGGAATTTCATCATACGCCCAAAATTCTCAAAAAGCCAAAGCGTTATTAGACGAGGTCTACAATAACGTATCAACTTATGATAATATTTTTATCGATTTCAACTATATTTTGGAAAATAGTGAAGCAAACATTAAGCAAGAGACCAAAGGCAATGTGACATTAAAAGGTGATAAATACATAGCCAATTTATTTGGTGCCACACAGTTATTTGATGGAAACAAAGTTTATACGATTGTCCCGGAAAACGAAGAAGTAACGATTGAAAGTCCCAGTCAAGAAGAAAATACAGTTACACCATCCAAAATGCTCACTTTCTACAGGACAGGACACAATTATGAATGGGACATTTTACAGAACGTAAAAGGTAGAAAAATTCAGTTTGTAAAACTTATTCCTATTGATACAAATACTGAGATAAAATCAATTTTATTAGGTATCGATGCAGAAACAAAGCATATCTATAAATTGATTGAAACTGGCAAAAACAGTACAAAAACTACCATTACCGTTAATTCTTTCAAAACCAATCAGCCCTTATCAAAAAGCTTGTTTACTTTTGATGAAGCTAAGTACAAAAACGACGGCTACTATATCATAAGAAATTAGTGTGTTGCCAATAATTGACCGATATATATTATCGAGATTTCTTTATAACTTTTTCAGCTCGTTTGTAATATTGATGGTCATCTTCATATTTCAAACGGTCTGGCTTTTTATAGACGACCTTGCTGGAAAAGACCTCGATATTTGGATTATTGGGAAATTCCTTTTCTATTTAATGCCTAACCTAACAGAGAAAGTTTTACCACTTACCGTGTTACTTTCTTCCATACTTACTTTTGGTAGTTTTGCCGAAAACTATGAGTTTGCTGCCATGAAAGCCTCGGGTATTTCTTTGCAAAAGGCAATGCGAAGCCTAATTGTCTTTACTATTTTACTCGGTGGTTTTACTTTTTTCTTTGCTAATACCGTAATCCCGGCTTCAGAACAGAAGATATTTAATATGCGTCGCAATATTGCAAAAGTAAAACCTGCTGCAGTGATTGTAGAAGGTGTTTTTAGCGATATCGAAGGTACCGATATGAATATTAAAGTCGAAAAAAAATCAGGGGATAATGACCAGTACTTGGAGAATATAGTTATTCATCAAAAATCTAAGACCAAAATCAATACTACGGTAATTAAAGCCAAAACTGGGGAATTGGTCAGTAGTGAAGAATCAGATATCATTCAGCTTATTTTAAATGATGGGCACTATTATGAGGAACGCCAACCAAAAGCTGCTAAAGACAAACGCAAGTACCCATTTAACAGAGCAGAATTTGAGGTCTATGTCAAAAACATTGATATTTCGTCTTTGAGCAATAAAAATCTTGAAGAAGAATCGGATATCACAACAGACAAGATGAAAAATATTTCGCGCCTGAGTAAGGATATCGATTCTTTAAAAATTAATAATCTTAAACAAGTAAAAGCCTTTTCAAAAAATATTACAGTAAGGATGGGGGCTTTTCCTATAAAGAAATCTGACACACTAAATGCAGAATCTATAGCCAAATACCAACAAGAGGGCAGTGTAAAAGAAAATGATAGCATAAATGACACCAAAAGCCTTTTGGCAATAATGCCAGAATGGCAAAAAACCCAACTATTGACCAATGCAAAAAATTCCGTCACCAATGTTCTAAATACAATTAAAGGGAAAAAGCTAGAGCTCAATAAACGTTATGAGATATATAACCGACATATTTTATCGCTGCATAAAAAGTTTGCCCTGGCTTTTTCATGTATTATTTTGTTTTTTGTTGGTGCACCACTTGGGGCTATCATACGTAAAGGAGGACTAGGACTACCAATGGTAATTGCAATCATTTTATTCTTGACCTATTATTTTATTGGTGTGTTTGCTGATAATTATGCTAAAAAAGGAGAAATGCACCCTATCGTTGGTGCATGGCTCTCAACGCTCATTATGTTACCTTTAAGCATATTTTTAACCCGACGAGCCACTGCAGACAAAGGATTGATGAACATTGGAAATGTGTTGGACGTATTTAAAAATTTATTTAAAAGAAAAGAGAAAATTGAGCAAGCATGACCAAAACCGTAGACCATAAAGTTCAACTACATACTATTGAAGAAGCTATAGCTGATATAAGAAAAGGCAAAGTAATTATAGTTGTTGACGATGAAAACAGAGAAAACGAAGGCGATTTTCTCGCAGCTGCAGAGTTAATTACCCCAGAGACAATTAATTTTATGGCCACTCACGGTCGCGGGCTTATTTGTGCCCCACTGACCGAAGGGCGTTGTAAAGAATTAGGGTTGCATAAAATGGTTAGTCATAATACAGACCCTTTGGAAACTGCTTTTACTGTTTCTGTAGATTTACGAGGCAATGGGGTCACTACTGGTATTTCTGCCAGTGATCGTGCAAAAACCATTGTTGCACTCACCAATTCCAATACAAAACCTCATGAACTTGCCAGACCTGGCCATATTTTTCCACTAATTGCGAAAGAGGGTGGCGTGTTAAGACGTACTGGACATACGGAGGCCGCTATTGACTTTGCCAGACTTGCAGGTCTCAAACCTGCAGGTGTGATTGTAGAAATAATGAATGAAGATGGAAGCATGGCACGTTTGCCCCAATTAACAGAAGTTGCCAAAAATTTTGATTTAAAAATTGTTTCCATTGAAGATTTAGTGGCCTATAGAATGGAGCATGATAGTCTTATTGAAAGAAAGGAAGCTTTTGATATAAATACCAGATTCGGGGAATTTAGGTTGCGAGCCTATAAACAAACTACGAACGATCAGGTACATATTGCTTTGGTTCGCGGTACTTGGGAAAGTGGAGAACCTATTTTAACCCGTATTAACTCCACTTTGGTCAATAATGATATCCTGGGCACCTTGACCAATAATCCAGATGAGGCCCTAAACAAAATGTTTAAAGCACTAAATTCTGAGGAGAAAAGTGCAATGGTATTTATTAATCAAAGTTCACAATCCATGAATCTTTTGAGTAGGCTTGGAGAATTCAAAAAATTACAGGCAAGTGGGGTTTCCAAGGCGCCAAAAATTGAGATGGATACTAAAGATTTTGGTATTGGAGCTCAAATATTGCACGATTTAAATATTTCTAAAATACGTTTATTGACCAATTCCATACCAAAAACCCGAAGAGTGGGCATGGTAGGCTATGGATTGGAGATTGTCGATTATGTTGGTTATTAAAATAAATCTTTCAACAACGACACCATTGTAGTTGACCTGTCCTCTACTTCTTCCCTACTCCATCCTAATTTTATTAGACAAGAAATAGTTCTACCCACCCAATGGTCCGAAGCTGAAAAGTTAGATTTTGAATAATCTGGCATACCATCATATATATCTTTTGGTAAATTTCCCAACGATTTTAAATTGGTAAGGTGTTCCCACTTTCGGTAATAATGCCAATTGTTATCATACCAATAAAAACAAGCATCAATACCATTTTCCCCTAAAGTATTGTGTGCATTTTTAGCCATTTCCGCATTAGGTAGAAAAAAATTGAGAAAAGCATAGCTTTCCTCTCCCCCTTCGGGAACCCTTCTAAAAGATATTTGTGGAATTTCAGATAAAGCATTTCGCAAAATGGTATAGTTTCGTTTTTGAATTTCAATGAACTCATCCAGTCTTTGAACTTGTGCACAACCAACAGCAGCGTTCAATTCTGAAATACGAAAATTATATCCTAAAAATGGATGTGATTCTGCTCCCCTATCCTGGCCAATATGGTCATGTCCATGATCTGAATAATGGTCCGCCTTCCTATAATATTTTTCGTTGTTCGTTATAACTGCGCCACCTTCCCCACAAGTAATCGTTTTTACATAATCAAATGAAAAACAACCCAAATCCCCTATACTCCCCAAGGGTTTACCATGATATGTGCCACCAATAGCCTGACAAGCATCTTCCAACAAAAGCAAGTCATTTTCTTTGCATATAGCTTTAAGGGCATCCAAATCTGCCATGGAACCACACATATGAACTGGCATTATCACCTTTGTGTTCTTTGTTATTGCTTTTCTTACAGCATCTGGATTTAGTGTAAGCGTATCATCAACATCTACCAAAATCGGTACTGCACCAATTGCTAAAATAGACTCAAAGCTGGCGACAAAGGTAAATGTGGGCATAACTACCTCATCACCTGCACCAATACCTGCACTTGCCAACGCTACCGTAAGCGCAGCCGTACCGCTACTCACTACCTGTGCATGTTTCACTCCCATACGCTCCGCTAAGGTCTTTTCGAGCTCTTTGGCTTTCCATTGTCCGTTGCGCATAGCATCAAACCCATAACGCATCAATACACCAGAGTCCAATACCTCATTAACCTGTGCTCTCTCCTTATCTCCAAAAAATTCAAATCCTGGCATATTTTATTACTACATTAAAGTTAATTGAAAAACCAAAGTTTAATAGCCATAATCACTATCATAACCACTAAGAAGGTTTTTATAAATCCGTCACCTTTTTTTACAGAAAATCTACTTGCTATCCATGCACCGCTTCCGTTTCCCAAAGCTAAAACTAGCCCCACAAACCAATTTACTTTATCATTAAAGGCAAAAACTGCCAAAGCTGATAACATATATGTAAAAACTACAACCACCTTTGTAGCATTGGCACGGACCAATGTCATTCGATTCACAAAGTTTAAAAATAAAATCATTAAAAAACCTAATCCTGCATTTATAAAACCACCATAAATGCCAAAAAAGAAAAAAGTTACTATACCTACCCATAAATACTTACCGGTAAGTCTTTCCTGTAAATCAGTTATTTTAATTTTTGGTTTGAATATAATAATCAACACTACGGTCAGCATTACTATAGCGAGGATGCGATTAAATGCTTCTCCGTCTACATCTACAGCAATTCTTGCGCCGATTATAGCTCCTAAAAGTGCTGAAATGCCTAAGTACATATTAAAGGGAAACGTACTCACTCCCTTACTTTTAAAGCCAGCCGTTGCCAAAGCTGTTTGTACCACAATGGCAACACGGTTGGTGCCATTGGCCACACTGGGTGGTAAGCCTAAGAATATAAGTACGGGCAAGGACAGAAGGGAACCACCTCCAGCGACTGTATTGACGAAACCAACAACAAAACCAGTAACTATTAAGAGTATATAATGGTACCATTCATCCATTATGCAAATGTACTATTGCAGAAGATAATAGGAGGCTAGTACTATTTGTTTTTATTACCCAAAACTACCCGATAAGTCTTTTCATTACTTTTTCTTAAGCTTATTCTTAAAATGGATAACGTAAGTGGCGTTAAAACCAAAATTTAAATTGGGGTTTCGAAAATTGAAATTATTTCTTGTTTGTGTAATAAAAGTATCTTCTACCATATTTACTGCGTTTGTCAACATAAATTGAAGCATTATGTCGCCTAGCTCCCAGTTGGCACCGATAGCAAAAGGGTTATAAGTATCAAATGATTCAATAGGATTAAACATATGGTAATACTCTGAAACCAAACTTAAATGACCTCCCAATTTATAACGGGCACCAAAACCAATAGCAAAAAAGCTATTAGGGTCATTATCTGTTAAACCTAGGCTTTTATGTACAAAAGTTGGTGAAATCTGAATAGAAAAATCTTTGGAAACTTTCTTTGAAATCAAAACTTGAGATGTATATGCCGTTCTATCAGAAAAGTCATCATTGATAGCCTGGTTTGCAATAGCGCTACTGTTATAACTTACGTTTTGAAATAAAGTGATGTTAAATGGTCGTCCCACGTTGTTTTTGTTTTTAAGTGGTAGTTTATATTTCAGGTGGGCATCAAACAAACCATCAAATGTTGTTGCTCCAGTACCAAAGGTTAACCTATCGGTTACCCCATATTCTAGAGCAAAACGAGTACTCAATCTATCTGCCACAAAACTTTGTGACCTATCAACTGGAAGATTCCAAAACCTACTGGAAGTCATTACTTCCATAATGCCTTTATCCCTAACCTCAGTGGAATGTCCAATAGTTATCCTAGTCATTTTAAACGTAGCTGGGATAAATTGATTTTCACCTTGCTTTTCAGACTCCAAAATTTCTAACAAATCTTGCGAATAAGATTCTTGGACTACAATCAGTAGCAGTAATGCTATTAATATGGTATTAATTTTCATAGGGCTGGTATTCAAATCTAAAATCTACTGAAATACTTTTTGCAATGTTACCTGCTAATAATGGAGGAATATTGATATCATAATCCTTGACTAAAGTTTCAAAATTCCCATAAACTACATATCCATTGGTATCGTTAACAATTTTGGTTTTAATCTCTAAAGGTTTGGAGACACCGTGCATGGTAAAAACCCCTTTGGTAATACGTGTCTGCTCTCCAATAAAATTGTGGTCAAAATCAATGATATCACCTTCAAAAGTCGCTTCTGGGTAAATATCAGATTCCACATAACTTTCATTGAAATGCTCTCTCATAAGGGCTTTTTCAAAAATAAAAGCGTTCATTAACATCCTTACAGCGATCTTTCCTTGATCAAGTTCAATTATACTCAGTACCTGATTGTTTTCAGCTTTTATGTCCTCAACAGAAGTATGAGAAAAAAAGGATACTTTACCCTGTCGGGAAATAACTCTTTCTTTATCTTCTTTATGTCCCATGCCCATTAATAGAGCTATAAAAAATATGGTGGTTATTCTAATCATTTTATTTGGTCTTTGCTATTATGCAATTAAGCATGATAACATCTCTAAGCATTCCTTTTAAAAGGCCTTTCACTAAAATGGAATCCCCTTCTTTTATGGCTTTTATATTGTCTGCTTGGTTTGGGTTTATATCGCAAATTATGTAGGTTTCTTTTTTTGTACTTCCCTTTAGCAAAATTGTTGTCCTTTTATTAACATGGTTTATTTCATGTACTAAACCGGCTACGGCAACAACCATTTCCTTTTCATTCTGCTCATTGGATATATTTAGAATTAAATTATCAGCAGATAATGAAATTTCAGGTTCTATATTCGTAAAGTCTTGATTTGCATCACTTTGGCAACTAACAATAAAAAAAACTATCAAAAAATAGGATAGTAAACGAAAGAATGAAAACTTTATGATCATATCATCAATAATACCTTCTGTGGATAAAACTAATACTTATGAAATAAACTGAAGGAATTCAAATCATCAATTTTAATCCCCAAGATATCTTGGGGATTAAATAAAAATGAACTAAATAACCAAAACTAAACACTAAACTTAATTTTTGATCTCTTTAATCTACAATTACAAGGACACCTGTCATGGTACCATGAAACTCGCAGTTATAAAACAGTTTATCAGGAGCATTTTGGGGAACAGTAAATGTAATTTCACCAGAGGAAGCACCGTTGTTCGCAACACCATCGTTAAAAGTATCTCCTGTACCAGTACTCTGAACTGATTTTATCAAGAAAGGATGACCAGGAGTATTAACAGTAAAAACATAGGTTTCTCCCCTTGTTAAGGTAAAGTTTGGGTTTTCAACACCATTTAACCCATTTCCACTAAAGGTATAAGATGTGGCTCCATTGTTATCAACTGTAAATGAGCGGTTCGTATTTGCATCAACTATTCTAATTCTACCTGTCATGCTACCATGAAATTCACAATTGTAGAACAACAAATCTGGTGTATCTTGTGGGACCGTAAATGTTATAGTTCCCGTTGATGCCCCATTGTTTGTAACACCTTCATCAAAAGTATCTCCAGTACCTGTGCTCTGATTTGTTTTGATAAAAAATGGATGGCCGGGAGTGTCTACAGTAAACTCATAGGTTTTCCCTCGTTCTAACTCAATTTCAGGGTTTTGAACATCAGTAAAACCAAATGTATATGCTGTGGCGCCAACATTACTTACTTCAAAAACCTTATCTACTGTGGAAGTTTGGTCATCTTCTGGAGCTGGTTCAGTATCAGGATTTACAATTGGCCATATCCCAGCTACTGGAAAGCCTACACCAAAGTTATCACCTCTATTTTCGTCTCCCCCAAAGTAATATAAAGGCCAACCTTTATAGGTAGCTTGAGTCTCACCAAAAACGTCTATTGCACTAAAATCGGCAGCATCAAAAATACTTGGAATATTTACAATGTCTATTTTAAGGATAGGCCACACACCATCATTTGAAAAGTCTTCATTGGTAAAGTTATTGGTATCCTTAAAATCATTGGAAAAATGATAAATAGTACGCCCATTAGCACTTGTCATGTATAAAGTTTCTTCATCTCCTTCTTCATAATCACTATTAAGGTTGGTCTCATTGCCGTTACTATCCCTTCCAACCAATTGTCCCCTAGCTATCATTATGGAATAATCCGGTTTTGCCACAAACCAAGTACCACCAGCACCATCCCCATTAATTTCACCAGCACTACCGTCATTTGAAAACAGGTACAAAGGCCATCCTTTATAGGTCCGTTGTTCACTGCCGTCTGCTCTTGTAATAGTGCCAAAATCAGCTGAATCAAGTCCATCATCCAATGTAAGCTCAGCAGTATTAAATGGTGGCCAAGTTGTTGCACAACCACCTGAGCAATTTGAATCTCCTTTACTATCAGGAGCAAAAAAGTATAAGGTAAAGCCTTCTGAATTGGTCAATACCGACCCAAATGTAGCATCAGACCTTAGCCTAACGGAATTTTCTACAACTACAGGGTCATCATCTGTTCCAGCGTCTGGGTCATTTCCATAACCACTGTCATCTGAACTACAACTGGCCATAAATAAAGTGACCGCTACGAATAAAAATAATTTTTTCATTTTCTTACTATTAGATTAATTAATGATGTCAAAGAAACCCCTGAATTGGCACCCAAGAACATAAAAGCTATGCGAAAGGGAATTTTCGTCCTTAAAGCGGAATACTTTATTAATTTTAAAATTGGGATATCGCCTTATCATATTAGAACTTTCTTTTAAGTGTTATATGTTACTATTTATATAAAATTGTTTGCTATAAGATTGTATAGCTTAAGCTTGGTTTAACCTCAATAAGGTTAATAAAAGCCCTAAACCTGGAGGCTTCTAAAAAATCTGCTCAAACTACTTAACAAAAACATGCTTTTGGGGATGGTTGACATGTGACTGCTATTCGTTCACCAATTTCGGGGTACCCGATTTCTGATAATACGTTTAAGACATCTGATAGTTCATTCGCCCTAAAAAAGTTAAAGACCACCAATGATTCTTTTGCGTAAAGCCGAATGTTGGAAACGTGATTTATTTCTGATAGTTTGGCTTCAATTAAATTTTTGCACCTAGTGCAAAACCTATTTTGAACCTGAATTCTTGCTAACTGTGTTTTCATTTTATGATTAATTAAATACTCTTGAAAGGTTAAATCCAAAGAAGAAATCGCCACTGCCCCAGTCTCCTGTTCCTTGCCCTAAAAATCCATTTGTATTCATAGGCTGCGCATTAGTAAAGTGTAATTGAAAAACATGACCTCCAGTCTCTATATCAACACCGATTGATAAAGGGTTTTTAAATGGTGAGGTTGATGCTCTATTTAGGTGATATCCATAATCAAAATTGAGTGAAAACCGTTTTGTGAGTTTATGTCTACCTCCAAAGCCTAAAACATATTGTGAGTTTTCCTGCTCATCGATAGCGACGTAATTATCATGGAAAAACGTTGGCATTAACTGTAATGAAAAGTTCTTGTTGAACTTTTTTGAAATTAATACCTGAGCTGTATATCCAAGACGGTTATCAAATTCTAGTCCTGGTAAAATTTGATCGTCCAAAGCCGTATTGAGCAATATGTTATTGGAGCTGACTATGGTAAAAGGGAAGCCACCAGATTTTTCCCTTATTAATCTAAGTTTTAAAGACGATTCATAAATTTTTTGAAAAGAACTTCGTGAAACCCCGATATTGATGCCATCTGTAATTCCATACAAAAAGTTTAAACGGGTAACAGCTTGGTCCAAGCCAAAAAAATCTTCAAAACCAGTATCGACCGATCCAAAACGATGGGAAACCACAAAGTATAGTTCTCCTTTTGATATCATTTTGGTTGATTCAAAATTCACGATTTTAAGCCCCTTAAAAGCAGCACTTTTATAATTGTTAGGCTGAACGGAGTCAAACTCCGCGAGTAAATCATCTTGGGCCTTTAAGTTGTAGTTGAACAATACAACTACTATCAGTATTAGTCTATTTTTCATTTGTTTAGTGTTTTAGTATTGTTGCTTGGTCAATTTTCACCATCAATAGAAGCTCGTCAAAACCTACACATCTACCTTTAATGGTTACATTGCCATCTATATTCAATTGACTATTCAAACTGTCAAGAAAGTCCACTTGAACTCGATTAGACATCACCATGCTGTTTGCTTCAACTTCAGTAATATTTCCACTGATTTCAACTACCCTGTCCATATACTTTTTGGTAGCTTTACCAGGGTCATTGGCAAAATGGAATTGAAGGTTTTCTGCCGATATGGTAAAATCTGTTTTCTCTTCAGATATCTCTCTGTGCTCGGGATTTATTACTTTCTTATTAATAATAGCCCCCGCCATTACCATTAAAACAATTGATATTACCATTATGTATCGCTTTTTCTTTTTGTTCATGGCTTAAGATTAAAATTGATGGTTACCTGGACTTCTTTAGCTATCTTATTTTTTACAATTCCAGGAATTTCAATATCAAAGTCTGAAGGGGTGACCATAAAGTCACCCTCCATGACTATGGCATCATTCAACTTTTGTAAACTGACCATTGTTTTGACCTGCTTTTCTTTTCCATGCAATTCTAATTTCCCATCCACCTCAAATTGCTTTGGGGTATTTGATAAACTGGAAAGGTCAAAACTGGTCAGCTTACCCTTGAATATTGCTTTGGGGTATGTTTCGGACTCTATATAATTTTCGTTAAAGTGCTCTTCCATCAGAGAATTCTTGAATCTAAAAGCAACTACTAATGCTAGAGAGGCAAATTCTCCAGAATCTGTATTTAGAACTGCTGTAACCGACTTGTTTACAGCTTCAACTGGTTCAAAAAGTTTTTCAGAAGCCTCAAATTTTATGTACCCTGATTTATCCACATACTTTTTTTGTGCGTGTAATGACAGTACAAATACATTTGTCAAAAAGGCAATTACTAGCAATAAAATTTTGTTTGTTTTCATCTTATGGTTTTTATAGTCGTTAGTAGATTAGTTTTCTGGGAGATCATTGTCAATCCAAGCTTGTATTTGATCTATGGTATTTTGCGGCAACCTTCCAGAAGGTGGCATAACACCAGAACCGTTGTCACGAGACATTGCACTTAAAATTCCATTAGCTCTGCTACTTACTTGCTGAAAGTTTACAAGAGCAAAAGGTGCCCCATTTCTTGGTGGATCTGCATGGCAACCAACACAGCTATTTTGAATTATAGCTCTTACAGTGTTCGCATAGGTTACCCCAGTTTCTCCAGGTTCACCACCACCATTTCCCTGTTCTTGATCAATGGCGATTAAATCATCTTCGCTATCGTTGGTACAGCTTAAAATGCAAAAGCCTATGAATAGCATTGAGAATAACTTAGTTGTTTTCATGTTTTCATTTTTTAGATTTAGTATTGTTTTGAATCCAAATGAACCCATATTCACTCGGGCAGTACCTATTAATGTTTGTGAAAGGGAATTTTTGAGCTTAATCGGGAATTTTGAGCGATGAAGTTTTCAGGATTGTTTTTAAATCAGGTTTCTAAGAAGCTTTCTTTTTAAGATTCCTATTTTAGCAAGACAAAATCAGCTATGCGAAAAGACCGTTTATACCTAATGACATTTTTGGCCATTACTCTAATCTTTTTGGTCATCTCAAGTATCGCTGCAAGATATTTTGTCAAGTTCAGTGTCGACAAAGTGCTTGAGACACAATTGGAGTTCAGTAAGAGGGAAGCGCGTGAAGTAGCTTCTTTATTGGGTACTCAACTTAAAAACGGAATCGCAAAAGATACCGTAATTGCTTCTTTACAGAAAAGTATTGAGAGTACAGACCGTACCACTGGCTTTGTAAGTATGTTTAATTGGTCGGGCAAAATAGTTTGCCATCCTGATATTAAAATTGTCGGGGAAAGCATTAGTCCAGAACAATCTTTTGTATCCTCAGTTTCTGATGACCTGACCTCAAATGATTTTTATAGTCTACTTCAAAACAAAGAAGAAGTTGGGGGTATACGCGATTTTGAAGATGCCTCACAAGAATCAGAAGTGGTATACCTATATCCAGTAGAATATTCAGATTGGATAATAGCGGCCCATGCCAACACCCGCGAGGTAATGGCACAGATTAGCGATTTAAAGAATAAGTTTTATACCATTTTGGTAATTATGGGCTTGTTGATTATAATTTCTTCCGTAGTTACTGTAAGATTGATAGGAAGTACATATGAAAAAAGGTTGGAAGCAAAAAACCTGAAATTATCAAATGAGGTAGTCAATCTTGCAAAACTTAACAGTGCCGTTAATGCCTACCAACAAAAAGTTGAGCATTCTGTAGGGGATAAAAAGGATGACAATGCTTCTAAAAAACGTATTCTCACCTATCGTAGAAATGAGTTAAAGCCTGTTCCCACAGAAGAGATTGCATACATATATATGGAAAATACAATTACCTACGTGGTCTGTATTGATGAAAAGCGAAGTACCTCAAACTCTAGTTTGGATGAGCTTTTTTCAAACTTGGACAGCGCTTATTTTTTTAGAGCAAACCGGCAATTTATTATTGCGATTTCTGCAATCGAAAAAATAGTGAAGTATGGCAATAATCAGCTAAAAATATTAGTGAATCCAAACTCTGAGGTCGATATTATCATAAGCAAAAATAAAGCTGCGGAATTTAAACAATGGCTGAATCTATAAAAGAACCTATTGAACCAAAAATTTTATTCCATAGAACAAAAAAGGTTATTATATTTGCACCCGCATTAGGAGAAGTGGCAGAGTGGTCGAATGCACTGGTCTTGAAAACCAGCGAGGGTCACACCTCCGGGGGTTCGAATCCCTCCTTCTCCGCTTAAAGACCTACAAAAGGCACCAAAAACCCTGTAAATCCTTGATTTACAGGGTTTTTTATTTTTAATGATATCAATTCATATCATTTAATATCAATTAAAAAGGGTTCCATTCGGTGTCACTTATATTCTTATTTCAACTGACACCGAATTATACTTAATGAACTGATTATAAGTATTTTATATTTTGTCTTGCTAATTTTTTATTTACTACCTTTAAGTAAATTCAAAGCACATTAGGTGTCATCTTCATTATCCATACTATTTTATATCAAGAAGAGCAAAGCTGACTCAAAGGGTAAATCGAACATTTACCTAAGGATTACTGTGGATGGAAAAAGAGCTGAATGTAGCATTTACAGAAAAGTCAAGATTGATCATTGGAATCCAAAATCCCAGAGAGTTCTTGGTAATTCTGCTGATGCAAAAGAGATAAATCAGCAGATCCATTTGATAAAAAATAAAATTTTTAAAATACAGCAAGAATATTTAAGGGTCGATAAAAGGTTTGATGCAATTGATCTCCGCGATGCATTTATTGGTAAAGGAAAAGCTCTAAAAATGCTCCTAAAGATTTTTCAGGAACACAATGACGAAGTAGAGAGTCTCATCGGAAAAGATTTTGCCGCCGGAACGGCTGAGCGGTATCGAACTTGCAAGAAACACGTTGCAGCATTTGTAAAGCAGAAATACAAGCGAAATGATATTCCTGTGCAGGAGGTAGACCATAAGTTCATTACAGGGCTAGAATACTATCTAAAAACAACCCGTAAGTGTGCGCACAACTCAGCGATCAAATACATCACCAATTTTAAAAAGATTATCCGGATCGCTCACGCTAATGATTGGATAGATAAAGATCCTTTTCTCCATTGGAAAGGAAAGCTTAAAATAGTCGAGCGCGAATTTCTGACTGAAGAAGAAATTCAGAAAATAATTGCTCTTGAATTTAGAATGGAGCGCCTGGAGCAAGTGCGTGACATCTTTATATTTTGTTGTTTCACTGGCCTCGCATACGCCGATGTGAAAAAACTAAATCGAGGCGACATAAGTGTTGGTTCTGACGGAGAAGAGTGGATCAAAACCAAACGTTCTAAAACAGATACAAGAAGTAACATTCCTATTCTACCTATTGCAAAGGCCATTATTGAGAAATATGAAGATAATGAGCTATTGAAAGAAAAAGATTTGGTGTTACCAGTTCTCAGCAATCAAAAAATGAATGCCTACATCAAAGAAATTGCGACTTTAGCGGGAATTTCTAAGAACCTAACCTTTCATTTAGCTAGGCATACATTTGCCACTACCGTCACGCTAACTAATGGCGTGCCTATAGAATCAGTAAGCAAAATGCTGGGTCATACAAATCTTAAAACTACGCAACATTATGCAAAAATCTTGGATATGAAGGTGTCACGAGATATGGCGATTCTTAGAGATAAGTTTAAGCCTAAAGATTAAGTGGTATCTCTATTGCTTCTTCTTTCTAAATTCTTAACATAGCCAAAATATGGACGGCCCCTTTCTGGCTCGTTTAGCATAAAGTTGTTCTTAGCAAATATGAAAGCTATGGATTTCCATTTATCTGTTTTCCATTTCTTTGCTTTAACATAGGTGTAAAATTTTCTTCCTTCAATTTCAGGAAACTTATTTTCTTTAAAGAAGAAAAGCACATTTTTAAGATTAAAAATTAAGTCAGGCTGTTTATTAAGTTTTCTTATTGTTTTTAGTTTTATGTAAGGTGCCAAATTTTGGCTAGGTTCTGGTTCGTACTTGTCCAAATTTTGGACCTTCAGTGTACTAGGACTTGTACCAATTTTGGGACGGTGATACTTCATCTCTATTTTAGAGCCAATTCTTGGGTTGTAGGAAGGTATGTACTTTAAATAATCCCAATCATTCAAGTCTTTCAAATATCTATGATAGGTTGTTTTAGACCTTATCCTTGCTCGCTCCATTATCAGTTCTCTATTGACAGTAATTATCTTCTCAAAATAACTTCTATTCCACTTATGAAAGAATGCTAGGTACAATGTGATGTGCCCCTGTTTAATTCTGATATCCTCATTGAAGTTATCCAAAATGGTATTGAGATGCGTGATGTAGTTTACTTTTTCCATTGATTCTACTATTTATCATTGACGTATTTCTTTTCGCGAAAGAGCACTTCTTTCTTTTTAGGCGGTTCAGTTTGCTCAAATAGAGACTGGAGCATTGCTAAAGTCGGTTTCGTTTGATTCTTCTCGATATTTTTTATAATTGCAATCATCCCATTCATTCGCTTTTTGATTAGATTTGAAACTCTTATTTCTACGCTTTGAAAGTCGGCACCTAATTCATCCGTTGGAGAAATACTATTATCTTCAAAAAAGTCGAGCATAACCAGTAATGTCATTGACTGAGATTTTGATAGACTTTTACCAAATGCCCTAAATCTCTTTGCCACTGAGGTTTTGATTTTTAGGCTCTCAAACCGCTCATTTTCGTATCCTTTATCCATTTTTTCTGAATTTTTCTGTTGATTTTACTAGTCTCAGAAGACTTTTTCAGAAAAAACTTCTTAAGTATCTGAAAATCAACAAATCATTAATTGCTCTCAATGCCTATGAACACTAGCCCTTTGAAAGAATCGATAAAATGAAACATCGCGCCAGCGTGTTACCCTCTTGCTATTCGATTCCTTTCATTTCATTTCAGGTATCTTCTTACATTTCTGAAACTAGAAATGCTCTTTTTTGCAAACAACCCAAAACAAAATTTTATGATTAAGTTCATCTGATTTTTATGATAATCTTATATAATCAACTGATTTACATAATATTCAATAACATATATTCGAGTATATATCATCAATTATTCATCCACTAAATTTTGTGTTTGGATACTGTCAATTAGTTGCCAAGTTGGCACTTTCCCCTACTTACTTATTATATCTAGAGCGTTTTCCTTTTCCTTGATTAGAAATAGGGGTATTTGCTAAAGATTGAGTCAATTTGGTGTAAAAAGTTGAATAGGAGCGTTCTTCTTTTTCTTTCACTTACTTCCCATAGCGCCTTCGCTGTTACCTTTTCGGTAGCCTCAATAAAATTTTGACTGAGTAAGGACTTATAAAAAGTGCAAGCATAGCGCGCCTGGTTATGCAGTCTGTCTCAGGCTAAATTTTAAATCTTTGTGTGAGGAAAGGTTGGAGTGACTTTTTGTAGAGCGAATGCTGTCGCTTTTTCTGCGACTGGGTTCAAGATGATGTAGTGAATCTCTTTTCTCGGAATGAAGCTTTTCGCGGAATGTAGAGGAATGGGGTGGAACGGTGTTATAAATACAATGTAGAATTGATGTTATGAGTCGATTAGGGATACTATTCGGCTCGCGTTTTTATATTCTTAGAATTGATTATTCAGTCTTCAAGAATAATATCAGGATACAAATCTTATGTGATTTATAAATCTATGGTTTCAATATAAAACGTCAAATCTCATTATCATAAGCTTTTTTAATTAATTGTGATTTACTGTTGATTTCAAGTGTTTTATAAATATTTTTAATATGCGTACGTACTGTGTCCAACGATACAAACAAGTCGCTGGCAATCATTTTATAGCTTTTGCCATCAACGAGTCCTGCAACAATCTCAAGCTGTCTTGGTGTAAGCAAGTTTTGCTTTGGTTTTTTCGGTACAAAATGATTCGTAACCTTTCTGGCAATGGCGGGCGACATATACGAACCTCCTTTAGAAACCACTTCAACAGCTTCAAGAATTTTTTTAAGGGATGTTTTTTTAGACAGGTAAGAACAAGCTCCAGCACAGAGCGCTTTAAAAATGCTGTCGTTGTCCTCAAAAGTGGTCAGCATAATAATATCGCAGTCCGGAAGTTGTTCTTTAATCAACGGAATACCCTCAATACCCGATATGCCCAATAAATTGATATCCAGAAGAATGACATCCGGATTATGTTCCAAGCTATTTATAGCTTCTAGAAAGTCCTCAACAGAGGTAGCACTCTGAATACATTCTACATTGTTTTGCCCATCAAAAAAGTCGTTCAGGCTTTCTTGAATCAACAAATCGTCTTCTATAAGTACTAATCTAATCATATTCATTTTCCACGCAAGTAGGAATTTCTTTACGGGTAGCTGATGTGTAAAGTTTCACCTTAGAAAGTTATGACATAAAAAGGCAAGTACAATCACATCTTAATGTGAAATTAAATATTGAACGGTAGACTTAAGTAGATACCAAAGCCATTTTCGCTTTCAAACTTTAGAGATGCACGAAGTTTCTCGGCACGCATAGCCATGTTAGATAAGCCCAATCCAGAAGATTTGTAAACGTCTTTCTCACTGCCATTATCTTTGATGATGAGCTGGCAACCCTTGGAACTATTTCCCAGCTTGATGGCAACCAAATCGCCATCAGAATGTTTTAGAATATTGTTAATGGCCTCTTTATAAATCAAAAAAATATGCTGTTTGGTCTGAGCGGGTAATTTTTTATTCAAATTTTGAATGTTATTACAATCCAATGTATAGGCAATGTCTTTGGGTAACAATAATTCTTCGGCTAGCTCGCGCATGCGCTCTATTAAATCTGCTATTGTTTCTCGTCTGCTGTCGATGCTCCAAACTAAATCCCGCATTTGAGATACAGCACTTCTGCTTATTGATGCTATTTTGTTCAGCCTCTTTTTATCATTTTCATTGGCGTTTTCTTCCAAAAGTTCAGTTTGCATAGCCAAACCAGATAATAATGAACCCACATCGTCGTGAAGGTCACTTGAAATTTTGGTACGCAGACGTTCTAAAGCTAAAACTTGTCGCAAGCGGTACCTAAATAAAACATAGACCAATACAATTAAGGTCATAATAACCAAGCCTATAAACCACCATTTTTTATAGAAAATTTGTTTTACAGTAATCGGAATAGACAATACTGAACCACTTTGGTTGCCATTAAAATCGGTTCCTTTTACTTTCAAAATATAGTCGCCCGCGGGTAGTTGGTTGTACCTTATAGATGTGGAATTGCTCTGATAAAACCAGCGGTCTTCAAAGCCTTCCAACTGGGTACTGAAGGTATTTTTGTTATTTTGAAAATAGGTGGGCAGCATCCAACTTACTTCAAAATACTGGTCATAAGGCGACAGCTCCAGTCTTGAAAATTCGGTTTGGGAGTAATCAGTTTCAAAATAGTCTTTAGTCTTGCTATTATAGCCCGCAACGCCTAAAAATTCAACGGGGGGAGGCGCTATAGCCTCTTGTAATTGATTGGGGACAAACACATTCACACCATTCATTCCTCCAAAATAAAACAAACCGTCACTACCTTTAAAAAAAGAGGAAAAATTAAATTCATTGTGCGAAAGGCCGTTTTCGGTGTAAAAGTTTTGAAAATCACCAGTAGCTATATCCATAACGGACAATCCATTGTAAGTGCTTATTAATAACGTATTTCGTCTTGTTTTTATAACACCAACGACATTGTTGTTGGGTAAACCACTATCTGTAGTGTAGTATGCCAAGAGTTTTCCATCTCCCGAGATGTGTCTTAAACCACCACCGTACGTACCAACCCATAAACTGCCATCATCATCTTCTAGTAGAGACAAAACTTGGTAATTACCAAACGCTGGAATGGTACTCTGATTGTAAGATGTAATGATTTCGCCTTTAAGGTCAATTTTTATCACGCCATCATTCCGGGTACCAAGCCAAACTTGATCTGGGTCACGACTTTTTTCAAAAACCCGAATACCTCTAATATTAGAATCTAGCGCATTCGAGCTAAAAATGGGCTGGCTTTTTTTAGACTTAGTATCAAATACCGTTAAATGTTCAAAAGTGAAGCCAAAAAGTAATTTACCGTCGTCCAATCGTAACAAACCGTTAGGCCCATGAACATTATTGTGTGACTTAAAGGTATCGTACGTTGTGGTAAGACCTGTTTTTAAATTTATTTCACTTAAACCGTTTGCTGTAGTATAGGCTTTGGTTTTCGTTTCGTCGGTTACAAGGAAATTAGCATCGTATAGAAGTGAAACGGGTTTTCCTAAGGCGTCCTTCAAGGGCAAAGTGTCGGTTATTCCTGTTTTTGTAGCGTACCAGAGTTTATGCTGATTTTCACACAAGGAAAAAATACGACCCTCAGAAGCTTCAAAAATACCACGCATAGAGCGCCCCCAACCTTCTTTTTCAGATTTAAAAAGCGTTCTAAAAAGTTGTTCTTCGGTTTTTATTTTGAAGAGGCCATTGTCAGTACTTCCCCAAAGTAAGCCCGTATGATCAACATACAACGAACTGATTACAGAAAAATCAAAGGCGTTTTTTAATATTTCGCTATAGTTGGTAAAACTCCCCTTAGAATCCATCTTATATACGCTGGAATCACTCGAAAACCATATATTATTATTCTGGTCTTCGATGGCACGCCTAAAAACATCATCTGTTTTTAGTATGGTTTTGTAAGTCTCGGTTTTACTATCGAAAATGGCAATACCACCACTAGAGTTTGGAAAATAATAGTGGGTATTATTACTATCGAAAAAGGAAGGTACATAATGTATCGCATCACCAGACCAATTATGAGTGTCTAATTTTATATGCTCTAACAACTCACCTTTGAGACTATATTTGTTAGTTCCTCGGGTGGTTGTCCACCATATAAAACCATCGGCATCTATGGCCACGTGGTTGAAAACACGTTTATAACGATTAACAGTTGCAATAACTTGAAAGGCATTGTTTTCAAACTTTTGAAGGTACAATTTTGAGCTATCCTTTTGTACTTCCCAAAAATCATCGGTAACTACCCAAATAGCATTGTCTTTTGTTTTAAAGACATCCAACACCCTATCTTTTAGGTTGTGCTGTTTTGTGTAATTTATAATGGAATCTTCGGTGAGCCGTAATTGAAACAACTCATCATTGGCCATAAACCATAAGGCATTTTTGGTCGGCTCATACACCATATTAGCTTTGATGAAGTCTTCTTTAATGTAAAAGGGATTCTTGGTATTGCTCGTGTAGGCCTTAAAATTTTTACCGTCGTAACGGTTGAGGCCTTGCGTCGTACCAAAATACATTAAACCTTTACTGTCTTGGGCAATATTAGACACGTCTCTAAATAGAAGACCATCATCTGTGTTCAATACATCAATCTGTGAAGGGTTTTGAGCGAGTGCATTTCCTATTAAAAACCATAGAAAAAAGCCGAAAAGAGTTGGCAAATGTCTGTGAATAGTTTTCAAAAGGAGTGGCTTAATTTGGTTGTAAAAACCAAATATACAGAATAATAACTCCACAATTTCACATCAATATGTGATTGACTACAATGAGCCATTCGTGTAATTTTCGTCTCATATTTATTAACTAAAATCAACTATTATGAAAACATTAAAAACTAGTTCTATTTTTGCCGTATTGATTTTCTGTATGACTTTCTTAATAACAGGTCATCATACTGCAAAAGCACAAACAGGACCTGCGTTCGTTCTAGACTATCCTAACGCCGACGCTTCTTTAAAAATGGCTCAACAGTACATTACGGGCTGGAAAGAAATGAACTTGTCAAAACTGCAAAAAAACCTATCCTCAGACGCCGTAATTTATGGCTTAGGTAGAGGAAATGATTCACTTACCGTTGCCCAGCATAAAGACTTTTTAAAAGAAAGATTTGAAACTTACACCTTCGAAGTTAGTAACGAACTCTATTTACCTGTTAAGGTGACTAATAATCGGAATGAAGGAGAATGGGTACTCTGCTGGGGGCTTAATACTGCCACCAATAAAGAAAATGGCAAAGTAAGCCCTGTTAGATATCACATTGCTGTTCTTACGGAAAACGGAAAAGAAATTAAAGCGGTCTATTATTTCTATGATACTGGTGATTTTATGGAAAGTCAGGGATGGACTATGACCCCGCCAAACAGTAAGTAAAGCGTGAATTCTAAGAAAACTTGAAAGCTACACTATTGTAGTTTATTCGCTTAGCGCGAAAATCAATAACATAAAGGGTTGGTAATACAATCATCAACCCTTTTTTGTCAAATCATTCTGCGAGAAAACTCTCAAAAATCATACTATGAAACGTCACCTATTCACCGGCTATCGCTTTGGGGTTAAACTCCTGAAAAATATGACTATGGTAAAAAATACTCCGATCAAACGATCTTACCTTCCAAATACTAAATATACCGTAATGGTCTGTGCAGTGCTGTTTACCATTGCTACTACCGCACAGCGCTGGACTCCATATGATCCAGAAAACATCGCCGCATTTAAACCTGCCAAGCAATCTAGTCAATTTGGGCACGGTCACGCAAATCGCGCAGTAGATGGCAATACTGATGGACACTACCACCACCACTCCATCACTCATACTCAAAATCAAGAAAACAGTTGGTGGGAGGTAAATTTACTAGAGGAATATGATATAAAATCCATCACACTTTATAACAGAACCGATTGTTGTGATGATAGACTTTCTAACTTCTCCATCATCGTTGCAGACCGTGAAGGAGGCAACGGAACAAAATTCAATAATGACGGTAGCTTTTTTAGAGGAAGTAAAAAATTTACTGGTAATGCCCGAGGCCAGTTCGTGCGCATACAGCTAGACAGGCAAGGAATTCTGAGCTTAGCCGAGGTAGTAGTAAATGGCACTTTGGTAAATAAGCGACGTCAATCTAATGATAACCTCGCTCTGGGAAAACCCACGCGGCAAAGGAGCACTATAAACAATCGTCCCTCTAATCTCGCAAACGACGGAAATCTAGAAGGAAATGTAAACCTAGGCTCCGTAGCTACTACCAATAATGAATCACGACCCTTCTGGGAGGTCGATCTAGGCAGAAACTATTTGATAAAAGATGTGGTTATTTCAAAACGCACAGATGGCAATCAAAATGGATTAAAAGACTTTAATATTTGGGTAACGCAGGACATACGAAACGACAATAGAAATACAGAACCTTTTTTTGCACAAAAGCTGCACCTAGAACAAAATATACAACGATTTACAGGGGCAACGAAACGCCCTGGACGATACGTGCGTGTTCAAATGAAAGGAAATGGTCCCTTAGAACTTGGTGAAGTGCAAGTTTACGGAGAGGAGATAGGCGATCTAGATATAAGTCTTCCTGATCAAAGCAGGGTGGTTTATACAGTCTCTGCCTACTCAAATGGCACCAGTTCGCCCATTACTGTAACTCAGGAAATTGCAAAAAACATCACAGAAGGCTTTAGCTTTTCAAAAAGTACTGAAGAAACTGATAATCGTTATTGGGAAGTATCTGCATCGGTCAAGGCCAGTGTAAGTTATCTTTTTGCAAATATTGAGGTAACCGCAGGCACTAATGTAGGTGGAAGTACTACCAAGAAAGATGTCTCCTCTCAGGCATCTAATTTTACAGAGTCAAAAAACACGATTGATACGGATGTTATACCCGTGCAACCCAACAGGACCATTTACAAAGTGAAAAAATGGAAAATTGTTGCTAAGCCGTTTGTTTATACGGCTAATGGAAAACAGTATAAATTCAATAGAATACTGGATGCTTCTACTTCTTTAAACGATACGAAGACTTTAGAATACCCCTTCAACTTTGATCCAGGATTTGAGTTTGACTCAGACAACCGTATCTCAGATGCCAATTTCAAAAAAATTATGGATAACTATCAATCAGAAAGATTAGGAAGTACTGCACAAACGCCTACTAATTCGACGCCTAATCAACAGCCTGTTGTTAGCAACACAAACCCTGAAAATACGTCAAACGCTACGCCGAATACGGTTGGTGAGGAGGTTGAATATGATGTCTTAAAATTTCACGAAAGTGAAAATATTACAATCGGACAAGCCAGACAGCTAGCACAGCAAAATGGATGGCAACTTGCCACCGCTGGGGAGATAGAAGATGAGTGGCAATACAATGACTTGCATATAGAAAAATGCGGCCTGATAGAAGATGGGCGCATAGCCGCTCCCGTGCAAAGGGAAACCGATATGCTGTATCGGGGTGCTAACATAGGCTTAGATACAGATATTGTACACGGCTTCTTTTACTATGAAAACTAATTTTCAATACTTCTAAAATAGAGACCTATGAAACCGATAATCATTTTTATAACCACCACATTATTTTGGATGGCAATGCCAGTGCAGCAAGATTTCAAATTTAAAAGTAGCACAACTTTAAATCTTGAAAAAAGTGTAACTGCTTATAATGAGTTTATCTACACTATACAATTCCCCTCCGGTAAAACTGCCGAATGTAAACAAACAGAAGGAATGTACACCGTTGCCTATTACAATGGCCCGTTGCCCAGTAACTATCCCAATACTTCAGCCAATGAAAACGAAGAGAAAAGAAACCTCATCATTCTTAAAAACGTGGTCTTTAACAGTCCCGTAACAACAGATTCTGAGAATAGTGGCATCCTTACCATAAAGACCAAAAAGCCCTCCACGGGTCCGGGCATTACAGACCAATAGGTCTATACCGCCATTAGAATAGAAAAACTTGTGCCAGAAAATGCGTACGACCCACAAAATTTTAAGCGTATTGAAATTTCGTATGCCGAGGAAAAACACGATAATTCTTTTCTAGACAGAAACTAACTAAATGTAAAGTTTTAAAAATGACAGCAACGTATTTACTAAAAACAGGAGTGTCAGTATGCATAGTACTAAGCTTATTATCTTGCCAAGCACCCAAAGAAGATCAAGAACCAATAAAAGCAACCGCAATAGAAGCTAGCTCTTCTAAAGTAAAACCCGAATACTTCCAGTTGCGCCCCGAAGTGGAAAAAGCCTACGGCTACTCACACGCTGTTAAGGTTGGGAATTTCATTAAAATTTCTGGCGCTGTAAGTATGGACAACGAAGGAAATCCTACAGCTGTAGGCGATATGGAACAGCAAATAAAAAACTGTTATGCCGATTTACAAAAGATACTCACCCACTACGGTTGCACTTTTGACGATGTGGTAAAGGAAGACATTTTTACTACCAGTATGCCCAAAATGTTAGAAGTGTCTGGGTACCGTACTCAAATTTATAAAAATCAATTTCCCACAGGGTCTTGGCTTGAAGTTAAGGGATTAGCGCTACCAGAATTTATGGTTGAAATTGAAGTTGATGTACATAAATCTAATTAAAAGTACGAAAACGACTAAAATAAATACTAAACAATCAGAATTATGAAAAAACCAACCATATGAAAACAAAATCTGTAAAAAATCTATTGAATATTTTATATGTTTTAATCCTAATTATTGGAGCATATTATGTTTTAACAAGAGCATTTTCAATGGTCGTGCCTTCTCAAGAGTCTTATGGAGATTATTACTTTTCCAGAGTCAATATTTTGCTTCCACATATAATTTTAGGAATTATTGCCATAATAATCGGACCTTTTCAATTTATACCCTCATTTCGGAATAAAAATATTCATCGACATAGGCTATTGGGAAGAATATATTTGGTCTGTGTAGTACTTGGAGGCATTACAGGGATGTATCTGGCTTTAACATCACAAGTAAATCTTGGTTATAAATTTGGATTAATGGCGATGTCATTTTTTTGGGCTTCAACAGGATTGATGGCATTCTTTTCTATTAAAAAAAGAAAAATTGAATTGCATAAGGAGTGGATGTTAAGAAGCTACACAATAACGTTTACAGCATTTGTATTTACGAGATTGATTATTGATGTCTTACAACCGCTGAAAATAGCTGAACCAGTAGATATTTATGCTCTATCTGTTTGGTCGAGTTGGGTTATTCCTTTGCTAATATTAGAAATGGTTATACAAGGGAAAAAGATGTATAGCTAAAAGTTGACGATATTAATATTTGCTTGATATAACAAAAAAATTTAATAGTTATCAAAAGGAATAGAAATAAGTTTAGAAAAAAATGAACAGATAATAACTACAGTTGTAATCAATTAAAAAATAAAACTAATGAAGAACTTACTAATCATTTTAGTATCATCAATTTTACTGTTTAGCTGTAATACCGAATCAAGCAAGAAAACAACCAAAGAAAAAAGTAATCCAAATACAGAAGTATTAACTGAAACTAATAATGATTCCATACCCTATGGAAATAATAGTGGTCAAAAAGTTAATGTTAATGGAATAGAAATGTATTATGAAATATATGGACAAGGTGAACCACTTGTTATCATTCACGGAAATGGTGGAGATATTTCAAAAATGGCAGGGCAAATTGACTTTTTAAAAGACAAGTACAAAGTAATTATCGCCGATAGCAGAGGACACGGAAAATCTCAATTGAATACAGACAAACTAACATTAGCTTTAATGGCAGATGATTGGAAATCATTACTTGATAAGTTGAAAATCGAAAATGCAAATTTTTATGGCTTTAGCGATGGAGGAAATATAGCTATGATTATTGCTAGTAAATATCCAAATAAAGTAAAAAAATTAGCAGTTATGGGGTCTAATATGAGACCTGATACATCTGCTATTTATCCTTGGGCTGAAAAATTTGTTGATGATAACCATATGATGGTAAAAGGTATGATTGCAAAAAAAGATGATTCAGCACCTTGGGCAGTTATTGACCAACATCTTGACCTTTTAGATTACGAGCCAAAATTCACAAAAGAAATGTTAGGTAAAATTGAAGTGCCCGTTTTGGTTATGGCTGCTGATAAAGACATCATTAAAGAAGAACATTCTGTTGAATTCTATCAATCATTTCCCAATTCACAATTAGTGATTTTCCCGGGTGAAACTCATTTTGTTCCATTAACAAACCCAGATTTATTTAATCCATTTTTAGATAGATTCTTTGGGCAAGAATTTAATAGACCTGATAGTAAAGACGTTTTATTGGGGAATCAATAGAAAGAAAACTGATTAAAACAACGTATAAAAATAATAGGGCAATGAGTGCTTAATCCAATGGTAATAGCACTTTTGCAAGGTCGCCAAATTTTTAAATTTGGCTTGTGTCTATCCGAATGATAGTCGCCTTTTTTCAGCCCTACTATTCTTATACACGACCGTTGTGCTTCCCTATAGTAAACCGCTAACCAATGATAAAATTCTTTAGAAAAATAAGGCTCGATGCGCTTTCGCGAAAGCGTGTACCTAAGTATCTCACCTATGCCATTGGCGAAATTATACTTGTTGTAATTGGTATTTTAATTGCCCTTCAGATTAACAATTGGAAAGAGCAACGCGCAGAAAATGCCACTGAGCAAGCTATATTAAAAAGGCTTGAAAAGGAATTTAATTCGAATAGAGAACAACTTCTGGATAAAATAGAATTTAGAAATACTTTGATTGAAAGCTCTAGGCAATTATTAGAATATTTTGATAATCCAGAAAATGCTACACGCGATAGTGTATTTGTTTATTTGAGTACGATTCAGCCACCAACCTTTGACCCTATTCAAAATGACCTGGTAAGCTCTGGAAATATCGAAATTTTGAAAGATGAAGAATTAAAGCAACTACTCGTCAACTGGAGCACAGATGTGATTCAGCTTCAAGAAGTAGAGCGAATATTTCTCAGATTTTGTGAACAAGAATTCTATCCTTATTCAAATGAAATAGATATTCAGCGTGAATTAGCATATTACTATTACAAGAACATCCCAAAAAATTTGTTGGACCCTAGACAAGTTAAAAACCTCATACCAGGAGAATCAAAACTCGTTACAAGGACTACGGATGAACTATTGAAAGACACGAAACTGGAAGGTATGGTCGCCTGGTCATTGACTCTAAATATGTTTAACAATCAAGAATCTGAAACTCTATTGAAAAGGATAGACGATATTCTTGAAGCTTTAGATAGCCAAATAAAAAGATAATGAGATTACAATTGTAACCAATGATTAAATTCTTCAGAAAAATACGTCTAGATGCGCTTTCGAGAAAGCGTATGCCAAAATACCTCACCTATGCCATTGGCGAAATCGTCCTCGTCGTTATCGGAATTCTCATTGCCATACAGATTAATAATTGGAATGAAAAGCAAAAAGATGCAGAAAAGGAACAGCAAATCCTTTTGAGTTTAAGGGAAGAATTTAAGCAAAATATAAAAGAACTCGAATTTGACCATAGGTTAAATGAAGGGTGTTTAAACGCCATTGTTGCTTTAATGAATTTTGATCATACAAGTTCATTTAAGACTAAAACAATCGATAGTTTACTAGGGCAAATGTACAATTACGCTACATTTGACCCACGATCGGGCGTGATTAACGATATTATATCTTCTGGTAATCTAGAAATCATAAAAGATGCAAAATTAAAATATGCACTAAACCAGTGGACTGGCGAACTAGACGATTACAAAGAAGACATTATTGTAAGAAGAGCGTATTGGATAAACAATGTACCCAAAATAATGTATAAGTATATTCCAGTGCGCAACGCAGATGCATCAATGAACAGATCTGATTACAGACGTGATATTATTATTCAACCTCTAGAAGTTGCAAAAGAAAATTATGAGGCTTTCTTGTCAAGCTTAGAAGTAGATAGTATGTTGTTTGATTATTATATGAATCAATCTTACGTTACAGTAAATGAAAATACGATTATGCAGTTTTTAAAGAACACCTTAGGTCTAATAGAAGCCAATATACAAACCGAATAGATGATAATTATAAATGAATAACCTATTGCGCGCAGGCTTTCCCCTTCCTTCCATCCAACGGGTAGAAATGATGAGAGTAATACACCTTAGGGAACAACGCGAGGGAAAAAGAGATGACCAATGATAAAATTCTTCCGAAAAATACCCTACTGATATTAACTACCTACTAATCAAAAATGTCAGTACCTTTATTAAAGAACGGTTTTCGCTATTGCTATCACAACAGCGCAGTGAAGAAATTTTAAGTGCTAATATTGATAGGGCAATTCTCGCCGAAACGTTACCTATTATTAAGGACAGAATTAACGCCATCATTCTTGGTTAGAACTTAATAATTTGCGTTACACTCGAACCGATAGTCTTTGAGTTATCAAAAAAGTAGAATTTGCAGTTAATTATGCTTGTTTCTATTCAAAATCAGGAGAAATGGCCTTTAATTCCCAAACTTTTGTTAAAAAGGGGCTGTTTCGGTGGAGGCAAAATTTTAGACGGCTTTTAGACCCTATAAAACCTCAAAAAATGAGAATATGGTTAGTTCCTCTTTCTCCGCAAAAAAACCCTGTAACGAAAGTTATGGGGTTTTTGTTTATACCTTTATTAAAAGAAAATCACGTTTTCTAAAGTGAAAGAAACCAGAATCAATAAATACCTTAGCGAAGTTGGCCACTGCTCACGTAGAGCAGCAGATAAACTTATCGAGCAAGGTCGTGTAACCATTAATGGTAAGGTCCCTGAAATGGGGACTAAAATTAAGGAAGGGGATATCGTAAAAGTTGATGGGGAACTGATTACTGAAACTAAAGATAAACCCGTTTATTTGGCATTCAATAAGCCCGTAGGCATTGTTTGTACAACAGATACCAGAGTAGAAAAAGATAATATCATTGATTTTATTAATTATCCCAAACGCATATTCCCAATTGGGAGATTGGACAAACCGAGTGAAGGTCTCATTTTTTTAACTAATGATGGAGATATAGTAAACAAAATTCTTAGAGCTAGGAACCATCATGAAAAAGAATATATAGTCACAGTAAATAAACCTATTACCAACGACTTTATGAGTAAAATGGAAAATGGTGTGCCCATTTTAGATACAATTACCAGAAAGTGTAAAGTTGAAAAAATAGCAGAAAAACAGTTTAAGATTATTTTGACCCAAGGACTAAATAGACAGATCAGAAGGATGTGCGAATATCTAGATTATCGGGTCAGAAAATTAAAGCGGATACGTATAATGAATGTTAAACTGGATGTGCCCATTGGTAAATATAGACATCTTACTGAAACAGAGTTAAAAGAAATAAATCAGTTGGTTTCCAATTCTTCAAAGACACATTTTTAGGTTAAAACACACATTGAGCTATACCAATTAGTCTATCAAACTCCTCTTTTAATCAGTTTAAAAGCATTTTTTTACCGTTAAAAAGCAAAACCTATGAAAAATTCATAAGTATTTGGAAGAATTGATTGTTGATATTTGTATCGTATTAACACCCAAAATCTTAATGCTATGAAATCTTCCCCCACTTACAAATTAACCTTAGTAATTGTTGTTTTATTGTTTGCTTTCAAAACAAATGCACAGAAAAATACGACCGAAGCCAATAAACGAATCGATGACTATTTAGAATTGCTTAAAGAAGGATATTCAGAAGTAGAAATATTTCAAGACCTCGGCAATGTAAATTTTTTAACCGAAAATTACGAAGCTGCCATTTTCTGGTACGAGAAACTACAAAATGTTGTCCAAGTTGGAACTTTGAGCGGCAGTTATCAAGAAAGATATGAGTACGCCAAAGAGCAATTAAAAGGAAATATTGCGAGTGACAATAAAGATTGGGCAGCTGTCATTAAAAAAGATTATTCCATGAATAAAGGTAGTTCCCCTTCACAGAATTATATCCCTACACTAGCAAATACTGATAACAGTAAAGAAGGGTTTACTCCTGAAATGACTGTTACCAGAGATGGCAAAACGGCTTATTTTAGTAAGATCGCAAATGTAAAACCAGAATATGGTGTTTTTTCCAAAAAAGAACCCGTTCATGTTTTGTACAAGGCAAGTAACGTTAATGGAGAATGGAAAAATGTACAAAAAGTAGCTGTATGTCCAAAATATTACTCTGCAAAACATCCTACAGTATCAGAAGATGGAAGTCGCCTGTTCTTTGCCTCGAACATGCCAGGTACATTTGGTAAATATGACATTTATGTTTCAGACATTAAACCAGACGGAAGTTTAGGGGTTGCAAAAAACCTAGGCCCTAAGGTAAATACCAAAAAGAACGACCTCTACCCTAGCCTAAAAAATGGCACATTATTGTTCTTTGCTTCAGAAGGAAGAAAAGGATATGGAGGCTTAGATTTGTTTGCTGTTCAGGTTGCTAAAAACACTTTGACCAAATCCGTAAACTTAGGAAGTTCCATTAATAGCCCTTATGACGACTTTTCACTTGCATTAGTACCAGAAAAAGGAATGGGCTATGTAATGTCCAATAGAGGTAAGAAAAATAAAGTAAGCCAAATAGCAATAAGCTACTCCAAACCAGTTGATGCTTCTTTAGTTGAAAAAAGCGAAGAAGGACTTATGAAAGCCTTGCATAATGATAAAGGCACGGATTACTCATCAACAGTTTTTGAGGAATAACCTCTACAAGCACAAGTCCATAGCCCCTTACCATTTATTAATTTAAATGTAGATACTAAAAGCATACTTACAAAATGCTAGATAACAACATACCCAGTTTCACTTTAAACCCCGAAAAGATGAACTCATTTATAAAACAAAATATAAAAATCGGTCTAGTGCTTTTAGTTGCGATGTTAGCTTCTAAAAGTACAATGGCCCAAGAAACAGAAACTTCTAATCAATATAATGTTGAAAGCCCATTCCACAACCAATTGTTCTTTAATCGTTTTCTAATTAATCCAACATTTTCGTTGGTCCGTGAAAACAAGTCCTACTTAAATGTATTGTTGAGAAATCAATACGCTTCTTACGAGGATAACAATCAAAATTACTATTTAGGTTTTAGCAATAAATTGGATAAAAACACGGCACTGGGATTAGGTGTTTATGGACGCTGGTCTGGCATTGTACAAGAGTTTGGATTTAATGCCAACTATGCTACGGCTGTTCAATTAGGCGAAAAAAGTGCACTTGCTTTTGGAACCAATGTAAATTATTTGAGCCAAGGGCTGGATAAAAATAGGGCCATAACAAACGAAAGTGACCCCTTAATCCAAGAAGCTAGAAAAGAGAATAAAGTTACTGTTGAACCAGGAATTAATCTATCCCTTAATAAATTTGATTTTGGTCTATATTTTAGGGATTTAGTGGTCTACAATCAAACTTTGAACGCACTGGAAACCAATTTTGGTATGGAAAACATAACAGGCACAATACAATATAGCCATACTTTTGAAAAAGCCACCGGTTTGCTGGCAAACGGTAGACTTATGCCAATGGTACAAGTTGGTGCCAATGGAAGAGGTGATGTTTCTTATACAGGTTCGGTACTTTTAGACTTGCCACAATTTGGATGGTTCCAAAGTACTTATGATAGCTCTTATGGCTTCTCATCAGGTATTGGAGTTAATTTGAACAAAAAACTATCCTTAGGATATTTAATGGAGAAAAATTTAACTGAAGTTGGTGACAACCTTGGTTGGAACCATGAACTTTCTTTAGCATATTCATTTGACGATGATCTACGAGGCGTTGGTATTGATGTAAACATTGCAGAAAACAAATCTGAAGATGCTAGAATTGATGAAGTGGTCAAAAATTATGAAGAACAAATCCTAAACCTTAAAAGAGAGTTGACCAAAGGTGCTCCAGTTTTAGTGGATGAAAACTCTGTCGCCTATGAAAATAGACTGATTCTTGATGAACTGATTTTAAGACAAGATTCTATTGAAAAAGCAAGGGATGAAATGTTTGAAAAACGATTTGAAACTATGGTACGCTTAATACGTCATGAAATTAAGCAAGATTATCAAGAACCAAAACCAAAGAGACAATCTCGTTATGCAAATTCTCGCTTAGCAGAAAACAATGCTCAAGAGACAAAGAAAAATTTCAGGGCTAATTATAGAACGGACTTATTTGAAAAAACACCCATAAAATCACAAAATGGCTCTAATATAGTTGGTATTGCCTCTGGTTATTATATGATTGCCAATGTATTTAAAAACGAAAAGTATTTGAATTCCTTTATGAACAATCTTAAGAAAAAGGGATTGAATGCCAGAAAATTTTATAATAAGGAAAATGGATTGCACTATGTCTATTTAGCAGATTTTAAAACCAAAAGTGATGCTTCTGATGCCTATGGTAACAATTTGGCTGGTACCTACCAAGAAGACAAATGGATAATGGAAGTATATAATCCAATGGGTACGGCTACAGCAGAGCTAACTTTTGAAGAATAAAGATATTACAAGAGCTTACTAATCGGGGTTGATTTTTAGCCATTAATTGTAAGATAGTGGCAAATGCTTTTGTTAAAAAGGGTTGATTGGGTAATCAACCCTTTTTTCTTTTTCATATGTTAATGAAATATATTTTGAAAGAAAAATCTTACATATTTTTTTGTTATTCAAAAAAAAATTCTATATTGCCTTTGTAAAAGTTACCCAAACACTTTTAAACCCCGTAAAACCTACAATATGAAGTCTTACTACTACTCCTTCAAAAATGCTATCCTTTCTACATTATTAATACAAAGAGAAAAAAATCCTTTAGTTATTCTCGTTAAGGTATAGTTATACCTCACTTTTAATTTATTGGGAATCTTGAATCTACAACTAACAAGTGTATAGTTAGCCGATGTATGATTCATAAAATTCTCCAGATAATTCAAAGACATTCGTTGTGATTTAAGTTAAATCTAAAGTATGCTATACTTCAGACCAGCATTAATCATGGCCACGATTACACTTATTCTGGAAATAGGTTAAAAATTGCAATTTCTAATTTTAAATATAAAATAATGAGTACAACCCCAAATCTTATATCATATGAAAACAGAAGCATTAAAGGTAATTGTCATAGACGGTGACCAAAATTCACACCAGAAGTACGAAAGTTACTTTGAGACCTTTTACGATTATCAACTTGTTGGTACGTTTAGATCTGTACACGATGCATTGCAAAATTATCGTAAGTATCGGCCAGATATAGTTCTATCTGAAGTATCACTATTTGGTATATCGGGAATTGAAGGAATTCAATACTTGCACAAAAAAGATGATAATGTAAAGATTATCTTATTGAGCCCAAAGAATGATTTTGACATTGTACGGAAAGCTTTTAAAGCAGGGGCTAACGGTTATCTTACCAAGCCCGTAACAAAAACTAGAATATTGGCCGCCTTAAATTCCGTAAGGGAAAATGGAGCTGCTTTAAGCCATGACGTTGCTCGCACTGTAGTTGAAATGTTTCAAAAGAAAAAATATGAGGCATTATCAAAGCGAGAAAATCAAATCGCTGAATATTTAGGGCAAGGTGCTACTTACAAAAGCATTGCTGAAAAATTGTATGTAACACCAAGTACTGTCAATTTTCATATTCAGAATATCTATTTAAAACTCAATGTAAACTCAAAATCTGCAGCTCTAGAAAAATTAAGAATGCTAGAAGCTTCATAAAACTCACTAAAAAGTAAAACCCGCAATTTTCATGCGGGTTTTTAATTTATTTAATTCTTGTGTAATTTAATCTTCAAATTCTAAAGCTGATTTAAATTTTTTCTTTTTTCTTTCTCCTGAGGGATATTCAAATGTCCAACATTCTTCCAGAACAGAGCAATATTGTACTGTGATATTAACTTCTTCTTTTTCCATTTTCTCTACGATCTCTCGTGTTTCTTCATTCCATCTCATAAAAAATAACAAGCGCTCCTCTCCTGCTTTAAATACGGTATTGTTCATTTTATTTTGTCGTATGATATCATATCCTATAGTATTGTCTGGTTTAACAATCTTCAAAAAATCCATATAGTTTACAGCTGGTTCACCATTGAATGTAACAGAAACTGAAGTTACTAAAGCTGGTCCTGTTCCATTATTAAGACCATAAATACTAAACCCATCAGAATTATAACCTTGACTAATTGAAAAATAAGGCCAAACTGTTGCTTTTTGTTGCGCCTTTAATAGATTGGCTTCATAGATTGATACTACCAATGCCAACACGCTAATTATTAACGCAGTAGCAGTACCTATGCTTTGAAAAAGTTCTCTGTTCACTTTATTTTTCATGTAAGATTTTATTCTAAAATAAACAAAAACCCGTAACGGTCAGTTACGGGTTTTAAATTTCACTAAAATATAGAGTTTACTTGACTTCTTCGAAATCTACGTCTTCTACATTATCACCTTCAGTTGCATCACCGCCAGCAGCTTCTCCTCCCGTACTTGCAGATGGGTCTCCCCCAGCTTGTGCAGCTTCAGCCTGTGCTTTGTACATTTCTTCAGATGCTACTTTCCATGCTTCATTAATTTTATCCAAAGCTGGAGTTATTATAGCTAAGTCTTTGGTTTCATATGCTTTCTTTAATTCTTCCAAAGCCTCTTCAATTGGCTTTTTCTTATCATCAGAAAGTTTATCTCCAAATTCTTTCAACTGCTTTTCAGTCTGAAAAATCATTCCATCTGCTTCATTCAATTTGTCAGCAGTTTCCTTAGCAGCCTTATCCGCTTCAGCATTTGCTTCAGCTTCAGCTTTCATCTTTTGGATTTCTTCCTCTGTGAGTCCAGAAGAAGCTTCAATACGAATATCTTGAGATTTACCTGTTGCTTTATCTGTTGCAGAAACCTTGATGATACCATTTGCATCAATATCAAAAGTCACTTCAATTTGAGGTGTCCCCCTTGGTGCTGGTGGAATACCATCTAGATGGAATCTACCAATAGTCTTGTTATCCGCAGCCATTGGACGCTCTCCTTGCAATACATGGATTTCAACCGAAGGTTGATTGTCCGCTGCAGTAGAAAATACTTGAGATTTCTTTGTAGGGATAGTGGTATTGGCCTCAATCAATTTTGTGGCAACCGCTCCCATAGTTTCTATACCTAAAGAAAGTGGGGTAACATCTAACAACAATACATCTTTAACATCCCCGGTTAACACACCACCTTGGATAGCAGCACCTACTGCCACAACCTCATCTGGATTTACCCCTTTAGAAGGTTTCTTTCCAAAGAATTTCTCGACAGCTTCTTGTACTGCAGGAATTCTTGTAGAACCACCTACCAAGATAATCTCGTCAATATCACTTTTTGAAAGTCCAGCAGACTTCAATGCAGTCTGGCAAGGCTCAATAGTACGTTTTACTAAATCTTCTATTAATTGTTCAAATTTTGCTCTTGTCAATGTTCTTACCAAGTGTTTAGGTCCTGATGCCGTTGCGGTTACATATGGTAAGTTGATTTCCGTCTGTGCAGAAGAAGATAATTCAATCTTAGCTTTTTCAGCAGCTTCACGCAATCTTTGTAATGCCATGGCATCTTCACGTAAATCCATTGATTCGTCTTTCTTAAACTCTTCTGCTAACCAATCAATAATTTTTTGGTCAACATCATCACCACCCAAATGTGTGTCACCATCCGTAGATAATACTTCAAAAACGCCATCTCCAAGTTCTAGGATAGAAACGTCATGTGTACCACCACCAAAATCGAATACTACAATTTTTTGGTCCGTATCTTTTTTATCCAATCCGTAAGCCAATGACGCAGCAGTTGGCTCATTGATAATACGCTCAACAGTTAGCCCTGCAATTTCACCCGCCTCTTTTGTAGCTTGGCGCTGAGAGTCATTAAAATATGCAGGAACTGTAATTACTGCTCTGGTCACGTCTTGACCTAAGTAATCTTCTGCAGTTTTCTTCATTTTCTGAAGAATCATTGCAGATAATTCTTGTGGCGAATACATACGACCATCGATATCTACACGTGGCGTATTGTTATCACCTTTTACAACTTTATAAGGTACTCTATTCGCTTCTTTAGAAGATTCTGAGAATTTATTTCCCATAAATCTTTTGATAGAATAAATGGTTTTGTGTGGGTTTGTTACCGCCTGACGCTTTGCAGGGTCCCCAACTTTAATTTCTCCACCTTCTACAAATGCAATAACTGAAGGTGTAGTACGCTTACCCTCTGCATTTGGAATAACAACTGGCTCATTACCTTCCATCACGGAAACGCAAGAGTTGGTTGTCCCTAAATCTATTCCGATTATTTTACTCATGTTTATATAGTTATGCTTTTATATTTACTTTTTTACTCACACTCTAAATGTCAATGATTATGCCATGACAGTAAATATGACAAGCTGTCAGAAACTGGGCATAAAAATTTAATAAGACTTCTATTTTTGCTGCCTATATTTGGTGAAACAAACTTAGCCAATGGAATGTATCAGTGTTTTTGACATGCTTAAAATTGGGGTTGGACCTTCCAGCTCACATACTTTGGGACCATGGAGAGCTGCAGAAAGATGGATACAAGAACTCCAAGAGAACAACCTATTTGATAAGATAGAAAAAATCCAGGTGTTCCTTTATGGATCTCTTTCCCTAACTGGAAAAGGCCATGCTACAGATACTGCTGTTGCATTAGGTTTGTCAGGCACCGACCCGGTCACCATTCCTACTGAGCATATTCCAACCATAATAAATTCAATCAAAAACGATAAGAAAATACAGTTTGGAGGAGAACGTGAAGTAAACTTTAGTTTTGAGACGGATATCATTTTTAAAAAAGAGTTTTTGCCATTCCATGCCAATGGAATTGAATTTAAAGCACAGCTAAACAATGAAAAAAACTGTTCGGAAACTTATTACTCTATCGGTGGTGGTTTTGTGGTAAAAGAAGAACGAACCAATTCAAAAGAGAATAAGGCAGTTTTTAAGACTTTTCCGTTTCCTGTAAAATCTGGCGCTGAGTTGTTGGCTTTTTGTGAGCAAGAACAAAAATCCATTTCGGAAATTGTTTTGGAAAATGAGCGTTCCTTAAATTCTGATGATGAAATAAATTCCGGTATCAAACAAGTTTGGGATACCATGTTGGAATGTATGTATACGGGCTGCCATAGCGAAGGAGTTTTACCAGGTGGCTTAAATGTGCGCAGACGTGCTTTTGACATGCACCAAAAACTAAAGGGAACCCTCCCCTATTCCAGTCCTAGAGAATGGATTGAAACCATACGAGATACCGAAGTTAAATTTAGACAAATATTAAAATGGGTAAGCTGTTTTGCGCTTTCCGTGAACGAAGTAAATGCTTCTCTAGGTCGTGTTGTAACTGCACCTACCAATGGTAGTGCTGGGGTAATCCCTGCTGTATTAATGTACTATTTGGTCATTGAAAACCATGATGGGGATTTTGATGATGTAAAACGCTTTTTACTTGTTGCGAGTGAAATAGGCAGCATCTTTAAAAAAGGAGCTACCATCTCTGCTGCTATGGGTGGTTGCCAAGCAGAAATAGGCGTTTCTTCTGCCATGGCCGCTGGAGCCTTAACTGAATTAATGGGTGGTACTCCAGAGCAAGTACTTTGTGCAGCGGAAATTGCCATGGAACATCATCTTGGACTTACTTGCGACCCTATTGGAGGCTTGGTACAAGTACCTTGTATAGAGCGAAATTCCATGGGTGCCATAAAAGCAATAAATGCTGCAGAATTAGCAATGGATACAGACCCGGCAGCTGCAAAAGTGCCGTTGGACAAGGTTGTGAATACCATGTGGGAAACTGCAAAAGACATGAGCACCAAATACAAAGAAACTTCTGAAGGCGGATTGGCAGTTGGCGTATTTTTAAGTGACTGCTAATTCATTCTGTTACTTAAAACGATAAGAAAATCTTAGTCATTTATAAACACATACTATGCTTTTATTAAATAATACCGTGGTTATCAATAGATAACTATAAAGTCTTATTCTTTATCTTAGTTGCGCACATAATAGTTATATAAATCATTAATGATATATAACCGTTAGTGGTAAGCAAAAACTAAAAATATTGGAGAAAATAAATCAAAATGGAAAAACCGAAATTAGAGGACTTTAAAATCAATGTTAGATTTAAATTATCTGCTCTATGGGCTACGGTGACGTTTTGTTATTTGTATGGAGATTATTTCGAACTTTATGTTCCCGGAAAAACGGAAGGGTTGGTTAATGGAATTAATCTATTGGACAGTCCTGTTAAGCTTTTTGCATCTGCGGTATTGTTGGCAGTACCAGCTTTAATGGTATTTTTATCATTAGTTCTTAATCCCGTATTAAACAAACGATTGAATATTGTTCTTGGAATATTCTTTACTGCGATAATGGTTCTTCTAGGAGTTCTTTCGATTGAACCCTGGCGAGCTTTTTATGTTTTCTTGGCAATTTTGGAAAGTATAATTACATCCGTTATTGTTTGGTATGCTATAAAATGGCCAAGGGAAGCCCAAAATTGATTACTATAAAACAATGTACGGGTTTACTAAAACGGAAAAATAGGCTGAATAAAATGCCAACCACTAACAATACCTATAATTAAAACGGACTTGTGTTTTTACGCCAAGATCTGTGTATATTTAAGAAGTCGCAAAATCTTTGGGATTTAGCTTTCGGGCAAAAAAGAAAAAACAAAACCAAAAGCTTTTGCTTATCCGAACTGTAGCAAATATTTAAAATTGACTTATTCAGTAAATGATTAATTCTTTCGCACTAGATATATTTCCATTATCCCCACTCCCCAGTTTACAAAGAGTATTACTTCAAACTAACAATAAATTAAATACTCTATTGTCAGGAGATTACACGATAAATAGCTCTTTCCGCAATCTAGATAAAGAATTGAATGTGAGTAAATTTGATTAGAACAAAGAATTTTAAAAATTGGTAAAAAATTGAAGAAGAAACAGACGAAAAAAAATTGCTGACAAAGTATAAAATGTATTAAAAACTAAGTTTACGCAAGGACGTTGTTAGTAATAAACAATTAAATAGTAAAAAGTAAAAAGATGAATATAACAACATTCCTCACATTTGTAGGTCAACAATGTGGAAAGGCTGAAGAAGCTATAGAATTTTACACATCCATCTTTCCAAATTCAGAAATTAAAAGCATAAAAAAATATTCAGAAGGTGAAGCAGGAGGTACACCAGAACTTATTAAACATGGTGTATTTTCATTAAATGGAACCGATTACATGGTTTCTGAAAGTAATTACAATCACGCTTGGTCATTTACACCTGCTGTTTCAATTTTTATAAGTGATAAATCTGATAATGTCATACAATCCCTTTTCGAAAAATTTTCTTCAAATGGAGGTCAGGTGATGGTTCCTTTAGACAGCTATCAAGGTGATGGAGATTATGGGTTTGGCAAGAAATTCGGATGGTGTCAAGACAAATACGGTATATCATGGCAATTTGTACTTACTGAATAACTGATTATAAGCTGTTAAACGAAACTGTTAGCGTTTGTTAATTTAAAATCAAAAAAAAATGAAAGTTACGGTCGAAAAAAATGAAAAGGTTGCCAATATGATATTTGCATCCATTTACCCCCTTTACTGGAATAGATTGGAAAAACATGGTAGGACAAAAAAAGAGTTTCATCAAGTGATAGAATGGTTTACCGGTTTTGATGAAAATAAGCTAAAAACACTTATTAAAGATAAAGTAACGTTTAGAACGTTTTTTGAAAAAGCAAAAATCCATCCCAATGCGCACATGATCAAAGGAGTTGTTTGTGGTTATCGAATTGAAGAAATAGAAGATGAATTTGAATTATATATACAATGTAGACGTATGGAAAAGCTGATTGATGAATTGGCAAAAGGTCGTAAAATGGAGAAAATTTTACGAGAAGAAAAGAAATAAAAACTTCAGTCAACTTTTTCATTAAATACAATGAACTAACTAAAACCATGAAGAACAAAGCTTTATTTCTTTTATCCCTTATTTATTCAATTTCTTGCTTTGCACAACAGTCATCTAGAAGTATAGAGCCCAATGTAATCATCATTTTTACTGATGATCAAGGTTACCAAGATATTGGTTGTTTTGGTTCACCCGATATTAAAACACCGCACTTAGATAAAATGGCTCAAGAAGGTATAAAACTTACAGATTTTTATGCTGCTCAAGCGGTTTGTTCCGCATCTCGAGCAGGACTTCTTACAGGCTGTTACCCAAACCGAATTGGAATACATGGGGCTTTTATGCCAAATAGCAAGCAAGGGTTAAGCACTTCTGAAACTACCATGGCAGAAATGTTAAAAGACATTGGTTATAAAACTGGGGTTTTTGGAAAATGGCATTTAGGTGACAATCCTAAATTTATGCCTAATAATCAGGGGTTTGATGAATATTTTGGCATTCCATATTCTAATGACATGTGGCCTTTTCATCCTCAGCAAGGACCAATATTCGATTTTGACCCGCTACCCTTGTTTGAAAATGAAACAATTATAGATACCCTAACAAATCAATCCTTGTTAACCACACAGATAACAAAAAGGAGCGTCGACTTTATTGAGAAGAATAAAGAAAACCCGTTTTTTTTATACATAGCACATCCGCAGCCTCATGTTCCTCTATTTGTATCTGATAAATTTAAAGGTAAATCAGAAAGAGGATTATATGGCGATGTAATTATGGAAATTGATTGGTCAGTCGGTCAGATTTTAACTACTTTAAAAGAAAATAATTTGGACGAGAATACTATTGTTATTTTCACTTCAGACAATGGCCCATGGCTTAATTATGGTGATCATGCTGGCTGTGCTTATCCATTAAGAGAAGGGAAAGGAACAGCACTAGAAGGAGGTCAAAGAGAGCCTTGTATTATTAGATATCCGAAAGAAATAAAACCAGGAAGGGTAATCAATGTACCTATGATGGCAATAGATATCCTCCCGACAATTGCAGCACTAACAGGGGCAAAATTACCTGATAACAAAATTGATGGTAAAAATGTTTGGAATATATGGACGGGAGATTCTACTACTAGCCCTCATGAAGCATACTACTTTTACTATCATGTAAATGAACTTCATGGTATAAGGTCTGGTAAATGGAAGATGTATTATCCGCATAAATACAGAACTTTAAATGGTCGTAAGGGTGGTGAAAATGGGTTTCCAGTCGAATACGAATACAACACCATGGAAAAAATAGAGCTTTACGATTTATCGAAAGATATTAGTGAGACAAAAGACGTAGCTGCTGAAAACCCAGAAGTTGTAGCAAAAATAAAATCACTGGGCGATAAAATAAGATTAGAGCTCGGAGATTCATTAAACAACCAGACAGGCAAGGGAACTAGACCAGTTGGAAAAATCGAGCAATAATAGCGATAACCTTATTTCTCCAAACAGCCGGCCCTACCACGGGTATCAATCAAATAGATAATTTTCCAATCCCCATCAAAATTCACCATTTGAAAAGAATTGATGCCACAATGACTAAAATTTCCATTTAACCAAAATTCATACCCTATCCAGGCGTTTGCCATGGTTCTATCAACTTGTATGGACCAAGAGGTGAGTTTTTCTTCAAAAGTCACGCTATCAGGTATACTTGTAATTGAGGTTATCAACTTCTCAATTTTTTCATTCCTAAATAGGGTTTTTCCTTCTTTATTACGACCAGTGGTTTGTAAAACCACATTATCCGCTAGCACACTTTTCATAATGATAGAATCTTGCTTATGGAATCCTTCAAAAAAAGTTTCCACCACTTTTTTAACAGCAGCTTTGTCATCAGTTTGGGCAAAACTTGTGGTTATTCCGATAAGAAATAGGCTTATAAAAATACTTTTCTTCATGATTTACATTTTTTGATTGAAATCCAAATTAAACAAATCTGCTTACATTTAGCCTTCAAATCTAAGTCAAAATGTCTGTAGCCAAAAAAGAATACAAAAGAGTCACCGTAAAATCATTGGTGGAAATGAAACAGAACAAGGAGAAAATCTCTATGCTAACTGCTTATGATTATTCCATGGCCAAGATAGTGGACTCCGCTAATGTGGATGTTATTTTGGTTGGGGATTCTGCCAGTAACGTTATGGCCGGGCATGAGACTACCCTTCCTATAACTTTGGATCAAATGATTTACCATGCCAGTTCTGTTGTTAGGGCTGCTAGCAGGGCTTTAATTGTTGTAGACATTCCATTTGGAAGCTACCAAAGTGATTCTAAAGAGGCTTTACGTTCCGCAATCAGGATTATGAAAGAAAGTGGCGGACATGCCGTCAAAGTAGAGGGTGGAGAAGAAATTAAGGAATCTGTTAAACGTATTATTGGGGCTGGTATTCCCGTAATGGGTCATTTGGGGTTAACACCACAATCCATCTACAAGTTCGGAACCTATACAGTTCGTGCAAAAGAAGAAGCAGAGGCAAAAAAGCTAAAAGCAGATGCCAAATTATTGGAAAAATTAGGTTGTTTTGGTATTGTTTTGGAAAAAATTCCTGCAGAATTGGCCCAAGAAGTGGCGGAAAGTGTTTCCATTCCAATCATTGGTATTGGAGCAGGTAACGGAGTGGACGGGCAAGTTCTCGTAGTTCATGACTTATTGGGGATGACGCATGAATTTAATCCTCGTTTTTTAAGGCGTTACATGAATCTTTATGAAGATATGGGCAATGCTATTTCCCAATATGTAGATGATGTTAAGAGTAGGGATTTCCCAAGTGAAGAAGAACAATACTAATTGGGTGAAATTAAATAGGTACATACTGTTATTTGTTCTTGTTCTTTCAAGTCTTGCAGTTTTTGGTCAATCAAACAATGTTACAAATAAAAAAGAATTCAAGGCGCTCTTCATTGGTAATAGCCTAACTTATACCAACAATTTACCGGAACTAGTGGCAGAGATAGCTCGTGCTAAAGAGGTTCGTCTTAAAACCAAAATGGTTGCTCTTCCTAATTATGCGCTAATTGACCACTTAGATGATGGGAATATTCAAAAGCTTATTGCTAAAAACGGTTTTGATTTTGTGATTATACAACAAGGTCCCTCTTCACAAGCAGAAGGAAGAAAAATGCTCCTTGTTGATGGAGCAAAAATCAAGAAGCTATGCGAAGCCCATGGGGCAGAACTGATCTATTTCATGGTATGGCCTTCAAAACAATACCACTACACTTTTGATGATGTAATCAAAAACCATATAAATGCTGCAACAACTAATGGTGCTCTCTTAGCTCCTGTAGGTGCAGTTTGGAAAACCCATTTTGATGAGACAAATGATTATTCCTTTTATGGAAACGATGGCTTTCATCCTTCAATGAAAGGAAGCAAAATAGCTGCAAAAGTAATAGCCGCGACTATTCTTAACGAACAAGAAATAGATGGCAACTAAAATTCTGTCTACGCCAAATAACCTTCAAGTTATTTACGAAGACAACCATCTTATCGTAATCAATAAAAGACCTGGGGACATCGTACAAGGCGACAAAACCGGTGATCAGCCCTTAAGCGAAATAGTAAAAGAATACTTGAAAATTAAATACAACAAACCTGGCAATGTTTATTTGGGCGTTGCCCATCGTTTGGATAGACCAACTTCGGGGATAGTTGTTTTTGCTAAAACCTCTAAGGCACTGCCACGTTTGAATAAGTTGTTTTCTGAAGGAGAAACAAAAAAAACCTATTGGGCAGTTGTTGAGAAAGCTGCAGAAAATAAAATCAGTACACTTACACACTGGCTAGTTCGCAATCCAAAACAAAATAAATCATACGCGCACAAACATGAAGTTCCTAATAGTAAAAAAGCAATTCTAGATTACTGTTTGATTAAAAAACTTGACAACTATACGTTGTTGGAAATCAATTTAAAAACAGGAAGACATCATCAAATTAGGGCTCAATTATCAGCTATCGGAAGTATCATAAAGGGTGATTTAAAGTACGGTGCTACTCGTAGTAATAAAGACGGAAGCATTCATTTACATTCAAGAAGTCTAGCATTTGAACATCCCGTGAAAAAAGAATTAGTCTCGTTTACAGCTGAGCCACCCAATGATGCAATCTGGAATGCATGTCTTTAATTTTTTCTACTTTTAAACAAACACGCACCATGAAAAAAATTCTTTTAGTTCTTTGCCCAGTATTATTTTCGGCTTGCGGAAGTTATAACTCTATCGATAGTTTTTATGAGGCCCATAAAAACGATAATCAAGTTACAGCTATACGAGTGCCTCAGTTTATGTTTTCATTGGTGAGCGAAATTTCTCCAGAAATGAAATCCTTGGTAGGCAACACAAGAGATTTGAGGTATATGCAGTTTCCAAGTAAAACAGAATCCCAAACACGTTTTTTAAATACACAGATGAACAACTTTGCCTCTAGCTCTTTTATTGAAGTATTCCGAAAGAATGATGAATTAAAGCGTAATGTAGTTTCTATAAGGGAAAAACGCAATGTTGTCAAAGAGATTTTAATCTACAATAACGATAATGCTACAGGGTCTTTCTTATACTTTAATGGCAATTTTAACCCTATAAAGGTTAGGGAGTTAGCAAAAAACAATCAATTTGAAAAATTCTCTAATGGGCTGGTACCACAAATGAACTTAAGCACTCCAGGAATTTCGAATTAATATATCATGAAGTCATAAAGAAGTTAGGCTATCGTTTAATGGCTAAAGCTTTCTCTCTAATGATTTGACCCACAGGTTTATTGTACAAATGACTTTCTAGCCAAGAGAGTATATCCAAATATAAGAACGCTCTTTTTTCGTAAGGGTGATCTTCATATTTTTTTAATTCACTGTACAGCTTTAAAAATTCTTTTCGGAGCTCATTTGGATAAATATCACCTAAACTTCTTAAGAACTTAATCATCTCTTTTTGCACAGCTTGCAAATCGTTCATTTTTAATAAAAACTTATAAGTGCTCTTTAACTGAACTTCTAGGTGATAATCCATACCTGCTTCATAATGAGCTACTAAGCTTAAAACACGTGCAAAACACATTAAATCTTCCCGCATCTTAAGATTTTTATTGGTAATAATTTTTTTGAGGTAAACAATACAATTTTTATTGTCGCCGTTACCAAAATACAAACATGCTATTTTGTAATAAAGTAGCATTATGTGATGCTCATCTATTCGGTCTTTATGCTTGTTTATTCCATATTCAATAATAGCAACTAAGTACAGTCCCTTTTCAAAAGTGCCTTCAAGAAAATGAAGATTAAGCTTGTTGGAATTGATGTATAAAAATGCTAATGACGTAATATTATCATTCTTTGGAAAATCCGAATTTTGTGTCATTTCTTCCAGTCTTTCCAAAGTCTCTTTAAACTGAGAACTGTACTTTACGTAAAATAAAGATTCTAGCAAGTAATGGTTTCCTTTGAGGAAAAAAACCGGGTTCAAACGAATCATTTCTTCATTTTCATAAAACAAATCCACCCACTTACTCGCATATTTATAGGATGATAAAAAGTCTTGGGTCAAGAAACTATACCATAAATACGCTTTGTACAACCATAGCTTTTCCCTAAAACCAAGTTCTTCAATATCATATTCTGGTAAATGTGCTTCAAAATAATCTGTAACTTCTTGCAAGTCCTTATCATTCCTTACATAGCCCACTTTTAGCATCATTCCATATAGTTGTAGGGAAAGATTGGACAATTTACTGGCCATCACATTATGTGCAGATAATGATTTTGCTTGTACCGCAAGTTCATCAGCCCTATCCGGTATACTTCTGGTAATGTATTGTGTCTCTATTATTTTTTCTAGCTCTACAATTTCATAGGCAATATTCTTCTCTTCATTTTCAATTGCAACGTGCTTCGCCTTGTCAAGAATTTTTAAGGCTTGCTTATAAAGTCCCTTTTGATACAAAATCGTTGCAAAATCTAATTGTTCCCTTATCTGTACCCTAATATTTTGATTCACTGGGTTAAGTCGAAGACTGACTAAAATCTGCTTGTATAAATGTGCTTTAAGGTTAGATAATTGGGATTTTTTTACAATACCACTTTCCATTATCAAGGGTTCACTGTATGCCTTCATTTTATCCATTAGGTTAAATAAGGCTAAAAACTTAGCGTCAGCATTTACTCCCAATCTCCCTACATAAAGTTTAAACTGACGCTTTTCAGATTTAGAAAGTGACTTGACCAGTACAAATAAAGCATCCTTTTGGGTATTTGTCATCGTAAAATTAAATGTTTAACTATTTGTTTTACAGATAATTGACATTGTCAAAAAACAATTTAACATTGTAATGGTTTGCTGAGTAATAGCTTTTGGCAACCACTGTATTTTATCTTCGTATAGATTGGTTAAAATTACTTAAAACGATGAGTAAAGATAAGGTACAAATTTTTGATACGACGCTTAGAGATGGCGAACAAGTGCCAGGTTGCAAATTGGACACAACACAAAAATTAGTTCTTGCAGAACGACTGGAAGAATTGGGAGTGGATATTTTGGAGGCAGGTTTCCCCATATCTAGTCCTGGTGATTTTAAGTCTGTAACAGAAATTAGTAAATTAATCAGAAATGCTACTGTCTGTGGCCTAACAAGAGCAGTAAAAAAAGATATTGAAGTTGCAGCAGATGCACTTAAGTATGCAAAAAAACCAAGGATACATACTGGGATTGGAACTTCGGAATCCCACATAAAATTTAAATTCAAAACTACTCAAGAAGAGGTGATAAAAAGAGCTGTTGCTGCGGTATCTTATGCCAAGACCTTTGTGGAAGACGTGGAGTTCTTCGCTGAAGATGCAGGAAGGACAGATGATGAGTATTTGGCAAGAGTCTGCGAAGCAGTCATTAAAGCAGGGGCGACAGTTTTGAACATTCCAGACACGACTGGTTATTGCCTTCCACATGAGTACGGTGCTAAAATAAAATACCTTAAAGAAAATGTGAGGGGAATAGATAAAGCCATCCTTTCTTGTCACTGTCATAACGATTTAGGATTAGCCACTGCTAATTCCATTGCCGGTGCCATAAATGGTGCCAGACAAATAGAGTGCACCATTAATGGAATAGGTGAACGTGCGGGAAATACTTCATTAGAAGAAGTAGTAATGATTTTAAGGCAACATCCAGATTTAAGTTTGGATACCAATATTAACAGTAAACTGCTTTTTGATACCAGTAGAATGGTTTCTCAAAAAATGGGTATGCCCGTACAACCCAATAAGGCTATTGTAGGCACCAATGCATTTGCGCATAGCTCTGGTATTCACCAAGATGGGGTTATAAAGAATCGGGAAACTTATGAGATTATTGACCCTGAGGATGTAGGTGTAAGCGAATCATCCATTGTTTTAACTGCTAGAAGTGGTAGAGCTGCTTTAGCCTACAGGGCAAAAAAGGTTGGATATGAATTAACAAAATTGCAATTGGATGTTGTTTATGATAATTTTCTAAAATTTGCTGATGTCAAGAAAGAGATTGTAGATACAGATATTCATAAAATTGTGGAGACCAGCAATGTAAAATTAGAAAGTATTGCCTAATGAAAAAAACTTTGTTCGATAAGGTTTGGGACGCCCATGTTGTTGAAACTATCCCAAATGGTCCCCAAATTTTATATATCGATAAACATTTAATCCACGAGGTTACCAGTCCGCAAGCCTTTGGCGAATTGGAACAAAGAGGCATCCCATTATCAAGACCCAACAAAACTGTCGCTACTGCAGATCACAATGTGCCTACTTTAGATCAACATTTAACCATAAAAGATGCCCTATCTAGAAAACAGGTAGAAATGTTGACTACCAATTGCGAAAAGCATGGTGTTACTTTATATGGTTTGGGTCATAAATACCAAGGAATCGTACATGTAATGGCACCAGAATTGGGTATTACCCAACCAGGAATGACCATGGTCTGTGGTGATAGTCATACTTCAACCCACGGAGCTTTTGGCGCAATCGCTTTTGGTATTGGCACCAGTCAAGTTGCTCAAGTATTTGCCAGCCAATGTTTGTTGCTGAACAAACCCAAAAAAATGCGTATCACCGTAAATGGAAAGCTTAATAAAAATGTATTGCCAAAAGATGTAATACTTTATATAATCGCACAGTTAGGAACCAACTCTGGAACTGGACATTTTGTGGAATATGCTGGTGATGTATTTGAAAAAATGAGCATGGAAGGGCGTATGACTGTTTGCAATATGAGTATAGAGATGGGTGCTCGTGGCGGAATGATTGCTCCTGACAAAACTACTTTTGAGTACGTTCAAGGAAAAGAATTTGCCCCAAAAGGAGATGAGTGGAATCGTAAACTAGCTTATTGGAAAACCTTGCCAACCGATGAAGGTGCAACATTTGATACCGAATATCATTTTGACGCTTCGGATATTTTACCGATGATTACTTATGGAACTAATCCGGGAATGGGGATTAAGATAAATGAGAAGATTCCAACCATAAATGATGCTTCCTTTGAAAAAGCACTTTCTTACATGGGCCTTGAGAAGGGTCAATCTTTAGTGAATCATCCCATTAACTATGTATTTATAGGCAGTTGTACAAATTCACGCATAGAAGATTTTAGGTTGGCTGCCTCACATATACAAGGAAAACAGAAAGCAAAAAATGTTACCGCCCTAATCGTTCCTGGGTCTCAACTGGTTGCTAAGCAAATTAAGGAAGAAGGTTTACAGGATATATTTGAAGCAGCTGGTTTTCAAATTAGACAGTCGGGCTGTTCTGCATGTTTGGGAATGAATGAAGATAAAATTCCAGCAGGTGAATACTGTGTTTCCACCTCTAATAGAAATTTTGAGGGACGCCAAGGCCAAGGTGCAAGGACTTTACTTGCCAGCCCATTGGTTGCAGCTTTAACTGCTGTAGAAGGAAAAGTTGTAGATGTGACAGAATTAGAATTAACCTAATGGAAAAATTTAAAACATTAATATCACGTGCAGTTCCACTTCCAATAGAAAATGTGGATACCGATCAGATAATCCCTGCACGGTTTCTTAAAGCTACCAGTAAAGTAGGATTTGGTCAAAATCTCTTTAGAGATTGGCGATTTGATAAAGAAGGTAATATTAAAGAAGATTTTATATTGAACAACGGAAATTACGTTGGTAAAATACTGGTTGCAGGTGAGAATTTTGGATGCGGTTCAAGCAGGGAACATGCTGCATGGGCATTAGAAGATTATGGGTTTAAGGTAATAATCTCTAGTTATTTTGCAGACATTTTTAAGGGAAATGCCCTTAATAATGGTTTACTTCCTATCCAGATTTCGAAAGAAAAACTTTCTCAACTTTTAGCGTACTTAGAAAAAAATCCGACTGCTGAGCTCCATGTAGATTTGGAAAACCAAGTATTAAAATTAGAGGCAATTAACCTTAATGAATCATTCGACATTGATGCTTACAAAAAAATGTGCCTGATAAATGGCTATGACGATATAGACTTTTTAATAAGCAAAAAAGAAACCATTGAAGCGTTCGAAACGCAAAATCAATAATCACATGAATTTAAACATAGCCTTACTACCTGGAGATGGCATTGGACCAGAAGTATTGAATCAAGCGGTAAAATGTTTACAGGCAGTAGAAGAAACATTTAATCATACATTTGTCTATAAAGAAGCCCCTGTTGGAGCTATTGCCATAGATAAAACAGGAAACCCACTTCCAGACAGCACACTAAAACTTTGCATAGAAGCGGATGCCGTACTTTTTGGTTCTATTGGAGATTCTAAATACGACAATGATCCCAATGCAAAAGTGCGTCCAGAACAAGGTCTTTTAAAGCTCCGTAAAGAATTAGGATTGTACACTAATGTTAGACCTGTTAAAGTATTTCCTACCCTAATAAATAAATCTCCTTTGAAAGAAGATATTATTTCTGGTACAGACTTTACCATTTATCGTGAGTTAACAGGGGGTATTTATTTTGGTGAGAAAAAACTCAATGATGAAGGTACAGTAGCCTCTGATTTATGTGAGTATTCTGAAAAAGAGATTAGCCGCATTGCCCATTTAGCATTCAAGGCTGCAAAAAACAGAAGAAAAAAACTAACCTTGGTCGACAAAGCCAATGTTTTGGAATCCTCACGTCTTTGGCGAAAAGTAGTCACTAAAATAGGAGAGAGCTACCCGGACGTAGAACTAGATTTTCTTTTTGTAGATAATGCTGCCATGCAAGTCATACTTAACCCAAATCAATTTGACGTGGTTTTGACCGAAAACCTTTTTGGTGATATTATTTCTGATGAGGCAAGTGTAATTGGAGGTTCTATTGGTTTACTCGCTTCAGCTTCAATTGGTGATGAAAATGCGCTCTTCGAACCTATTCACGGCTCATATCCACAAGCTAAGGGAAAAGACATTGCTAATCCTGTTGCTTCCATTCTATCAGCAGCAATGCTCTTGGAGCACTTTCAACTATTTGAAGAGGCTATGGCTGTCCGAGAAGCTGTTGACAAAGCTCTTGAAAAAGGTGTGGTAACTCCAGATTTAAACTCAAAAAGTAAATACGGAACAAATCACGTTGGTGATTTTATTGCGGACAATATTGTTGATAATGACGAAGACCTAAACATGAACGATGAGAATATTGGATTGGGAAAATCCACAATTATCTAATTTATTCTGCCAGTAGTTCGTCAAGTGTTTTATTGAATTCTTTTTTAAACTTCTCATGCTTTTCTAAAGTTGCTGGACCATTGAAACCAGTATGTATCTTACGTATCTGTCCCTTTTTATCAATATAGATAGTAGTTGGGTAAGATATGATATGATTTAGCATTGGTAATTTTTCATTGGCCAATACCTTATCTGAACTTCCTACCTGAGCCAATAAAATTGGGTAATTAACCCCTACTCTATTTTTTAGTCTCTCTATTCCTTTAAAGGCTTTTTTCTTGGTTTTGGCATATTCAAAAGCTAAAGCTACCACTTTCAAGTTTGGATTGGGATTTCGCTTTAGGTAATCAACATAAAACTTTGTCTCATCCAAGCAATTTGGGCACCAAGTACCCATAATCTGTACCAATACAACTTTGTCCTCAAATTCTTCGTCATCCAAGCTTATTACTTCCCCATCAGCATTTGGAAAAGAAAAACCGAATTTGTCATATCCGTCTTTTAAATACGTTAATGAATTTGCATCTGCAAGCTCAAAAGCATCATTCCGTTTAGCTTTAAAGTTTTCGATACTATGATTGCCAGAGTAAAAAACACCTGTCAATGTGCTATCTGTTGCCTGGGCAGTAAACAAAAATACATGTGCACCATCAAAAGTAGATAGCTTTAAAGAATTTCCATCAACTATGCCTTCCAGATAGCGATAGTCCCCGGTATTTGTTCTAAAGGTGCCTACAACTTTTTCACCTTCTTGTGTAAAAATTCCTTTGGCTGGATAAGGATTTTCTTTATCAAAATCAAAACTAACTTCCCAAACTCCCGAAATATTCACAGTAGGCTTCTGTACAACAGTAAATCTTGGCTTCGTACCATATTGAGCATTAAATGGAACCACTCTATCCAAGCTCTCTTTTATAAAATCTCCTCGTATTTCATTTTCTGTAAATTTTCCGGCGATATAGCCTTCAAAAATTGGCATTTGTATCTTGATGGAATCATTATAAAATTCAAACTCATCGACCAAAATAGTTTCGTCAGCGTTTTTAATTTCCATGGTATAACTGCTCCCTTCTTTTTTTAATATAAAGTTAAATGGAAGAATCTCGCTTTCTGTTACTTCCATATTTGCCCACCACTCACCAATTTTCAATGAATTATCAACTTTTTTATCGCAGGATAAGATTGAACCTACAAGCAAAAACAAAGTGAATATTTTTTTCATTTCAGAATATTTTTTCAATTATATCGAAAATATACTGCTCTACTTACATTTTGGGCAATGATTTTGCTAAAAATGTAGATTGAATGTGAGTAACCAATGTTTTATATTTGCAAACTTTAAAACTGACCAATGAAGATTTCATACAACTGGTTAAAGCAATTTTTGCAACTAGATTGGAAAGCGGAAAAAGCGGGAGAACTTTTGACCGATTTAGGCCTTGAAGTAGAGGGCATCTCTGGTTTCGAATCCGTGAAGGGAGGACTTGCAGGTGTTGTTGTTGGTCATGTATTGACCTGTGATAATCATCCAAACGCAGATCGCTTAAAGTTGACTACCGTAAATATTGGTCAAGAACAACCTGTCCAAATAGTTTGTGGAGCACCAAATGTGGCTGCTGGCCAAAAAGTACCAGTTGCAACTATTGGCACCACGCTATATACTAATAACAATGAGCCTTGGCAAATAAAAAAAGGTAAGATAAGAGGAGAGGAAAGCCATGGAATGATTTGTGCTGAGGACGAATTGGGTCTTGGAGAAAGCCATGATGGTATTTTGGTCCTTAATGATGATCTAAAACCCGGCACTCCATGCAGTGAAGTATTTGAAATTGAAAAAGACCAGGTTTTTGAAATTGGACTAACTCCTAATCGCTCTGATGCAATGAGCCATTTTGGGGTAGCCAGAGATTTAAAGGCGGGATTGGAACAAAAAGAAATTGTAAAAGAATTAATAACCCCGTCTACCAGTACTTTTTCTATAGACAATAGGTCTTTAAAGTTGGATGTAGAAGTTGAAGACAACTTGCTTGCACCAAGATATTGTGGGGTTACCATTAGTGGATTATTGGTTCAAGATTCTCCTACTTGGCTAAAGAACAGGCTTAAAGCTATTGGGCTATCTCCAATAAACAATATTGTAGATATCACCAATTATGTTTTGCATGAGTTGGGGCAACCGTTACATGCATTTGATGCTTCTAAAATAAAGGGCAATAAGGTAGTGGTTAAAACACTGCCAAAAGGCACAAAGTTTGTTACTCTTGATGATATTGAACGTGAGCTGCATGAAGATGATCTCATGATATGTGACAACGAGAAGCCAATGTGTATTGCTGGTGTTTTTGGAGGGAAGTTCTCAGGAGTTACAGAAGATACTACTTCTATTTTTTTAGAAAGTGCTTATTTCGATGCTGTTTCCATAAGGAAAACCGCAAAGCGCCATGGCTTAAATACTGATGCTTCGTTTAGGTTTGAACGTGGTATAGATATTAATACTACTGAATATGCTCTTAAAAGAGCTACCTTACTTATTAAAGAAGTCGCTGGGGGAGAGATTACCTCGGATATTATAGATTTGTATCCAAAAAAGAAAGATGATTTCCAGGTTTTCTTGACTTTCGAGAAGATATACAAACTTATTGGTCAAGAAATACCAAAAGACACCATAAAGTCAATACTGAGTTCTTTAGAAATAAAAGTGAACAATGTTACAGAATCTGGTCTAGGCCTTACTATTCCTTCATACAGGACTGATGTTCAACGTGAGGTTGATGTAATTGAAGAGATTTTAAGAGTGTACGGATATAATAATATAGATTATAAGCAAAAGTTTACTGCATCTGTAGCTAGCACTTCTAAATTTGAAAACCACAAATTACAAAATGTTATAGGGGACCTATTGGCATCAAGAGGCTTTTTTGAAATAATGACAAATAGTCTCGTTCCCGCTGATGCTAATAAAGAGGGAGTCAACAGTTCAAAAAATGTAGAAATGCTTAATCCGCTCAGTACGGATTTAGCCGTTTTGCGTGAGTCTATGCTATTTTCTGGTTTAACTGCTATAGCACACAACCAGAATAGAAGAAAGCAAAATTTGAAATTGTTTGAATTTGGAAAGACCTATGAAAAAAGTGAAGGTGTATACAATGAGGAATCTGAACTTTCCTTATTAGTAACAGGGAACCAGTTTGAAAATAGCTGGGCTTCTCCTAACTCACATTCTGGCTTTTTCTTTTTAAAGGGAATTTCTGAAAGTATACTGAACAGAATTGGTATAACCGGCTTCAACCAAAAAATAACCAATACGAACTACCTTTCAGAAGGTATTTCATTTGAAAAAAATGATAAAATACTATTGTCATTGGGTGTTGTAGATAAATCTTACAGCAATAAACTTGGTGTAAAAAATGAAGCAATCTACGCCAATTTTAATTGGGACTTGCTCATGGCCCTTGCCTCAAAAAATACTATTGTCTATAAAGAAGTTTCAAAATTTCCTGAAGTGAACCGTGATTTTGCATTACTTGTTGATGAAAATATTCCATTTAAGGAAATTCATAATATTGCTTTTCAGACTGAAAGAAAGTTTTTAAAGAAAGTAAACCTGTTTGATGTTTACACTGGGAAAAATCTACCAAATGGCAAAAAGTCCTATGCAGTGAGCTTTACTTTACTGGATACATCTAAAACATTGACAGATAAGCAAATAGACAAAATAATGTCAAAATTACAAAATGCTTACGTCCAACAACTTGGAGCTGAACTTAGGTAAAAATGAAATAAATTTAGATTCTTGTTGGAAGAATTACACTGTCAATTTCATGCATAACGCCATTACCTTGCGTAGAGTCAGCAACTGTAATCTTTGCAGAATTTCCCATGCTATCGGTCAGTATAATATCTAAACCCCGCATAGTTGCAGTTATTTTATTCCCTTGGATGGTTGTAAATGTCGCTTTACCTTTTCCCCTACAAAGTGCCTTTAAAATTTTGGAAGCAGTGAGTTTTCCAGCTACAATATGATACTTTAAAACCGATTTAAGCTCATTCTTATCGTCAGAATTCAATAACTCTTTAAGCTTACTTGGGGAAAGTTTCGAAAATGCAATGTCAGATGGAGCAAAAATTGTAAAAGGTACATTTTCATCCAACGACTCTTCTAAATCTGTAGATTTTAAAGCCGCAATAAGGGTTTTGTGATTTTCCGTAGCTATAGCCTCTTGTATATGATTGTTAGATTCTGTTTTATACACCTCTGACCTTGAAGTATTTAAATCAGTATTTTGCGCAAAACTAAAATTTAGACAAAAAAATGCAAGTGATAAGTAGGCTATTTTATGGGGGATTTTCATTAGTATAACAATTAGTGTTCAGTTCTATTTGTAAGGCAAAAATATTGTCGGCAATCGATGAAATACCAAAAACATCGGTAAGTTAACTCTTTAAGGGACATTTACTTTAAAATCAGAGTGCAGTTCATAGAAATTAACAAATAATTAACGTTTGATAAATTGTAACGTTCTCGATGAAAAAATTGCAATTAAGTAACTTTGGAAAAAGCTATGAAAAGAAATGATACTACAAAAGACAAACATCGAGGATAAGCTGCTTCGTTTAAAGAGCAAATCCAGTTCTGAAAATAAAATCTTATCAGAAGTCCAGAAAATTTTAGCGCAAGATTTTGAAGGTAAAATTGAAAACCGTCTTGCTAGTTCTTCGCAAGCAGTTGATAATCAATTTGTTTTTGACTTATTAGAGACGGATAAAATCTATCATATTGAACAGATAAAAAGAATTTGCACCGATTACAGATTGCGTTTTTTAGATTCCAAGTACTTCAAAGGTAAAATTCCTCAAAAGGCTATTTCTAAAATAAAGCATCTAGAAAAAGAGCATAACATGATCTTGGAGGGTTTTAAAATTATGGCCCCTTCTAAGTTATTCAAGTTAGAAGATAAAGATGACCCTCTTTTATTTGCCCCTATTGGTAACGGATATTTCTACTTAATCCATAAATGGGGAAACGATTTGCACCCAATGAGAAAACTATTGGTCTGGCCCTTTAAAGGGATGATAAATTTGACCATTACTACGTTAGTAGTTAGCTATTTTGCTGCTATCCTAGTTCCTGACGGATTATTTTCAAAATCTAACTCGAACGCTCAGTTTTGGATTCTTTTTTTCTTTATGTTCAAAACCATAGGCGCAATAGTTATCTACTATGCTTTTGCCCAAGGCAAAAATTTTAATCCGGCAATTTGGAACAGTAAATACTTTAATGGCTAATTAGGCCATAACGGCATACATTTTTTTACGCTGTTCTTTAATGGTTTTATCAGACATGTACTCATCAAATGTCAAGTGCCTGTCAATCGTGCCTTTTGGTGTAATTTCGATGACCCTATTGGCAACGGTCTGTACAAACTCATGATCATGTGTGGTTAATAGAACAGTGCCTTTAAAGTTTTTAAGACTGTTATTAAATGCAGTAATACTTTCCAGGTCCAAATGGTTTGTGGGTTCATCAAGCAAAAGGACATTAGCTCTTAGTAACATCATTCTGCTTAACATACATCGTACTTTTTCACCTCCAGAAAGTACAGTTGATTTTTTAAGTGCCTCTTCGCCACTAAAAAGCATTTTTCCTAAAAAGCCCCTCACATAAACTTCTTCTCTTTCCTCTTCAGTTTTGGTCCATTGACGTAACCAATCCACAAGGTTCATGTTTTCATCAAAGTACTTTTCATTATCTGCAGGCAAATAAGATTGTGTGGTGGTTATTCCCCATTGAAATTTACCTGAATCTGGTTTCTTATCTCCTGCAACAATTTCATAAAACGCAGTTGTTGCTCTTGAATCTTTAGAAATAATTGCTACCTTATCCCCTTTTGCCAGATTTATATCAATATCGGAAAACAACAAATCACCATCTTCAGAAGTAGCGGTTAACTTTTCTACATTTAAAATCTGGTCACCCGCTTCTCTTTCCCTATCAAATATTATCGCAGGATACCTTCTACTAGAAGGTTTTATATCATCTATCTTAAGTTTATCCAGCATTTTCTTTCTAGAAGTGGCCTGTTTACTTTTAGCAACATTAGCGCTAAAGCGCATTATAAACTCTTGTAGTTCCTTTGCCTTCTCTTCTGCTTTCTTATTCTGTTGAGCTCTCTGCCTGGCAGCCAATTGACTACTCTCATACCAGAAAGTGTAATTACCGGAATATAGGTTTATTTTACCAAAATCAATATCCGCTATATGAGTACAAACAGCATCTAAAAAGTGCCTATCGTGCGATACCACTATTACTGTATTATCATAGTTAGCTAAGAAGTTCTCCAACCAGCTTATAGTCTCGTAATCCAAATCGTTGGTAGGCTCATCCATAATTAAAACATCAGGGCTTCCAAATAAAGCTTGGGCTAACAGCACCCTTACTTTAAGTTTTGAGTCCATATCTGCCATTGTGGTATAGTGCAATTCTTCAGGAATACCAAGATTGGACAATAATGCAGCGGCATCACTATCTGCGTTCCAACCGTTCATTTCTTCAAATTGAACCTGCAGCTCACCTATCTTCTCCGCGTTCTCATCCGTATAATCCGCATAAAGGGCATCTATTTCCTTTTTTATTTTAAACAGAGGCTTATTACCCATTACAACAGATTCCAAAACCTGATATTCATCAAAGGAGTTGTGGTTTTGCTCTAGAATAGACATACGCTTTCCAGGCTCTAAATGCACATGACCAGATGTAGGGTCTATCTTGTTGGCCAATATTTTTAAAAAAGTAGACTTTCCTGCACCATTGGCCCCAATAATGCCGTAGCAATTGCCATGGGTAAAAGCAACGTTTACTTCATCGAACAAAACTCTTTTCCCAAACTGAACGGATAAATTAGATACTGAAAGCATTTCTTTATTTTAATTTTTTGCAAAAATAGCTAAAATTAATCCCTTATACCAACTACTTCTATCAAGAAGAAAACCTACAAAAACTGGGGTTTAACAACATTTAACTAGCCATTAACAGACAGCCCTCCCATGGATTGTTAGCTTTGTTAAGCTTAAGATTATTTATGGAAAGAGCTTTACTCTGCCTAACATTTTGTTTATTAGCGTCTTGTGGTCAGCAATCAGAATCTAACGAATCTGTATACTTTTCTGGCGAAATAGTAAACCCAACAAGTGACTATATTGTGCTTTACAAGGACGATAAAGTGGTAGATTCGGCAAGATTAAACAAGGATAATAGGTTCTCTTTTAAACTTTCAAATATAGAAGAGGGCTTACATCATTTTGATCATTCTCCAGAATTGCAATATGTATATCTGGAAAAAGGTGACAGCCTAATAATAAGACTAAATACCGTAGCTTTTGATGAATCTTTGGTGTTCTCCGGAACCAATGAAGAGGTCAATAATTTCTTATTGGAGATGTTCTTAAATTATGAAGACGAAGAGCAACTTGTCTATTCTTATTATCAGTTTCCACCTGAAAAGTTTGGGAGAAAAATAGATTCTTTAAGAAATCAAAAGTTAGAAGAACTGAACCTATTAAAGAATTCAAGCAATGTATCTGAAGGAGCCTTTAAAATGGCCAAAGCATCAATAGACTATAACAGTTACATATACAAAGAGAAATATCCTTTCATACATAAGAAAAAGTCTGGCGAGGAAACAATACACAAGCTTGATGCAAGTTTCTATGATTATCGTAAAAACTTGAATCTAAATGATGCTTCATTAACTTATTTTAGACCTTACTATAACTACGTAAACAATAGGTTTGGGAACTTATCCTACATGGTATGCGTTCAAAATTGTGGTATGGAAAAAATGATGTCATCTAAAGACCATTTGCATTTAAACAAGCATAAAATGCATTTGATTGATAGTCTGGTCGAAGAAGAACATCTTCGAAACAACCTTTTTAGAAACGTTGCGATGAATTATTTATTAAAAGTACACAAAGTAAATAATGAGTGCAACCAATTTATAGATACTTTTCATAAACTCTCTGATAATGAAGCACATATAGCAGAAATAAACCACCTATACAATGGAATAAAAGCATTGCAACCTAATGAAAATGTTCCTAAACTGGTTGTACAAAATACAAGTGGTGATAGTACAAGTATGAAAGCTATATCCAAGGATGGTAAAGTTGTGTTTTACTTTTGGACCGGAGACCAAAAAAGGCATTTCAGGAATATCTTGCGGCATGTAAAAAAATTGGAAAAGAAAAACCCAGACTATCGTTTTGTAGGTATTAATTTGAGGACTCCAGAGGAAAAATGGTTAACAATGATTGAAGAGCACTCTATTGATAAAAACAGTCAATATAGAAGTCCAAATTTTGAAAAAGCGCAGGAGGCTTTAATAATAGACAACCTTAGCAAATGTATCATAACGAAAGACACAATAATAGTTGATGCCTTTGCGAATGTATTTACAAGCAAATCACTTATCTCCAAATAAAAAACCTTGACAAATAAAATCAATTGCCTAGGCTTCCATATAATGTAAGAAGTCAATTCTACTATGAATTTCCTTTCTTATAATCTGCTAAAAACTTTTCTAACCCAATATCGGTCAAAGGGTGCCTAAGCAATCCATCAATTGAGGAAAGAGGTCCTGTCATTACATCTGCTCCCAATTTTGCACAATCTATAACGTGCATAGTATGTCTTATAGAGGCAGCAAGAATTTGTGTATCAAAACCATAATTGTCATAAATAAGTCTAATTTCTGCAATTAGATTAAGTCCATCTGTAGAAATATCATCCAATCTACCTAAGAAAGGCGACACGTATGTTGCTCCTGCCTTTGCTGCCAATAAGGCTTGCCCCGCAGAAAATACCAAGGTGCAATTTGTACGGATTCCTTTATCTGAAAAATACTTTAAGGCCTTTACACCTTCTTTAATCATGGGGACTTTTACCACTATTTGGTCATGCAGTTTAGCTAAAGCTTCGCCTTCTTTAACTATACCGTCAAAATCCGTAGATACTACTTCTGCCGAAACATCACCATCAACAATTGAGCAGATATCAACATAATGTTTAAGAATATTTTCTTTACCAGTAATTCCTTCTTTTGCCATTAATGAGGGATTGGTAGTTACACCATCCAAAACACCCAATTCTTGGGCCTCTTTTATTTGTTGAAGATTCGCCGTATCTATAAAAAATTTCATTCGTGTGAGTTTAAGGTTTTCTAATTGTTGTAAAGCTACAACTTATAATGGTTTAAAAGCAATTTTTCGTAGAGCTTACCAGGCAAAATACGTTTTAAAAAAAGAGATAGTTTTTGTACAAAAGTTCCAACAGAATAATGAACTTTCGGGTTTGACTTTTCAATAATGGAATGTATTTTTTTTGCTACTAGATTTGGATTTTGCGCAACATTAACATCCTCATTAATCGTATCCAAAACCCTTTTGTATGAGCTGTAACTGGATTCTTCCCCTGTGGGAGCATGATAACGACCTGCAGCTATATTGGTTGCAAAATCCCCTGGTGCCAAATCTGTAATTTTTACCCCAAACTCTTTTGTCTCCATCCGTATGGCCTCGGTAACCAAACCTAATGCTCCTTTAGTAGCCGAATAAATACCTCTATAGGGTAAACCCATATTACCTGCTATTGAGGTAATGTTAATGATAAGTCCATTTTTTTGCTCTCTCATTTGGGGCAAAACAGATTGGATAACCCGGATAGGGCCATTAAAATTGGTATCAAAAGCCTTGTTTATCTCATTGATAGGGGTTTCTTCAATAGGTCCTGTTATACCTACGCCTGCATTGTTTACAACCACATCTATTCTACCCTCATTTTTAAGAATATGAGCAATGGCAAGTTTTATGGTTTTTTCGTTGGTGACATCAAGCTCAAGTAATTCAAAATCTTTGAAGTCAGGAAGTTTATTAAGATTACGAGTAGTTCCGTATACTTTATACCCTTTTTTAGTTAGATATACACCTATAGCTTTACCTATTCCTGATGACCCTCCAGTAACTAAAACTACCTTGTTGTCCATGGCGCAAAAATAGAGAAAACTTGTCGCTGTTCCTTAACTTTAAGGCACAAAAAAAGGCAAGCTACCTACATCGCACCGCTACGACCGCATACCCTTGCTGCGTTCCCACCCTGGGGGATTTTGCAGGAGCTGGTCGTGTAGGACTTGCCAAGGGCAAATATACGACCTTTTAAATTTGTCGCAATCCCTAGACATGCTTAATTTGCGTTGTATTTAAAAGCTGAAAAACTAAAAAATTTATGAAGATTTTTCTTTTTACCATACTATCAACTTTTTTTCTGGCCTGTGGTGGCACAACGGATAAAACCAAACTATTTGATATTCAGTTTGAAAGCAAAAAGAAACAGTTCAAAAAAAATGAAAGTGTAGCAGTTTCAATAAAGAACAAGCAAAATCTAAATATCAAAAAAGTGGATTACTTTATTGATGGAAAAAAACTTTCAGTAAAAAATGGAAAAATAAACTTTAATATAGATAAGTTAGGGAGCAAGATTTTGATTGCTAAAATTGATTTTGAAGACGATTCTGTAGACATTACTAAAAAAATAAAAATACTAGCTGAAAAGTCCCCAGAAATATACACTTATGAGATTCTTAATACTTACCCCCATGACAAAACCTCTTTTACACAAGGACTAGAATTTAAAAATGATACCCTTTATGAAGGTACTGGGCGCAAAGGAAAATCAAGACTAAGAAAGATAGATTATAAAACAGGTCAGGTATTACAAGAGATAGCGTTGGACGATTCTGTGTTTGGAGAAGGGTTAACCGTATTAGAAGACAAAATTTATCAACTAACATGGCAAAGTGGTCTTGGCTACGTTTACAACAAAACAAATTTGTCTAAGATTAAAACCTTTAGTTATGGAAAGAGCAAAGAGGGTTGGGGTCTTTGCAACGATGGTCAAAAAATTTACAAAAGCGATGGTACAGAAAAAATTTGGATTCTAGACCCGGCAAACCTTACCGAAACTGATTTTATAGAAACGGTTACCAATAAATCAATCTTCAATAAAGCGAACGAATTGGAGTATGTTGATGGAAAAATCTATGCGAACGTATGGCAAAAAGAAAGTATGATGATTATTGATTCCAAATCTGGAGCCATAGAGGGCGTTATAAATTTTGGAGGGCTCAAAGAAAAGGTTGAGCAACATCCACAAGTAGATGTTCTTAATGGAGTAGCTTACCATCCAGAGCGTAAAACCTTTTTTGTTACCGGTAAAAACTGGGACAAACTTTTTGAGGTAAATATCATCAAAAAGTAATATGAATTTCTATGGTCTGGTGAAAAAAGTAGTTCAAAGTGATTTGGATGATTTAGATCATGTGAACAATGTCATTTACGTGAATTGGATTCAAGAAATATCCAAAAAACATTGGCAAGAGGCTTCTAAAGACCTTTCACTAGAATGTATTTGGGTCGTAAGAAGGCATGACATCACTTACTATAACGCTGCTAAATTAGATGATGAGGTGTTGGTTACGACTACTATAAAAGACACAAAAGGCCCAATCTCTTATAGGCAAGTAGAAATAAAGAACAATAAAACTGGAAAATTGTTTGTTAAATCAGTAACTGAATGGTGTTTATTAAACTCCAAAACACTTAAGCCTATGAGGATATCGGATAAAATTAAAAACCTTTTTCAAGATTCTTGACTTATAAAACCTTGAAATATACGGCCATATTAGCTGTAACTGCTTTAGTGGTTATGGGAACATCTTGTAGAAAAGACTTTGACTTTAAGCCCTCAACTGGCAACTTGGAATTCTCCAAGGATACTGTTTTTTTAGATACTGTATTCGCAAATATTGGTAGTAGTACTTATTCTTTAAAGGTTTACAATAATTCTAATGACGACATTAAAATTCCTTCTATTGGATTAAGAAATGGGTTAGAAAGTAATTATCGTTTGAATGTTGATGGTGCCGCTGGTAAAGAGTTTGAAAATGTGCCTTTATTGGCAAAAGATAGTCTTTTTATCTTCATTGAAATTACCACTCCCCTTGAAGATGTAAATGAGAATGAATTTCTCTACACAGATGCTATTGAATTTGCTTCTTCAAATACAGCACAGCAGGTGGAATTGGTAACACTTATTAAAGATGCCATTTTCCTTTATCCTAGGACTTTATCAAATGGCACTACTGAAACCTTATTGTTGGGTTTGGATGAAGAAGGAAATGAAATTAGGATTGAAGGTTTTTTTCTTGAAGATGATGAACTTGACTTTTCTAATGAGAAACCCTATGTCATTTATGGGTATGCAGCCGTACCCAATGAAAGAACTGCAAATTTCCAAGCTGGTGCACGGGTCCATTTCCATAAGGGTTCAGGTATTTTGGTAAGCCCAGATGGTAGCATACAGATAAATGGTGCATTGAGCATGGACCAAGAAGTATTGGAAAACGAAGTCATATTTGAAGGTGATCGGTTGGAACCTGAATTTGCCAATATCCCAGGACAATGGGGAACAATTTGGTTTGCAAGGGGCAGTACCAATAATCAAATAAATTACTTGACGATAAAAAATGCCACTATTGGTTTATTTGTTGAAGGTGACGGAGATTTCGATAACCCAAATTTACAGATTGGTAACTCGCAGATATATAACAGTTTAAACTCTAATCTAAGGACAAGAACGGCCAAGATTGATGCGGAGAACTTGGTTTTAGGGGGTGCGGGCTTTGCTTCAGCTGTTTTGGGACTAGGAGGCGACTATAGTTTTAACCATACTACAATAGCTAATTACTGGCAAAATGGTTTTAGAAATACCCCTAGCTTGATAATCACAAATTCCGAAGAAAATAGTCAGAACCAGGTTATAACTTCAGATTTAGTTAATGCAAGTTTCTCCAATACTATTATTGATGGCAATAGACGTATTGAATTGGGCTTATTAAAAAATGATGATGCTATGTTTCAATACAACTTTGATACCTGCACTATAAAATTTAATGACACTGGTAATGAATTTAATGGCAATCCCCTATATGATTTTGATAATACAGTTTTTTTTGAATCTATTTTTTTAAATGGTGAAACGGCTTTTCAAAATACCCCAGAGAATGACTTCTCCTTATTGCCAAATTCGATTGCAGTAGATAATGGCAATATCCAATTTTCCCAATTTTCCCCATTGGACATTTTAGGTGTCAACCGCGAAAACCTACCAGATATAGGAGCTTACGAGTACTCTACAGAAAATTAGTTTCTACTTGTAATAATTTTCGGTAAAGAAAAACCATAGTTTTTTTAAGGGAAAAATGCAATCCGTATTCAAATTCCGTTATTACCTTAGCTATCAACAAATTAAGTATGAGTTATCTCTATACCGTGATAGATTCTCAAGTAGCTTCCTGTTTAATGCTAAAGGATTACTTGAGTGATTATAATGATTTTGAACTGAGTGATATTGTTCATAATCATTATGATGGTATGAGTATGATTTTAAAGCATCTGCCAGATGTTGTTTTTGTGAACCTCACAGATAATGATGCCGAGGAATATTTTAAAATGATTACTGAATTACATCAGTACATCCGAAAGATGCCAATTTTTATTGGTTATTCTGACTCCAAACAATTTGCATATGATGCTTTGAAGCAGGGGTTCTTTGATTATTGGTTATTCCCCTATTCAGATTTTGATGTCCGAAAAACAGTTTTCAAATTAAGAAGGCAACACCCAAAAGAAAAAACACCAAGCACTATTTGTTTAAAAACATATCGCGATTTCCACTATTTGGATACTAGTAAAATTCTATACTTACAGGCAGATAACAATGCTACAGATTTTATTCTTACAGATGGTGATAAGGTTAGTGCGTTTAAAACTTTAAAGTCTTTTGAGGAGGCATTACCAAAAAAATTTATTAGAATTCACCAGAGCTACATCCTTAATAGTGAATATGTTTCTAGAATTAATTATGGTAAATGTATTTGTACACTAAGAAATAATTCTAAGGAAATTCCGTTCTCTAAGTCCTACAAAACACGAATTGACGAATTGCAAATCTTACTCTCCAATAACGCGATTCAACACGTTAATTAATAAAATTCTTATAGAAATAGTCCATTCACTAATAGAACTGGTCATTTTACCACCGAAAAAAGTATAATACTCCCAACGAAAGGGTCTTTCTATATTTTTATCATATTATTTAAAAAGATTCCCTATAACTATTAAAGTTTAAAACACATGAAAAAAGTATTGAGTATTTTGGCAATTGCAACAATGACATTTGGCTTTTATTCTTGCGAAACAGAAAGTACCACTGAAGAAGAACAACTATATATAGATGCAACCGACGATGATGATGTAGATGAAGTGAAAAGAGGAAGTTAGTTATCAAATAAATTTATCTTGAAACCCCAAATGTTAACACTTGGGGTTTTTTTGTATCTTGTAAGTAGGGATTTTGTTAATTATACGATTTATACTACATACATGACGTGGAAATTATCTTTACTTCTTACTGGTGTTATCCTAAGTACTTTAAGCTGTACTCCTAAAAATAAGACAAGTGTTTCACTAGAACAAAAAGAAACTAAAGATAGTATAGCCCTCTGGATTGAGTCTTCAAAAAAACCAGAATTTTCCAAGCAACAAAAAGTTGAGCTATTAAACAAAGCCTTTGATATCATAAAAGAACGCCCAAATACCAGAGCAAAAACAAAATACTTATCTGATATTTCTTTAAGGATTAACAGTCGAACAGATTCTGCTTTTTTTAGACAAGTAAACAAAGAGTTGATGAAAAGTTCGATACATATTGAGGACAACAAATCGCATGGCGAAGCCCATTGGGATTTAGGAACCTTTTTCAGACGTATTCAACCGGATAGCGCCATATATCACTATCGAGAAGCATATAATTTATTTTTAAAAGCTGACCTTAATACCACTTCTAGAGATTACCCAGGAAGAATTTTATTTTCTCTAGCAGATATAAAAGACAATAATAAAGACTATATAGGAGCAGAAAAGGATATCGTCAGGGCAATTCAGTTTTACGCTGATAATGATATGGATGAGGAGTTATTTGATGCCTACACTAGACTAGCTATTGCCCAAACTGGTATGCAAAAATTTGACAAATCTTTACAATACCATAGAAAAGCCAAAGAATTTATTCGTTTCTCAAGAGAGAATAAAAGATATCGGCAAAATACCACCAACACTAACAATATGGCATCAACCAATCTCCGTAATGGAGATTACCCCCAAGCCATATCATTTTATAGCCAACTTTTACAGACCGACAGTCTATTCCAAAAAAGAACAAAGTTATATTCCAAAGCCAAAAGTGGTCTGGCCTATGCCAAATTTAAAAATGGTATTACTGATTTTAGTTTTCTTATTCAAGAATTTGAAAATTCTAATAAAATCTTAGACAGCTTAGGAATAACTTATGATAAGGCACGTAACTATGAATATAAGGCAGAAGTATTACATAAGGCTGGGAAGACAGGTTTAGCAATAGAAAATGCACTACTAGGAAGAAAAATTGCTGGGGAAACATCAAATAACGATAGACTATTAAGTTCCCTTAAGCTTTTGACCATACTAGACAAAAAGAACAGTGCGCAATATGCAGACGCCTATTTTAGTCTTAGTGAAGAGTTACAACTACAAGAACGTGCCATACAGGACAAATTTGCTAGAATTGAACTGGAAACAGATGAAGTTATTGAAGAAAATGAATCGTTGGCAAAGGAAAAAGAAACATTGATCGGAATTACTATTGGGCTTTTATTATTAGGCTTAGGCGTTTTTGTCATCATAAATCAGGGATCCAATAATCAAAAGTTAAGATTTCAGCAAGAACAGCAAGAAAGCAATCAAGAAATTTACAATTTAATGCTTTCGCAGCAGGGTAAGTTTCAAGAAGGTAAACAACTTGAACAAAAAAGAATATCAGAAGAAATTCATGATGGTATTTTAGGCCAAATGCTTGGTATTAGACTCATTTTAAGTGGTTTGAACGAACGTAGCGATGAGTCTGCGATAGCACAACGTGCGGAACTTATTGAAAAGCTCCAAGAATTGGAAGAGGAAGTAAGAACAATTTCCCATGAACTAAATAGTGCGGCATACAAAAAGATAAATAATTACATAATAGCAATACAAGATTTGATAGATACCGTGAGTTCTTCATCAAAAATTGCTATTTCATTTAATCCTACTGACTCTTTTGATTGGGATGATTTAGAAGGAGATATAAAGATAAATACCTACCGCATAGTACAAGAATGTTTGCAAAATTGTGTGAAGCATGCAAAATGCAAGAACATAACGGTCAATCTAAATGTAGAGCATAATAAAATTTTACTAAAAGTAGTGGATGATGGGGTTGGATTCAATGTAAAAAAAGGTAAAAAGGGAATTGGCCTAAAAAATATTATATCCAGAGTTGAAAAGATAAATGGGGATTTAAAAATAAAAAGTGCTCTTGGTAAAGGAACGGAAATGATAATTAGTGTATCTTTAGATAACTACGATAGCAAATTCAAAGAAAAAAACTCCTACAAGCCAAAGAAAGCTTTAGAAGTATAATTAAGAAATCTCTATGAAGACATTAAGAATTTTAGCCATAGATGATCATGAAATGACAATGCTCGGTTACAAATTTATTCTGGAAAGAATTTCTTTTGAAAACCATACCATTATAGTGGATACCGCCAACTCGTATAAAAGCGGTGAAGAAAAGATTAAAGATTCTGTAAATTCTTTTAAGTATGATATAATTTTTCTAGATGTTCAACTATACCCCCCAAATGAAGAACAACCCCACAATGGTGAAGATTTGGGTAAGCTTGCCAGGAAGTTGGTTCCAGAGTCAAAAATAATATTCATGTCCTCTTTTAGTGATAACCATAGAATAAACAGTATTCTAAAGTCCGTAGACCCTGACGGTTACATGGTTAAAACGGATATTGATCCTAAATCATTAGAAGATGCAGTAAAGACCGTTACTTTTAAACCGCCATATTATTCTTCAAAAGCATTGGCAGCAATTAGAAAAAGAATGTCTACTACTATTTCTCTTGATGAAAATGACAAGAAAATATTATATCACTTATCAATAGGTACAAAAACTAAAGACTTGGAAAGTTATGTAGAGTTATCTGCCTCCTCCATAGAAAATCGAAAGAGACACTTAAAATCTCTTTTTGGGACAGAAAAAGAGAATGACTTAGCTTTGATTTTAGCTGCAAAAAATAGGGGCTTTATCTAACTCACCGTTCATCGGTCTTTTTGTTTACTCCAAGCACTAAATAGGACAGTTCATTAAATTTTAACATTTTTTTAACAAAATTTAATGATTTTACTATTAAAACCTTAGTTTTTTTAAGGTTTTGCGCCAATCCAATGTTCAATATTCAATTTAACTTTATAATACAAACCAAATTGAATGCGGCAAAATCAGAATACCAACGGTAATACCAACTCAAAAGTTTCTAATGATTCTTTTGAAATTATGGGTATTAATCAATTTGTGAGTAGTTTAGAAAAATTCTTTTTTGCCGAGGCTAACATCAAAACAACTTTCAATGAGAGTTGTCCAGACTTATCAATTAATATTGGGCTAAATTGTAATTTCGGCCTTACCGAAAGTTTGTTTCATTTAAATAGTGGTAACTGGGGAGGCTTTTGTAAAAATAACTCCAAGCTAGAGTACTCAGGTTTTGAACAAGCGGTCACGAAACTACAAGAGTTGAACTCCCAAAAGATAATTATCGAAGAGATTGCGATATATTTTATAGACACTTCGTTATTTATTACAAAAATTCCTAATCAAAATATAACAGACCAACTTTGTTCTATATTAGGAGCATTAAGTGAAAACTTTGTCCATTTCACAAAAGGGCTTACAGAAATGCCGTATGAAATTTTTATCCCAGTTTTTGAAGAGTCCACGGACAAAACTTATGCATCTGACGATGTATATGGGGTGATGTCAAAAATTAGGACCAGTTATTTCAACTATTGGGGACTTTACTTCTACTCTGAGGTTAACCAAGATTCCCTAGTATACGACTTAAAAAGCAAAAACATCATTGATGGGGACTTTATCCTTCTGAACAATGAATAATAAAGTCTTAGTTTTTAAGCTGTAAACAAAGGCTTGGGTGACATTAGTTTGTTCACATTTTCTTTTATTCCGCCCATAATTTTTTGATTTTCAGAGTTTGACAACACCTCGTCAATATAACCAACAATTGTTTCCATATCTTCTTCTATTAAGCCTCTAGTTGTTATCGCAGGAGTCCCGAAACGTATTCCGGAAGTAATAAATGGAGATTGGTCATCAAACGGAACCATGTTTTTGTTTGCAGTGATGTCAGCTTTTTCCAATGCTTTTTCAGCATCTTTTCCAGTAATATTCTTGTTCCGTAAATCAATTAGCATCATATGATTATCAGTACCTCCAGAAATTACTTTATAATCTCTATCCATAAATGCTTTGGCCATAGCTGCAGCATTTTTCTTTACCTGAACCATATAATGTAAGAAGCTATCTGATAGTGCTTCGCCAAAGGCGACAGCCTTGGCGGCAATGATATGTTCTAAAGGGCCTCCTTGGTTTCCAGGAAAAACTGCTAAATCCAATAGTCCAGACATCTTACGAAGATTTCCATTCTTGAGTTTTATTCCAAACGGGTTTTCAAAGTTCTCGCCCATCATTATTAACCCCCCTCTTGGACCACGTAATGTCTTATGAGTGGTGGTGGTCACTACATGGCAATGTGGCATTGGATCATTTAATATTCCTTTCGCTATTAGTCCTGAAGGATGTGAAATATCAGCCAACAACAAAGCATCAACACTATCAGCTATTTCCCTAAAGCGCTTAAAATCAATGTCTCTAGAATATGCGGAAGCCCCAGCAATAATCATTTTAGGTTTTTCTTTTTCAGCAATTTCTTGAATAGTATTATAATTTAAGATTCCTGTCTCCTCCTCTACTCCATAAAAAACAGGATTGTACAATCTACCAGAAAAATTTACTGGCGAACCGTGAGTTAAATGCCCTCCATGAGATAAATCAAAACCTAAAATGGTATCTCCGGGCTTTAAACATGCATGGTAAACAGATGCATTTGCTTGAGAACCAGAATGTGGTTGTACATTAGCGTATACTGCCCCAAAAAGTTCTTTTGCCCTATCAATAGCCAGCTGTTCAACTTCATCTACTACTTCACATCCGCCATAGTATCGTTTTCCAGGATAGCCTTCAGCATATTTATTGGTCAATACTGAGCCTGCAGCTTCCATAACTTGGGGACTGGTAAAGTTTTCAGAGGCTATTAACTCTATGCCTTGTATCTGTCTTTTTTTTTCCTTTTCAATTAGGTCAAAAACATGATGGTCTCTTCGCATTTTGCACATTTTAAGTGGCAAAAATACGAATTGGAGTAGTCATAAGCATACCAACAAAAGCAATATTTCACGATTTTTATTCAACAAAAATCAACAATTCTAAAAATCACACAATATTCTAAAAATCAAATAATTACAAATACATTATACTACATCCACTAGATTTACGTTTATCAAAAAAGCATTTTTGGCACAGCTATTGAAAACCTAGCAATAAACCATTAAATCAAAAGCCATGAAAAAATCTTTACTATTAATCACTTTACTAATTTTAACTGCCTGCGGGGGAGTTAAAAAAACACAAGAGGCTTTAAACAGCGGTAACTATGTGACAGCTATGAATAAAGCTATTGCTAAACTTTCGGACAATAAGACTAAAAAAGGAAATCAAGAGTATGTGCTCTTATTGGAAGAAGCATTTGTGAAAAACAAGAAAAGAGAATTGGAAACAGTGGCATTTCTTGAAAAAGATGGCAACCCTGCTAACTTAGAGAAAATATATAGGTCATATTTACAGTTGAAAAAATTACAAAATAGAATTGCACCATTATTACCATTGCCTATTTATGGTGAAAATAGAAATGCGTCTTTCAACTTCAAAAATTATGACTCCCAAATAATTCAAACAAAAGCTGAATTGTCTGAATATTTATATGCGAATGCATCGGATTTACTTAAGAATGCCGTGAATAAATATGATTATAGACAAGCATATGATGATTTCAAATATTTGAATGAAATAAACCCTGGTTATTATAATACGGTGTCCAAAATGGATGAGGCATACACAAAAGGATTGGATTATGTAAGAATTGAATTGCGAAATGACACGCAACAGATAATTCCTGAGCGATTGGAAGAAGAGCTACTAGACTTTAATACTTACGGTATCAATAATCTTTGGACTCAGTTCCATAAAAACCCTCTTGAATCTGTCAAATACGATTATGCCATGTATCTAGATTTCAGAGAAATTAATATTTCTCCTGAGCAAACCAATGAGAAGCAAATAATAAAAGAAAAGCAGATTAGGGATGGTTACGACTATGTTTTGGATGCTAACGGAAATGTTGCCAAAGACAGTCTAGGTAATGATATTAAAGTTGATAAGTTTAAAAAAGTAACATGTAGCTTTTATCAATTTACACAATTTAAAAACGCTCAAGTTGGTGCAAAGGTAAGTTTTGTTGATTTAGAGAACGGTCAAGAAATTAACTCCTACCCTATCTCTAGTGAGTTTGTTTTTGAGCATGTATATGCAAATTATAGTGGTGATAAAAGAGCACTGGAAAACAACTTAATTGCCCTTTTAGATTTAGCTGCAGTACCGTTTCCTTCTAATGAACAAATGGTTTATGACGCCGGCGAAGATTTAAAAGCAAGACTTAAGAGTGTAGTGCAACGGCACAATTTCAATTAGTATATTTTAGGCCCTAACGAAAGTTGGGGCTTTTTTATATGTATTGTTCCAGTGAAACTTCTGAAATAGCACCGTGAGAAGTATGGAAAATTGTAGTTCCATTCTTTATGATCAATAACTGAGGAGATTGGTGCAAAATTTGAAACTTAACCGCCACTTCATTGGAAACATCTCTGTTTGCATGTAGGTCCAAAAAGTAAAGGTCTATACTTTTCTCATCAAGAGTATAGGTATCCGTAAATAGATTTAAAACCATTCTACTTATTCCACAAGTGGTTGAATGTTTAAAAACAACTTGTGTTTTAGATTTAGACTTTTCCTCTATTTCGTCCAATTGATCAATAGACTGCAAAGGAATCCACGGCAGAACTTTATTTTCCTTTTTTGCTTCTGAACCTCCACCAAACAATCCTCCAAATAAACCCATATTCCAATTTTTAATCTTTGTCGTTTTATTTTAAAGTACTTAACAAAACAGACAAAATGTCCTTTATTTTCAAGGTTTTGGCGACATTTTGACCGATGCGATATACTGGTAAGGTTGTTGCTTTTCTTGTAAAAAACAATTGAAATGAATTTTAACAATTTTACCATAAAATCACAAGAAGCCCTACAACAAGCGCAACAAATTACGCAAGGTTTTGGGCATCAACAAATAGAAAACGAACATCTTTTTAAAGCAATTTCAGAAGTTGACGAAAATGTATTGCCGTTTATTTTGAAAAAACTCAATATAAATGTAGACATCATCAATCAAGTTGTGGGCAAAGAACTTCAAAGTTTTCCTAAAGTTTCTGGAGGTGAAATAGCCTTGTCCAGAGAAGCAGGCAAAACAATAAATGAAGCTAACATTGTTGCCAAAAAGATGAAAGATGAGTATGTATCCGTTGAGCATCTGATTTTGGCCATATTTAAGTCAAAAAGTAAAATAAGTCAGATTTTAAAGGATAATGGCGTTACAGAAAAAGACTTATTAAAAGCTATTGAAGAACTACGCAAAGGGGGCAAAGTAACTTCCCAGAGCGCCGAAGACACCTATAACTCTCTTGATAAATATGCCAAGAACTTAAATTCGCTTGCAGACTCTGGAAAACTAGACCCTGTTATTGGAAGGGATGAAGAGATTAGAAGAATTTTACAAATATTATCCAGAAGAACCAAAAACAACCCCATGCTTGTTGGCGAACCAGGAGTAGGTAAAACAGCTATTGCTGAAGGTTTGGCCCATAGAATTGTACAAGGAGACGTACCCGAAAATCTTAAGGAAAAAATTATCTATTCTTTAGATATGGGGGCACTTATCGCTGGTGCAAAGTATAAAGGAGAATTTGAAGAACGTTTAAAATCTGTTATTAAAGAAGTTACCTCTTCCGACGGTGACATAGTACTTTTCATTGATGAAATACACACTTTAGTAGGTGCTGGAGGTGGTCAAGGGGCTATGGACGCAGCTAATATCCTCAAACCTGCTTTGGCAAGAGGGGAGTTAAGAGCCATTGGGGCAACTACTTTAGATGAGTATCAAAAATATTTTGAAAAGGATAAGGCATTAGAAAGAAGATTCCAAAAAGTTGTGGTCGATGAACCCGACACGGAAAGTGCTATTTCAATTCTTAGGGGTATCAAAGAAAAATATGAAGCGCACCATAAAGTTCGTATTAAAGACGAAGCGGTAATTTCTGCAGTAGAACTATCACAACGCTATATTACCAATAGGTTCTTACCCGATAAGGCAATTGATTTAATTGATGAAGCTGCTTCGAAATTGCGTATGGAAATCAATTCTAAACCTGAAGAATTGGATGTTCTAGACAGAAAAATAATGCAGCTGGAAATTGAAATAGAGGCTATAAAAAGAGAGAATGATAGTGCAAAACTAAAATCTTTGAACTTAGAGTTGGCCAATTTTAAAGAGCAGCGAAACGAAATTTTTGCCAAATGGGAAAGTGAAAAAACTGTAGTTGACAATATCCAAAAAACCAAGCAGGATATAGAAACCTATAAGTTAGATGCAGAGCGTGCAGAGCGCAATGGAGACTATGGCAAAGTAGCAGAACTACGTTACGGAAAAATTAAAGAGGCCCAAGGGCAATTGGATGGGCTGAACAAAGAACTGTTAGAGCAACAAAAGTCCAGCACACTTATCAAAGAGGAGGTTACCAACGAGGATATAGCCGAAGTTGTTGCAAAATGGACAGGAATTCCAGTAACAAAAATGTTACAGAGCGAGCGTGAAAAGTTATTGCAGTTAGAAGATGTCTTACATAAAAGAGTAGTAGGACAAGAAGAAGCTATAGAGGCAGTTTCCGATGCAATTAGAAGAAGTAGGACAGGTTTACAAGATGCTAAAAAACCCATTGGGTCTTTTTTATTCTTGGGGACAACCGGAGTTGGAAAAACAGAACTTGCTAAAACATTGGCAGCATATCTTTTTGATGATGAAAATGCCATGACCCGAATTGATATGAGCGAGTATCAAGAACGCCACTCAGTGAGTAGGTTGGTTGGAGCACCTCCAGGATACATAGGGTATGATGAAGGAGGACAATTAACTGAGGCCGTTCGTAGAAGACCATATTCCGTGATACTTCTTGATGAAATTGAAAAAGCGCATCCAGATACCTTTAATATATTGCTACAAGTACTTGATGAAGGTAGGTTAACGGACAATAAAGGTCGTGTGGCTGACTTTAAAAACTGCGTAATAATAATGACCAGTAATATGGGAAGCCACATTATTCAAGAAAAGTTTGAAGCCAATAAGGATATCCACAGTGCTACGGAAAGTGCACGGGTAGAAGTTCTAGGATTATTGAAAAAGAACATACGCCCAGAATTTCTTAATCGGATAGATGATATTATTATGTTTACACCTCTAAATAAAGAGGATATTAAACAAATAGTGGGCATACAACTGGAACAATTAAAAAAGATGTTGTTAAAGCAAAATATCACCTTAGATGCTACTGATGAAGCAATAACTTATTTAGGCAATAAGGGGTTTGATGTACAATATGGAGCAAGGCCAATTAAAAGGTTGATACAAAAAGAAGTTTTAAACAAACTATCTAAAGAACTTTTGGCAGGAAACATAAAAGGAGAAAGTATTATTTTACTAGATTCTTTTGATGAGAAGCTGGTCTTTAGAAATCAAAATGAGTTGGTAAAATAGCCTATATGACGATTTATTAAAAAGGCACCTTGAATTAGGTGTCTTTTTTAATACCATACAGTATATATTTTTTCTATATTAGCTAGTATCAAACCACATAGCATGTCAACCAAAGCTGAACGCACCACTCAGTATATTATAGAAACCGTTGCTCCTATTTTTAACAAACATGGTTATGTAGGAACAAGTATGAGCCATTTAACAGAAGCAACTGGGCTAACGAAAGGTGCGATTTATGGAAACTTTGAGAATAAGGAAGCCCTTGCTTTAGCTTCATTTCAACACAATAGAACACTTTTATTGGCTAAAATAGATGAGTTGTTAAACAATGGCGGAAACTCTTTGGATAAAATATATTCTTTAATCAGCTTTTACAGACAATATGATGTTTTTACCATGCAAATGGGAGGATGCCCAATTTTAAATATTGGTGTAGATGCCCAACACAATAATTCTTTGTTAGTTGCTGCCAACAAAGAGACTATCAAGGAAATCGAAGGAAAAATTGCTTTGGTTATTGAAAATGGTGTTAACGCTAAAGAAATAAAGATACCAGTTCCTCCACTACAATTTGCAAAGCAATTATATACCATTTTAAATGGTGCGGTTGCAATGGCCACAATGACTAGAGATAGAAAGTATTTGGTAAATACAATGGCTTATTTGGAGCAACTTGTTCAAAAAGAAATCAAAAAATAACGTTATTTCTTAACTCTAAAAATCCAAGTTTTTCCTTGGTATTTACCATTTAATTTACTGTTTCTATTTCTTCGTGCTTCTTCAATAGTATTGTATTTTCCTAAATAGACATAGTTAAATTTATTCTGACTTCGATAAAAAGATTTAGGTTCTAGCCCTTTATCAGTCATAGACTTCATAAAAGCCTCAAAGTATTTTTTCGTGCCAAAAACATTAGCTATTAGGTAAAACCCAGGTGTTAATCCATCAATTGTAGTGCTAGTGACCTCTTCATATTTCTCATTGGGTAACACATCCACTTCTTTAGTTAGTTGCAGTTTGTTTATACTATCTAAACGAGCTTTCTGCTTTATTAACTGAGCATTTTTCTCTTCTTGGAGTAGAATTGAGTCCTGTTGTTTTTTAAGAAGCCTTTCTTTAATCTCTTCCTGTTCGAGCTGCTTTTTTTGTTCTAGTTGTTCTTGGGCTATTGGTTGAATTGGTTCTTCAATAACTTCTTCTTTAGTTTCAATTTGATCTTCGTCATCAAAATCAACTATTTTTTCACTTCGATTTGGTTTTCCAAAATGATATGAAGCAACTAACTCAAAAGTAAGTTCTTCATCTGTAAGTTCAGTACTTGTTCCAAATTCGACTAATGCCCCGATGGAAAAAGTATTAAAAAAAGTACCTCCTATACCTCCAGATGGTCCATAAAAATTGTTATATCCACCTTGGACCCAAAATTTTGAAGTTGATAGTAACAAATTACCCCCATATTGCATATCGTAATCAGGTATAGACCTAACATAGAACACAGGCCTAATAAAATTGTTTTCGATAGAAGGAAAGAGTACAATGGGAAAGTCATTACTAATAGTTCCAACAAAAATTTTACTGTTATCAATAATTTCACTTTGCGAAAAATTATAATCCAAAGTGTTTTCTAGTGAGGCTGCAATGTTAAACCTGTTTATGTTTAAACGAACACTTGGTGAAAATTGAGCAACAAAATCATTCCTCCCTTCTAGTCCAGATACATCCATATCAGGATCAAATCTATCATCGGCTACTTCTTGTGTAAATAAATAAACATTTGCTCCAACAATGAGATTTATATTTTCTTTTAATGTAATAGCTTGAGCAAAATTTAAAATACCTCCAGTATTTAAAAAAGTGCCAGTATTATGCTGTAAAAAACCTAAACCCACTCCTGTTTTAGAACTAAAACTATGCGAATAATTTAAAAATAGACTGGTAGGATCTCCATCTATAGATTGCCATTGCCAACGTGTCCAAAGAGAAAGTGATCGAGGATTATTCCAATCCAATACGTTTGTAGCATTTAGTAAACTGGAATTAAATTGAGTTAACGAATGTTGCCTAAAATCATTTGGAAGAATAGCCTCTTGACCAAATACTTTACAAGAAAATAATAGTATTAAGGAGACAACTATAATTTTTTGCATATGGGAAAATAAAAATTTAATGCTATTTTTAGAAAAACCAAGCTCACCTGAATATGAAAATTTCAACAAAATTTAAAAAAATTAGTCTCAATAAAGTTTGTCTTCTTGTCTTTATAGCTGTGGGGATTATAAGCTGCAATACTAAAGATAAAGAAATAAAAGCAGACCCGATAATATCAACTTTTTATTTAATTAGGCATGCTGAAAAAGACAGGACAGACCCATCAAATTCAAATCCAGAATTAAATCAAGATGGTTTGGGTAGAGCCATTAAATGGGCAGAAATTTTTGAACCCATAGACTTAGATGTGATTTATTCTACAAATTATGAGCGTACCTCAATGACCGCAGCTCCAACTTCTGTGAAAAAAGATATAAATGTCACTTATTATAATCCAAGTGATATAGATATAGAAAGTTTGAAAGCGGATAATTTAAGCAAAGACGTATTGATTGTTGGTCATAGTAACACAACGCCAATGATGGTAAATAAGTTAATAGGATATGAAAAATATGAACAGATGGACGATACAGACAATAGCAGTTTGTTCATTGTGAGAATAATAGATAGTGTTGCCACGGATATTCGTTTGAAAATGAATTAATTGGCAACAACTACCTTCACACTGTCCAGTTCTATTTTTGATAGCAGTTCCAGTTCCCCAGCTTGAAAAAGGCTATCTATTGCAAAAATTGAAACATTCTTATTCTTAGGCTTAAAATTATTGTAATCGACAAATCGGATATTCCCAATATATCTTTCGTTGTATGCTTCTCTAAATCTAACTCCTCCACCATCAACATGAAATTCATAAGCTAAAAATTCGGGTTTAAAAGTTTCCTTGTCAAACCAATAGATATAGATATCATCAAAGTCTTCGCCCCCATTTTCTTTAGTAAATGTAACTTGGACTTTGTAATAGTTTTTATCCTTAATCTTTTTTTCTCCCAAAAGTTCTTTCTTAACCGCAGAATCATTCAAACCATATGGTAATCGAGCAAAATAGTGAACAGAGTTTACCGAATTTGAATATCTCGTTGCGATAGAGTCAGAAACTTGAATCAAACTGTCGTTAAAAAATCGTTGGAATGAATTATGTCTTTTAACATCAGTAATTCTTAGAGAATCAGTATAGGTAATTCGTTTTAATGTTTTCTTTCCTTCAATAACTTCAGAAATATAATTTCTACCCCTAAACAAAAAAGAGACCTTAGAATCGTTGTGTAGTTTTCCTCCGCTTACTTCAATAGATTTATCAATAATTTCCTGTGCAGTTAATTGCTTTTTTTTCTCGCTAATGCAAGCGTTTAAAAATAATATAAGTAAAACTAGAGTGATTTTTCTCATTTTGATTCTGTCGGTATTTATACCTAAAAAATTACATCGCGAGCCTACTAATTTTAGAGTTCTTATTTTTGCAACCCATGCAAAAAAACATCAATATTAAAAACAGGCGTGCCAAGTTCGATTATGAAATATTGGATAAATATACGGCTGGTATTGTTCTTGGCGGCACCGAAATTAAATCTATCCGACTTGGAAAGGCTTCTTTATCACAAAGCTTCTGTGAATTCAATGAGGCTGGCGAGCTCTTTGTTGTAAATATGCAAATTGATGAGTATAGCCATGGTGGCCATTATAACCATAAACCAAAGGCGGAACGTAAATTACTTCTTAACAAAAAAGAGCTTAAAAAGTTACGAAAAGAAGTTACCACCTCCGGAAATACTATTGTACCCATAAATCTTTTTCTAAATGACAGAGGGCTCGCTAAAATAAACATAGGATTGGCTAGAGGTAAAAAAGAGTACGATAAGCGCGAAACTATTAAGGATAGGGATAACAAGCGTAATCTATCCAGAATCAAAAAGAGCTTTAACAATTAATTTTTGTTTTCCAACAACGGCACAAACCTAAAATTTCCAAACTCTTTCTTTTCGAACTCTTTTTCTGATTTTCGCTCATATAGAGTCATGATTTGTTCATCTACACCAATAGGAATAACCAACCTCCCTCCAATTTTCAATTGAGCCATTAATGGTTTTGGAACTTCTGGTGCACCAGCTGTAACAATAATACCATCAAAAGGGGCTTCTTCTTCTAATCCTTTGTAACCATCTCCAAAAATTACTTTTTTGGGACGATAGCCCATTTTACTAAAAAATAGCTTAGTTTTTTTAAACAGTTCTTGTTGACGTTCTATAGTATAAACTTTAGCCTTTAAATTAAGTAGTATAGCGGTCTGATATCCACTTCCAGTACCTATTTCCAGTATTTTTTGATTAGGTCTTATTTGCAAAAGTTCGGTTTGAAAAGCAACAGTATACGGTTGGGATATAGTTTGTTCAGCACCGATGGGAAACGCTTTGTCTTGATAAGCATGGGCTTCAAACCCACTGTCCAAAAATAAATGTCTAGGGATTTCCTTGATGGCATCCAATACCTTCTCATCAGTAACTCCTTTTGAAGCAACAACTTTAGCAAGTTTATTGCGCATTCCCCTATGTTTTAAAGTATCTCGCATGTTTTGGTTTGGTTCACGAATTTATAAAGTTCTTTGCGAACTTCCTTAAAATGCCTTAGCAAATTGAACCTATATCCGTATTTTTGAAAAAACTGAATTTTATGCTGAAAATTGGTGTTCTAGGGGCAGGACATTTAGGGAAAATACATCTTCGTTTGCTCAACCAATCCGAAAAATATGAATTAATTGGTTTTTATGATCCAGATGAAATCAATGGCAAAAAAGTAAGTGAAGAATTTGGTTATAAATATTTTGAAAACATAAATCAACTTATTGACCATGTTGATGTTATAGATATTGTCACTCCTACTCTTTCACATTACGTCTGCGCAAAAAAAGCGATTGAGAAAGGTAAGCATGTTTTTATAGAAAAACCGATTACAAATACAATAGAAGAAGCGGAGTCGTTGCTCAATTTAACCAATGAACATAACGTAAAAGGACAGGTTGGTCATGTAGAACGTTTTAACCCAGCTTTTATAGCTGTGAAGGAAGCTATAGAAAACCCAATGTTTATTGAAACTCATAGACTTGCGGAATTTAACCCTAGGGGTACGGACGTTCCCGTTGTATTGGATTTAATGATTCATGATATTGATGCCATTTTAAGCGTGGTAAATTCAGAAGTAAAGCAAATTAATGCGAGTGGAGTTTCGGTCATTAGTAATTCCCCAGATATTGCCAATGCTAGAATAGAGTTCGAGAACGGTTGCGTTGCTAACTTAACTGCTAGTAGAATATCTCTTAAGAACATGCGTAAATCGCGATTTTTTCAAAGGGATGCTTATATTTCTGTAGATTTTCTTGAGAAAAAAGTTGAAGTGGTAAAAATGAAAAATGCTCCAGAAAATCCTGGAGATTTTGATATGATTCTACAGAATGCCGAAGGTGAAAAAAAGCAAATCTATTTTGAAAACCCTGATATTCTGCCCAATAATGCAATTTTAGATGAACTGGAAACTTTTGCAGATGCAGTAAACAATAATTCTGAACCAATAGTTTCTTTAGAACAAGGCGCTAATGCACTACGGGTAGCATTACAAGTTATAGCAGCTTTCGAAAACGAATAAATAAATTTTAAGAAATCAACTCTATACAATGAACACAATTGCAGTAATAGGTGCTGGTACTATGGGTAATGGAATTGCACATGTATTTGCACAAAATGGTTTTAATGTCAACCTAATTGATATTTCACAAGATTCTTTAGAAAAAGGAATTGCCACTATCACTAAGAATTTAGATAGAATGTTGGCTAAAGAGATTATTTCTGAGGACAACAAACAAAGTACACTTTCAAACATCAACACTTTTACAGATTTAAAAAAAGGTGTTATAGATACAGATTTGGTCGTTGAAGCTGCAACAGAATATTTGAACATCAAATTGGACATTTTCAAACAACTAGATAAACTTTGTGATTCTAAAACCATTTTAGCCACCAATACCTCTTCGATTTCAATAACCCAAATTGGGGCGGCAACCAATCGTCCAGAAAAAGTGATTGGAATGCACTTTATGAATCCCGTGCCCATAATGAAGTTAGTAGAAATCATTAGAGGGTACAGTACTTCAGATGAGGTTACCAATACTATCATGGAATTGTCAAAGAAACTTGGAAAAACCCCTACTGAAGTTAACGATTATCCTGGTTTTGTAGCAAATAGAATATTGATGCCAATGATTAACGAAGCCATAGAAACTTTATATAATGGTGTTGCTGGAGTAAGCGAAATTGACACCGTTATGAAGTTGGGTATGGCACACCCCATGGGTCCGTTACAGTTGGCAGATTTCATTGGTTTGGATGTTTGCCTTTCCATACTAAATGTAATGTATGATGGGTTCAAAAACCCAAAATATGCTCCCTGTCCACTATTGGTTAACATGGTTATGGCTGGCAAGCTCGGAGTAAAATCTGGCGAAGGATTTTATGACTACTCCGTATCCAGAAAGGCAGAAAAGGTGGCTAAACAATTTATATAAAACCAATGGCTACGATTCTTCCTTTTAAGGCAATACGTCCTGCAGTGGATAAGGTGGCTTTTGTGGCTTCACGTTCTTATGAAGAATACCAAAAAGAAGAGTTAAATTCAATTTTAAAATATAATCCGTTCTCTTTTTTACACATTATAAACCCCGGGTTTAAATTTGATAAATCCATCACAGGGAAGGAGCGGTTTAAACTTGTCCATAACAGATATTTAGAATTTTTGGAAGACAACACCTTTCAAAAAGATAAATACCCAAGTTTTTACCTGTATCAAATTACTAATGATAATTTTAAAAGCCTAGGGCTTTTTTGTGCCACCAGTGTTGAAGACTATAGAAACAATACAATCAAAAAGCACGAAGACACCATAGCAAAAAGGGAAATCTTATTTGCAGATTACCTAAAAACAGTAGGTTTTAATGCAGAGCCTGTTTTAATGACTTACAAAGATGACCTTGTTATATCAAATATCATTAAAGAAGAAATGCGAAAAGCCCCTGTATACGACTTCACTACTACTGATAAGGTTAAACACAAATTATGGCAAATCAATGATGAAGCAACCATTAGCTCTTTGCAAAGTGCATTCTCAAAAATAGATGCGCTCTATATAGCAGATGGACACCATAGGAGTGCTTCTTCCAATTTGTTGGCAAGAGACTTAAGCTCAAAGAACAAGGGGCACAGAGGAAACGAAGCCTATAATTTTTTTATGAGCTATCTAATTCCAGAGTCAGATGTAAAGATTTACGAATTCAATCGAATGGTAAAAGATTTGAATGGGTTGTCCAAAGAAGAGTTTTTAATACAGTTGGATACTTTTTACCGTATAGAAAAAAAAGATGATGGTATATATAAGCCTACCAAAAAACATCATTTTAGCATGTATTTAGATGGTGAATTTTATTCACTCTATTTAAGAAAAACTGTATATAAATTTACCGATGTACTTAGTGAACTCGATACTCAAATTTTATATAAAACAATCCTAGAACCCATTTTAGGAATTTCTGATCTTAGAAATGATAAGCGTATCTCCTATGGTTATGGAAAATACAATCTCATTAAGATGAAAAATAGTATTGATAAAGGGGAATTTACTGTAGGATTTGGATTAGTACCAATCACAGTAGAAGAAATAAAGGCGATTGCAAATGCAGACCTGGTTATGCCTCCAAAAAGTACGTATATAGAGCCCAAACTTAGAAGTGGTTTGGCTATTTATGAAATATAACATTGTAGATTATGTCCATAATTGAAAATTTAGAAGAGATCACTAAATCAATTTCAAAAAAAGTTACGCTTGTTGCAGTTTCCAAAACAAAACCCAATGGTGATATATTGGAAGCATATGATGCTGGACATCGGGTTTTTGGTGAAAACAAAGTCCAAGAAATGACCAAAAAATGGGAAACTTTACCGAAAGACATCCAATGGCATATGATTGGGCACTTACAGCGAAACAAAGTCAAATACATGGCTGAATTTGTTTCTTTGATTCATGGCGTGGATAGTTTTCGGTTATTGCGAGAAATCAATAAACAGGGAGCAAAATGCAATAGGGCAATCCCATGCCTTTTACAAATGCATATTGCAGAAGAGGATACCAAATTTGGATTAGACCAAACCGAGCTTGAGGAAATTGTTAATTCCGAGGATTTTAAGGCAATGCAACATGTTGAAATAAAAGGACTCATGGGAATGGCAACCTATACCGACGATGAATCTCAAATCAGAAAAGAGTTTAAATCCTTAAAAAGAGTTTTTGAGAATCTTAAAAAAATATTGCCAAAAATTGACACCTTATCAATGGGCATGAGTGGAGATTACAAAATCGCCATTGAAGAGGGCAGTACTATGGTACGTATTGGAAGTAGTATCTTTAGCGCTAGAAATTATTCTTAAAAGCAATCGTTAGATTAATGTATGCCATTCTAGATATTGAAAGCACTGGTGGAAAGTACAACGAGGAGGGCATTATGGAAATTGCTATCCATCGCTTTAATGGCCATGAAGTTGTCGATAAATTCATAACTCTTATCAATCCTGAACGGGACATTCAGCCATTCGTAGTCAATCTTACAGGAATCAATAATAAGATGCTAACTACAGCACCTAAATTTCATGAGGTTGCTAAACGCATTGTGGAAATTACCTCTGATACGGTTCTTGTTGCCCATAATGCTCAATTTGATTACAGAATCCTACGGACAGAGTTTAGGCGCTTAGGCTATGACTTCCAGCGAAAAACAATCTGCACGGTAGATCTTTCCAAAAAATTAATCCCAGAAGCAGAATCGCATAGCTTGGGAAAGTTGGTGCGTTCATTGGGTATTGCCGTAAGCGATAGACATCGAGCTAATGGTGATGCCCTGGCTACACTCAAGCTTTTTAAGCTTCTTTTAAACAAAGACTCCAATAAAACCGTTATAAAATCTGTTGTTCGCGAAGAAACATTAGGCGAACTTTCTACAAAACAATTGGACATTGTGGATCGGTTGCCATCGGAGACAGGGGTATATTACATGCACGATAAGAATGGTGAAATTCTTTTTATTGGAAAATCAAAAAACATCAAAAAAAGAGTGAATCAACATTTTACTAATGTTGGCCCTTTGGCAAGAAAGCTACAAAAAGAAACTAAAAAAGTAACTTTTGAAAAAACTGGCAGTGAGCTTGTTGCGCTTTTGAAGGAACACCATGAAATAAAAAGAAATACTCCACTCTTTAATGATAAAAAGCGACAAAGGGGCTATTCACATGGAGCATATGCTTTTGAAGATGCAGCTGGATTACTATCCCTAAAATCTGAAAGGAAAAACGGTCAATCCAAACGTCTTGGTAGTTTTAATACCTTCAAAGCTTCAGATAATTTTTTACATAAGATAAAAAAAGAGTTTCATCTCGAAGAGGAAGAAAATACAGCTGGACGAAATGAAAAAATATTGAAAGCTATAGAAAAATATAGTATTGACAATAGGAGTCTAGTGTTGTTGGACAAAGGTCGAGAACTTGGGGAGCAGAGTGCAATTTTAATCAAACAAGGCAAGTTAAACGGTGTTGGTTTTGTGGACTTAAATTACCAACTAAATAATATTCATATCTTAGAATCTATAATAGCTCCAATAGAAGGTGATGAACACTCAACTTTTATTATAGAATCCTATTTACGCAGACAAAAAAGGATTAAAATGATACCAATAAAAGAATAATCATTGAAAGAACATAAAGTACAATCTGGATGGAGGAACAGACTGCATGAAATTATCTATGAAGCAGATACGCCATCAGGTAAATTCTTTGATATTGTATTGTTCTTTTTAATTATAGTAAGCGTCTTATTGGTGATGCTTGAAAGCGTGGACGAAATAGATGTAAAGTACCACAGCCTCTTATTGACCTTCGAATGGATAATCACTATTTTTTTCTCCTTTGAGTATATAGCACGAATTATTAGCATTAAAAAGCCTCTGAAATACATTTTCAGCTTTTACGGCATTATAGATTTTATATCAACAATTCCACTATATCTCTCTTATATTTTTGCTGGGTCACAAGTATTATTGGCTGTAAGGGCATTTCGTCTTTTACGAATTTTTAGAATATTAAAATTGGTAAAATTCTTAGGGGAAGCTTCCCAATTAAAAGCTGCATTAAAAGCTAGCAGGGCCAAAATAGCTGTTTTCATTTATGTTGTTTTAATACTATCTGTAATAATGGGTACAATAATGTATCTCATAGAAAGTGATGAAGCGGGTTTTACCAGTATTCCAAGAAGTATTTATTGGACAATTGTCACCTTGACCACTGTGGGCTATGGAGATATTGCCCCTCAAACCAATTTAGGACAGTTTATAGCTACAATAATCATGATTTTAGGTTATGGCATCATTGCAGTCCCAACTGGGATTGTAACCGTTGAGTTTTCAAAACATGGAAGAAAGAGTAAAAATACTGCTAGCGTTGTCCACACTAATACGCAGGCCTGTCCAAGTTGCACCGCTGAGGGGCATCGAGATAATGCCAAGCATTGCTATAATTGTGGGGATGTGTTATGAGTTCCAAAGTATTGATTACGGTTGTTGGCCCAACAGCAATAGGCAAAACCAGACTGGCAATAGCCTTGGCCCAACATTTTAAAACAGAAATTCTATCGGCAGATTCAAGACAATTTTATAAAGAAATGCGCATTGGCACTGCAGTTCCATCCCCGGAAGAACTTTCAACTGTAAAGCATCATTTTATTCAACATAAAAGTGTTTTGGAACAATACACTGTTGGAGATTTTGAAAGAGAGGCTATTGAAAAGTTAGTACTCTTATTCAAAACAAAAGATGTAGCTATCATGGTTGGAGGAAGCGGTCTTTATACAGATGCGGTTGTGGATGGTTTAGATGAATTTCCAGAAGTAGACCCCAAAATTAGAGAAGGGTTGATAAAAGAATTGAACTCAAATGGCATTAAAAGCTTACAAGTTAAGTTGAAAGAACTTGATGAAGTTTACTATCAAAAGGTAGATTTAGAAAATTCGCATCGTGTGATTCGTGCTTTAGAAATATGCATTGGGAGTGGAAAAGCATATTCTTCATTTTTAAACCAGAAAAAAAGCAAACGTAGTTTTAGAACAATTTATATTGGCCTCGCAGCGGATAGGGAAATTATTTACGATAGAATTAATCAACGGGTAGATATAATGATGAATGTAGGTTTACTCGAGGAAGTAAAATCGCTTTACCAACATAAAAACTTAAATACCTTACAGACTGTTGGTTATAGAGAATTATTTTCTTTTATAGATGGTAAATGGTCTTTGGAAAAGGCAATAGAAGAAATAAAGAAAAACACAAGACGATTTGCAAAACGTCAATTAACTTGGTATCGGAAAAATTCCAATATATTTTGGATTGATTCTGATTTGAAGCAACAGGAAATGATTGTAAAAGTGGAAAAACACCTTAAAGCTGTGGTCAATGAGTAAATCAATTCTTTACATAATGGGAGTTTCAGGAACCGGCAAAACAACTATTGGAAAATTACTGGCTAAAACTCTGCAAATTCCTTTTTATGATGGAGATGATTATCATCCTAAAAAAAATATTGAAAAAATGGCTTCTGGCCATGCTTTAGATGATAATGATAGATACGGATGGTTGACAGCATTAAATGAGCTCGCCATAAATAATAAGGAAACAGGAGCTGTAATCGCTTGTTCTGCGCTAAAAGAAAAGTACAGGGCACAACTACAGGAAGCTATTGAAAAAGAAAGTGTATTTATTTACTTAAAGGGCACTTACGATGAAATAAAGTCTAGACTTGACAATAGGAAAGGGCATTATATGTCATCAAAATTACTTAAGTCTCAATTTGACACTTTAGAAGAACCAAATGATGCTATTTCAGTTTCAATTATCCAGACACCAGAACAAATACTACAAGAAATTTTAAATCAACTTAAATGATTGAAACCAATCTCATCCTGGCTGTTTTAGCAGGAATTTCAATACTGTTATTTCTAATATTAAGGCTAAAAACAAATGCCTTTATCGCGCTATTAGTAGGTAGTATTACCGTTGGGTTGATAGCAGGACTGGATGCTACACAAATAATTAATACCATTCAAGAGGGAATGGGAAACACCTTAGGGTTTGTAGCTACGGTAGTAGGTTTAGGAGCAATGTTTGGGGCTATTTTGGAAGCGTCTGGTGGTGCAAAGGCAATAGCAAATTTTATGGTAGCAAAATTTGGAATAAACAATGCACCTACTGCTATGGTAATTTCCGGGTTTTTAATAGCTATCCCTGTTTTTTTTGATGTGGCGTTCATCATCTTAGTCCCAATGATATATGCTTTGCAGCGCAAAACAGGAAAATCCTTATTACTCTATGCTATACCACTACTAGCAGGTTTAGCCATTACACATGCTTTTATACCTCCTACTCCCGGTCCTATTGCCGTTGCAGATATCATAGGTGCGGAATTGGGATGGGTGATTTTAGTTGGCTTTATTGTAGGTATACCAACCGCTCTAGTAAGTGGTCTTATTTTCGGAAAATACATCTCAAAAAAGATACATATTGTAGCCCCAGAAGAAGTTTCATCTGATGAAAAAACTGTATTACCCAATATTCGTATTACCTTATTGATTATTGGAGTACCAATTATCTTAATACTCTTTAATACCATTACCGCTAGTGGTATTTTAGGCATAGATAACAAGACTATATTGGATGTTATAGCATTAATTGGCCATCCTTTTTCAGCATTGATCATTGCTAATTTCTTAGCATGGTATTTTTTTGGCATTCGAAGAGGATATACGAAAGAACAATTATTTAAAATAACAGGAAAATCCTTAGCACCAGCAGGTACAATTATATTGTTGACAGGTGCTGGAGGAGTATTTAAACAAGTACTTACAAATACTGGAGCTGGTGAGCTCTTGGCTACTTCTTTAAACAATGTAGGGTTTCCTGTTCTAGCCTTTGCCTTTGTAAGTGCCGCTATTGTTCGTATTGTTCAAGGTTCTTCTACAGTAGCAATGATTACTGCAGCTGGTCTAGTTTCGCCACTATTAATAAATGCCGAGCTTAGCCCAATACAACTTGCATGTATGGTAATTGCTATTGCTTCTGGTGCCAGTATATTTTCTCACGTAAACGATAGTGGGTTTTGGCTTGTTGGTCAATATTTGGGAATAACCGAAAAACAAACTTTCAAATCGTGGACCATGATGACCACACTTTTGGCATTTACTGGTATAATTACGGTAAGCGTCTTATATATACTATTATAAACAAGGAGACCGCCAATTGGCGGTCTCCTTGTTTATACAAAACTGAATAGATATTATTCCCCTTCAACTTTTACTACCAAACGGAAGCCTTCACCATGAATATTTAATATCTCAACAACATCATCTCGTTTTAAATATTTACGCAATTTTGCTATGTAAACATCCATACTTCTTGAGGTAAAATAATTATCATCCCTCCAGATTTTTGTCAACGCCAATTCACGAGGCATTAAATCATTTTCATGCAATGCCAATAGACGTAACAACTCGTTTTCTTTAGGAGAAAGTTTAATAGGTTCCTCTTCTTTATATTTTAGGAAACGCAGCTTAGAGTTTAAATGGAAGTTTCCAATTTTAAATTCAAATTGCTTGCTGTCTGCTAATGTATTAGAAGCTTTTCTTTGAAGTATCGCTTTAAGTTTCATTAAAAGAACTTCTGAATCAAAAGGCTTGTTCAAATAGTCATCGGCTCCTGCTTTATATCCCTTTAATACATCTTCCTTCATTGTCTTAGCTGTCAAGAATACAATCGGTACATTCTCATTCTTTTCGCGTATCTCTTTAGCCAAGGTGAATCCATCTTTATAAGGCATCATAACGTCCAAAATACAAACGTCATAATTATCTTTCTTGAACTTCTCAAAACCCTCCATTCCATTCTTTGCAAGAACAACGTCAAAATCATTCATTTGCAAATAGTCTTTTAAGACAATTCCAAAGTTTGGATCATCTTCCACCAAAAGTATTTTCTTATTTTCCGTTTCCATAAATTTTTAAATTAAAGGTAGTTTAATATAAAAAGTGCTTCCTTTTCCTTTTTCACTCTCAACATAAACTTCACCTTGGTGATCATCTACTATTTTCTTCACATATGCCAAACCTAAACCGTGGCCTTTAACATTGTGTATATTTCCTGTGTGTTCTCTGTAGAACTTCTCAAAAACTTTCTTTAGGACCACCTTGCTCATTCCAGCTCCTTGGTCTTGTATTTTTATAATGATGCTATTTTTTGCTTTTTCCGTAAACACATCAATTTTTGGCGCCTCTGGCGAATATTTGACCGCATTGTCCAAAACGTTTACAATTACATTGGTAAAATGCATCTCATTTGCCAAAATATCTGAACGCTCTGCCCCCAAATGTGTTTTCACGTAACCTCCCCTATCTTCGACTATTAATTCTACATGGGTTATTGCATCATTTATTATGTCGTGGGCATCTACCCTATCTTTACTTATATCCAGTTGATTTTTTTCAAGCTTAGATATTCGTAGCACATTTTCTACCTGTGCGTGCATTCGTTTATTTTCATCCCTAATCATTCCTAAATATCTCAAAACCTTATCCTTATCATCAATCGATTTTGGGTTTCTTATCGCCTCCACAGCCAAATTAATTGTAGCTATCGGTGTCTTAAATTCATGGGTCATATTATTAATGAAATCAGATTTTATTTCTGAAATCTGCTTTTGCCTTATCAATTGATAGATGGCACTTGAATATGCTACAACGATTACCAAGACAAAAACCAAAGACAGCATGGCCATAGTCATAATACTCCCTATCAAAAATTTCTTTTTAGTAGGGAAGGAAATCAATAGTGCAAAATCAGTCATTCCATCACTATCCCTAAAAATGGGTGTTTCATAAATCGATGTGTTCGCAAACTTAAAGCGCTTTGATTTTACTTTGGTGGGAAAACCCCTGCTGTAAACACCATACTCAAAGTCAATATCAATTCCCCGATTTTTAAGCTCACGACCCAAAGAAAGTTCTATTTCTTGCTTGGACACCCTATCATGAATGGGAACTTTTTTAGCCGCTTCAGAAATAACATCATTTATAAGAATTTTGTCTATCTCTAAAAGACCTCCAAACTTTTCTATTTTTTCAATAGGTGTAAGTGCATATCGCTTTCCATCCAAACCATATTCCTCTTTGAGAATGGTTTTGGTACGCTTGCTTGTAAAGTTTTTTAAAGGTATAGTATCTATACCACCAGGATTATCAAAGAACATTGAAGAAGAACCATAATCTTCTTCTAAAATTCCGTGCGAATAAAACATTAACTCATCAGAATTCACATCACGGTCAACAAACAAGATACTACGGAGCTTTTCAGATTTTGGAACCCCTATGCTATCTGCATTAACTACACGTTCCATATAGTCTTTTCGCTCCCTGCTTTCTACCCTATCGGCAACTTTATCTAAAACATCTTCAACCGCATTCGAAAATTGCTCTTCCTTATCTTCTACAGACTGTTTGATCCAATAGACCTGAACAGAAATAATTCCAATAAGCGAGAGGCTCATTAAGATGACGAGAAGAACAAAACGCTTCTTGTTCATTGCAGTAAAATTAGAAATTTAACATTTAGGCTATTTCCCGTTTAACCTAACCTTAACAAAAATGTTAAAATTGTGCGCTTATTTATGCTTGATCAACTAACTGATCATGAATATCCTTTACACTTTTTTTAGTAGCTTCTATATCAATATTTTCTATGACATAATCAGATGAAGGTCTTTTGTCACTATCGGTAAGTTGATTGGATATTCTCCTCAACACTCCTCCTTCACTGACTTTATCCCTGTTTACCACCCTATTGATACGTACCTCAATCGGTGCGGTCACCAAAATTACTTTATCATAGTTGCCCTGGGCATTATTCTCGAAAATGAGCGCAGTTTCCTGAATTACATATGGAGTATTTTGTTTAACGCTCCAAGCCATAAAGTGTTTTTTAACTTCTGGATGTACAATTCCATTCAATTTTAATAAGAGTTCTTCATTTTTAAACACCTTGTTCGAAATATAATCTCTGTTTAAAACCCCATCTACATAAGAATCTTTACCCAGCAATGCGATAACTGCTTTTTTAATACTTTTTGAAGTATTCATAAGCAGCTTTGCTTCTGTGTCCGAGTCGTATACAGGAACTCCTAGCTCCCTGAACATTTGGGAAACTGTACTCTTGCCACTTCCAATACCACCAGTTAGACCAACAATCATATTTTTTCTAAAACAAATTCAACTTGATTGGTCAATAATTGTACCGAATAAGCGCTTTTAGGCTTGCGCTTTAATTTTATACTTAAATATTTTGATGAAGAATTAGCTAAAGTCGCGTAGTCTACTATAGCTTCAAAGTCTGATGATTCCATGGTTTTTAGCCTGTCTATACTGGCTTTGCAGACTATGACTACACTGTTTGGAAATTTTTTAATGCGAAATCCTTCTGGAACGTTTTCTGAGCCTATTGGGATATTGAACTCTTTCTCCGAAAACTCTACAATCTTGCCTGATACTTCTACAGATTCTTGAAGCAACTGGGTATTATTGGTTGATTCTGGCAATATCAATCTGAGCTTTTGGGAGAAGTTTGTGGACAATTCGTTCAAAACCAATGGTAAAGTTGAAATCTGATTAATTTCAGCGATTTCATTTGAAGGACCTTTGACAGTAACCACTTTAGGACTAAGTTCCAATTCTCCTTCAAGTATGTGATTCGTTGCTACATTAATTGTAATATTAGGGTTAACTGGTACTTCCTTTAGGGCAACTTTATATAAATCCACAAAAAAAGTATCCCTTACGAGCTCCAATAATGAAATTGTATTTGGCAGTTGTCTTTCTAATTGAACTTTCAGTTCTGTTTCTGTGAGAAAGTAATTGCTTTTATGATTGTTTACTTGTCTTAAATCTATCTTGATTTTCTTTTGGTTTATACTGTACCTCAAAAATTGGAAACCGCTAGCACGTAGTTTTGCATTGGTATAATCTTTTTCAGTAGTATTTAGCAAAAGGGAATCTGGGAATTTAGTGTATTCCAATTCAAATGTGGCTCGTGATTCATATGATTCTGATAGTTTACTGACGCTCCATGCCAAAACTGAACAAAGCAAGAACAAGAGAAAAACCTTTACTTTTCTTTTATTGAGCCCGTTTATAATTTTTTTTAGCACAAAGTCAGTTTTTAAAGAAAAGCTTTGGAAATAGTTCTTCAGCTTCCTTATTGTTAAAGTTAAGCAAGAAGGTCGACTTTAAAAAACCCCATCCATAACCTAAAAACTGAATAAGGGTGGCAAAAATGGAAAGTATTGCAATAGCAAGGTTCCTGTTTTTTAAAAGAGAATCAATAAAAATTAATGAGAAATATATTCCATAGCACCAAATAGGCCATGAAAATCCTAAGAAAAAAATAAGAATTGAAAGAATTAATCCCAAAACAAAAAGAGTAGGAAACCAATAGGTAAGATTGCTTGTGCCGGGATGCCATTTATTTAAGATTGGCCTTACCATTCCAAATTTATTGACTTGTTTGTAAAACTTGTTCCAATCAATACGACGTTTATGGTATACGAATGCCTTTGGAAATAAACGGCTATTGTATCCCGCTTTCCATATTCTAAAAGTCAAATCTGGGTCTTCCCCAGGATGTATATTGCCAAAACCTTGGGTTGCCTCAAAAGTCTCCTTGGATATTCCCATATTAAAACTACGTGGCTGGAACTTATCCAGAGCATTCTTATTCCCTCGTATCCCTCCTGTAGTGAACAAAGATGTCATTACATAATTAATAGCTTTCTGTACCAAGGAAAATGATTCATGGGCTGCATCTGGCCCTCCATAGCAATTAACATACTCCCGTTTTAGCTCTTTTGTCGCTTCCGCTAAGTACTGGGGCGGTATAATACAGTCGGAATCTAAAACGATAAAATAATTACCTTTCGCGCGCTGCATCCCATAATTTCTAGAATCTCCAGGCCCAGTATTTTCTTTCTTGTAGTAAGAAATCTGAAGTATGTCGCTAAATGAGTTAACAACCTCTTCTGAACTTAATGTAGAACCATCCTCAACCAGTACAACTTCAAAAGGCTCGTTATAATTTTGTTTTGAAAGACTCTCCAATAATTCTTGGACTTCATCTGGCCTATTAAAAACAGGGATGATGAAGGAAAAACTTAAATCATGCATACGCATATAAATACGAAAGCCACCCTTTTCTGGATGGCTTTAAAACAAATTAGTTTCTATTATTCTGTAAATTCATCAATAACTTCTTGGCTGACACCAGTATTGGAGAAGCCACCATCATGGAACAAGTTCTGCATGGTTACCTTCTTGGTCAAATCTGAAAATAATGTTATGGTATAATCTGCACAGTCTGCTGCCGTTGCATTCCCTAACGGAGACATTTTTTCAGCATAGCTGATGAAACCATCAAAGCCTTTTACGCCTTGCCCTGCTGTAGTCGGAGTTGGTGATTGGGAAATTGTATTTACCCGTACCTTTTTCTCTTTTCCGAAGAAATAACCAAAACTACGTGCGACAGATTCTAAATAAGCTTTGTTATCTGCCATGTCATTATAATCAGGAAAGGTACGTTGTGCTGCCATGTAAGTTAAGGCAACAATACTGCCCCATTCGCTCATCGCATCTGCTTTGTATAGCGATTGCATCACTTTATGAAAAGAAAGTGCGGACACATCCCAACCCTTTGTAGTAAAATCATATTTCTCATCGGTATAGGCACGTCCTTTTCTAACATTAACAGACATCCCAATAGAGTGTAGCACAAAATCCAATTTACCTCCTAAAATCTCTATGGATTTAGAGACCAAGTTTGCCAAATCTTCCTCACTTGTAGCATCTGCAGGAATAATTTCTGAGCCTGTCTTTTCTGCCAAAGCATTTATCTGGCCCATCCTCATGGCGATTGGTGCATTGGTCAATACAAATGTTCCTCCTTCTTCGTGTACTCTTTCAGCAGTTTTCCATGCGATTGAATTCTCGTCCAATGCGCCAAAAATGATACCTCTTTTTCCTTTTAACAAGTTATAACCCATGTATTCTTTATTGTTGGTTTAGTGGGCAAATATAGCAATTTGAGCATTGATTAAATAGCTATACAATTACCTAACAAGCTATTTCGTTTGTAGAAGTTCCCTTGCATGGGCCATTGCAGAATCTGAAAGTGACTTTCCTCCAAGCATTTCCGCTAATTCGCTCACACGTTCTTCTTCAGTAAGCTTTTTCATATGTGTTGTGGTTGATGTGGCACCTTCTTGTTTATATACTTTGTATTGATGTACTCCTTTTGATGCGACTTGCGGAAGATGTGTTATTGAAAAAACTTGCATGGTTGTACTCATCTGATGCATGATTTCTCCCATCTTGTTTGAAATTTCCCCAGAAACCCCAGTGTCAATTTCATCAAACATCAATGTGGGAAGGTGCTCATATGCTGCCAGAATAGATTTTATGGTCAGCATAATTCTAGAGAGCTCGCCACCAGATGCAAACTTTTTTAATTCTCCATAAGAGCTCCCTTTATTTGCAGAAAATAAAAAGTTTAAATCATCCTTTCCATTTGTTCCAAAACTTGTAGATGGTAAAATCTCAATCTTAAATGTTGCTGAAGCCATACCAAGTGCAGAAAGCTTTTCTTGTAGCAAAGTTTTTAATTTTGGAATTACGGCATTCCGCTTTTCCCTTATTTTTGCAGCTAATTTATTTAGCTCTCCCTCTTGTTGCGAAACAGCAGTTTGTTTTTCTTTAATTCTAGCCTCAATATTTACAGAGGCATCAACTTTTGAAGCTAATTTTGTTTGTATTTCCGTTAATTCTTCAATAGTGGATACTTGGTGCTTTTTAAAGAGAGTGTGTAACAATTGTAATTGGTTGTTGACCTCCTCCAAACGCTTTGGATTTGCCTCTACCCTATCCTGCTGAATTTCCAACTCATTTGCAATGTCTGTAATTTCTATAGCAATGGATTGTATACGTTCATTTAATCCTTCAAATTGTTTTCCAAAGCCTGCTAATCTCTGACCAGATTGCTGTAAAAGAGAAATACTGTCCAAAATACCTACTTGCTCTGCATTTAGCAGTTGATAAGAATTCGCTAATTGCTCCAATATAGTTTCAACGTTACTCAATTCTTCGTATTCCGATTCCAGCTTTTCTTGAATACCTAATTGCAATGGAGCATTTTCCAACTCTTTAAGCAAAAAACTATTATAATCCAATTCCTTATCAGAGTTTAATTGAAAATCAAGTAGTTCTTGCAACTCCTTTGAAGCCTTATGATAATCGTTTAGTGCTACCGAATAACGGTCTAGGTATATAGAATTGTCTGCTAGAGCATCAATGACCTTCATCTGAAAATCATTATCTGTTAGCCGCAAAGTCTGGTGTTGTGAATGTACATCCACCAATTGTTCTCCCAATCCTGAAAGGATATCCAAAGTAACCGGTGTGTCATTTATAAACGCTCTGGATTTACCGCTGGGTAAAATTTCACGCCTTAGAATGGATAGGCTTTCATAATCCAAATCATTCTCATCAAAAAAAGAGTTTAATGCATAGCGTTCAATATCAAAAGAAGCTTCAATAATGCATTTTTGGTCTTTCCTTTTTAATGATGATAAATCTGCCCGTTTTCCCAAAACAAGTGCCAATCCACCCAACAGAATTGACTTTCCAGCTCCTGTTTCTCCTGTAATAGTGGTGAAACCATTGGAGAAAGAGATATTCAAATCGTCTATTAAGGCATAATTTTTAATTGAAAGATGGGTAAGCACTCAATTGATTTTAGAACAGCAAAGATATGTGTTCTACAAATAAAAAAGCTAGTACTTTATTTGACTCCAAGTATTGGAATAGAATGGGGCCACTCTATTTAAGGTTTCCTTGAGTTGGACAATATCAACTTTTGGGCCATCGGAAAAAATACTTTGGATTTCTTCGGATTTGGCGTCAAAAAAAGTTTGAATCAAAAAAGCGTTTGGCCTTCTTTTGATAAGGGTTTCAAACAAACGCAAACTTCCTGAAATGACCTGTTTCCCAGTACTATTATTATCACTCATGATATCCATACCTTTTCTGTGGTAGTTATACATAGCAATACGATATTCTCTAAAGGTGTTGGACAATAGGTTATCGACCAATTCAAAACGGGTACGTTTTCCTGTTTCCTGTGCCCAACCGGAAAAATTACTCCCCTGTGCTTGGGTTACTATGTTTTGTGCTCTTCTGTAATAATCATCCCCACCTTGCAACGAGAAAGTATCCGCATCCAAGCCAAGCATAATATATACATAGTAAGAAATTACCCCTACTAGATTGGAATCAAAATTATTTGGATTAAATACTATTGGTTGAAATTCTTGGTAACTGAAATTAAATGCATTGTCTTTATAATTAAAGACGGGTGTTTCGTAAGAGGTATTGTAAACAGGTCTCGAAGATTGCAGCTGTATGTTGGCCTCAAAACGATTTCCCTCGCCTTTGACAACCGTAATGAACATCCTTGCATTAATTTTTTCGTTATCCTGAAAGGTCCTGTTGGTCCATTTAGTTTTATTGACAAAATCTTTCAGTGAACGTTCCAATGTTTTAAAAACTTCTGGTCGTGTTTGGGCAACCTGATCATAATTAACGGTTACCTCACAGTTAAGTTCTTGCCCAACTAGTACCACACAAAAAAGCAAACAAAAAAGTAAGGATAAATACTTACGCATGGATTCTACTGATAATTTCAGACCAAATATCTGAAGCAACTTCGGTCTTCGTCTTAAGTTCAAACGCTTTTACGGACAAATTCTTATCAATAAAAGTGATTTTATTAGTACCTGCCCCAAAACCAGCACCTTTATCCTGTAAAGAGTTCAAAACAATAGCATCCAGATTCTTCCGCTTCAACTTCTCTTTAGCATTTTCCTTCTCGTTTTCGGTCTCCAATGCAAAACCAACCAGGTATTGACCTTTCTTTTGTTCACCCATAGAAAGTAAAATATCTTTTGTTCTTGTCAAATCTAGCTGCAAATCATTTCCCTGTTTTTTAATTTTTTGATTAGATATTGTTTTTGGGCGGTAATCCGCAACTGCTGCTGCACTTATCGCTATATCAATAGTATTATAGTGATTGTGAACTGCTTCATACATTTCCGCAGCTGATGTAACTCGAACTAGTTCCACCCCATAATGGCCAATAGACAGTTTTGTTGGTCCAGAAACCAAGATAACCTTTGCCCCTAAATCTGCTGCTTTTCTAGCCAACTCAAAACCCATAGTTCCAGATGAACGGTTTCCCAAAAAGCGTACCGGATCTATCGCTTCGTGTGTTGGTCCAGCAGTAATCAATACTTTTTTCCCAGAAAGCGGAAGGCCTTCCGCCAAGTGGTTTTGTAAAAATACAACAATATTTTCTGGTTCTGCCATTCGCCCCTCGCCTACCAAGCCACTTGCCAACTCACCAGATTCCGCTGGAATCATATTGTTTCCAAAACCTTGAAGCTTTTCTATACTTGCTTTTGTAGAATTATGCTTGTACATATCCAAATCCATAGCTGGAGCAAAATATACCGGGCATTTAGCAGAAAGATAGGTAGCCATTAATAGGTTGTCACAAATGCCATTTGACATTTTGGACAGTGTATTGGCAGTAGCCGGGGCTATCAAAAAAATATCTGCCCATAAGCCTAATTCCACGTGGTTGTTCCAAGATACACTGCCATCTTCTTCATTAACAAAATCCATCAAAACTGAATTTTTGGACAATGTGGAAAGTGTAAGGGGAGAAACAAAAGAGCTGGCACTTTTGGTCATAACTATTTTGACCTCAGCACCAGCTTTTATCAGTAATCGTGTAAGAAAAGTTGTTTTGTAAGCAGCAATCCCCCCAGTAATACCTAAAAGGACATTTTTACCACTTAACATATTATGCGTCTTTCTCCGTATTTCTATAGTAGATTTTATCCTCTAACCATTCGTGGACAGCAAGAGCGTGTGGTTTAGGCAATTTTTCGTAAAACTTAGAAACTTCAATTTGCTCTTTGTTCTCAAAAACCTCTTCCAAACTATCGCTGTAGGTAGCAAATTCCTCTAATTTCTCCAATAACTCTTTCTTTATTTCGGAGTTAATTTGAATAGCCCTTTTTGAAGCTATAGAAATAGCTTCATAAATATTCTCTGTTTTAGAGTCAAACTCATTTTTATTATGAGTTACAGTAGAAACTGGAGCTTTTGTGTTTTTTAAATCGTTCATTTTTAATCTATTCTATATTCTTACTTGGTATTCGCGTTATCTTGGAATACCTCTAGTTCTTTAGTTAGTTTCTTATGTAGGTTATCTGCTTCTTTGCTATATTTTGTTTCAGGGTAGGATTTAATTAAAGCATTATATGCATCCATTGCCTCTTTAAGACGTTCCTGCATTCTTTGCGGAGTACTGTTAAATGCTAAATTGGCCGTGGCTTTTACCCTGTAGTAAAATGCATCTTCACGATACGCAGATCCTGGATTATCTGTGATAAAATTGTCCAAAGCAGCAATAGCAGAGACTAAAATTGGATAATTAAACTCCCCTAGCTTATCAAATTGTTTGGCAATTTCAATTTCCTTTTTCTCCTTTTTAGTTGTTAATTCCTGAGCCATTGCATTAGCATCAGCAAAAAACTCGGATTCAGGGTAAGTATTGATAAAGGTTTGTAACTTACTCAATGCCTTGTCCGTATCTGTTTGATCCAAAGAGTATTTAGGGGAAAGCTCGTAATAACTCTTTGCCCCCAAATATGACGCTTCTTGAATCTTATCACTTTTAGGATATGATTTGATAAAACGCTCAAATTGATATCCCGATAAATAATAGTCTCCCGTTTTAAAGTAGGTATCCGCAAAAAAGAACATTACCCGTTCTCCTTGTGGTTTCCCTACATATTTAGGAGCTATTTGTTCAAATAATCTTTTAGCCCGCTTGTAATCTCCATCTGCATAGTACTTCTCCGCCATATCATATTTGGCCTTAACATCCTCATTTTTGAGCACCTTCTGATACTCATTACAGGAAACCAAAAAGATGAAGGAAAAAAGTATGGATAAAATCGACCTCATTATCAAAAATATTTTGCAAAATTAGTGATTATCAACGGATATAAAAAATAGTATCCCCAACAAACATATACCCTCCAAAAGGCAATAGCAATTGTTTTAGGGAAGATTTAACTTACTTAAACCGTTGCGGTCTGTAATGTCTTTAAAAATTGGCCAATCTTATTTTTTAAACTGGAACTGGCTTCAACCAAAGGAAGCCTTACAATAGCATTACAAAATCCTAGATGTTCAAATATAGTTTTGATTCCAGCTGGGTTACCTTCTTCAAAAATTAAGTGCATCCCGTTCAAGAGTGCATGGTGGATTTCGTAGGCCGCATCTGAGTTACCTTGAAGTCCAAGTTCTATCATCCTGGAAAATTCTAAAGGTAAGCCTTGACCCAATACCGAGATAACCCCAGCTCCTCCAGCCAAAACTGTTGGCAGTGCTGTAAAATCATCCCCAGAGATGACCATAAAATCGTTTGGTTTTTGCTTTAAGATAGTATCAATTTGCATCATATCTCCACATGCTTCTTTTATGGCTACTATATTTTTAAAGTTTTTAGCTAAACGAATGGTGGTTTCAGGCAACATATTGCTGCCTGTTCTGGAAGGTACATTATAAAGAACAATGGGCAAGGGAGATGCCTTAGCTATCGCTCTAAAATGTTGGTAAATGCCTTCTTGGGTTGGCTTACTGTAATACGGGGATACAGAGAGGATAGCTGTAAAATCCCCCAAATCCAATGTTTGTAATTCTTCAATAATTGCTAAAGTGTTGTTCCCACCGACGCCAACCACTAATGGCAATCTACCTGCATTTGCGTTGCTAACCGTTTTGCAAACCAAGGCCTTCTCTTCTTTGCTAATCGTAACCGATTCGGCAGTAGTTCCTAAGACCACTAAATAATCTATACGACCACTAATACAATGCTCAACAATTCGCTCTAAAGCTTTAGTGTCTACCGACAAATCTTTAGTAAAAGGTGTGACCAATGCCACTCCTGTTCCAGATAACGCTTCCATTACTTTATTTCTTTAAGTACTTTCAAATATTTTTTCAACTCTGTTTTAAAAACGTCAAAATTATTTATAGAGGTATCAATTATTAAATCGTTTAGCTTAGAATCCACAGAAGGAAAACCAACTTTTATTCTTGCATTGGTTCGTACAGACAATAATTTTAATACCAGTTTGTCATCAGTATAATAGTTAATTAAAACATCATATTCCCTGTCCACAAACTCTGAAACAAAACCATTCTCAATCGTACCGTTCCAACCCAAATCTTTGTCCGTAAAAAACTGAATCCCAAATGGGGAATGCACCCCTTCATCTTTTTTGTAACCTATAATTTTTACACCGTTCGGTTGTAAGGAAAAATCACTTATCAATTTGTTAAATGCTTCTGGGTCTGGAAACTTGTCCATATCCACAACACATCCAATTGACGAAACTCCAGGTTTTCTAGTACTTACGTTACTAGTCTTTTTTAACTCATCCTCTAAATATTTGAGACCAGATTTTACCTTGAATTTATCTTGAATTGCCCTGAATATCATTTGAATTTGTGCGTTTTCACAAAGGTAATTAATATCCCTGCATTCATGATTACAAAGATAATTGATATTGATTGTTCAAAAATAAACAAATTGTTTTATTTATAACATTTTATAAATCGCTTTTCGTACATGAAATATTGATAGCTATACATAAATAGTAAGTATGGAGTCATATTCTGAGTAACTTTAGTAAACAAATATCATTTAGAAATTAAAAAACAATCATCATGGCGGAAATACCTATTTTTTGGGACCCAAAAGGCGTAGAGCTAAACCAACTTGGCAAGAAAAGTAAATCGGGAGATCCTGCGGATGGTGATACTCCATATGTAAGAATGCCTATACGTATGTTGGGCATTGATACTCCTGAAACCAGCTATCAAGGTGGCGAGACGACAGCAAACAATAAGCTCAACGAACTAAAAGCCCTTTTGGAAACAGGGGATTTTGATGCTTGGATAGATCCTGAGCTAAAAGCATTGCTCCTACCAAAACTTACCAACGCAGGAACATTACATATTAACCAAGGACTTACAGCGAAAGAATTTTTTAAACAATTGATGAATCAGCGTTTGGCAAAGCCAAACGGAAACAATAGAAGCCTTTTTGTACGTTCAGCAGATGAACATTTTGACCGTTATGGGCGGTTATTAGCCTATGTGGCTCCCAGTTATACTAAAAATGAGCTAGCAACCGTAACTTTTGACCAACGAAAGACCTTTAACCTATTATTGCTGGAATCTGGATGGGCCTCTTCTATCCTCATATATCCTAACTTACCAAAAAATTCTGACCTACGTTTAGCTCGGGAGGGTACAAAAGATGCTTTTGAAAATAATCTGGGGGCTTGGGCAGACCCAAAAATGCTGACTGCTTATGAGTATCGAATGTGCATGAAGCTGTATGCACAATGTAAAAAAGCAAAAGCATCTGAAGGTTTTTTTGTTAATGAAAATAAATGGGTACAACGCTATTGTGTAGACATGACGACCTTAAAAGTCTACAATCCGCAACGGTACCACAAAGTTAAACCCTATGACCGTCTATTTATATGGGGTAATGATATTAGAAAAGCTGTTGGTGAACTTAATCTACAGGCTGCAGAGTAATATAGGTTTAAGGTATGGGTCCAATTATTTGGATTCACACCTTAAAACTGTTTCCAAAATCTCTCTTATTTCCTCTTTAAAAGATGACTTAGAAAATGGTTTCCTAGCTTGCCTATACCAATACCCTGCATTAAACTCATCACTTTCAACTCGATGTAAATGCGCATGAATCCAACTACCAATTGGGGTATATAAATCCTGTGCGATTTCATGTGATGCCTCCCAATTATTGTTTGCTGCATACCAAAGAGCTTTTAAAGCCAGGGACCAGTCGCTGCAAGGAGCATCATTATTTAAAGTCTTTTCAAACTCTTTGTAGTCTTTTATCATCATTTTCAACCTTAAGGTCTCAACCAAATATCTGGATTTAAATAGAATATTTTCTTCCATCCATGAACGGCATCATCGTCCCATAAATTAAAATATGGAAAAGGTGTTGTTATTGCATAATGCAAATGAGTAGGTTTTCCTTTTGCGTTACCAGTATCGCCAACAGTGCCAATAACAGTCCCTCTTTTTAATGGTTTGAATGGAAACGTTTTGATTTCATCTAAATGGGCATAATAATGAAAACGCCACTTGGGACCCAAAACCATAACTGACTTTCCCCCTTTTCCGCCTTCATAGGTGTAAATTACTAATCCCTTGGTTGATGCAATGACAGGTGTTCCTCGTTCAGCAAAAATATCTATCCCTTTGTGAGTAATGGAACTCCCCCACGGATATGCCCAAAAAGAATTGACATCCCAACTACTTAAATCGGCTCCTTTAACAGGGATCATCATTTTTTGAGGAATTATAAAACCTATGAAAATAACAAGTAAAGGCAACCAAAACCATTTTTTTATATACCTATAGCGCACCAGTAAGGCAAAACTTGAAAGGATAACGTACCAGAATCTACGTGTGGTATTGGTAATCATTATTTAGTTAGGACTTATTTTCGTTTTTGTTTTACAAATGTTTCTCTAAATTAGGCGATATGAATAGATATTTACCCCTTCTCTTACTATTTATCATTTTACAATTTACTTCTTGTAAAACCTATGGTCCTTCCAATGCCTATAGCCCTCCTAAAATTGCCACTATTGATTATTCTAATTTACTGCATTGGGCTGCACATCCTGACAAAAGGGATAATTCAGATAAAATTCCCGGTTCGGATAGGACTGCATCAACACAATTAAGGGCAGATGTGTTTTTTATTCATCCAACAATATATAATGGCAAAGGGAAAGATTTATCTTGGAACCCGAGTATTACTGACTTAGAATTAAACAAAAAAGTTGATAACTCCACCATACAGTTTCAAGCTAGTGCTTTTAATGCCGCAGGTAGGGTTTTTGCACCTCGTTATCGCCAGGCCCATTTAGTAAGCTATAGCACAGATGATAAAGCGTCTGCAAAGAAAGCATTTGAGTTAGCGTATTCCGATGTGAAAAATGCTTTTGAACATTATCTAAAGTATTACAATAACGGTAGACCTATTGTAATAGCAAGTCATAGTCAAGGGACGACACATGCGGGACCTCTAATCCGCGAATTCTTTGATAATACTCCTTTGCAACAACAATTAGTAGCTGCTTATTTAATTGGTTTACCTGTACCAAAAGACTATTTTAAAACCATTTTTCCTTGTGAAGGTTCCAACGATTTAGGTTGTGTAATTTCTTGGCGAACATTTAAAAGAGGCCATTTGCCAGATGACAGACCATTGGGAAACTCTATTTTGGTGACCAATCCTTTAAGTTGGAAAACTGATACTACGTACGTATCTAAAAACAAAAATTTAGGAGCCATACTACGCGATTTTAATAAGGTCTTACCACAACGGGTAGATGCCCAAGTCCACGATGGGATTTTATGGGCAAAGAAACCCAGGTTTCCATGGAGTTTTCTTTTTAGACGAAAGAATTATCACGTAGCGGATATTAATTTCTACTATATGAACATCAAAGAAAATGCAAAAGAAAGGGTGACACAATATTTAAGGAACAAACAATAGTTTAACCAAAATGATAATTCAAAAACAATTTTATTTCTTTATTATTTTCTTAGCCTTTTATTCGTTTTCTTCAGCTCAGAACACATTTGATATACAGTTCCCGCAAGGTGAGCGGAATATTGTTTGTAAGCGCTGTTTCCAAGTTTTTTCACAAAAACCAAAAGAAATCGGTTTCTCCATTAAAATGGACAAAACCAATACACTCTATTTCCAAATAAATGATAAAAAATGGTTCAATCAGCTTTTTAAAAATGCTGGAGATGGGATAGCTGTTGATGTAGTGGCAAAAGATAGATATGGCTGTCTTGAGGTGCTTCCAGAACAGCAACAGATTCGTGGAGAACTTTTAAAACCAGTGTATGCATCGGCATTAAAGAAAACTTTAAGACCCGCTCCAGACGATAAGTTTAGGGTTAGAGTGGGACGTTTACCAGATGCATTTAAGGGCAAAGAAGTGGAGTTTAATATTTTGTTTTTAACAGATAAGAACTTATGCCAATACTACACTATTTTTAATTTAGAATCCTATCAATGGGATTTGTTGGATATGGGAATGTATTTGGACTCTATCACCTATCAAAATAAGCTTGGTGCAAATACAGGTAACGAACAATATTCGTTAAAGCAAAAAACGATGACGTTCACCATTCCCTTTGAGAAAAACAAATCGGTTTATTCCCAAGAAGATATTAAACCACTTTATGATTCGCTTCGGTTAACCGATTTCAACATTAAAAAAATTGATATAAAAGCCTATGCTTCAGTAGAAGGTAATGCAGAACGGAACTTAAAACTTCAGAACGAACGGGCTTCCAGTATCGTTTCAGCCATGCAGACATTTCAAGAACCTACCATTGAAACCAAGGTCTCTACCTCTGAGAATTGGGTGGAATTTTTAAATGATATTTCTGGCACTTCTTACGAGTCCTATAAATCCTTGAGTAAGGAGCAAATCAAACAAAAATTGATAGGTAATACATCTCAAGAATTGGAGAAATATTTAAAAAACCATAGAAAAGCTGTTGTACGGCTGGATTTAGAGCGAATAGACAAGTATAAAGACATGAAAACCGAAGTCATTATTGACCTTTTTAATCAGGCAATCGGTGATGACAATTTAGACGAAGCAGCAGCATTACAAAACTCCATTTTTGAACGTTTAAAGGGCAAAGAAGCTAATCCTGATATTCTGTCCTCAATGGAAATACCAAGACAATTGAAATACGTGCCGTTTTTCAACAAAAATTCTGCTTTCCGCTATTTAAAAGATGAAAGAAACCTCTTGATAGCCTACAATGAGCTACAACAATTGGAAAAATTATCACCCAAGGATAAGCGAATTAAATATAACCTTGCTGCTCTAAAAATGCGCATATGGCGCTATAATGTGGAGCCCGTTAAACAAGAGAACTTTAAAAAAGAACTGACAGATTTAAAAAAATATGGCATAGAACAAGGATTGATAAACAGAATGTTAGTGAATTACCATATCATAAAAAGTGAACTCTATATGCGTGAGCGGGATTATGTAAATAAGGATAAGTCCGTAGCTTATATAGTCGATAATTATAAAAGTGTTCCTTTGCAAGACTATGATTATCTGAGTCTTGCCCAATTTTTAACGTACTATGGCGATTTAAAACAAGCGGAAGATTTGTTACAGCCCAAAATGAAAACGGTGGATGTAAACGAAAACCTTTTGTTTTATTACTTGAACCTTACTATTGTCAATAAAGAGATTATTCAGAACCCAGAATATAGAACCATCATGCTTAATGCCATTAATCTTAACAAAAAACGGTTTTGCCAAATTTTTAATGCATCAAACCAAGGTGGGGTAACTTTTCAACTATTAGAAGATGATTATCTACATGACACTTATTGTGAGAATTGTGAAAATTAGACCATCCCCAAAAACTCTTGCTCAGAAATAATAGGAACTCCAAGGTTTTCTGCCTTGGTCTTTTTACTAGGTCCCATTTTATCACCAGCTAATAGATAACTAGTTTTTGAAGAAATGGAAGAAGCTACCTTACCCCCGTTGTCTTCAATCAACTTTTTGAGTTCGGTACGTCCTAAGGTTTCAAAAACACCTGAGACTACAAAGGTTTTTCCTTTTAGAGTATCAGATTGGTTTTGTAATTGTTCTTCTGATAGGGAAAATTGAAGGCCGTAGGACTTTAGTCTCTCCACAACTTCTCTATTGTTGTCATCAGCAAAAAATTGCACTACGCTTTCGGCTATTCTACCCCCAATTTCATCAACAGCTACTAATTCTTCTTCAGAAGCCGTCATCAAGGCATCAATGTTCTTATAGGCTTTTGCCAATTTTTTGGCTACCGTTTCCCCAACATAACGAATTCCAAGACCAAATAAAACACGTTCAAACGGAATTGATTTTGATGCTGCTACGCCGTTGACCAAGTTTTCTGCCGATTTCTCTGCCATACGCTCCAAAGGCATAACCTGGTCCTTAGTAAGCGTGTATAAATCTGCGTAGTTTTGGATCAAGCCTTCATTAAACAACAATTCCACCGTTTCTCCCCCAAGACCCTCAATATCCATTGCTTTACGAGAAATAAAATGCTGGATCCTTCCTGTTATTTGAGGTGGACAACCAGTATCATTAGGACAAAAGTGTTGTGCTTCACCCTCTTTACGAACTAATTCTGTTCCGCATTCTGGGCAATTGGTTCTATAAATAGTTGGACCCGAATCCTGTGGACGTTTGGTGAAATCTACCGCTATAATTTTTGGAATTATTTCTCCGCCTTTTTCAACAAAAACCGTATCTCCTTCCCTAATATCCAACTTTGCTATTTGATCCGCGTTATGCAGTGAAGCCCTTTTTACAGTAGTACCAGCCAAAAGAACGGGTTCCAAATTGGCGACAGGTGTTATTGCTCCTGTTCGCCCAACTTGATAAGTAATTTCGTTTAAAACTGTGGATACTTGCTCAGCCTTAAATTTATAGGCCATTGCCCAACGTGGTGCTTTTGCCGTGTAGCCCAACTCTTCTTGGTGTCGCAAATTATTCACCTTTACCACTACTCCATCTGTCTCATAAGGTAAATCATGGCGTTTAGCATCCCATTCTTCCACAAACTGAATTACCTCATCGGTAGTTTTACAAAGTTTTGCTACGCTTGGCACTTTAAACCCCCATTGCCGAGCTTTTTCAAGCATCTCAAACTGAGAATCAAAATTTAGATTCTTACCAACAATACTATAAAGCAAACATTCTAACGGACGCTTTGCAACCAAGCTACTATCTTGTAGTTTTAAACTCCCCGAAGCTGTATTTCTTGGGTTCATATAGGCTTCTTCGCCATTTGCCAATCGCTCTTGGTTCATTTTGGCAAAACCTTCCAAAGTCAATATAATCTCGCCCCTGATATCGAATTTTGATGGGTAATCTCCTTTTAATTGTAGCGGAACTGATTTAATGGTCTTAATATTTGCAGTTACATCATCACCCTGAAAACCATCTCCCCTAGTTACCGCTTTGACTAATTTCCCTTCCTCATAAGTAAGACTGATTGAAGCCCCGTCATATTTTAACTCGCAAGTAAATTCTACGGCAACATCTCCCAATATACGTTGGATTCTTTTTTCCCAATCCTCTAAATCCTCTTTGGAGTAGGAATTATCTAGAGAATACATTCTGGATTCATGCATCACAGTTTCAAAGTTTTTTGTGATTGCACCACCTACACGAAGTGTTGGTGAGGAGGCATCGTAAAACTCAGGGTGTTTTTCTTCCAATACCTGAAGTTCTTTGAGTTTCATATCAAAATCAAAGTCCGAAATTACAGGCTTATCAAGCACATAATAGTTGTAATTATGCACTCTAAGCTCGTCCCTTAAGTTTTCAATCTTTTCTTTAGTGTTCATTTTAAGTTTGGTCTTTTGTTAGCCATTTAGGAACAGGTACTGGCTTATAGTTCTCCATTTTGGTCAATAATCCTGTGATGGTATCATCAACTAAAATCATATCATAGTTGAGCTGTTTTACAAAGCCTTGATCCACCATATGCTTTAACATATTTAAGAGTTGGTCATAAAAATCATCAGTATTTAAAACACCAATTGGGTATTGATGTAAGCCCAATTGTGCCCAGGTCAACATTTCAAAAAACTCTTCTAGGGTTCCGTAACCCCCGGGCAGCATAATAATCCCATCGGAAAAGTCATGCATTTTCAGCTTTCGCTCATGCATATCTTTAGTAATAATGAGTTCCGTTAACTCTGGATGAAAAACCTCTTTCTTCATTAAAAATTTAGGGATAACACCTATAGCTTTTCCACCATTGGACAAGACCCCGGAAGCCACTTGTCCCATTATGCCAATTTTAGCTCCTCCATAGACCAGTTGCATATTGTTATCTGCCATTGCTTTACCCAATTGAAAAGCATCGTTGGCGTATTCTTCTTTTACACCCTCGCTACTTCCACAAAAAACAACAATACTTTTCATACCCTTTATTTCAAACATTTAAGCATTCGGTCATTCCCAAAAATATCTTTTTTCAAGCTTACTTCTTTAAAATTTTCTTCTTCAAAAAGAGATTTGGTTTCTTGACCCAAATATTGGTTGATTTCCATATACAAGCTTCCTTTTTCAATCAAGTTTTTTTTTGAAAACTTAGCGATTGCTTTATAAAATAGTAAGGCATTATCATCGGGTACAAACAATGCTTGGTGAGGTTCATATTTCTTTACATTGTTGTGGATTTCATCTTTTTCCAACTCTCGTACATAAGGTGGGTTTGAAACGATGGTGTCAAATTCTAGGGACTGAGCTGAGTTAAAGTCCAAAATGTCCGCATGAATAAGTTCAATTTCAACATTATTCAATTGCGCATTTTCTTCTGCAACTTTTAAGGCTTTTTCAGAAAAATCCAAAGCATAAACTTTTGAATTTGGCAAACTTTTCGCCAAGGCTATGGCAATACAGCCAGTGCCCGTTCCAATATCTAACATTTTTAGACCTTGACCTCGCTCCGCCTGACCATCAATAACCCATTGTACCAACTCTTCTGTTTCAGGTCTAGGAATTAAGACATTTTCATTTACTTTTAAAGTCAAATCCATAAATTGGGTCTCGCCCAAAATATATTGTAACGGTTTTTGCTCTTTTAACTTTGTCAATCCTTCAAAAAATAGCTGTTCATCCTCTTTAGAAATCGTGTAATTAGGTTGCATCACTAAAACAAATCGTTCCAAACCTAAATAGAATTCCAACATACTGTAAAAAAAGGCGTCAATTTCTTCCCTTGGATATAGAGCGTCTAATTCTATATGAAATATATTTTTAATTTCCTGAAGTTGCATCAAAAGTTTTTTAGCATCCAAACCGGGCATGAATAGTGACCTGTATTACCCATTGGGGCATCTATATATTCAAATCCATTTTTTTGATATAGTTTTTGGGCAGCTTTCATATAGGGCATGGTTTCTAAGTAGCATTTTTCAAACCCATATTCTTTTGCTTTTTGTAAGCAGATTTCTATCATTTTAGAACCTAATCCACGACCTCTCGCTTCTTCTAAAAAATACATTTTTTGTAGTTCACAAACATTACCAGTGTAATTATCCAATTGCGCTATTCCTGCACAACCAATAATAGCTCCCTTATTCTTATCCTCAACCACAAAATATGTAGCTTTGGGCTTATCATAAGTTTCATACATCTCATCCAAGGCTTTGTCTGCGTATGCAGTACCTACTTTGGGCACCCCTAAATCCTCCAATACTCTTCGGACAACTTTAGCAACTTGTGCATTATCATCTTTAGTAATCTCTCGTATTACAGGTGACTTCATCTTGAAATTTATTATGCTACTTTTATGCCGTGAATATAGATGAAAAATACATGTTACGGTGTATAGAACTGGGCAAAAATGGACTAGGGACAACAGCTCCAAACCCAATGGTAGGTTGTGTTATTGTCCACAATAATAAAATTGTTGGAGAAGGGTTTACTAGCCCATATGGAGGACCGCATGCCGAAGTGAATGCTATCAATTCCGTTAAACAGAAATCAATTTTGCAAGATTCTACTTTGTATGTCACTTTGGAACCTTGCTTCCATTATGGAAAAACGCCACCTTGTGTGAATCTAATACTCAAATACAAAATCTCCAAAGTAGTAATAGGATTAAAAGACACTAACCCTAAAGTGGCTGGTAAAAGCATTCAACTATTAAAAGAAGCTGGCCGTAAGGTAGCTGTGGGAGTTTTGGAAAAAGAGTGTAGAGCGCACCACAAACGTTTTCTAAGCTTTCAAGAAAAGAAAAGACCATATATTATTCTAAAATGGGCTGAAACTTTGGATGGATTTATAGCTCCTGAAAAATCAATGAGAGAAAAAGAGCCCCAACCTTTTTGGATAACCAATGAAAAGTCCAAACAATTGGTACACCGTTGGCGTTCTCAAGAACAAGCAATTTTAGTTGGTACTAATACTATACTAAAGGATAATCCTAAATTAAATGTTCGGCATTGGAAAGGGAAAAATCCTATCAGGATTTTTATTGACAAATCATTGAAAACACGTTCAGATTATAATGTTTTAGATAGCTCAGTAAAAACAATAATCATCACAGCCATTAAAGATGAGTCTAAATATATTCCAGGAGTTGATTATGACGTGACAGAATTTAAAGATTTGCCTGTGGAAATTTGTGGCATCCTACATAAGCATGAAATTACCAGTGTTATCATAGAAGGTGGCACTAAAACCTTACAATCTTTTATTGATAGTAGGCTTTGGGATGAAGCAAGAATCTTCGCCGGTACAAATACTTTTGATAAAGGAGTGAAAGCTCCCCAAATTTCCGGTAAGCTATTGAGCGAAAGAAAAATCGTAAATGACAAATTGACCATCCTTAAAAATGATTAAAAACCTCATATTGGATTTTGGTGATATTTTCATCAATTTGGACAAACCTGCTACCGCTAGGGAAATGCAAAAATTTGGTTTCACTGAAATCACACCCCAACTAGACAACCTTTTTAAAGACTACGAAAAGGGTCTGGTCTCCTCCCAAAAATTTTTAGAAACCACACAACAACTATTTCCAGAAGCAGAACAGAAAGATTTGATATCTGCATGGAATGCCATTTTATTGGATTTTCCAGATTATCGTTTAGAATTCCTGGAAGAGTTAAGAAGTTCAAACGAATATCGCTTATTTCTTTTAAGCAATACGAACGAAATCCATATTGAGTTTGTAAAGAAACAAATGGGTAAAACCAGGTACGAAAGGTTTAAAGACTGTTTTGAGGTATTTTACCTTTCTTATGAAATGAAAATGAGAAAACCAGATGCAGAAATATTTGAATTTGTTTTGAAAAAAAATAATTTGACTCCAAAGGAAACCCTTTTTGTTGATGATACTAAGGAAAATATAGATACTGCATCAAATTTGGGAATCCTAACTTGGCACTTGCAAGTTGGAAAAGAAGATATTTGCTCCTTAAAATCTAGGTTATAATGATAGACCTTTCCCTCAGTATACTTTGTTCGAGTCTAATTTTTGTGATTTTTAAACTTTATGATGTATTTAAAATCCAGACACTTTATGCCATTATCATCAATTACGTGGTCGCCTGCATAACTGGTTTAATCTTATACCAGGAAGAGATTGTTGTTAGTCAAGTTTATAACGCCAACTGGTTTTGGGGCACTTTGGCCCTTGGGGTTTTGTTCATTCTCGTTTTTAATATCATGGCAAAAACTTCGCAACAAGTTGGGGTTTCAGTAGCATCAGTCGCAACAAAAATGTCTTTAGTAATTCCAGTGATAGTAGGGGTTCTGTTGTACAAAGAATCACTTTCGGCATTAAAAATCATCGGAATCATTCTGGCTCTTATTGCTGTATATTTTGCTTCCATAAAAGAAACATCAATCTCAATATCAAAAAAGGCATTGTTATTACCTATTTTGGTCTTTCTGGGTTCAGGAATTATAGATGCGAGCATCAACTATTTTAGGGAAACTAAGCTTAGCGCAACTGAATTTCCTTTATTTTCATCAACAGTATTTGCTGCAGCAGCCACTACTGGATTCTTATTTGTTTTTATAAGAGCTTTTAAAAGTCCCCTGAAGTTTAATTTCAAGAATATTCTTGGAGGTTTTGCGCTTGGAGTGCCCAACTATTTTTCTATTTTCTTTTTATTGAGAGCATTAGAAAATGATGTTTTAAATAGTGCATCGATATTCACCATAAATAATGTAGCTATAGTAATGTTCTCTACTTTATTGGGCATTATTCTTTTTAAAGAAAAAATAAGTCTTAAAAATTGGGCTGGAATAGGGTTAGCAATCGTGAGTATTTTAGTGGTAGCATTATTTTAAAATGAAAATTGATTCCTACAAAACAGTTTTAGAAGCTAGTGAAGGTATACTCCATAAAGACAAAAAGAGTAAGTTTTTTGGCTATGTTTTTCCTATTAACTCTGAAGAAGAGGTAAAACCACTTATTGAGTACTTAAAAAAGGAGCATCATACAGCTGGACATGTTTGTTATGCTTGGCAATTGGGTACAGATAAAGTAAGCTACAGAGCAAATGACGATGGAGAACCTAATAATTCTGCTGGAATGCCTATTTATGGGCAAATTCAAGCTTTTAAGGCCACTAATGTGTTAGTTGCCGTGGCGCGTATATATGGGGGTACAAAATTAGGTGTCGGAGGACTCATTCAGGCTTATAAAACTACCGCCCAATTAGCCTTGGATTCTGCAACTATTGTCGAAAAGCTGATTGAAATGAGGTTTAAAATAACTTTTGAATATTCTGAAATGGATATTGTAATGAGAACTATCAAACAGTTGAACATCAATATTATATCACAGCATTTAGAAAAAGATTGTGAAATCATAATTTCTAAACGAAGAAGCGAAAGTGAAACAATCTGGAATCGCTTTAAAGAAATACATAAAGTATTTATAAAAAGAATAGATTAAAAATCTAGTTTTTCCAAAATATAATCAGGACATTTTATGGGTTTATTTTTTATCTTATCCATAAATGCTAAAACAGTATTTGCTTCCACCAACAAATCCCTAGTACTATTATAGATTTTGTAGTCAAATTCAATCTTGACCAAGGGCTTTTTTTTCAGAATCGTTTCCACAGTAATTAAATCATCATATTTAGCAGATTTTATGTACTTCAATTGTAAGTTAATTACTGGTAATTGTATTCCATTGTCCTCCATTGACTTGTAGGTAACGCCCAAATCCCTTAGCCACTCTACTCTTCCCATTTCCAAGTATTGTGCATAGTTCCCATGATAGACTATTCCCATCTGGTCAGTTTCTCCATATCGTACTCGGAAAGAAAGTTTGTGATTCTTCATGTTTTTAGCTGAAAAAGTATATATTTATAGGCTTTGTAAAGCCGACGGGAACATGCAAAAAAAAAAGTACAAATTCAACCTACAATGATTTTTTTTTTAGGTTTTTTGTTCACATATTTGTCGCTCCCATTTGATACGGGAAATCCCTTGAAAAGTTTTAATCTTAAAGCTTAAAATACTAACCAACAAACAAAGGAATTACTTTTATGAGTGTTACTGCATCTTCCGTTTGGAACAACTGTTTGGCTTTTATCGAGGATAATATCCAACCGCAGGCATTCAAAACTTGGTTTTTACCAATCAAACCTGTTAGACTAACTGATAATGCATTGAGCATTCAGGTTCCCAGTAAGTTTTTTTACGAGTGGCTTGAGGAACACTATGTAAAACTTTTAAAAGTAGCATTGACCAAAGAGTTGGGTTCCAATGCTAAATTGGTTTACATTATAAAGATGGAAAACAAATATGGTAATAGCGAGCCCTTTACCGAAAAGATACCCAGTTCTAATCGTTCGGCGATGGCACCGCAAGAGCTTGATGTACCAATAACTTCTAAGAACCCAGAGTTAAAAAATCCTTTTGTCATCCCTGGGATTCGCAATATAAAAATTGAATCTCAGCTCAATCCAAATTACAATTTCGAAAACTTCTTAGAAGGAGATTCCAATCGTCTGGCAAGATCAGCTGGAATGGCCGTGGCAAACAAGCCTGGTGGCACCTCTTTTAACCCCTTGCTCATTTTTGGCGGGGTTGGACTAGGAAAAACCCATTTGGCCCACGCTATTGGTGTTGAGATAAAAGATAAATATCCAGAACGTACTGTATTATATATCTCTGCAGAGAAATTTACTCAACAGTATATAGAATCTGTAAAAAAGAATACCAGAAACGATTTTATACATTTCTATCAATTGATAGATGTTTTGCTTATTGATGACGTTCAGTTTTTATCAGGCAAATCTGGGACCCAAGATGTATTTTTCCATATTTTCAATCACCTGCACCAAAATGGAAAGCAGGTCATATTAACATCCGATAAAGCACCTGTAGATATGCAAGATATTGAGCAGCGTCTTTTATCACGTTTTAAGTGGGGGCTTTCAGCAGAGTTACAGACTCCAGATTATGAAACACGGGTTTCCATCCTTAAAAACAAGTTATATCGTGACGGTGTAGAAATGCCCGAAGACATTATAGATCACGTTGCCAAAAATATCAAGACAAATATTAGAGAGCTCGAAGGTGCAATCATATCCTTGATTGCGCAATCTTCCTTTAATAAAAGAGAAGTTACTTTAGAACTAGCACAGCAAGTAGTTGAGAAGTTTGTTAAGAATACAAAGAGAGAAGTCTCTATCGATTACATCCAAAAAGTAGTCTCTGATTACTTTGAAATGGACGTGGCAACTTTACAGTCCAAGACCAGGAAACGCCATATCGTGCAGGCCAGACAATTGGCTATGTTTTTTGCCAAAAAGTTCACGAAAGCTTCTTTGGCAAGCATTGGTTCACAAATTGGAAAACGAGACCATGCAACTGTTCTACATGCTTGTAAAACTGTGGATAACCTTGCCGAAACTGACAAACAATTTCGAAAGTACATTGAAGATCTCAACAAAAAGTTTACCTAATTCACTATATAAATGACCAAAGTTTTAATGGTGTGCCTTGGCAATATCTGTAGGTCTCCATTAGCAGAGGGAATTTTACAATCAAAAGTAAATCCAGATTTAGTATTTGTAGATTCTGCTGGTACTGGTGGTTTTCATATTGGAAATCAACCAGACGAACGTTCTATAGTCGTTGCTAAAAAATATGGTTTAGATATTTCCCAACAACGTTGTAGAAAATTTTCTTTGTCCGATTTCGACAAATTTGACCTTATCTATGTAATGGACAAGAGCAATTATGCCAATGTAATCACAAAAGCGAAAACAGATTCCGATAAGGAGAAGGTGAAATTGCTGTTAGAGGAATGCAATTCAGGTGTTCAAGAAGTCCCCGACCCTTATTATGGTGGAGATGACGGGTTTGAAAAAGTATACAAACTCATTGAAGGTGCCTGCGATATAATTGCCAAAAAAATAAATGGAGATGGCCAAAACTAATTCTAACTCGGAGAAAGGTAAATTATATTTAATCCCCACTACTTTAGGGGATAGCGCTCCTTTAGAAGTCCTACCAATTTCAATAAAAAGAGCAATAGAGAATATTGACCATTATATTGCCGAGAATGAAAAAACTGCTAGAAGGTTTATAAAAAAGTTAAGCACCAATAAGCCTCAAGGGGGTTTACATTTTGAAACCTTAAACAAGTTCACAGAACCTTCAGAAATACCAAATTACTTGAATCCGTGCCACAACGGATTGGATGTTGGACTATTGTCTGAAGCAGGTTGTCCCGCAATCGCTGACCCTGGCGCAAATGTTGTAAGCATTGCACATGATAAAAAAATTCAAGTAGTCCCACTGGTTGGTCCTTCTTCCATTTTGTTGGCCATGATGGCAAGCGGCATGAACGGTCAGAGCTTTGCGTTTAATGGGTACCTACCTATTGATAATGCAGAGCGGAAAAATAGAGTTAAAAAGTTTGAGCGTTTATCAAAAGAAACTGGACAAGCACAGATTTTTATTGAAACTCCATACAGAAATGACAAACTTCTTACTGAACTCATCAGGCTACTGCATCAAAATACCAAGTTATGCATAGCTGCTGATATAAGTCTACAAACTGAGACTATATATACAAAGTCTATTCAAGAATGGAAAAATGTATCTATAGACCTTCACAAAAGACCTGCAATTTTTATCATCCAAGCATAAAAGCCCAAAGCATAAAATGCTTTAGGGCTTTTCTTTCCCGATCTTAATTTTGTTAAATTCTAGGGTTATGTATTGGTTTAACTAAAGAAGTATCATACCCTCCAAATTTTTTAATATAGTGTGCAACAGTAGTTCCATAAGCATCGGAAAAATCGTTTTTTCCGTAAGAACGAAGATACTTTTTAACATTACCCGCACCGGCTAAGTGTGCAGCCGCCACAATACCGGACTCAGAAATTACAGTCCCGTTAATTCGCTTACCGACAAATCGTTTGATATCACGTCTTAAAATCCACTTATTTCGAGAGACATTTAATTCAAAAATATTTTCTTGAAGTATAGGGTTGTTCAAAAAATCTTCCGAATTATAAACTCCCATTAGCTTTAGCGTATTTATACCAAATTGGTACTTACCCAAATAGCCCAAAGTATTTATCGCCTTGTAATCTCCTTGCGATTCTTTAAAAGCAACCGCCTCTTTAAAGCCTTGAAACCCTTTCTTTAAGAAAATCGTATTCGAGATATAAGAAACATCTTGTAACTGTGGTTTAGGGAATTCTGCCATGTAGTAACCTGTTACACGGGAACTCTCTGGAAGCGTAACTTCTTTTACACTAACCACCTTTTTTCCAAAACTGGTCAAAACCACAATAATTACCAGATGACCTAAAAAACTGACCCATCTTTTCATAGTTCAAAATTTTAATTGCTGAAGAAATCAGCAGATTTAAATTTGAGGGGGCAAATATAGTGGGGGAAATTTGTTGATTTGTGTTAAAGCTCCTAAGATTTTCTTAAAACAAGCCCAAATTACGTTAAGCTGTGGTAAAAAATCGCCAAAAAGACCTTATCGCCTGATTCTCTGGTTGTTCAACCATCGGACGTACTGTGCTTTATTTCGGTTATGCTGTGCCAAAGTCTTTGCAAACATGTGATATCCGAAGTTAGAAACATCAGCTACAAAGTATAAATAATCGTGCTTTTCTGGATTCAAAACTGCATTTATCGATGAAATATCTGGCATTGTAATAGGCCCTGGGGGCAATCCTGAGTTCTTATATGTGTTGTATGGAGAATCAATTTCCAAATCTCTGTACAATACCCTCTTGATTATGGTATCATAATTCCCTGTTTCCTTTTTAATGGCAAAAATAACTGTTGGGTCTGCTTGCAGCGGTATTCCTTTCTTTAGACGATTAAGATAGACACCAGCTACCTTTGGGCGTTCATCTACTTTTGCAGTCTCTTTTTGAACAACGGCAGCTAAAGCGGCTACTTTAGTAGGTGTTAAATTAAGTGTTTGGGCTTTTGCTTTTCGCTCATCATTCCAAAAACGCTGATATTCTTTAAGCATTCTACCACGAAAATCTTTAGCATTGGTATTCCAGAAGAACTCATAGGTGTTTGGCAAATACATCGATAGTTTAGTATTCTCATTAAAGTTATTCTCTCCTAAAAAACCACTTTCATTGAATGCTCCAACCAAAGAAATACTATCTGCTTCAATTTGGGAAGCAATTCTACCAGCAAGTGATTCTACAGTTTCTTGATTGTTAAAAGATACTTTTACTGGAATATTTTGACTTCGTAAAGAATTTACAATGTCGTTGTTGTTCATTCCTTTAGTTATGGAATATTTACCACCCCTAATATTTGAAGCATATCCTTTACGCTCGGCAACCGCTTCAAATGTGTCCCAATCCTCTAATAAGGGTGCAAGTTGTTCTTTGACATCACTTATGGAAGCATCCGAAGGAATATAAATATATGCTTCCTTATTTTCAAAACTGGTGTTGGGTGTAAATATGGCATTATATATATTGTATGCGAAAAATCCACAAGTAACCAATCCTAGAATGGCGGTAGCCCAAATTACTTTCTTTAAGTTCTTCAAGGTTTTATCTTTTGATATAAAATTTCGTTTTTGAATTCACCATCAGATAATATCCAATCTTTCTTTATTCCACTTTTTTTGAAACCTTTCTTTTCAAAAAGTCGGATACTGGGAACATTATCTTCTAAAATATTGGCATATAATTGATGAAGATTTAAGGTAGAAAATAAATATTTTGACACTATTTCCAACACCTCTTCCCCTACTCCTTTCTTCCTATGTTTTTCTTCTAAAATAATTATTCCGACTCCAGCACGTAAATTCTTTGGGTCAAAGTCAAATATATCTAAAAGTCCAATCGTAGTGTCATCAATATTACATATAGCCAAACGAAGTTGTTTCACCTCATAAATATCTCTATGGGCATTATCCAGATACAACTTTAGCACCCCTTTAGAATAAGGAGTTAAAGTACCGCTTACTTCCCAAACGTTGGGATTATTTTCAAGCTCATATAGAAAGTCAAGGTCATTTGATTCTAGAGCTCTTAAATAAACATGATTGCCCTTTAAACTCAACATGAAATCTCTCCTTTAAATACAAAATTGGCCTTACCTATTAGATTTACGTTCGTATAAACACCATTTTCATGGTCAAATGTAACTTCTAGCTTTCCGCCTTTGGTGTGAATATAAATGTGATTGTCATTAGCTTTACCCGTATGATGCATTGCTAATGCCACTGCAGTTACGCCCGTGCCACAAGAAAGCGTTTCATCCTCAACACCTCGTTCATAAGTTCTAATTTCAAATGTATTGGAATTAACTGCTTTCACAAAATTAATATTGCAACCAGCTTGTCCGTAAATTCCATAACGTAGTTTTGCTCCTTCTTTTACCACATCCAGTTCATTTAAACCCTCAACAAATTGAACATGATGCGGAGAGCCCGTATCTAAAAATAGGTACTTTGATTTTGCCTTTATGTCATCAACATCTATCATCTGTAAAGTAACTACATCACCTTCTATTATGGCTTTATGTATCCCATCAATTGCATTAAAAGTGGTTGCATTTTCAATGACTCCCATTTTTTTTGCAAAAGCTACTATACATCTCCCACCATTACCGCACATAGAGCTTTCATTCCCATCAGAATTGTAATAAACCATCTTAAAGTCTGACAATTCGTCATTTTCCAATAGAATTAGACCATCAGCGCCAATGCCAAATTTTCGGTCACATAAAAAAGCTATCAATTTGGTATTGTTTTTGGGGAAAATTTGTTGGCGATTATCAACAAGCACAAAATCGTTTCCTGTGCCTTGATACTTGTAAAATATAAGCTGCATACCAAAAATCATCGAACAAAGATACTATATTCTTTAAGGTTTCTTTTGCAGTTAAAAGAGCGTTAAACTGTTAAAATCAATTTTAAAATTCGACTATTTTTAGACAAGCTAAATGTTAAAACAAAACTTTGAACATGAAAAGAACAGCAAATTTATTTTTAGTTGCCCTAATGGCAGGGGGAATTACTCTAGGTTCATACAAACTATTTTTTGAAAAAGAATCCTACAAATACGTATCGGAAGATAGTGGAGGTTCATTTATTACAACAAGCAATCTTACTACTTCGGCTAGTGGTGCAGGAATAAATGAAGTAGACTTTACCATTGCCGCAGAAAAAACAGTAAATGCTGTAGTTCATGTTAAAAATATGGCATTGGTTCAACGTAATCCTGTTGCACAGTTCTTTTATGGTTCCGAAGCCACGCAAAAACCTCAGGTTGGTACTGGTTCCGGAGTTATTATTTCCCCAGATGGTTACATAGTAACCAATAACCATGTAATAGATAGGGCTACAAAACTAGAAGTTACCCTTAACAATAATAAAAGCTATGAAGCCGAAGTTGTTGGTGCAGATGCAAACTCAGATATTGCCCTCCTGAAAATAGATGTTGAAAATTTACCCTATTTAGCTTTTGGAGATTCTGACAATGCAAAAATTGGGGAATGGGTTTTGGCAGTTGGGAATCCCTTTAACCTAACATCAACGGTTACAGCGGGTATCGTAAGTGCTAAAGCTCGTTCATTAGCGGTTGCCCGCAATCAATCTTTTATTCAAACTGATGCTGCAGTAAATCCAGGAAATAGTGGCGGTGCTTTGGTGAATACTAATGGTGATTTAATTGGAATAAACACTGCAATCACTTCCCAAACTGGATCTTATGTAGGTTATTCATTTGCAGTACCCAGTAATATTGCGAAAAAAGTGGTTGACGATCTGCTAGAATTTGGCAACGTACAAAAAGGTATATTGGGGGTTTCTGCTTTAAACGTCAACACACCTGAAGCTCGTGAAAGAGGAATCGATGAAATACAAGGTGTATATATCTCCAGAGTTGAAGAAGAATCTGGTGCTCAGGATGCGGGTCTGGAAGAAGGAGATGTTATTAAACAAGTGGATAATGTGAAAGTGACCAAGTTCTCAGAGCTAACCGGCTACCTATCTGCTAAACGTCCTGGTGATAAGGTAGAAGTTCTAATTGACAGGGATGGTAAAAGGATGACAATTCCAGTAACATTAAAAAAGAACCAAATGGTAGATGTTCCGGTAATGGGATTCAGAGTTAAAAATCTATCAGAAAAAGATAAAAAACAATACAAACTAGATAGTGGAGTAAAAATTGTTGCTGTGCCACAACAGTACTTAAACTATGATTTAGTAGGCAAGGTTATCATAAAAGTGGATGATAGTGAAATTGATGATATAGATGATGCAAAAAGTGTTTTTGATAAAATTTCTAGATACGGTAGTACAAGCATCACTTTAATTGCTGATGATGGGGAACGTGAGCGCTTAATTTTTCAGTAATCATAACCTTATAGAACAAAAAAACGCCTCTTGAGAGGCGTTTTTTATTTATTGAATTTCCTTTTACGAAAACGTTTGAAATAACTACTTTTGCGCAAAATTTAAACAACCAGCATATCTATTATGGGTGACATCAAGTCTTACGAAAAAGAATTGGCTTTTCAGGCCGATAGAAGAAAAGCTACTACAGAATTTATTAAGTTAATAAGCGATTTATGGTACGATAAATCGATTGAAGTAGTTCTTTTTAAGAACCAAGTGATTGATAAAAATGTAAGTGAGATTATCAACTTACATGAATATGCTGGCGAATTTGTACAAAAACCAATCTCAATTTTTGACTCAGTAGAACTTCTAAGGGCCATAAATGATATAAAAATGCCTGCAGCCAAATTGGATATAGGCAAGCTAACTTATGAATATCATTCTCAAGAGAACAGTCACTTAAATGTGAAGGCTTTTGTGTTAGATAAACTTAATGATTCCAAAGACTCAAAACATATTAAACCAAAAGATGTTGTTTTGTACGGCTTTGGAAGAATAGGTCGTTTGCTAGCACGTGAATTAATGGCGAAAACTGGGAAAGGAAACCAACTTCGTCTCCGAGCAATAGTAACTCGAGGAGAGATAAATGATGAGGTTTTAGAAAAAAGGGCTGCATTAATGCGAACAGATTCTGTCCATGGTCAATTTAGTGGGACAGTTGAAATCGATTCTAACAAAAAGGCTTTGTTAATCAATGGAACTACAGTATACATTATTAGTGCGGATAAACCTGAAAATATTGATTACACCAAATATGGAATTTATAATTCATTGATAATTGATAATACAGGTGCCTTTAGGGACAAAACAGCATTATCCCGACATCTAGAAGCAAAAGGAGCCAATCGCGTACTATTGACGGCTCCTGGCAAGGAAGTGCCCAATATTGTCCATGGCGTAAACCATAAAGAGTATAACCCAGATACCACTAAGATTTTTTCTGCAGCATCATGTACCACTAACGCTATCACACCTATATTAAAGGTAATCGAAGATTCGTTAGGTATAAAAAAAGGGCATTTAGAAACTATTCATGCCTATACGAATGACCAAAATTTAGTGGACAATATGCATTCTAAATATCGTCGTGGTCGAGCAGCAGCCCTAAATATGGTAATTACTGAGACTGGAGCTGGAAAAGCAGTTGCCAAAGCACTACCCGCATTGGAAGGTAAGCTAACTTCTAATGCTATCAGAGTTCCGGTGCCCAATGGTTCACTTGCAATCTTAAATTTAGAAGTAAAAACCAAGACCTCCCAAGAAGCTGTAAACACGATACTTAAAAAATATGCCTTAGAAGGTGATTTGGTAGAACAAATAAAGTATTCATTGAGCAACGAACTGGTATCTTCAGATATCGTTGGTACTTCTGCTCCCTCAATCTATGACAGTAAGGCAACACAGATATCTGCTGATGGAAAAAATATAGTACTTTATATCTGGTATGATAATGAATATGGGTACTCCCACCAAGTAATTAGATTGGCAAAATATATAGCCAAAGTAAGACGCTATACCTATTATTAGACATTAAGAAATAACGAGGTAAATTCATTTTTGGTGATTTATTTTATTGATGTACCTTCGTTTTGCTCTAAATCGAAAGTAAAAGTAGAACCCCTATGAAAAAAATTATCCTTTTTTTAGGTGGATTATGGTTAATGTCCAATCCTCTAAATACGTATGCGCAGTCACAAGAAAATCAAGACGACTCAAGTATTAATAGCCAATTTGAGACCCTAATAAGAAAGTCCACCAATTATAGGCAAGCTGGAAAACGCTACGAAGTAGTTCGCCTGATAGAACTCGAAGCACTAAGAAAGAATATCTTAGACTCTATTTCAACTTCTAATTCCAACATAATTGAGCTTAAATCAACAATTGCGGAGAACGAAACTAATATCAGTTCTTTAAATGCCAAACTGGATGAGACCACAAAAAATCTTAACCAATTGACAGAGGAAAAGGACAGTATGTCCTTTTTTGGCGCCATGGTTTCCAAAGGCACTTATAAACTCATAGTATGGTCTATCATTTTTGGCCTTCTTTCCTTCTTGCTATTTTTTATCTACCGATTTAAGAACAGTAACTTCTTAACACAACAAGCGAAATCTGCTCTAGCTGATGTTGAAGAAGAATTTGAACAACACAGAAGAAGGGCTCTGGAAAGAGAGCAAAAAATAAGTCGTCAACTACAAGACGAAATCAACAAGAATAAAAAAGGGGCTTAATCCTACATAAATGATAAGGATAATTAAAGCATCAGAAGAACATATTGCTTTAATTGTTCCACTATTTGATGATTATCGGATTTTTTATGACCAAGATTCAGATAAAGAAAGGGCAAGTTTGTTCCTTGAAAAAAGGTTGAAATCTGATGAATCCATAATTTTTTTGGTCTTAGATGATGATGTTCCAATTGGGTTTACACAGCTATATACTACTTTCTCGTCTGTATCAATGGAATCGTTTTATATTTTAAATGATTTATATGTCCTATCCAAATTTAGGGGTAAAGGTGTTGGAGAAAGCTTGCTTGAGCGAGCCAAAGAACAATGCAAGCTTATGAATTACAAAGGATTGGCTCTGGAAACTTCAGTCAATAATCCGGCCCAACATTTGTATGAAAGATTAGACTGGAAAAAAGACATAGAACATTTCCGTTATTTCTGGTCTTCTCCAAAAAATTAATAATGCCTTATTTTTGCATTCTATAAGCAGTCATTATGCGTATTGATATTATTACAGTTTTGCCAGAATTGCTTAAAAGCCCTTTTGAAGCTTCAATCTTAAAACGGGCCATACAAAAAAAATTAGTTGAGGTTCATCTACATAATTTAAGGGATTTTTCAATCGGCAATTACAATCAGGTCGATGATTATCAATTTGGCGGCGGTGCTGGAATGGTACTAATGGCCGAACCAATTGATAAATGTATATCTAATTTAAAGAGCGAAAGAGATTATGATGAAATCATATACATGTCGCCAGACGGTGAAACTTTAAACCAGGGTATGGCCAACAATCTGTCCCTTAAAAAAAATATTATCATTCTTTGTGGGCATTATAAAGGTGTGGATCAAAGAGTAAGAGATCTTTTCATCACCAAAGAAATTTCTATTGGCGATTACGTATTATCAGGTGGTGAGCTTGCTGCAGCTGTAGTCTCTGATACCATTATCCGGTTACTGCCTGGAGTCTTAAATGACGAAACCTCTGCATTGACAGACACTTTTCAAGATAACCTTTTAGCACCGCCCGTATATACCAGGCCATCAGATTATAAGGGGCACAAAGTTCCTGAAGTCTTACTTAGCGGTAACTTTCCAAAAATTGAAAAATGGCGCGAGGAACAAGCTTTAAAAAGAACAGAAAAACTAAGACCAGATTTATTAGAATAACATGACTGATATTAACCCAATATATATTATCGGAGGTATAATAGGATTTTTAGCCCAACTCGCATTGCTCGCTATTTGTATTTTATTGGTCTACAAACGTAAAAATGGAGCAACAATAATAATGCTGATAGGCAGTATTTTGATTGTATTATCTCATGTTTCAAATCTGATTTGGCCTATAATTGCAAGCAGAAATGGTCCGGAAAACCTAGCAAAGTCAGTTATGGTGTTGAACTTTCTCGGCACTATTCCGTATATCGTCTTTACAATTGGGTTTGGCCTTTTTGTGATCAAGCATATAAAAAAGTAACCTATCCTATTTATAATCACAAAAAATACAGGAAAACTATTGTCAGTTTTAAATTAAGAACTAATTTTGCAAACCATTAAGGTTAACCTCTGACGAAAATCGTGAATGTTGATTTTATAAAATTTTAAATCGATTCAAAGAAATGGAATCTTTAATAAAGTTTGTTGAAAACGAATTCGTAGAGAAAAAAGAATTTCCAAAATTCTCTGCAGGTGACACTATAACTGTATACTACGAAATTAAAGAAGGTGAAAAAACAAGAACCCAGTTTTTTAAGGGTGTAGTAATCCAACGTCGTGGGAGCGGTGCTACGGAAACTTTCACAATAAGAAAAATGTCTGGTACTGTTGGTGTAGAACGTATTTTCCCGGTGAACATGCCAGCCTTACAAAAAGTGGAAATCAATAAGAAAGGTAAAGTTAGAAGGTCAAGAATCTTCTATTTCAGAGGACTTACAGGTAAGAAAGCAAGAATCAAAGAGGTTCGTTCGTAACTACTTGCAAAACAAATTAAAAGCACTCATTGAAAGATGGGTGTTTTTTTATGAACAATTGTTAATAACCATCGTTCATAATATGTTGATTTTTAAATTGTTATAATTCTTGCACAACTAAAATTTAATTATACTTTTATATAAGAATTAAGAGATGTGGCAACATAACTTGAAATTCTTTTAAGGTTGACGTTCTTTAAAATATTGTTCGCTTAAATTTTAGTTAGTAACACTACTGATCAAAGAATAAGCTTATCAATATAAATGCTTAGGCAATATAAATTGATGAATGTGATTTTTGTGTGCGATTAGAAGAGCAATTTTCTTTTCTGACAAAAATTAAGAACAATAACCAGTGACATCATTGCGGTTTGATTGAAAAATTAAAAGCAAGATGAACCTAAACGTTGAAATACTTGTAGATGTGGCCCAAGGCCGAAATCATGTGGCAACATACGATTTAAAGTCTCTAAAGTATTTGCAAAAAAGCCATGTCAATGTACTTGTACGATGATATGGCTTTTATCTTTTTAATATTTTTTATTGGAATAGCCCTCACTTCAAGGTTTTTCCATGCAATCTACTTGGTTAATATTGTATATTTGCACCGCTAAAATTAATTCTACAAGATGGCAAAAATACTATATACAAAGACCGATGAAGCTCCATCATTGGCAACCCAATCTTTTTTACCAATAGTTAAAGCATTTACTAGCACTGCCAACATATCAATAGAAACAAAAGACATTTCACTAGCTGGTCGTATTATTTCTGCCTTTCCAGAATTTTTGAAAGAAGAACAAAGAATTTCTGATGATTTGGCAGATTTAGGAAAAATAGCCAAAACCCCTGAAGCCAACATAATAAAGCTTCCCAACATAAGTGCTTCAATACCCCAATTAACTGAAGCGATTGTGGAACTCCAAAAGCATGGATATAATCTACCTGATTATCCTTCTGAGCCAAAAACAGAAGAAGAAAAAGAGATTAAGCTTCGTTACGATAAAATAAAAGGAAGTGCCGTTAACCCAGTGTTACGGGAAGGAAACTCAGATAGACGAGCTCCAAAAGCAATTAAGAATTACGCCAAAAAGAATCCGCACAAAATGGGCGCATGGTCCAAAGATTCTAAAACACACGTGGCCACTATGGTTTCTGGTGATTTTAGGTCAAATGAAAAATCAATCACCTTGGAAAAGGCTACAGAGGTTTGTGTAGTATTGGAAAACTCGAATGGCGAAAAAACTACTCTAAAAGATGAAATTGCACTTCAATCAGGTGAGGTAATTGATGCTACTGTTCTTAGCAAAAATGCTCTGTTAGAGTTTTTAAGAAAAGAAATAGCTGATGCCAGGGAGGATAACATTCTGCTTTCATTACACTTGAAAGCTACAATGATGAAGGTTTCTGACCCAATTATATTCGGTCATGCGATGGAATCTTATTTTAGTGATGTATTTACAAAATATGCAGACACTTTCGAAAAACTAGGTATTAATTCAAATAATGGTCTAGAAAGCCTTTTTGATAAATTAGAATCTTTACCAACTTCACAAAAAGAAGAAATTACAAATGCTATTGCAGAAACTATTTCGAATGGTCCAGATTTAGCTATGGTAAATTCCGATAAAGGAATTACCAATCTACATGTACCTAGCGATGTGATAATTGATGCTTCAATGCCTGCAATGATTCGTAATTCGGGCCAAATGTGGAATAAAGATGGAGATTCAAAAGATACAAAGGCTGTTATTCCAGATAGTAGCTATGCAGGCATATACCAAGCCACCATAGATTTTTGCAAAGAACACGGTGCTTTTGACCCAACTACAATGGGCACGGTCCCCAATGTTGGACTAATGGCCCAGAAAGCTGAAGAATATGGCTCACATGATAAAACTTTTGAAATAAAAGAAGCTGGAACAGTTAAGGTGATTGACAAAACTACAGGCTCCGGTTTAATAGAACATAATGTCGAAGAAGGTGATGTCTGGAGAATGTGCCAAGTAAAAGACGCTCCAATACAGGACTGGGTCAAATTGGCCGTGTCCCGTGCAAGAGCATCAAATACACCTGCTGTATTTTGGTTGGACAAGGATAGAGCGCATGATGCCGAGTTGATTAAAAAAGTGAATGCATATTTACCGAATCATGATACCGCAGGATTAGAGCTACATATCCTATCCCCTATTGAAGCAACACTTTTTACCTTGGAACGTATTAAGGATGGGAAAGATACGATCTCTGTTTCTGGAAATGTACTACGTGACTACCTAACGGATTTATTCCCAATTCTTGAAGTAGGCACTAGCGCAAAAATGTTGTCTATAGTCCCTTTGATGAACGGCGGTGGACTTTTTGAGACCGGTGCTGGTGGGTCTGCCCCTAAGCATGTGGAACAGTTTCTTGAAGAAGGCCATCTTAGATGGGATTCTTTAGGAGAATTTTTAGCACTAGGCGTATCATTGGAGCATTATGGAGAAAAAAATGGTAACGAAAAAGCTTCGATTCTAGCAACAGCTTTGGATGATGCTACAGAAAAGTTTTTGGACAAAGACAGATCTCCATCAAGGAAAGTAAATGAATTGGATACGAGAGGAAGTCACTTTTATTTGGCCATGTATTGGGCAGAAGCTTTGGCTGCCCAAGATAAAAACCAAGATTTAAAGAATAGATTCGAGAAAATTGATGAACTTTTCAAAAAAAGAGAACAGCAAATTTTAAAGGAGCTAATTGATGCCCAAGGTACTTCTATCGACATTGGTGGTTATTATCTTGCTGATAGCAATAAAGTATCAACAGCTATGAGGCCGAGTAATAGTTTTAATCAGGTTTTGGAAGCAATTAGACAATAAGAGTGTTTTTTGATTTTACGTTATGCACTTACATGATTTAATTCCTTAATTTTATGAAAATACATCAATCAAATGCCCAACATACGCTCAGTACTATTCCTTGTACTACTGCTATTATCTTTTTTTTCTTTTTCCCAACAGCGTTTTACCATTAGTGGTACTATTACTGAGGCTTCAAGTAATGAAACATTAATTGGTGTTACTGTTGCCATATCAGAACTTAAAACGGGAACTACAACAAACGAATATGGCTTTTATTCCATTTCACTACCAAAAGGGGATTACGAGGTTGTTGTAAGCTATTTAGGCTTTAAGGATATTTCTCAAAAAATATCTCTTGATGCAAATAAGAAAATAAATTTTAAGCTCACAGAAGAAGCGGAGCAATTAGCAGAGGTAATTGTATCAGAAGATGTAGAACGATTAGATATTAGAAAGCCTCAAATGAGCGTGAACGCTCTAAAAGTTCAAACCATAAAAAAAATACCTGTTGTTTTAGGAGAAGCAGATGTTATAAAATCACTTTTGTTACTTCCTGGAGTAACAAGTGCTGGTGAAGCTTCATCTGGATTCAATGTTCGCGGGGGGGCAGCTGACCAGAACCTAATTCTATTAGATGAAGCGACTATATTTAATTCTTCTCATTTATTTGGTTTCTTTTCTGTTTTCAACCCAGATGCCATAAAAGATATTAAGCTTTTTAAAGGCGGGATACCGTCTCGTTACGGAGGAAGAGTTTCATCTGTACTGGAAATTTTTCAACGAGAAGGGAATAGTAAAGAGACCAAATTTACTGGTGGAATTGGTGCCGTGGCAAGCAGATTGCTCATAGAGGGTCCTATTATTAAAGACCGTACAGCTTTTTTGGCAGGTGGAAGAGCTTCATATGCTCATCTATTTCTTCCTCTATTTGATGTAAATAATAAAGCTTATTTCTATGATGTCAACACCAAAATAAGTCATAAGATAAACGATAACAATAGTATCTATCTTTCTGGTTATTTTGGCAGAGATGTTTTTAGCATTAACGATAATTTTGTGAATGTTTATGGAAACGCTGTGGGGAATTTCAGGTGGAACCATTTGTTCTCCGACAAGTTGTTTTCGAATCTATCTTTAATTTATTCCGATTATTTTTATGGCTTAGAATTAGATTTTGTAGGTTTTGAATGGGATTCAGGTATCCAAAACTTTAATCTTAAATATGATTTAAAACACTACCTAAACGATAAATTACAAATTAATTATGGGCTAAATAACATCTATTACGTTTTCAACCCAGGTAAAATTATACCCAACAGTCCAGAATCTGGAATTGTAGAAGACCAACTTACTAAAAAGTATGCAAACGAAGCCGCTTTTTACGTGGATATTGAACAGAAAGTAACAGAAAGCCTAAGCGTAAATTATGGATTAAGGGTAAGCCATTTCAATAGGTTAGGTCAAGATGAATTGTTTGTTTATCAAAATAATCAACCCGTAGTTTTTGATCCTTTTCAACTAGTTTACACAGAAGCAACTCCAATAGATACCATAAACCCGGGCAGAGGAACTAATTTATCTAGTTTTACTAATCTAGAGCCAAGAGTATCTCTTGCATATACGCTCAATAAAAGAAACTCAGTAAAAGCAAGTTATACAAGACTGGCCCAATACCTACATTTATTATCAAACACAAGCTCTCCTACACCATTAGACGTATGGACGCCAAGTGGACCATTCATTGAACCACAGCTACTTGACCAATATGCATTAGGTTATTTTAGGAATATAAATAATGGTGAATATTCTTTAGAAGTTGAAGGTTTTTATAAAGACATCGAAAACCGTATCGATTATATAGATGGAGCAGATTTAATTGCCAACGACGCCATTGAACAAGTTATTCTTAACGGTGAGGCTAGAGCTTATGGTTTGGAATTTCTGTTACGGAAAAATGAAGGTAGATTTCAAGGGTGGGTGGCATATACTATATCCAAATCTGAGCAGAGAACTCCTGGGCGTGATCCAGTTGTTGATAACGGTAGGTCTAATTTAGAATCAGGTATAAATTTTGGGGAATGGTACAATACTCCGTACGATAAAACCCATGACATTGCCTTGTATGGAAATTATGACCTAAATAATAGTTGGAGCTTTAATTCTAACTTTATATTCCAAACTGGACAACCCACAAATTTTCCTGTCGGACAATTTGAATTTGAAGGCTTAGTAGTTCCATTTTTTGGACTGCGAAATCAAACACGTTTACCAAATTATCATAGGTTGGATATCGCAGCCACATTTAAACCAAAGAAGAATAAAAATCGGAATTTTCAATCTGAATGGGTATTTAGTGTTTACAATATTTATAATAGGATGAATGCAGCTTCAATAAATTTTAGACAAAACCAAGATACAGGAAGAAATGAGGCCATAAGAACTTCCATATTTGGTATTGTGCCCTCGGTAACCTATAATTTTAAATTTTAATGATGAAAAAGATACCATACTATTTTATACTATTCTTTTTGACATTATCATGCGAAGATGTAATAGAGGTTAATTTACCGTCTACAGAATCTAAATTGGTTGTAGATGCTTTGTTTCGAGTGGATGTTGCTGAAGAGTATGTCCCTGTTGAGGTAAAAACAACAGTAACCACTAGTTTTTTTGAACAAAGTGAACCAACTCAACTATCCAGTGCAATTATTTTTTATGGCATCCCCTTAGAGGATGACCCAAGCCTCTTTGAAGAAGTTTTTAGCTCTTCATTAGCTGAATCAGAACCAGGAAGCGGAATTTACATCCCAGACCCAAATTTTGACGGAGATCAACGAATAAGTACTTCTATACTTGAACCAGGTATGGTTTTTCAGTTGATTATTGAACACGAAGGTAAAAGATACTTTGCAACAACTACATATGTAACAGTGCCACCTATTGATAATATAGAGCAAGGAACAAATACTCTTTTTGATGAAGAAGATATAGAAATACTAGTAACATTTACAGATGTCCCAGATATTGAAAATTACTATATTTTTGATTTCGACTTTAATGAATTCTTAGCATTAGATGACCAGTTTATTGATGGTCAACAATTTGAGTTTTCATATTTCTACGACAAAAGCTTAGAACCTGGAGATGAAGTTGAAATAAGCATTTTAGGAGCTGACCAGCCATTTTTTAATTATATGGACTTATTGTTAGAACAAACTGAAGATACTGGTGGTGTTTTTGAAACTCCAGCAGCCACAGTCCGAGGTAATGTCTTTGATATTACAGGACTTGACAATATTAACATATTTGACAATGTGGAAAGACCAGAATCTTTTGCACTAGGATATTTTGCAGTCGTGCAAGAATTTAAACAATCTATAACCATAGAATAGTTACAATAGCAAACGAAGCAATAACACAACTCCAATTCCTGTCAATCCCTGAAATAATGTAGCAACAGTATGTCCTTTTAATGCAGTTTTTACATCCATGTTTGAAAACTGCGAAACGACCCAAAAATAACTGTCATTAATATGTGATACGGTCATTGCCCCAGCTCCTATAGCCAAAACACTAAGTGCTGTATCCATTCCCTCATCCAATCCAAAAGTTTCCAATAAAGGTGCAATGATAGCCGCGGTAGTTATTATTGCGACTGTAGAAGAGCCTTGAGCTGATTTTAAAGTGGCAGCGATAAGAAAACAGATAAGTAGGCCTCCAAAACCAGAAGTCGATTGTAAATTAAGCATTTCATTAATATCTATGGTTCTAAGTATAGCACCAAAAGCGCCACCTGCTCCTGTAATCAAAATAATAAGCCCTGCTTGCTTAAGAGCATTTAAAATCCATTCATTTCTTAAATCTCTGGCAGCAGATTTTGCTAATAAAAAAGATAAAAACACCCCTATCAATAGTGCAATTATTGGGTTGCCGAAAAAGGTGATTACATCAAATAGAAAACCCTCACCCAATGGTTTTGTTGGATAATCTGCAATAGATTTTAAAGCAATGAGCAACATAGGTACAAACAAGGGCAAAAAAGCCTGAAAAGGTTTCACATTATACTGTGCTTGTTCATTTTTTACCTCTTGAGATTTATCAACAGCTTTAGTTAAAGGGGCTGTTTTTAAAGACTTTCCTATATACATCGCCCAGAAATAGCCTGCTATGGAAACTGGTATGGCAACTACAAGGCCAAGCAAAAGAACACTTCCCAAATCAGCATCTAAAATAGCTGCCGCAGCTAAAGGTCCAGGTGTTGGAGGAACAAATACATGTGCCGCATATAAACCAGTAGCCAATGCGACAGCAAATATTAATATTGGAATCCCAGTTTTCTTGTTCAATGCTTTATTTAAAGAGGAAAGAATAATAAATCCGGAGTCACAAAAAACAGGTATGGAAATAATAAAGCCCGCAAGATTCAGGGCAAGGGGGGATTTTTTTAATCCAACCCATTTTAAGACTGTATTTGCCAAGACTTTTGTACTTCCTGTCTTTTCCAGAAAAACCCCTATTATAGTCCCAAAAGCAATCACGAGACCAATTCCAGATAATGTTTTTCCAAAACCTTCTCCAATAGTCTTCATGATGGTTTCAGGTTTTAATCCAAGTAAAAAACCTGAAATTATAGCGGCAATAACTAAAGATAAAACGGGATGCATTTTATATCTTACAGTTGCTACGATAATGAATATAATTACTAAGAGAAGTATCAATAATTCCATACCAGAGATAACAATAGAGTTCGTTTTTTTAAATATAGCGTATTCTACCTAAATTTGAATTCTATGAAGACCGATAAAGAATTATTGGTAAAAGGGATAAAATCGTTTGCCTACACAGCAGGTACAATGTTTTTAGCTCCTGTTGTATTATACCAAGCATTTAAAAATACGGACAAGCCCTTGTTTATTCCTGTTTTAATAGTGGGTATTGTTTTAGCTATACTGGCAGTTTATTTAGGTTTCCGCTCTGTAAGTATTGTAATGTCCGCCGTTTTTGGCAAAAAAGATTAATTGTTTGGCTTTGGGGATTTATGTTTCCATTTGTTGCTAAGCATCGCATAATCATAATCTAACACAGACTTTTGCCTTTCTAGCTTGTCATATGCGAAAGCGCGCTGTAGAATATCTTCAATCAAATAATCTTCATGCACTTCTTCCGGTTTAAATTCCTCTTTAAGGCTTATTTTAAAGGCTTTAGCCGTAGTATTATACCAAAATGCACGCCATCCACTGCGTAATTCTTTCACCAGATTAAAAGCAGTGGAACCTGTTTGCCTATGGATTAATTTGACTAAAATTTGTCCTTCGGTACGTGTTAGTTTTTTTAGTTCAGCAGAGAATTCACCTTCAATATATTTCTGAACCTTCTTGGTATAACGTTTTTGATGTCTCTTCTTCTTTATTTTGGTCAGGCTATCATTTAGCTCTACCAACCTTTCTGAAGCTAATTTGGCATACGGATACACTTTTAATGTTTTACGCCTAAGTATAAAATAGCGTAGCTTTTCTTTTTTATTGGTAAATTCTAGTTTGCCAAAAATATATACTTCATCTAAGGAAATAGAACTATGCAAAATAGAATCCCCTTCAAACCGAACATAATAATCTGCAACGGAGTCTAATGGCTTTTGCTCCTGCGCAAATCCATTAAAAAAACTTGATACAATCAATAAAAAGAAAATAATTCTAAACATATATCTATGCGTCCAAAAACCTTACCAAAAATAACGATAATGCCTACCTTATATTATTAAATAAAAGTGAATATTATTATGTTTGTAGCCTAATATAGATATATGGCTTCTGACAAAATCATTACTGATAAATCACTAAAGTTTTTTGAAAAATACCTTAACAATGCATCACCAACAGGCTATGAGTGGGAAGGTCAAAAAATTTGGATGGATTATTTAAAACCTTACGTAGATGATTTTATTACGGATACCTACGGTACTGCTGTAGCGGTCATCAATCCAAAAGCGAAGTACAGGGTCGTAATTGAAGGGCATTCAGATGAAATTTCTTGGTATGTAAATTATATTACTGACAACGGTTTACTATACGTAATAAGAAATGGCGGTAGTGACCACCAAATAGCTCCCTCAAAATGGGTCAACATCCATACAAAAAAAGGTGTGGTGAAGGGTGTATTTGGTTGGCCAGCGATTCATACTCGTAAAAGTGGAAAAGAAGAGCCTCCAAAACTTGACAACATTTTTATTGACACAGGTGCTAAAGATAAAGAAGAAGTAGAGAAAATGGGGGTTCATGTGGGATGCGTAATTACCTATCCAGATGAATTTCATGTATTGAACAAAGATAAGTTCGTATGTAGGGCTTTGGATAACCGTGCTGGTGGATTTATGATAGCGGAAGTTGCCCGTTTATTGCATGAGAATAAGGTAGCACTACCTTTCGGGCTGTATATTACTAATTCCGTTCAGGAAGAGATTGGGTTGCGCGGCGCGGAAATGATTACGCAAACAATAAAACCCAATGTGGCAATAGTAACAGATGTGACCCATGATACCACAACTCCAATGATTGAGAAAAAAGTTCAGGGAGATACTGCTATGGGCAAAGGACCTGTAATTTCCTATGCTCCAGCAGTACAACAAAAGCTAAGGGAACGTATTATAGAAACTGCGGAGGCGAAAAAGATACCTTTCCAACGTTCTGCTTCTTCAAGAGCTACTGGGACGGATACAGATGCCTTTGCCTACAGTAATGGAGGTGTGGCATCCGCCTTGATCTCTTTACCACTTAGATATATGCATACAACCGTGGAGACCGTTCATAGAGATGATGTAGAGAACGTGATTAGGTTAATTTATGAAACATTGTTGAGCATAAAAGATGGGGAGACCTTTAGTTATTTTGACTAGTCGATTCTTAGAAAGAATTTAAAAAAATCTCTGTGGATGAGCTAATTGATATTTTAGATGACAGTGGTAATTTCACAGGAAAAACTGCCCTAAAATCTGAAGCTCATAAAAAAGGTTTGTTCCATCCCACTGTGCACGTTTGGTGTTACTCCAAGTCGAGAAAAATTTTATTGCAACAACGTGGTGCCCAAAAAAAAACCTACCCTCTAAAATGGGATGTTTCTGTCGCAGGGCATATTGGGGCTGGGGAAAGTATAGAAACAGGGGCTTTTAGAGAAGTTCAAGAAGAAATTGGTGTAACCATTGAGCCTTCAGAACTTGAAAAAATCATAGTATTTAAAAAAGACAAAAAACATCCCAATGGTGTTTGGGATAGGGAGTTTACCTCTGTATTTATCTATAGACTTGATGATGAAATCTCTCTTTCTAAACAAGACTCAGAGGTGGAAGCCCTAAAATGGCTTGCTATTGAAGAATTTAAACAATGGATAAATAGAAAACATCTAGGTTTAATACCTAACTCTGAAGAACGATTTTATACGGTTATTTCTGAAATAGAGTCAAGACTTTAAAAATCCCATAAAGAATCAGTAAAATCAATATCTAAGGGAAGTGCTTTTTGTTCTCCAGTAATCATATTTTTTAAAATAAATTGGGCATTTTTCAATTCTTCCTCTCCCAATAAAATCACAAAAGGAACATTACGTTTGTCAGCAAATTTAAATTGCTTTTGAATTTTTGCAGCTGATGGATATAAATCTGCGTTTATACTATTTTCACGAAGCTTGGAAACCAGTTTTAAAGCGACAAGACCTTCTTTTTCTCCAAAATTTAAGGCAAGCACCTGCAAAGATTGTTCTATTTGTTTCGGAAATAAGTTTAATTCTTCTAAAACCAAATAGATCCTATCCAATCCAAAAGAAATACCTACTCCGCTTACATCTTTGAGACCAAAAATCCCAGTAAGGTCATCATACCGGCCTCCACCACCAATAGAGCCCATTTGTATTCCTTGGGGAGGAGCAACTTCAAAAATAGCTCCTGTATAATAGTTTAAGCCCCTTGCTAAGGTGACATCAAGCTCTAAACTTGCAGAGTTTAAACCAAGCTCGTTTACAATATCTATAATTTCTTTTAATTCCGATACGCCAGACAAACCAGTTTCAGAATCTGCCAATAAATTTTCTAATTGACCCAATTGCTCACTGGCAGAACCTAACATAGAAAATAAAGGCGATGCCTTTGCAATAGCACTTTCAGAAATACCTTTTGCCAACATTTCCTCTTTTACCTTCTCCTCTCCTATTTTATCCAGCTTATCCAATACAACAGTAAAATCTATCAATAAATGCTGTGCCCCAATAACTTCAGCGATACCCGACAGGACTTTTCTGTTATTGATTTTAATAGTAGTTCCTTTTAAATCCAATTCGGTAAAAACCCTATCATACAATTGTACCAACTCCACTTCTTGTAACAAGGAATTAGCACCTACAACATCGGCATCACATTGATAAAACTCTCTAAAGCGTCCTTTTTGTGGTCGGTCTGCACGCCAAACAGGTTGAATCTGATATCTTTTAAAAGGAAAATCTATTTCGTTTTGGTGCATCACCACATAACGTGCAAAGGGCACTGTAAGGTCATAACGAAGTGCTTTTTCAGTAATTTTTGGTGCAATACTACTGGATTTCTTAGAGCTATAAGTAACATCATCAACCTTAGAGATAAAATCTCCAGAATTCAATATCTTAAAAATCAATTTATCCCCTTCATCTCCATATTTTCCTAATAAGGTTTCAGAATTTTCAAAACTTGGTGTTTCAATTGGTTGAAATCCAAATAACTCAAATTGTTTCTTGATGATGTCAAAAATATAATTTCGTTTCGCTAATTCTACCGGAGAAAAGTCTCGAGTGCCTTTTGGAATAGATGGTTTTTGAGCCATGTAGTTTTAAATCTGATGCAAATATCGCGTTATCCAATGATATCATCAAACCATTGGTATAATTCTCCTTTGGTGATAACAGCCCCTTGTTGGATTAAATTAAACTTATCAAGGTTTTTATCATCAGTGTAGGCTTTGGATGCAGTTAAGTATTCTACAAAATCTGATTGAAAATTTCGCTTAAACCAACCAAAACCCACATTGGTTCGCAAATCAATTTCAGGGTTAAGAATCTTAACGGAAATCAACTTCATTTCCTTTTCGGCCAATTCAAAAAGATGCATTTGTAATGCGGATATATTTTCTAGGTATTTTACCTTATTAAGTACCCCTTCCCATATTAAATCACTAAAGACATCCAATTCCTCTTCAGCTACCTCAGGCTTAGTTTCTTTTATTTTTGACCATTCCTCCCCTGTAATGGATTGCGTAGCCAAAAAATTGATAAACTCAGGATGCAGCTCTTCTAACTGCTCTTTAGATAATCGACTATATTTCATTTTGCAAAAATAAAAAAGGTCATGCTTTCACATGACCTTTTATAAAATCTTTATTATCATTAATTAAAAATATATCGGACCCCAACTTGAGCCTGCCACCTAGAAAGTAGTCTGGTATCAGGAGAAAAAGTGTTTGTCCTATCTGGGTCAAAAGTAAAAGTTGGCGTATTTGTGTCATCAACTGTTACTCCCAATAATTGATCAAAATCTTGACGTTCAACGACTCCCCAATTAGAATTAAATAAATTACCAATATTAAGTATATCCAAACTTAATTGGAACTTGTTTTTATCATTTACTTTAATGTCCTGTAGCACTTTAACATCCCAACGACCTCTCCATGGAGCTAAAGCACCGTAACGATCAGCATATTGTCCTCTTCTATCACTCAAATAATCGTCTTGTTGAATAAAAGCTTCAAAAGCCTCAGCTTGACCAGCTCCACTAAAATTCATTTGCCCAACTTCACTTGCGGTAGGGATATATAATAAATCATTGATGCTAGAACCATCATTATTAATGTCGCCTCCGTAGATATAATTAAAACGACCACTTTGGGCATACTCAAAGAAAGATGAAATTGTAGTTCCAGTTTTAAACGCTTTAGAAATTACACCAATGATACGGTGCTTATCACCATAACGGGAATTAGATAATACATCCCTATTTGCATTACCAACAATCGCGTTACCTGCAAATGCATCCCCAGTTATTTCCGCATCAATGGAATTTACTTCTTTGGCATCTAAATAGCTATATGCCAATTGGGTATACAAACCACTATCAAATGTTTTTTGCAATTTTAAAGTAGCATTCCAAATTCTACCTTGATCTGAGTTTGTAAATACAAAAGCGCTTGTTGGGCCACCAAATAATTGGGATTTATCTGTATCCGTATAAACTGCTCTGTTATCTGGACCAGATAACGTAGCAGAAGGTGTGCCAAGACCCCAGTTTTGAACATGAGCCGCATTTATGTCCTTAGTATAGGATAGGTCAGCTGTCAAAATAATTCCATTATCAAAACGCTTATCCAAACCAAGATTAGTTCTCCAAACCTGTGGCCATTGAAAATCTGGATCAACTACTTGATAGAAAAAGAAGTCTGTTCCCTGTACCTGATTTCCTAACCAAACAAAAGGAAAACGACCAGTAAATATTCCTGACCCCCCTCTTAATTGTACAGATTGATTCCCTTTAACATCCCAATTAAATCCAATCCGTGGTGAAATTAACCAATTGTTGTTTGGTAATTGTTCAGAATCTATATTGATGGTCTCGTTAGTATCTGGGTCAAAATATGCAATATCTGGTGCATAAGTACCCCCTTCAGCTAGCGTGCCACCTTTTCTATCAATATTATCTCTAATCAAATCCGCGGTATCAAAATATAACGGTCTATCAAAACGAACGCCATAGGTCAACTTAAAATTCTCATTAACATCCCATTGGTCCTGTAAATAAAAGGATAACTGCCCAACGTTGGTCTCTGCCAAAGACCATCCACCTGGTGTACCATCTTCAAATTGATTATTATTATTTGCCGTAGCTATTGCTGCATTAAACTGCGACTGATAATCTGCAACTAAAGCAGCTTCACCTACCGCATCTAAATTTCTAAAATCAGCTATAGAATTTGATGGAAAGAAAACTCCCCTTGCTCCATAAAATCCTAAATTAAATGAATTGTCAAACTGAAATTTTTCAAAAGAGAAACCAACCGTATAGGTATGGTCGCCAACAAAAAAGTTTAGATTATCCGTAACCTGAAAAACTTTTTGGTCAAGCCTATTGTTAATGGAAAATGGCTCATGTCCTGCAATAATATAATTAGAACTTCCAGTCTCATCCAAAATGGTGATACTGGGGGCCGGTGATGAAAATGGGTCTCTAAAATCATCAAAATGAGTGTACCCAATTTGTAACTTATTTGTAGCCTCATTACTTAAGGTACTATTTAGTTCTAATTGTACCGAACGTATATTGTTGTTAATTTCATAACCTGCATTTTCAAATTGTAGTGTTTGTGTACTGGGTCCACGAAAAGTAATTGCATCCCGATTAGCAGGTTTTCCTTTTGAAGCGTTTAAAAAATTATAAATTACCGCCAGACGATTGTTATCATTAATGTTCCAATCCAACTTAATGATACCTTTTGTTGACTCTTGATTAAAATTAAATCCAGTAATAGCCCCTGGATTATAAAAAATATCATTCCCTTGAGCATCTTGGCCAACAACAACCTGCCTCAATATATTATCAACTAGCTGCATATCCGCTTGGGTAACTCTAGCGGTACTTATACCTGCTTGACCTACACCGCTCGGTATAAATCCATCTGTTCCGAGTTCCGTCAAATCATCTTTCTCAAAGTTCACGAAAAAGAATAGTTTATCCTTCACTATTGGGCCCCCAATACTAAAACCATATTGTTTTTGCTCTAAACCTGTTTTCGTTACGTCATCGCCATTAATCTTACCTCCGGTTAAATCGTCATTTCTAAAGAAACCGTAAGCAGTGCCATAAAAATTATTTGTTCCACTCTTGGTAACTGCATTAACAGAAGCTCCTGTAAAACCAGATTGTGTAACATCATAAGGAGCTGTTGTAACAGAAATCTGATCAATAGCTTCTATAGAAATAGGAGTCGCATTGGTTTGTCCGCCTGGTTGTGCAGCATCTAAACCAAATGGATTATTAAAAATAGCGCCATCCAAGGAAAAATTATTGTATTGATCGTTTCTTCCACCAAAAGAAAGACCTGAAGCTCCTGAAGAAGCAGCTGGCTCTAACCTAATAAAGTCATTGGTGGATCTTGAAATTGTAGGTAAACGAACTAAATCCCTTCTACTCACACTTGTTTCAGCACCTGTTCTATCACTTCCAAAAGTTCCTGATTGGTCAGATACAACAACGACTTCATCTAGTTGTTGACTATCAGGTACTAAAGCCACATTATAATTAAAAGTTTTACCTAGAGAAAGAAAAATATCATTCTTGGTCACCGTTTTATAGCCTACATAGGAAATAGTAACCGCATAAGGGCCTCCAACTCTTAGGTTAAGAAGGTTATAACGTCCTCCATCGTTAGATATAGATCCATAATTAGTACCAGTTGGTGTATGTACTGCAACTATATTAGCTCCAAATAAAGGTGCTCCTTGTTCATCGACTACTGTTCCCCTAATATTTGAGGTAGTAACCTGGGCAAAAACTGATGGTACAAGTGCCAATAGCACTGCTACCAGAAGTAATTTTTTCTTCATAATGTGTTTTGAGTTAAATTATGTTTAAGTTATTACAAATTAAGGCAAAAAAAAGAGCTATGCATGCATAGCTCTTAACAAGTTATTAACTTAGTTTTTAAATTTATTTTGCCTCGGCGATTACTTCAAAAGGGAAATCAACTACAACTTCTCTATGTAATCGTATTTGAGCATTGTAAGGACCTGTTCTTTTTACAGAACCACCTTGGATAGCAATAAACCTTTTATCGATAGCATGACCAGCTTTTTCAATTGAAGAAGCTAAATCTATATTAGTTACCGATCCAAAAAGTTTGTCTCCTGCGCCAGTCTTAGCTGGAATTTTAATTTCCAACTCTTTAAGGGCGTCTGCAATTTTCTGCGCCTCATCAATGACTTTCTTCTCTTTGTGGGCACGTTGTTTCAAATTCTCTGCTAAAACCTTTTTAGCTGACGGGGTCGCCAATGCGGCCAAGCCTTGAGGAATTAAGAAATTTCTACCGTAACCATTCTTTACAGTTACAACATCATCTTTAAAACCTAAATTCTGTACGTCTTCTTTTAATATAAGTTCCATCTTTCCGTCTTTATTATTTTAACATATCACCTACGTATGGCATCAATGCCAAATGACGTGCACGTTTTACCGCTTGTGCAACTTTTCTTTGATACTTTAAAGAAGTACCTGTTAACCTTCTTGGTAAAAGTTTACCTTGTTCGTTAACCAACTTCATTAAGAAATCTGGGTCTTTATAATCAATGTACTTGATTCCAGACTTTTTAAAACGGCAATACTTCTTTTGCTTGTTTGTCTCTATATTTAAAGGAGTAAGATATCTAATCTCACCATCCTTTTTTGACTTTGCTTGTTGTTGTAATGTTGACATGGTTAAGCCTTTGTTTTAAGTTTTGTTCTTCTTTTTTCGGCCCAAGCAACTGCATGCTTGTCCAATTTCACAGTCAAGAAACGCATGATACGCTCATCTCTTCTAAATTCCAACTCGTAAGGCCCAATTGCCTCACCTGGAGCTGCAAATTCAAAAAGGTGGTAAAATCCACTTTTCTTGTTCTGTATTGGATATGCTAATTTTTTTAGCCCCCAATTCTCTTTGGCTACCATTTTGGCACCACTCTTAATTAAGAAATCTTCAAATTTCTTAACTGTTTCCTCTATCTGAGTATCAGATAAAACGGGATTCAAAATGAAAACAGTTTCGTAATGGTTCATATTATATATTTATTTAAGGAGCGCAAAAGTAAACATAATTGTTTCTATTCACAAGAAAACGAAAAAATGTTCGTTATAATGGGAAATAGTTATTAACAGTTTAATTCAAAAAGCAACCTTATATCACGACAATTACTAATTACACAACAGAATACGCCATGTTTACATCTTTTGTTGCACCTTAACGGGTTTTTTATGTAATTTGCCGATGATTTAACCCCACAAATCACCCCATTTATGAAACTAAAAAGTATTATTGTAGATGACTCGTCGATGCAGCGGATGGCTGTGGCGAAGTTAGTCAACAATCACCCACATCTTGCATTGGTAGCTGAGTATAGTAATGCTATTGAAGCTAAAAATGGCCTTAAAAACCATGAAGTAGATTTAATCTTTCTTGATGTTGAAATGCCTATCATAAGCGGTTTTGACCTTTTAGAAGCATTAGAAAATCCACCTCAAGTAATTTTAATCACCGGTAAGCCGGATTATGCGCTTAAAGCCTTTGATTATGATGTTACAGATTACCTACATAAACCTATTACACTTGCACGTTTTGAAGCTTCTGTAAAAAGAGCTGTTTCCAAATACGAGCAAATCCACAGAGTGGATGAGGATGAAGAGCATATTTTTGTGAAGAGTAACCTTAAAAAACGTAAGGTCATCCTTAATGACATTAAATGGATTGAAGCTCTTGGTGACTACATTAAATTAGTCACAGACGAAGCAAATATTGTTATTCTTTCGACTATGAAGTCTTTTGAGCAGCAATTGCCTTCTGAAAAGTTTCTAAGAATACATAAGTCTTATATTGTAAATCTTGAGAAAATCGAGAAGTTCAACAGTAAAAATGTTGAAGTGGGGGGAAGACAGATACCATTAAGTAGAAACAAGAAAACAGAGCTAGCGGAAGCTTTAGCTAATGTATAATCAAATGTGGTCTACATTGTAGACTACTTTGACACTTTTATATTGTGAAATAGCATTAAAGGATTTTTCAATTCTTTTAATGCTATTTTTTGTTTGTGCAATTGATTGGCCTTTAGCGACTTTTAAAATTATATTTTTCAGGTACAACCTACGTATCCGAGAAACCACAGGGAATTCAGGACCTAAAACTGTGTCTTTTAATACATTTCGCAAAGAGTTGGCAAACCATTGTGAAGCTTCGTTCAATTTATTGTAGTCCTTATCTTTTAAGGTTATTTTGATGATGCGTAGCTCAGGCGGATATTTATACTGTTCACGCTCATAAATCTGCTCCGCATACATTTTTTCAAAATTTGTACTGGAGACCTGCTGTAGTATTTGATGGTATGGGTTGTACGTCTGTATTAAAACCTTACCGCGCTTTTTTGTTCTTCCTGCCCTACCCGCAACTTGGGTCAACAACTGATAACTTCTCTCATGGGCCCTATAATCTGGAAAATTTAGTAAATTATCGGCATTCATTATGCCCACAAGGCTTACATTTCTAAAATCTAGTCCTTTGGTCACCATTTGGGTTCCAACAAGAATGTCCATTTCATGCTGTTCAAATGCTGTGATTATTTTCTCATAAGCATATTTTCCACGGGTGGTATCCAAATCCATCCTTCCAATTTTTGCTTTTGGAAATAATTCCTCGAGTTCCTTTTGCACTTGTTCCGTACCAAAACCTTTTTTGTCCAAAGTATTACTTCCACAGGCTTCACAAGCTAATTGCAAAGCCATATGATATCCGCAATAATGGCATCTTAATTGGTTTTGGTATTGATGATAAGTCAAACTTACATCGCAATTAGGGCATTGCGATGAATGACCACAGGTTGTGCATTCAATAATTGGGGCAAAGCCCCTTCGGTTCTGAAAAAGAATAACTTGTTCCCCTTGGCCCAATACTTCTGCAATTTCTTCATGAAGCCGCTCTGAAAAATGACCTTTCATACGCTTCTTTCGAGTAGCTTCCTTAATATCGACCAATTCAATTTCTGGCATTAAAACATCTCCATACCGATGTTTCATTTCAGCTAATTGATATTTTCCATCTTGGGCATTCTTATAACTTTCTACACTCGGTGTTGCAGAGCCTAGGATACATTTAGAATTATGAAGGTTTGCTAGAACTATAGCGGCATCACGTGCATGATAACGTGGAGCTGGGTCAAATTGTTTAAAAGACGACTCATGTTCTTCATCTATAACAACTAATCCAAGGTTGCTAAAAGGTAAAAAAAGTGCCGACCTTGCCCCTATTACAATGTTTGCCTTCTCCTGATTTTTGAGCACATTGTTCCAAATTTCTACCCTTTCATTAATACTGTATTTAGAATGGTAAACCGAAACTTTATCGCCAAAGTAAGCCTGTAACCTATTGATAAGTTGTGATGTAAGTGCTATTTCAGGCAACAAATACAGTGCTTGCTTTCTGCTATTAATAGCTTCTTCGAGTAATTTTATATATACTTCTGTTTTACCAGATGATGTAACTCCATATAGCAAGCAGACTTTATCTTCTTGAAATCCAAGTTTTATGGTATTAAAAGCTGCCTGTTGGGATTGATTGAGTTCTATATGACCTGTAGTCTTTGTTCCATCAAATTGTACTCTATCAGTCTGAATATGATATTCTTTAAGAATTCTTTTTTCAATAAGCGATTTTATTACTGCTTTTGAACCACCGCTCTCGTTTTCAAGATCAGTTACTTTAATTGGTTTTTTACTCTGGGCTTGTAACTTAAATAAGGATAGTACTACTTGACTTTGTTTGGGAGCTCTTGTGAGGTTGTTCAATAACATTTCCAAATTTTCTTCAGAACCATACTCATCCCCTAGTCTAACATACCTTACCAACTTAGGCTTGTACTGTTCATAGATTTCCTCTTTTAACTGAATCGCTTTTTTTTCTACAAGTCTATTTACGACAGGAAGTACATTCTTGCGGTCAATTATTCCAACAATCTCATTAATTTTTAAGCTAGATTGATATCGTAACGCCTCTAAAATCAAAAACTCTTCATCCTTAAGTTCAGATTCATCAATGGTCTCCAATTTATTGGGAAGAATTAGAGTTTCACTTTCCAGTAAAAAGGCTGATGGTAATGCGCTACGAACAACTTCGCCCAGTGTACACATATAATACCTAGCAATCCATTCCCAGTGTTTAAATTGGGTTTGGGTCACAATCGGAACATCATCTAAAATTTGGTGAATTTCCTTTGGTTCGTATACTTCAGGAGCTATTTGATGGATTTTATAAACCAGCGCGGTGTAAATCTTGGACTTCCCAAAAGGAACGGCGACACGCATTCCCTGTTGTAAAAAATCTGATTCTTGTTCAGAAATTTTATAGGTAAAAAGCTTCTCTAAAGGAATAGGAAGCACAACGTCTATAAAATGTCCCATTCTAAACTATTCTTCTTTGTACCTAAGCCAGGTTTGGGTGCGATATAAAAAGGCTAAATAGCCTCTTACCTTTAACTTATCAGGATTATCAGGGTCCAACCAAATTTTTCCCCTAAAAGTCATTGCTTGTTCGGGGTCGAAAAGTTTTTTACCCTTGTAAACCCCATCACTTGTTTCTTTAAATGAAAAAATAATCTGCATTCCCTCTACAGGCTTGTCTTTTAGCTCTCCATCACATTTTATGCACAGTGCTCCCTCTTTGCCTTTCTCTAAAATTTTAAGCACTTTACCTTGTAGCAAACCATCTTCCTTGTAAAGCTCAACAATAGCTTTGGTAATACCATTTCTATCATCAATAGTACGCCACTTGCCCACAATACTTTGCGAAGCAAGCTGTTGAAAGCCAAAACAAAACAGTACTGCAAAAACTCTATAGTTAATCTTCAATTTCCTCTTCTTTTAAATTTCTAGCAACACTTTTCCGCATAGAAGATAAGGTTGCATTTAACTCAAACCCCAATAGCAAAATGTTTGAGTTTAACCAAATAAACACCATTAAAATCAATAAACCACCTAAAGCTCCATACAATTCGTTGTAACGGGCAAACTTTTCAACATAAACTCCAAATAAATAAGAAGTTAGAATAAACAATAATGTGGTCATTAATGCCCCAGCTGAGAAAAATCGTGCTTTTCTACCTTCAACAGTTCCAAAATAGTATAGTATAGCAGTTACCAAATAAGACAGTATCGTAAAGAATAAAATTTTAGATAACCATATACCAAAATGGTCTCCTCTTTCAACATCATAGCCTAAAGTCTTACCTAAATACTCAGAGGTATATTCTACCACGTAGAATTCAAAATACACAAACACTACCGCGCCTACTATCAACAAAATTGAAAGTAGGAGACCTACCATAAGCGCATATAGATACTGTCTAAAAAAGTTTCTTGTTAATTCTATATGATAGGAATTTTCAAAACCACTAAATATAGCATTTACCCCATTTGCCACTAAAAAGATAGATATGATAAACGCTGAAGATAGCAATCCCCCACGTTTCTGGTCTTTTATTTGTTGGTAGATATCACTAAAGTAATCACTGGTAGCTGAGGGTAAAAAGGATTCTAAAAAAATTAGGAACTGAGCATCAAAACCTTCGTTTCCTGCACTTACATAAGGAACTACAAATGGAATCAATGTTACAAAGAAAATCATTAATGGAAATAAGGCCATAAAAAGGCTAAAAGCAATGGAACTTGCCCTTGTAGATAAAGTTCCTTGAACAATACCAACAATATAAATTTCTATTAAATCATATAGAGAAAGCCCTTCAAAAGCGGGTAATTTAACTTTTTTAAGTAATCTAACCACCAAATTTATGATGGGTATTTTTTCTAAACGTTCCTCTATGGGTTCGGACATTATACCGCTTTTAGACTTAGGTCCATATTATGAACGGAATGTGTCAATGCTCCTGAAGAAATAAAGTCCACACCGCATTCCGCATATTTCCTGATAGTTTTTTCATTTATTCCCCCTGAAGACTCCGTTAAACATTTATCCCCTATCAACTCCACTGCTTTCCGGGTATCTTCATAGTTGAAGTTATCGATTAGTATCCTATAAACCCCATCAGACTTTAATATTTCTTGTATTTCTTCCAAGTCCCTCGCCTCAACAATTATTTTTAAGTCCCTATCTGTTTCCTTAAGATATGCTTTGGTCTTTTCAATTGCTTTGGATAATCCTCCTGCAAAATCTATATGATTGTCTTTAAGCATAATCATATCATATAACGCAAAACGATGGTTCTCTCCTCCTCCAATTTTAACAGCCCACTTCTCTAACGCTCTTATACCGGGCGTAGTTTTACGCGTATCCAAAACCTTGGTGTCCGTTCCTTTCAACAAATCCATAAAGGACTTTGTCTTTGTAGCAATGGCACTCATGCGTTGCATCGCATTTAAAACTAGACGTTCCGCTTTCAATATACTTTGTGAACTTCCTTCTACGTAAAAAACAATATCGCCGTATTTTACGGAATCCCCGTCCTTTAATACCTCTTCAACCGCTAGGTTTGAATCTACATATGCAAAGACTTGTTTCGCAAATTCTACTCCAGCAATTATCCCCTCATCTTTAACTAAAAGTTTAGCTTTTCCCTGAGCTGATTTTGGTATGCAAGCCAACGAGCTATGATCACCATCGCCAACATCTTCTCTAATAGCGTTGGAAATAATTAATTCTAACTCTTTTTGAAATTGTTCTTTCGAAATCATTTTAAAAATCGAATTTGAGCTAAAATACTAAAAACGTTTTCGAAAACCGTGTCGAATACAAATACTACTTTTGAAAAAAATTAAGTAGTGACCATAAGACTGATTGCCATAGGAAAGACAGACAGTAAGGAACTTCAATCCTTAATCGCTAATTACGTAAAACGTCTAGGCCATTACATCAAATTTGAATTTGAAATCATCCCTGATATTAAGAATGCTAAAAACCTATCCGAGGAGCAACAAAAATCTAAAGAAGGGGAATTAATTCTTAATAAAATTTCCAGTTCTGACGTTTTAATTCTGCTTGACGAGAAAGGCAAACAATTCTCAAGCATTGAATTTTCAGTACTGTTACAAAAAAGAATGAATAGCGGAATTAAATACCTAAGCCTGGTAATTGGAGGTCCTTATGGTTTTAGCCCTGCGGTTCACGAACGGGCAAATCAAACAATAAGTTTATCAAAAATGACGTTCTCTCACCAAATGGTCCGTTTATTTGTTGTGGAACAACTTTATAGAGCATTTACCATTTTAAGAAACGAGCCTTATCACCATGCTTAAATACATCTTAATTATACTTACTGGGCTATTTTTTCTTTGGCTTGCCAAATGGAACCTAAGAAAAGATAATTATGATGAAAAGACTTCAAAAGCCAATTATTGGATATGGCGAACCACAGCTATTATTTTTATAAGTATAGGTGGGGTCTACTTGGGCAGAGAGTTACTCTTTTTGCTTTAAGTATTTATCTTATTTAAAAATAAATTCACTTTTAAGGAAACCTGATTGAAGTTCTATAACACTTCCAAAAGCTCAGTGTGACAAGTATTTCTAGTAAAGCACCCTAAACTTAATGGTATGTTCTACGCTTTTTAGTGCTTTAATTACCTCCTTGTTGTATTCCTTATCCAAATCTGAAATCACATAACCCACTTCTGGATCTGTAGACAAGTATTGTCCCGTAATATTCATTTCATACTTGGCCAAGACCTCATTGATTTTAGCCATTACTCCAGGTACATTTTTATGAATATGTAAAAAACGATGCGCATTGTTCTGTTTTGGTAATCTAATATTAGGGAAATTTACAGAATCCACCGTATTTCCAGAGTTTACGTACTCCATAATTTTATTGGGTACAAAATCGGCAATATCACGTTGTGCCTCTTCGGTACTTCCGCCAATATGTGGCGTTAAAATCACATTATCCAATCCTTGTAATTCTGTTACAAACTTACCATTTGCTCTTGGTTCTTCTGGGTAAACATCTACAGCAGCACCACCAATTTTTCCACTTTTAAGTGCTGTCACCAATGCTGGAATATCTACTACAAAACCCCTTGAAAGGTTAACCAATATGGCTCCATCTCGCATTTGGTTGATTTCACGCTCACCAATAAAGTTTTTGTTTGCCTTATTATCATCAATATGTAGGCTGACAACGTCGGAAACCGATAACAAATCTTCAAGCGTTTTACATTTTATGGCATTACCTAATGCCAACTGGTCTGCTACATCATAATAGTAAACACGCATGCCAATAGCTTCCGCTAAAACCGAAAGTTGCTTTCCAATGTTTCCGTAACCTACAATTCCTAAGTTCTTGCCCCTAACTTCCTGTGAATTCAATGCTGTCTTAAACCATTGCCCATTATGAATTTCGGTACTACGTTGAAAAATACTTCGTTTCAACATAATGATTTGACCAATGGCCATTTCAACTACCGACCTTGTATTGCTATAAGGGGCATTAAACACAACTACACCCTTTTTTTTAGCCGCTTCCAAAGCAATTTGGGTAGTTCCAATACAGAAAGCACCAACAGCCAATAATTTATCAGCAGCTTCTAAGACTTTTTCAGTTACTTGGGTTTTGGAACGTATACCTAAAACATGGACTCCTTTAATACGTTCTATAAGCTCTTCCTCTGGAAGACTGTGCTTTACCAATTCTACTGAAAAACCATCCTCTGAAAGGTTTTCAAAGGCATCTGGATGTACGTTTTCCAGCAATAATATTTTTATTCGGTTCTTTGGATAAGAGACTTTTCTAGGTAAATCGTTCACAAATAAAAATTCATTTAAGTTAGGTGTAATAAAATCTGCATTCTCAGCGGCTTTTTCCCGATGCACATTCTCAGTATACGCAAAAAACTTATCAGCAATTCCTGCCTCGCGCATTACATAATCGCTGTAGCCATCCCCTATAACTTGCACCTCTCCATCAAGATCCAAAGTCTTTAAACATTCTATTTTTCCGTTGTGGGAAGATAGTACGTTGGTCTCATCAAAACCTACAATATTACCATCTTCATCAAATTTAAAGGTATTGGCATAAACACGTTCCGAAGGAATATCATATTCCAAAACAATAGGATCTATAAACTCTTTAAATCCGCATGAGATGACATAAATATCCTCAGCATATTTTTGAAAAAACTCTTTGTTCTCCTCTATAGACTTCGAAATCTTTTGTCTTAACTCTTCAACCAGGCCAGTCAAATCATCTTTATGAGCGTTGAGCAACTTTATTCTGCGCTCCAAAGACTCTGTAAAAGAAATATCACCATCAATACCCAAGTTAGTAATTTGCTGTATTTCCTTTAAAACAACATCTTTATTAGAGCTGTTTTTTAAGGTCATTTCTGCAAGCACATCCAATGCTTCAACCCTTGTAAGGGTACTGTCAAAATCGAATACGTATTTCCGTTGTGTTTCGACCATTTTTTCGAAAAAATAAGGAGTAAAAGTAAAAATTATATATACTTAAAATTCAATTTTAGCGAAAACTTGTAATTGATTATTAAATCAATATTTTTTGGAGTATTTTTTTATCAAAATCATTAAAACCAACGTCGTGTAGCTTTTAGATACAATTTATATTCTTTACCAAAAAGTTTGGTGAGCGCTTCTTCTTCATGGCGTATCTGAAAATGGTTCATATAGTAAACAAATCCTGCTAATACTATGGTGTTAAAGGCATTACCCAGTTTTAATGCAAAACCAATTAAAAACAATAACATTGCCAAATACATCGGGTTCCTAGTATATTGAAAGATACCTGAAACTACTAAACTACTTGCCTTTTCTGGATTCAAAGGATTGGTAGTGGTTTTCTTTTTAAAAAACTGAATTAAAGCTATTAACATTACTACAAACCCAATTCCAAGCATAACGTACATTAAAACTTCACGTCCAAAAAATTCAAACTCACCAACAGGTAAGTATTTTGCCAAAAGATAACAAGCTCCAGCAAAAATAAGTGCAACTAAGGGTGGCGGTATTTTTAATTTCATTAGTCTAAAATACTACTTTAGCAATCAAATTTTTATATCCTATTTATGGAACTGGTTTTTGCTACGCACAATCAAAATAAATTTGAAGAAGTATTACCTCTTATGCCAAAACATATTAAGTTACTGTCCCTTGATATGATTAACTGTTTTGATGAAATTGAAGAGACTGGAGCTACTTTGGAAGAAAATGCCAGAATAAAAGCTGATTTTGTCACTAAAAACTATGGATATAATTGCTTTGCTGATGATACTGGATTATTGGTAGATGTTTTAAAAGGAGCACCCGGAGTATTCTCTGCTCGCTATGCGGGACCTAAGAAAAATGCCGATGCCAATATGGACAAACTTTTGATTGAATTGAAACCACACAAAAACCGAGATGCAAGATTCCAAACTACAATTGCACTTAACCTACACGAACAAACCCATATTTATAATGGAGAAGTTTTAGGGAAAATTATAACGACAAAAAGAGGGTCAAAAGGTTTTGGTTATGACCCCATTTTTATTCCGGAAAGTTATGACAAGACTTTTGCGGAACTGCCCCTTTCTATAAAGAATAAAATAAGCCACCGTGGAAAAGCTATTAATTCCCTCATAGATTTTCTGTCAACACTTTAAATTACTGAAACAAAGTTATTTGAAGTATCGGAGGTCACGTAAATAATTAGCACTACCTTTGCCGCTTATTTAACGCCGCCGGTATGGCAGGTGTTGAGATGGGCTTCGGTTTATAGGAAACAATCGCTCTATTCAACACACATATTTGCGATTACTATAAACATTATGTCAAAATTTGAAAGTTTAGGGCTTCAGAAGTCCCTTTTGTCGGCTATTGTCGATTTAGGATTTGAAAATCCATCCGAAGTACAGGAAAAAGCAATCCCAATTTTATTGGAAGGTGAGACCGATTTGGTGGCACTAGCACAAACGGGAACAGGTAAGACTGCAGCTTTTGGTTTTCCATTAATCCAAAAAATCGATGTTGCCAGTCGTACCACACAAGGTTTAATCCTTTCTCCAACTAGAGAATTGTGTTTGCAGATCACCAAAGAAATGCAGCTCTACTCCAAATATGAAAAAGGGGTAAACGTAGTAGCCATTTATGGTGGTGCAAGTATTTCGGACCAAGCCAGAAAAATAAAAAAGGGAGCCCAAATAGTGGTAGCAACCCCCGGCCGTATGAAAGATATGATAGGTAGAGGTATGGTAGATATCTCTAAAATAGACTACTGTATTCTTGATGAAGCTGATGAAATGCTCAATATGGGATTTTTTGAAGATATCAAGGATATACTTTCCAATACGCCCAAAGAAAAATCCACGTGGTTGTTCTCTGCAACTATGCCAAAAGAGGTTTCCGTCATAGCTAAAAAGTTTATGCACAGTCCAAAGGAAATTACGGTTGGCACAAAGAATTCTGGAGCGAGCACGGTACAGCATGAATACTATGTAGTCAGCGGACGTGACCGCTACCCGGCTTTAAAACGATTGGCAGATGCCAACCCTGGTATTTTTTCTGTAATCTTCTGTAGAACAAAGCGTGATACGCAACGTGTTGCCGAAAAGCTGATTGAGGATGGTTATAATGCTGGTGCCCTGCATGGTGATTTAAGTCAAAATCAACGTGACTTGGTCATGAACTCTTTTCGCAAAAAACAGATTCAAATGTTGGTTGCCACAGACGTTGCTGCCAGGGGGATTGATGTAGATGATATTACCCACGTGATCAATTACCAACTTCCAGATGAAATTGAAACCTATACCCATAGAAGTGGTAGAACGGGAAGAGCAGGGAAATCAGGGATTTCTATGGTCATCGTTACTCGTAGTGAAATGCGAAAAATAAAGGCCATTGAAAGAAAGATTCAACAAGATTTCATAGAAATGAAGATTCCGACTGGAATCCAAATTTGTGAAATCCAGTTGTATCATCTGGTCAATAAAATAAAGGAAACTAAGGTAAATGAAGAGATAGATGTGTACCTACCTGCTATCAATGATGTATTGGAAGGTATTGATAGAGACGAGCTTATTAAAAAAATTGTCTCTGTAGAATTTACGCGTTTCTTTAATTACTACAACAAGACAAGAGATCTTAATTCACAAGACAGGTCCAATAAAAATGAGCGTGGAGATTCCCATAATTCCGGTGAAATCCCAAAAGATGGCTCGGTCCGTTACTTTATCAATGTTGGTGAGCGGGACAATTACGATTGGATGTCCTTAAAGGACTTTTTGCGGGATACCCTAGGGCTAGATCAAGATGACATTTATAAGGTAGACACCAAGGATACCTTTTCTTTCTTTAATACTGATGCCAAGTTTACCCCAATGATATTGGAGACTTTCTCAGATTTTAAAGTAGATGGGCGTTTTGTAAATGTTGAGGTTTCTAAAAGCCCAGGTGGTGGAAGAAGAGGTGGCGGAAGACGAGACCGTAACCGTGGCGGTGGAAGACGTGACCGCAATAGAGATGGAGGTGGGAGAAGAAATCGGAATTCCTCTTTTAAAGGTGGTAAAGGGTCAAGCAATAGTGGCAAAGGGAAAAGAAATAAGGGGTTCTATTAGTTAAGAGCTTCCCAAAATACTTTATGATTTGCTGCTTTATTTTCCTCGTTTTGTATTTTTAGCGAAGAAATTGCTTCATGAAGAAACTTTTACCTCTGGTTTTACTGTTCAGCTACTTTGTAGGTTTTTCACAGGAAGAAAGTAACCCTACGCAAGAATTAAAAGCAACTGTAATAAACGCACAAACAGATTTTCCTTTAGAAAGTGTGCATATCATCAATTTAAATCAGGTAAAAGGAACCATTACCAATGAAAATGGTAAGTTTTCTATACCTGCTGCAGTCAATGACACGCTTTATTTAACTTATTTAGGTTTTAAACCTCAAAAGGTTAGGGTCACCAACGATATGTTCAAGTTTGAGGATACAAAAATCTCTTTAACAGAATTAGCTTATGCGTTGGAAGAAGTTGTTGTTAGACCTTACCAGTTGACTGGTTACTTAGAAATTGATGTGAAAAACCTACCCATAAACGATGCGTATCAATATAGTATCTCTGGATTGAACAAGAGTTACGAAGCCGGAAACAAAAACCCAAGTGCAGTGACCAAGGTTTTGGGAGCAATCTTGAATCCTGCAGATTTGCTCCGTAATCTTTTTGGAAAAAAACCCAAACAGATGCGGAAATTACAGCAGATGAAGCAAGACGATGAAATTCGAAACTTGCTTGCCTCAAAATTTGATAGGGAGACACTCACCGAGCTTTTGCAAATAGAGAAAATGGATATTGATGACATTTTAAATAACTGTAACTATTCCAAATCCTTTATTACCACAGCCAACGATCTACAAATTTTAGACGCCATTAGTGCCTGCTATGAAGAATACAAAGTATTGAACAGAAGGTAATTACCACTTTTTATCTTTTTAACATAAAATCTTCACTTTCTAAGGAGTTGCCGAAATAGAAATAAATTTTATATTTCGAACTGCATTTTATAGCTTTAAACAAATTCCCTAAAGATGAAAAAACTACTTATCGCGATGTCGATATTGTCCTTTATGTTTAGTTGTAAAAAAGCTAAAAAGCAAGTTGATAAAGAGGCTAAACCAACCGCAGAACTTGTGAATAAAGAAGTAAAAGACAGACCATTTTATTGGGAAGGTGCCAATATCTACTTCCTGTTGACCGATAGGTTTAATAATGGTAATCCAGATAAAGACCTTAATTTTTCCAGAACAGATTCCACAGCAGTTCTTAGAGGCTTTGAAGGTGGTGACATTGCTGGTATTACACAAAAAATAGAGGAAGGTTATTTTACGGATTTAGGTATTAATGCCATCTGGTTTACCCCAGTAGTCGAACAAATTCATGGGGCAACTAATGAAGGTACAGGCAATACCTATGGTTATCATGGCTATTGGACAAAAGACTGGACTGCTATAGACCCGAACTTTGGAGACAGACAAGAGCTACATAAACTGGTAAAAACCGCTCATTCCAAAGGAATACGAATTTTATTGGATGTCGTTTTAAACCATACAGGACCTGTTACGGATATTGATCCTGTTTGGCCAGACGAATGGGTAAGAACTGGACCACCATGCGAGTTTACCACTTATGAAAATACTACAGCATGCACTTTGGTCAAAAACTTACCAGATATTTTAACGGAATCTAATGAGCCTGTAGAATTACCTGATGCCTTGCTGGCCAAATGGAAGGATGAGGGTCGTTTAAGTCAAGAACTCGATGAATTGCAGTTATTTTTTGAGCGTACCGGCTACCCCAGGGCTCCTCGTTTTTATATTATTAAATGGCTTACCGATTACATAAACGAGTTCGGTGTGGATGGGTTTCGCGTAGATACCGTAAAGCATGTTAACGAAAATGCATGGGCAGAACTAAGGAAAGAGGCGGATTACGCTTTTGAAACATGGAAAAAGAAGCACCCAGACCAGGTTTTGGATGACAATCCTTTTTACATGGTTGGCGAAGTATACAACTATGGTATTTCTTCGGGAAGGCAATTCGATTTTGGGGATAAAAAAGTAGATTATTTTGACAATGGCTTTAAGAGCCTTATCAATTTTGAATTGAAAAATGATGCAACAAAAAATTATGATGCCATTTTTAAGAAATACAACTACCTCCTTAATACAAAATTGAAAGGAAAAAGTGTTGTTAACTATCTTACCTCACATGATGACGGAAGTCCTTTTGATAAAGAACGTAAAAAACCATTTTATTCAGCCAATGTATTATTATTAACGCCAGGGGCATCCCAAGTATATTATGGTGATGAGACTGCTAGACCTCTAATTATTGAGGGCACTGAAGGCGATGCTACTCTACGTTCATTTATGAATTGGGAAGATTTGGATAGTATTCCAAAAATCCAAGAAATTCACAAGCACTGGCAAAAATTAGGTCAGTTTAGAGCAAATCACCCAGCCGTAGGAGCAGGAAAACATAAGCGTTTGGCTAAATCTCCCTATGTATTCTCTAGAATGTATATCAATGGGGATTATAAAGATAAAGTTGCCGTCGGCTTGGACTTGCCAAAAGGCAAAAAGTCGCTTTGGGTAAAAGGCTTTTTTGGAGATGGAACAAAGCTTTATGACACCTACTCGGAAACTGAAGTCATGGTTAAAAATGGAAAGGTTATTTTGGAGAATGATTTTGACACTGCCCTACTAGAGCTAATGGAATAGGTTTAATTTATTAAAACTAAATATATGCATAAAGTGTTACTGCCGTTTTTGGCATTAAGCTTTTGTTTGTCAATCAATAGTCAAACAAATTCTTACAAGGTTTCCTTTGATAATGCAGTGCATCACGAAGGTGTTTTTACCTTATCCTTTCCTGAAATAACATCCGACACTTTATCTGTTCGTATGGCAAATAGCTCTCCAGGACGTTATGCGTTTCATTCGTTTGCCAAAAACGTGTACAGTTTTAAAGCCATGGATAGCAAGGGGAAAACAATTCCCTTTCACAGACCTAATCCATATCAATGGGATATTTACGGGCATGATGGTGAGGTAACAATTCAATATACTTTATTTGCAAATCGAGGAGATGGAACGTTTTCCCAGATTGATGAAACTCATGCTCATTTGAACATTCCTGCTAGTTTTATTTATGCACCTGCATTAAGCAATAGACCAATTGAAATTTCATTCAACACCCCTGAAACTTATCAATGGAAGGTAGCCACACAGTTAAAAAAACATGACGAAAAATTGTATTGGGCTCCCAATCTATATTATTTTATGGATAGCCCTATAGAACTTAGCAATCATAGTCTTCGAGAGTTTAAAGTAAATTCAAACGGGAAGAATCAAAATATCCGTTTTGTCTTACACCATAATGGAACTGAAGAAGAATTGAATCAATATTTTGAAAGTGTAAAACTGATTGTAAAAGAACAAGAAAAGGTTTTTGGAGAGTTACCAAATTTTGATTTTGGTGAATACACTTTCTTGGCTTGTTACATGCCCAATGTTAATGGAGATGGTATGGAACATCGTAATTCGACAATACTTACTTCAACCAGAAGTTTAGCTAATGAAGGACTTAAAAGAAATTTAGGTACCGTTTCCCACGAGTTTTTTCATGCTTGGAACGTAGAACGTATTCGACCAAAACCATTAGAGCCTTTTGATTTTGACAATGTAGATATGAGCGGTGAGCTTTGGTTTGCAGAAGGTTTTACTTCGTATTATACCAACTTGATTCTTTGCCGAGCAGGTTTAAGAACCCCAGAGGAATATGTAAAAGGATTAAATGGAGCTTTTAATTACGTATGGAACTCTAATGGAACCAAGTTTTTCAACCCCATTAAGATGAGCTATCAAGCTCCTTTCGTGGACGCTGCAACATCACTGGACCCACAAAACCGAAACAATACTTTTATTTCTTACTATTCATATGGTAGTGTTCTTGGTCTTGCGTTAGACCTATCACTCAGAAAAAACAATCTAAACCTAGATGATTTCTTTAAAAAAGTTTGGAATACGTTTGGTAAGAACGAAAAACCATACACAATCACAGATTTACATCTAACTTTAAATGAATATGCTGGAAAAAGCTTTGGTGACTCCTATTTTGAAAATTATATCTACAATAGTAATATGCCAGATTACAAAACACTATTTGCCAGTGTGGGGCTTAAAATGACACAAGATGAGGATACTGGTTATTTTGGGGGATATGTTAATAAAAACACCATTGGAAACAATACACTTATTGATTCCCCAGCCTATAAAGCTGGGCTTGAAAGAGGTGATGTAATTACCAAGGTGAATACTATAGAAATGACGGAAGAAAATCACTTTTCAGATTTCTTAAAGACCAAAAAGCAAGGCGACACTTTAGCTATTACCTATACCCGTTTTGGTAAAGAGAGAAAAACTGAAGTTACCCTTTCTAAAAATCCAAAATATACTATTTCTATTGATACTGAAGCAGATGAAAAAGCAGTTTCAATGCGTAATAAATGGCTAAAGCAGTAAGTTATTCCGGTGGTGAGTGTAATGCAATTCTATTTCCTTCAGAATCATGGAATAAGCCCATAAAACCAATTTCATCACTGATTTTGGTTTTGTGCTTTAGAATGCGCCCACCAGCAGCCTCTATTCTATCCAATTCATTCTGTACATCCTTACAGGAAAAGTAAATAAGTACTCCTTCTTTACGATTGGGAATATACCATTCTGGTTGTAAAATCAAAGAGCCAGAACAACCTGGCTTTCCATGTTCCGCTGGTAGCCAACCCATTAAAGTGCCTCCAAAATCTTGGACTGTTATTTTTATCTGAAAAACCGCTTCATAAAAATCTCTGGCCCTTGCCATATTGGTCACTGGGATTTCTATCCAGCCTATTAAATTTTGCTCCATAGCTTACTATGCTTCCATTAAACTTTTAAAACTTTCCAATCCTTCCTCAAAGTCCTTACCTACAGTTTTATCCATACTAAAGAAAAGCATGAAAATACTGAAAGGAAATTTATTCTTACCTGAAAATCCCCAAGTAACCTTGGTCCTTTTTACACCATCATCTTCAGTTGTAAAATAACAATCTGCCTCTGATTTCCATGGCTTAAAAAATCGCAACTTTCCTTCAATACGCTCCCCTTCAATAATCTTAGTGATTTCTTGCTCTCCTTCACCTACATCTTTATTTCCCACCCAAGCGCTTTTAGAACCTACTTCGCCGTCCGTACCAGTAAATTCTTTTTTCATATTTGGGTCTTTTTTCTCCCATGGAGACCACTCTCCTTGTTTTTTAAGAGACCTTAATTCGTTAAAAACTTCTTTTTTAGGCTTATTTACAATTATAGACCTAGAAACATCATAAGCTTTTGGAGCAAGCATGCCTAAAATTAAAATAAGCAAAACTATTCCTCCAATAATGTAGAGAAATGTCATCATTTTGTTTGATTTATTGGTTGACTTTAAATGTACAAAAAGTTGTTTATTCTAGGTAACGACCGATAATGCCTTCCACATCATTCATGGATTTTTTAGTCCAATCCAATCTTTTTTCTAAAATTTCCAGTTCTGATAACTGCCATGGGAATTGTGATTTTCTCAAATCATCCGAAAGTTCTTGAAGGATTATGGCAGCAGATACCGAAATGTTTAAGCTTTCGGAGAACCCAACCATAGGTATTTTAAGAAATCCGTCTGCTTTTTTCAAAACTTCTTGGCTCAAACCTTCTTTTTCAGTTCCAAAAAATAAAGCGGTTTTAGATGTAATACTAAAATCTGCCAGTAGATTTGAATCATTGTGGGGCGTAGTTGCAATAATTTGATAGCCCTCTTGCTGTAATTTGGAGATGCACTCATTAGTTGTTTGATAGCGCTGAACATCAATCCATTGTTCCGCTCCCATGGCAATATTTTTATCTAATCTTTTGCCAAATCTACCTTCCACTACATGTACATCTTGAATACCAAAAGCATCACAGCTTCTAATTACGGCGCTCGTATTATGTAATTGGTATACGTCTTCTATGGCAACGGTAAGAAAACGTGTTCTTTTAGAAAGCACTTCGACAAAGCGTTGTTTTCGTTTTTCAGAAATAAATCCTTCTAAATAAGACAGCAAGTCATAATCAAAATGCATAAAGCAAGATAATAAAATCTTAAAATGCTAATTTTGAGTTTATGGGGAAGAAAAAAATAGTGGTACTCACAGGAGCTGGAATGAGTGCTGAAAGTGGCCTTAGGACTTTTCGCGATGCCAATGGACTATGGGAAGGGCATGACGTTATGGAAGTTGCTTCTCCACAGGGGTTTGCAAGAAATCCAGAACTGGTTTTTGAGTTTTACAACCAACGTAGAAGACAGCTGTTACAAGTAAAGCCCAATGAAGGGCATAAAGCTTTGGTTAGACTTGAAAAAGAATTTGATGTAAATATCATCACTCAAAATGTGGACAATCTTCATGAGCAAGCTGGAAGCAAGCATGTTCTTCACTTGCATGGGGAACTATTAAAAGTGCGCAGTATTGCAGATGAAAGTATGGTGTTAGATTGGACTGAAGACCTAAACCTAGGAGATCTAGATGAAAATAGAAATCAACTTCGACCTCATATTGTATGGTTTGGCGAAATGGTTCCAATGCTAGAACCTGCAATATCGGTTACACAAAAGGCAGATATATTAATAATCATTGGTACATCAATGCAGGTTTATCCGGCAGCTAGTTTAGTTAACTATGTGAACTTGGAAACTCCTATCTATTTTATAGACCCAAAACCAAGTGTGAATGCTTCCGATTTTAATAGTTTGAACATTATAGCTGAAAATGCGTCAACAGGAGTTCCAAATTTAGTCACACAATTATTGTCTGAAAAATAGCTGCTTCGATGACCAAAAATGAACTTCATAAAAGATTAAATTCTGGAAGATTATCAAAAAATCAAATCTTAGAGTTGGTTGACGATTTTCTACAATCATCGGATTTAGTTGGTGAACTTCTAAAGGCCATTTGGGTAGAAGACAAAAGGAATGACTTTAATGCCAGTTGGGTTTTTGACCATTTAATGCGTAAAAACTTAGACTTTATTTTACCTTTTATTGAAGATTTCGCAAATGGTTTAGAAAGCCTAGAATCTGAATCTTGTATAAGGCCAATAGCACACGTATGTGAGTTGTTAGTACTGGCTAAATACAAAAAACAAGACCCTAAATACATAACCAGTCTTACCGAAAACGTTTTGGAGAAAATAGTTAGTGCAAATTTTGATTGGCTGATAGGTTCACAAAAAGTAGCTGCCAAAGTTTTTGCTATGACAAGTTTGTTTCATTTAGGCACAGAATTTAAATGGATACATCCTGAACTTAGACCTATTTTGGAAAACTCCATAGCCTCTGGAACAGTTGGCTACAAAAATAGAGCCCAGAAAACCCTCTTGGCTTTAAAAAAAATAAGCGAAGCATAAGGAATACTAATAAAACTTACTACTGACCACTGATTACTGATTACTGATAATTATCTTTGCCGCTCATAATCAGTATTAGATGTCTTTGAACCAATTAAATGCTATCTCTCCCATTGATGGCCGTTATCGCAATAAAACTGAAGCTTTAGCGAACTATTTCTCAGAAGAAGCACTGATCAAGTATCGTGTTCATGTAGAGATTGAATATTTTATAGCGCTTTGCGAAATTCCCTTACCTCAGCTTGCAGATTTTAATACCGCTAAATTTCCAGAACTTCAAAAAATCTATCAAAATTTTTCATCCGAAGATGCTAGTGCTATTAAGGAAATTGAAAAAACTACGAATCATGATGTAAAAGCCGTAGAGTATTTTATCAAAGAGAAGTTTGATGATTTAGGATTAAGTCAATACAAAGAGTTTATCCATTTTGGATTAACATCACAAGACATTAATAACACCGCTGTTCCATTTTCTATTAAAGCAGCAATGAATGATTCTTATGTGCCAGCATATTTTGAGGTTTTTGAAAAATTAAAAAGTTTAGCCAAAGAATGGGAATCAATACCCATGTTGGCTAGAACACATGGCCAACCAGCCTCCCCTACTCGATTGGGAAAAGAAATTGAAGTATATATTGAGCGATTAAGGCAACAATTTGATTTATTGAATGACATTCCTTCTGCAGCAAAATTCGGTGGTGCAACAGGTAATTACAATGCGCACCAAGTTGCATATCCTTCAATAGATTGGAAAGCTTTTGGAAAAGAGTTTGTTCAAGAAAAATTAGGCTTACATCATTCTTTTCCCACCACTCAGATTGAGCACTATGACCATATGGCTGCTTTATTTGATTGCCTAAAACGAATCAACACAATTATTATCGATTTAAATAGAGATATGTGGACCTATATTTCTATGGATTATTTTAAGCAGAAAATTAAAAAAGGGGAAGTTGGGTCATCAGCTATGCCGCATAAAGTAAATCCTATTGACTTTGAAAATTCTGAAGGAAACTTGGGCTTAGCAAATGCCTTATTTGAGCATTTATCTGCAAAATTACCTGTTTCTAGATTACAGCGAGATTTAACAGATAGTACGGTTTTACGTAACGTCGGGGTTCCTTTTGCACATACCTTAGTTGCATTTCAATCAACCTTAAAAGGTTTAAATAAACTGGTTTTAAATGCTGAGAAATTTGAGCAAGATTTAGAAAATAATTGGGCTGTAGTTGCTGAGGCTATACAAACCATTTTGAGAAGAGAAGGCTATCCAAATCCGTATGAAGCGCTTAAAGGATTGACCAGGACAAATGAGAAAATCAATCAGGCCTCAATCGCAAGTTTTATTGAAACTTTAGAAGTTTCTGATGGTATTAAATTGGAACTGAAGGAAATTACTCCTTCTAATTACACCGGGATTTGATCTAAACTGTTGTTTCGAACTGAATGTAATGAGCATGAGAAACCTTATATACTTAAATCGTTAGATTTCTTAGGCGCTAGCTCCTTCGAAATGACTTTTCAACATAAAAAATACAACCTAAAACAGTAATGTTGTCAGTCTGAGCTTGTCGAAGGTTTTTTGAAAAAAATTATAACCTTCAACTGGCTCAGTTTGACAATATGTATTACTTATCAGTTATATTCTTTTAATTAATCTATTTATTAATTTGAACTTCATGTGGGTAAGGAATTTCAATTCCAGCCTTATCTAGAGCTTCTTTGGTTCCTTCAATGGTGCCAAAATAAACATCCCAGTAATCTTCAGGTTTACAATAAGGTCTAACTGCCAAGTTCACAGAACTATCTGCCAATGCCTCAACGTTTACAGATGGTGCTGGATCTTGTAAAACCTTTGGATTTGCTTTCAACATCTCTAAAAGCACGTCTTTGGTCTTTTTAATATCTGAACCATAATCTACACCTACAACCGTATCCACTCGCATTTTCCCTTCAGTTGTGTAATTAATGATATTTCCATTTGCCATTGCACCGTTAGGTATAATTGCCAATTTATTTTGAGGGGTAATAAGCTTAGTAGTAAAAATTTCTATCTCCTTTACAGAGCCCAAAACACCTTGAGCTTCAATCAGGTCACCAATTTTATATGGTTTAAAAATGATAATAAGGACTCCTCCTGCAAAATTGGAAAGTGAGCCTTGTAAAGCTAAACCTATAGCTAAACCAGCTGCAGCAATAATAGCAGCAAAGCTTGTTGTTTCAACACCTAAAGTTGATATTACAGTAATTATTAAGAAAATAGTAAGTGCCCATTTAGCTAAGCTCAACAAGAACTTTTGAAGTGATTTATCATACTCTTGAGCACTCATGCCTTTTCGGAGTACTTTCATTAATTTTTTAATTATCCAAGAGCCAACTATGTAAATGAGTATTGCTCCTAATAGTCTTGGGCCAAATTCTACAATAAAGGCTATTCCTTCATCAATCCATTTTTGTGCGTCTTCCATTTTTTAGGTTTTAGTGTTCTACATGCTTATGACACTAAAAATAACAAGAAGGTCACTACAATTTTAAATTACATGATTATTTATTACAAAAAACCTGAACTATCTAAGATAGTTCAGGTTTTAAAGGATTGGCAGTTTGGCTTATCCTTTTAAAAATTTTCCTATTTCCCCTAGTCCTTCCCCTTTATAATCTGACTTTTGGATAGCTTGCATAAGCTGCATTACATCTGCAGGGTTCATATCTTTTCCAAGAACACGAACCAAAGCAAAGCCTTTTTCTTTACTATCGCCGTAAATAATAACTTCGTCAATAGCATCATCATCCCCTAAATATTTAATGACCCCTTTACCATAACTAGAGTTGATTTTCATAAGTTCAATAAACTTATCATTCTTTAAAATCTCTTTTACTTTGGCTTTCTCTAACTTATAATCTGTACTGTTATTCGATGTTTTTTTAAAAGCCAATAAATTAAATTTTTTCAAAGAAGAGACCGCTTTCTTTTGCTTGTCAGTCAATTCTACTTCATCCATTTTTAAGATGCTGGCAGGGATATCCAAAGAAATAAAATTTGGATTCTCTTTGTTATCAACATAATATTCTTGAAGACTTTGTTGAGATGAACAGCCTGCCAAAAAAACCATTGCTAGGCTAAACATATATTTTATGAATTGTTTCATTTTCTGTTTTTTGATTGATTAATTTTATTTTCCTTTCTTACCAACTTTCTCAAGCTCTTTTGGCAACTGCATTTTGTTTACCAAAGCTCCAATTTTATCAAGCTCAATTTTTCCGTTCATAGTTACCAAAACGGTTTCAGGAGTTTTGTCCCCTTTATTTTCTATCCCAGTGACAAACATAAAAAGTTCACTTACCACATTATCATTATTGGTGCTTTTTACATAAAAATCTACTTGAGCATCATCATCCCTAACACGCATTAGCTCTTCCATGGACGATTTTCTAAGATAGGATTTTACGGTTTGCTTCATATCGGCACCAGCAGCCTTATTTTCAGAAATATAAATTTTTATTTCATTAATATTCTCTGCTAAATCAACAAAATCCCTTGCTTCTTTACTTTTTTGGTTTGCAGACATACTAGCTACAATGCCTAACATGCTTTTGTTTATGGTAAGCGTTCCAACATTGTCAGAATCCATATACTTATCAAACGCTTTTTGAGCAAATGTACTTGTGGCGAATGCTATTGCTATAATTGATAAAACTAATTTTTTCATGTTTGTTCCTTTTTTGATTGATAAATTAAAACAATGAACAACCCGAATTGGAGTTGCTCATTGTTTTTGTGTTTAATGATTGATGGTTGTTTCTATTGTTTTTTACCTGCTTCGTTTAATTCTTTGGGCAAATTCATTTTATTGGTTAGAGAACTGATTTTATTCAAATCTATATCCCCAGTTAAGCTTAAAAGCACGGTCTCAAATTTTCTGCCATTAGCTTCTATCTCTTTGATGCCAGTCATAAACATTAAAAGCTCTCTAACATGGTCATCATCTTTACCTTCCTTTATGTAGAATTTAATATTAGCGTCCTTGTCTTTAACACGCATTAATTCTTCCATTCTATTACCAGATAAGTACTTGGTAACAGAACCTTTCATATCATCTCCAATAGACTTATTGTCCGTTGTAAAAACTTTAAGTCCGGTCACACTAGTTGCTATATCCATAAAGTCTTGGGACTCTTTATCCTCCATATCTATATCCATCTTTGCTAAAAGCTCAAATGCCTTTTTAGATACGACTACCGTGGTTACGTCTTCTAAGTCTTCATATTTATCAAAAACAGATTGTGAAAATCCTGATATTGGTAAAATCGCGATTAATAAAATTAATATACTCTTCTTCATTTTTTTAAATTTTAATTGTCGTTGTAAATTTTTGATGTTGTCGCTTCAAATTCTTTTAGATAGGTGATTTTTTCAGTGCCTTTACCAAAATTAACCGCTAAAAGACTTAAAGCTTCCTTTGTTTGTTGATAGGCAAGTTCTGCCTCTCTTTGCTCTTGGTAAGCCTGATATTGATCAGGTCCAAAATATAGTCCAAGGAATAATATGGCCACTGCAGCAACGGAAATCCATTTGTAATTGAATTTTCTTCTAGTGTTTAATGGAACCTGCTTTGTATACCGTTCTTCTTTGGCTTTAGAAAAATAGTTGAACATTGGTCTGTATTGTTCAAGATGTGTTGCAACACTTTCTTGTGCAAAATACTTTCTTAATGTTTCCTCCTCTGCGACCGTAGTGGAAGCTTCAAAGTACTTTTCTAATAAGTTTTCTATGTTTTTATCCAATTCCATAGTTATGTTTTTCTATCAATTTTTCTCTTACTGTTTTTCTTGCTCTTGAAAGCGCTACCCTAACCGCAGTAGGTTTCATATCCAGCAGCTCACATATCTCGTCAAAATCATATTCTTCTACATCCCTCAATTGCAAAATCATTTTTTGTTGTTCTGGCAATTCCTCCATTATCCGCTCTACCCAGTCCACACTATCCTCTGCTTCTATCTGCTTTTGTAGCGATGTCCTTTCGTCACTGTAATTGCTATGTACCAGTTTTAAGTTACTGGCTTGTTTAGATTTTAACCGGTCTAAACAAAAATTCTTTGTCATTGTCATTGCAAAAGCTTCCACATTATTGTATTTAGCCATTACATCATTCTTAGACCAGAGCTTTAGCAAAATTTCTTGCGTAGCGTCTTCGGCTTCCTCTCTAGAGACCAACAATCTTTTGGCCATTCTATACAATTTATCCTTAAAAGGCATTACCAAGTTTAAAAACTCACTCTGTTTCATTCTGGTTGTAAGGTTGTTACAAGCACAATTTTAATGCTTATATGAGGAAGACGACACATATCGAATTTTGTTACAAAAAATTTTTATTTCTTTAAGTTGTAAGTAAATTAGGGGTTTTAAAACTAAAGTTATTATATAAAGCATTATTGTTGTAATCACTTTGGAATGCTAATTGCGATGAAATTGAAAAAACACGTTATGAAAAAACCCCTCTTATTACTTATTAGTTTCTCATTATTACTATTTATCTCATGTAATAATGACGATGATGGTCAAATTGAGAACCCAAATCCAAACCCACCAGTTGCTACTGACTTTCCAGTACAAAATTTTATGTGGCAAGCCATGAACCTTTGGTATTTTTGGCAGGCAGAAGTTCCAAATTTAGCAGATGACAGGTTTGCAAGCAATACTGAATATGCAGAATTTTTAGGAGCTACGCCCGACCCAGGTGATTTTTTTGCAAGTATCCAGTTTAACGAAGATCGATTTAGTTTTTCAAACTCTGATTATACCACATTGGTTAATAATTTAAATGGAGTCTCAAAAAGTAATGGATTAGAGTTTGGTCTAGTGCGGTTTGGGAGTGCCGATGATGTTTTTGGCTATGTTCGTTATATTATTCCCAATTCGGATGCTGCAACTAAGGATATTCAAAGAGGTGACATTTTTACCCGAGTTAATGGTACTCAAATTACCGGAGCCAATTTTGCAGATTTATTATTTGGTGATGATGATACATATACTTTAGGACTTGCGGTAATAAATGGCAATACTATTGAAGATACCACCGAAGAAGTAACTCTTACAAAGTTTGAAGGCTTAACAGAAAACCCAATACTTGTTTCAACTACCTTTGATGTTGGCGGTACAACAGTAGCCTATCTGATGTATAACGGTTTTACCAGGGACTTTGATGATGAACTGAATGATGCATTTGGAGGTTTTGTTGCCGCTGGTGCAACTGAATTGGTATTGGACTTTAGATATAACCCGGGAGGCTCAGTAAATAGCTCAAGATTATTGTCTAGTATGATTTATGGTACCAATACTAATGACTTATATATTCGCCAGCGATGGAATGCTAAAATTCAAAACCAGTTAAGTTCTGAACAACTAGAAGACTATTTTGCCAGTACCGTAAACGGAGCTACATTAAATTCTCTAAACCTTAGCAAAGTATATATTATAGCTACCAACAGCTCCGCTTCTGCAAGTGAATTGGTTATGAATGGTTTAGAACCTTATGTAGATGTTATCCATATTGGCGAAACTACCCGTGGAAAGAATGAGTTTTCAATTACTATGGTAGATGATTCGCAGAATAACTTTATTTATAATCGCGATAGAGAAGGTAATATAAATCCTGAAAACAGCTGGGCAATTCAGCCTTTGGTGGGTAGAAATGAAAATGCTGATGGTTTCTTTGATTATACGGACGGTCTCACTCCTGACATCGTTTTAGAAGAAGATCTTACCAATTTAGGTGTTCTAGGAGATGTTAGCGAACCACTTTTAGCAAGAGCACTACAAGAAATTTCAAGTACTTCTACAAAAATGGATTTTAATGTTCAAATGCCCGCTAGAGTCATGATGGATTCTAAAATGTTTACTCCTACTAAAGACAATATGTGGTTGGACAAACCATTAAATTTAGAATTACAGTAAAATAAAAAAAGCGGCCAATTGGCCGCTTTTTTTATAAGCTTAGATTCAATCCTAAGCTATAATTCCTACCTCGAGTGGTATATCCAATAATTTCCTCATAATCTGTATTAAAGATATTGGTCATATTAAAAAAGACCTTTAGCTTATCGTTTTTAAATTGGTGACCCAAGTAAAAATCCACTAAAGAATATGCATCTAAGTCGATATTTTGAAATGTACTAAAATCAGTATCTTCCCTACTACCTACATACTGATAATTTAATGAGGTATTTGTTTTAGCAGTTAAGGCATAATTTAAAGTAGCATTGGCCCTATGCTTGGGCAAACGCACTCGGTTTCCTTCTTCAAGCTCTGTAAATGTATAGTTCGCAGAAAAATTAAAGTCTTTAAATAACTCAGAAGCTATTTCGAACTCAGCTCCTTGCACTTTTGCGTCATTCTCAGCATTTCTATACTGGGAAGTAAAGTTTACAGGGTCTATGGTGGTAAAGAGTACCGTATTCTCTTCATTTCGATTAAAGTATACACTACTAAATCTAAATTTCTTCCCAAGATTCCATTCAAAACCACCTTCTAAAGTTCTGTTCTCTTCTGGCTCCAAATCTTGATTTCCAAAAGTGCCATCAAACAATTGAAATAGACTAGGAGCAATAAAAGAAGTGCTGTATGAACCTAAAAATTTACCGTAGCCATTACCCAATTTAAAAGTGTAAAAAGGGTTAAAATTATAGGTAAAATAGCTACCATATTCACTATGGTTATTTAATCGAGTTCCTGTATTAAGATTTAATCCAAAATCGGAAATATATACAAAGTTTACATAAGGGTCGCTATTTGTATAAGTAACCTCCTCTGCAAAAAGGGTTTCATTCTTCTGGTAATTAAAACCAATAATACTATAAAGCTTCTCCCCAAAAACGTATTTATTAAAAAAATCAACTACGTAACCTTTAGATTCAAACTGCGTAGGGAAGTCAGAAATGGTTTCTCTATCAGTATTACTCATACTAGCATTTAATGTCATACTACCATTTTTATACTTCAATTCTGGGCTTACACCAAAGCGCAATTGCTCAGAAATGGATTCATCATTTGTGTCTGCGAATTGAAACAATGGTGCTGGAAAGCCATCAATAGCTGTATTATATTTATCAAAACTCCCAAAAACCCTAATCTTAAAGTTATCAGAGAAGGTATAGCCGAGTTTTACGTTTGTATTAATTCTAGAAAAGGGGTCTTCTTCTGTGTTCGCTCCAGAAGCTGCCGAAAGTCCATCCGTAAATTGATTTGCAAATCCTACAGCATAACTAAATTTGGATAATGTACCATTTAAATTAACCGCATTATTAAAGTTAGAAATGGTTTTGTTATCCTCGTTCTGAGAAACATTGGTACCCATTATTGAACTCACGCTCAATGCTATCTTATCCGTTGACGCTCCTTTTGTAGTAATGCTGATTACCCCTGTAGCTGCAGAGTTTCCATAAAGGGTACTTGCTGCACCTTTTATAATTTCAATGCTTTCAATAGTGTTTAAGTCCAATAATCTTAAATCAAAATCATTGGCAATTTGGGATGGGTCATTTACTTGAATACCATCTATCAATACTAAAACTTGTCTATTATTACCGCCACGGATAAAATAGCCTAGATTTTGACCTGCAACACTCCTACTACCGTTAATTTCAATTCCACTTTTAGAATTGATAATCTCCGCTACAGTTCTACCTTGGTATCGTTCAAGTTCTTCTGCAGTGATTTTTACAACTGTCTTACCAGAATTCTCACGTTTTAATTGAAATCGTGAGTCACTAACTACTACTTCCTGTAATTCTTGTACTGCAATGGAGTCTTTGTCCCTGTCCTGAGCGGAGCCGTTGGACTGTGCGGTTAGCGCTGTACATAGCAAAAAGCCAGCACAAAGCATTATATACTTTTTGTTCATTTTTAATTGGATTGCTCGGAAAAGCGATAGGTTACCCATACGCAAACTTTTATCCCGAAAGTTTAACATTAATTGTTTGCTGCCATTGGCAGATGATTAATGGCAGGTCTCCTGGCTTATCTAATGCTATTTTGCCTTCCCACATGCATTAAGCACACAGTGGCTATAGTAGAAATAACATCCTCTGAAAGAGGTGCCAAAACAACACTTCGACAACGCTCAGTGCAGTGGTTTGGCATAAACTTACAGTTGCGGGAACAGCTCCGGTATTTCACCGGATTCCCTTTTAATCAAACATGGAAAAATTCTTGCTTGAACCAAAATTCATTGCGAAAGTAGTGATTCTACCTTACTCTTTTCTATCAAACTCAAATAAGCTTAAATTTGAAGCCATGATATTAAAAAACTACAAGCATCTCATTTTACTTATAGGCATTTATGGAGTAGTTCTAAGTTGTGCTGAAAAGAAAAAAGAAATTTCTGTTAGAGAAGTAATAAATAAGTCAACAGTCGAATACGCTTCTGGCTTTTCAATAGAAAATAATTCAGAATATACTGTCGTCAAAGTGACAGAACCCTGGCCTGAGTCGGATAAAACCTACACATATGCGTTTATTCCCCGAGAAAAACTATCCGTAATAACCTATCCAAAAGATGCATACGATGCTGTTGTGGTTACTCCAATCAAAGACTTTATAATTACATCTACCACTCACATCCCAGCGGTAGAAGCTCTTGGAAAGCTTGACAAATTAATAGGCTTCCCTAACACTAAGTATATTTCTTCTATGCCTGCAAGAAAGCTTATTGCGGAAGGGAAAATAAAAGAATTAGGTGCTAATGAAAGTTTAAATACTGAAATGGTTTTGGAGTTAGCACCTGATGTCATTATGGGCTTTGGTATTAACAATCAGAATAGTCCTTATGAAGTAATCCAAAAAGCAAATATTCCAGTCATTTTTAACGGCGATTGGAATGAAAAAACACCCTTGGGGAAAGCAGAATGGATTAAGTTCTTTGGGGTTCTCTTAAACAAGGAAAAAGAGGCGGATAGTATCTTTGCTGAAATTGCTTCAGAATATAAGCGTGTTAAAAGTTTGAGTAAAAATGCATCTCATAAACCCAAGGTTCTAAGTGGTGCCTTGTTTAAGGATGTGTGGTACCTGCCCGCTGGGGAAAGCTGGGCAGCTCAATTTTTATTGGATGCCAACGCCAATTATTTATGGAAAGAAAGCAATGGTACAGGTAGTCTGTCATTAAGTCTAGAAAGTGTCTTAGAAAAAGGGCAAGATGCTGATTTTTGGATTTCACCATCTCAATTTATCAGCTATTCAGAAATGGAACAGACCAACTCGCACTACCAGCAATTTAAAGCATTTAAGGATAAAAAAGTATTCACCTTTTCGGCAACCAAAGGACCAACTGGTGGGCTTCTATTTTATGAATTGGCACCACAGCGGCCAGAATTGGTCTTAAAAGATATGGTGCATATTTTTCATCCAGATTTATTGCCTAATCACAGTCCATACTTTTTTACACCTTTGCAGTAATGCTCAAAGTAAAATCATATCGGATTTCATTTATACTATTGTTAGGGCTTTTGGTGTTAACCTGGTTTTTGAACATTAGTTTTGGTTCTGTAAACATTCCCTCAAAGTCTATTTTTTCTGCACTATTTAATGATGAAGTGCCTGTTGACTCTTGGAAATATATTATTTGGAACTATAGAATCCCAAAGGCTTTTACAGCAATTTTGGTAGGTGGCGGACTGGCACTAAGTGGTTTATTAATGCAAACTTTGTTTAGAAATCCACTAGCTGGACCTTTTGTTTTGGGAATAAGCTCTGGTGCAAGTTTAGGAGCTGCATTGTTACTTTTAGGGTCTTCTCTTTTAAGTGGGTTTGCAGTTTTTGGTTTTTTAAATGATGTGTCTTTAGTAATAGCTGCCAGTTTGGGGAGTTTTTTGGTTTTATTAGTAGTGATGCTTGTTGCTAATCGCGTTCGAGATACTATGGCATTACTTATTATAGGATTGATGTTTGGTAGTGTTACTTCTGCGATTGTTAGCGTACTAGCCTACTTTTCGGATGCTGAGCAATTACAACGCTTTATTTTTTGGTCATATGGCAGTGTAGGCGACCTTTCGTGGAATCAGCTTATTCTCTTGACCGGTATTGTCTTTTTAGGAGTATTGCTAAGTGTTTTATCCATAAAAAAATTAAATGCCTTTTTATTAGGTGAAAATTATGCGCAAAGCTTAGGTGTATCTCTCAAAAAATCTAGATTCCTTATTATAATCGCAACCGGGTTACTTGCTGGTTCTATAACAGCTTTTGCTGGACCGATTGCCTTTGTTGGATTGGCAGTACCGCACCTTACACGGCAGTTATTTAATACTATGGAACATAAAATTTTGGTGCCTGCTGTTTTTATCTATGGTGCCATTTTAATGCTCTTGTGCGATACTATTGCCCAATTACCCAACTCCTCCAGTGTTTTACCTATAAACGCTATTACTTCGTTAATTGGTGCTCCAGTAGTAATTTGGTTACTGGTTAGAAAACGAAAACTACTTTTCTAATGGAAGAACAGAAAACAACCATAGAAGCTAAGGAATTATCCATTGGATACAAGAATACTGTTGTCTCAGAAAATATTGGTTTTAAACTCCGTTCTAATGAACTATGCGCCATAATTGGTATTAATGGGATAGGAAAATCCACACTCTTAAGAACACTAGGGAAATTACAGCCAAAACTGTCCGGTGAAATCCTAATTGAAAGTCAGCCTCTTGAAAATTGTAGCCCATTAGATTTTGCAAGACAAACCAGCGTTGTGCTCACGGAACCAATTGCTTCAAAAAACCTGACAGTTCAAGAATTGATTACACTAGGTAGACAACCCTATACCAACTGGTTGGGAAGTCTTACTACTTATGATGAAAAACATATCAAGGAAAGCATTCAAAATTTTGAATTAGAGCAATTCAAAGAAAAAAAATGTCATGAATTAAGTGATGGTCAATTACAGCGTGTATTAATTGCTCGGGCAATGGCGCAAGACACGCCCCTAATTCTATTGGACGAACCTACCACGCATTTAGACTTATATCATAAAGTTCAAATTCTAAAATTGCTGCAGGAATTAGCACATGAGCATGATAAGACCATTGTGTTCACCACCCATGAAATCGATTTAGCCATACAATTATGTGATAAGATATTAATTCTAGATGGTCGAGAAAACCCTTTTGCTTCACCATGTGAATTAGTTGAAAAAGGTTGTTTCAATACCCTTTTTCCATCAGAAATGGTCAAATTTGATACAAAAACTGGCTCTTTTAAAGTGAATAAGTAATCTTTTCTGTCATTCCTGCGGAAGCAGGAATCTCTTATCTTTATCCCAAGAATAAATTTTTATGAGTACCGAGCTGATTTACATTTTAATTGGACTTATTTCAACTGCCATTGGTGTTTTTATTGGCATATATTTTCAACGCTTAAAAACAAAATCAAGCCAAAGTGAATTAGAAGCGGAAAACAAACAACAAAAATCTTCTATTTCTTCACTGAATGAAAAGCTACTTGCGGAAAATGAAGAAAAAAGACAATTGCAGTCTGAAAAAGAGAACCTTGGCCAAAATTATGTGCGCTTAGAAGCAGTAAATGAGAATTTACAACGCGTGAATACAGAACAGAAGCAAGAGGTTGAAAAACTGCAAGAAAAATTTACCAAAGAATTTGAAAATTTGGCCAATAAAATTCTGGATGAGAAGAGCAATAAGTTCACTGAACAAAATCAAAAAAACATAAAGCAAATTTTAAGTCCACTTCAAGAAAAAATACAGTTGTTCGAGAAGAAAGTAGAGGCTACCCAAAAGGAGAATATCAGCATTCATTCAGCTTTAAAAGAACAGCTGTTAAACCTTCAAAATCAGAATCTTAAAATAACCCAAGAAGCTGAAAACCTTACCAAAGCATTAAAGGGTGATAGCAAAATGCAAGGGAACTGGGGGGAATTAGTCCTAGAGCGTGTTTTAGAAAAATCTGGTTTAGAAAAAGACCGTGAATATAGCGTGCAGCAAAGTTTTACGCTAGAAGATGGTACTAGAGTATTACCAGATGTTATTATTCATCTTCCCGATGGTAAAAAAATGATAGTGGATTCCAAGGTTTCTTTAACTGACTATGAGCGTTATGTAAATGCGGAAGAAGAACTAAAGGAACGTCATTTAAAAGACCATATTAATTCCCTCAGAAAACATGTTGAACAATTATCTCTAAAGAAATACGAGGATTTATATGAAATGGAAAGTCCTGACTTCGTATTGTTATTTGTTCCTATAGAGCCAGCCTTTGCAGTGGCTATAAACCAAGATAGTTCTTTATACAACAAAGCATTTGAGCAGAATATTGTTATCGTTACTCCTTCTACCCTATTGGCGACTTTAAGGACTATAGATACCATGTGGAACAATGAAAAACAGCAGAAGAATGCCATAGAAATTGCACGGCAAGCTGGTGCGCTTTACGATAAGTTCGAAGGTTTCGTGACCGACTTAACCAAAGTTGGTAAGAAAATGGATGAGGCTAAAACGGAATATCGTGGGGCTATGAACAAATTGGTAGAAGGCCGAGGAAACATAGTTACCAGCATAGAAAAGCTTAAAAAAATGGGGGCAAAAGCTAAAAAGTCCATCCCAGAATCCATTTTAAAACGAGCTGAAGAAGATGACCTGCCTGCCAGCGAGCCAGGTTTTGAGATTGAAGAGGAACAATCAAAACTAGAACTTTAGAATGCGAAAAATACTTTTTATACTTATTTCAGTAATACTTCTTGGAATAGCTGGTTATTTTGCTTTTGTCTACTACGTCCCATTCAGTGAAGGTTATCGCTCCGGAGAGTTAATCAAATTCAGTCGAAAAGGAGTTATAGCCAAAACATGGGAGGGAGAAATAAGCCAAGGCATATCCGGAGCTCAGATTTTTGAGTTTTCTGTAGAGGATAATCAAAAAGAAGTGATTGAAAAGCTTATAGACTTTCAGGGAGAATATGTAAAAGTCACTTATCAAGAACGTTACTCTACCTTTTTCTGGTTAGGAGACACTAAATATTTTATAACTGAAGTTGAACAAGAAAAATCCCCTCATTTTGGCAACTGAGTTTAAAAAATTTAAAACCGCAAAAGAATCTCGAATTTCAATTACGGAATTAATGCTTCCAACACACTCCAATTTTGGTGGAAAGGTTCATGGAGGATATATCCTTAATCTTATGGACCAAATTGCTTTTGCTTGTGCCAGTAAACATTCACAGCGCTATTGCGTAACGGCTTCCGTAAACAGAGTTGATTTTTTAAATCCTATTGAAGTTGGGGAATTAGTGACCTTAAAAGCCTCTATTAATTATACCGGTAGGACTTCTATGGTAGTTGGGGTTCGCGTAGAATCTGAAAATATTACTAGTGGAAAAACCACACATTGTAACTCCTCCTATTTTACCATGGTGGCTAAGGATGAATCCGGCAAAAGTATTGCTGTTCCGGGATTGATAATAAAAGATAAGCAGGGAATGCGTCGTTTTGCTAGAAGCAAAGAGCGAAAGTTATCTGCTAATAATAGGGACAGCAAATACAAATCTGAAAAATTCAAAGTAAACGAATACTTAGAATATTTAGACGGAGAAAATCTTAAGCTAGATTTAGACTAATGCATCAGCTGCCGCTTCATCCATAAACCAAGTTAAATTACCAGATTTAGGTTTTACCAATGAGGCGGGATATTGGTCATATCCTTCTTTTCTGTTATGGATTTCATCAACTTTTTCTGCTTTTCCAACCCCAGTCACCAAAAAGACGACATCTTTTGCAGTATTAATGACGTTTCCATTAATTGAAACCCGTTCTTGTCCAGAATCTGGATGCGTAGCCACCACACAATGTTCTTGCGCATTCCATAAATCTATCTCATGTGGGAAAATAGAAGCGGTATGACCATCATCTCCCATACCAAGAATGACCAAATCAAATTGGGGCACAGCTTCTACCCTATCCAAATTTATTTCCAAAAGATTTGAGTAGCGCATAGCTTCTCCTAGTGAATCGTTTTCTCCCAAAACTCGATGAATATTTTCCTTGGGAACATCAATTTTTGAAAATAGGTGGTCAACCGTCATTCTATAATTACTCTGTTCATCAGTTGGTGGAACGCAACGTTCATCGCCCCAATAAAAATGGATTTTGGACCAGTCAATCTTAGTTCCATACTCCAATGCTAAAACGTCAAAAACAATTTTGGGAGTACTTCCACCAGATAAAGCAACATGAAAGGCCTCTTTATCTTTTACCAGATCAGCAAAATATGATGAGAATTCTTGGGCAACTTCTTGTTTGTCTTTATATACTTTTACTTTCATACGATATATTAAAGTCATTTCGAGTGGAGCAAGAAATCTAAATAAGGAGATTTCTCAATCATTACACTGATTTCGTAATGACATTCATTGGTGTTAAAAAATCAACGTACAACTTTACTAGATGTTAACTAAAATTAGCATATCACGCAATACCCTGGGTCATCGGCAAGATTAGAGCCAGGATTTCGCCAATTACCAATACCCTCTATTAATTCATCTGCATTTTCTGGTCCCCAAACTCCAGCTGCATAGCCATACATTCTAATATCTTTCCCATTCTTCCAATATTCTAAAATTGGATCAACAAACTCCCAAGCAGCTTCAACCTCATCGGCGCGAGCATATAAAGTAGCATCACCTTGCATTGCATCTAACAATAAACGCTCATAAGCTTCCATTACATGGGTTTCAGCAAGGCTAGAATAGTAGAAATCTAAATTAGCCCGTTCCACTTTAAAGCCTTGACCTGGAACTTTTACGCCAAATTTCATTAAAATTCCTTCATCCGGTTGAATACGTATCACCAACTTATTATCCTTATTGTTTAATCCTGAATCTTGAAAAATTTGATGGTGGGGCGATTTAAAATGGATTACAACTTCAGTAACCTTTGTTGGCATTCTTTTAGCTGTTCGCACATAAAAGGGCACATCTTTCCATCTCCAATTGTCCACAAAAAACTTGATTGCAGCATATGTTTCCGTAGTTGAATTTTCATCCACCCCATCTTCTTCACGGTATCCCTTGACTTTTTCACCATTTATGGTAGAAGCCATGTATTGCCCACGTATGGTATTGTCGTGCAATGTTTTTTCGTCACCCATTATACGCAAAGATTTTAAGGCCTTAACTTTTTCATTCCGTATTTCTTCAGGCTGGTCCCCTATTGGCGGTTCCATAACAATCAATGAAACAATCTGTAATAAGTGATTTTGAAACATATCTCGCAATGCACCAGATTTATCATAGTAACCTCCACGTTTTTCTACACCTACGCTTTCGGCGTTGGTAATCTCTACGTGGTGTATATAGTTTCTGTTCCAAAGTGGTTCGAAAATACTATTGGCAAAACGGGTTACCAGTAAATTTTGTACGGTTTCTTTTCCCAAATAATGATCTATTCTGTAAATCTGTGGTTCCGTAAAAAACTGTTGTAATCCAGAATTCAATTTCTTTGCTGTCTCCAAGCTATATCCAAATGGCTTTTCAACTATCAAACGTTTCCAACCATTATTCTGGGTATTAAGTCCAGCCTCGGCTAAATTTTTGGCAATAGTTTCATATAAGGTTGGCGGTGTGGACAAATAATACATGATATTTCCATCCGTACCATATTTTCCATTCAAATCTTCAATACGCTTTCTTAACCTACTATAATCAGTATCATAAGAACCACCTAAATCCTCATAAAAGAATTTATTTGCAAAATCTTGAATCTCCTCATCGGTTTTATTTGTAATCTTCTCTTTTAAATATTTACTTTCCAAAGCTACTTTTTTACGAAAAGCAGTATCAGTCATATCACTTCTACTAGCGCCTAAAACAATAAAATTATTTGGTAATTGCTTGGCTGCAAAAAGGTTAAATAGGGATGGCACAAGTTTTCGAGCGGTTAAATCACCAGAGGCGCCAAATATCACAAGCATTTGGTTTTCTGTTTTCTTCATAGAAAGCACTATAGATTATTTGAGAGTAACGAATATAACGTTTATTTTAGGTTCGGCTTAATGCAATTAATGTACTTAGAGCTTTCTTAACAACAACTTAAAAATGGCAAATACATACGATTTTGGATTAGTAGGATTGGGCGTAATGGGTAGGAATTTTATCCTTAATGTCGCTGATAATGGCTTTACTGCTTTTGGTAATGATTTGGATGATGAAAAAGTAAATGCGCTGATTGAAGAAGGTGGTAATCCAAAAAAGGTAAATGCTTCAACTGATGCTAAGGTGTTTGTAGCTGCTTTAAGTCAACCTCGAAAGATTATGCTTTTGGTACCCGCAGGTAAAATTGTAGATGCTGTTATTGAAAGTTTACTGCCGTTATTGGATGAAGGTGATATTATTATTGATGGTGGAAACTCATTTTATACCGATACCGATAGACGTGAAGCTTATTTAAAAGATAAAGGGATAAATTTCTTTGGAGCAGGGGTTTCAGGGGGAGCCAAAGGAGCACGGAGAGGGCCTAGCATCATGCCCGGCGGTTCACGTGAAGCCTATCAATACGTAAAACCAATTTTTGAGGCTGTAGCTGCCAAATATAACGGGGAAGCCTGTGTTGCCTATTTAGGGCCTAAGTCGGCAGGAAACTACGTGAAAATGGTGCATAACGGTATTGAGTATGGCTTAATGCAATTGACATCTGAAATCTATGATTTATTGAAAAAAGCAGGAGGATTATCCAATGAAGAATTACATCAAACCTATGGCGACTGGAACAAAGGGCGTTTACAATCTTTCTTAGTAGAAATTACTTCTGATATTTTAGCTCAAAAAGATGATTTGGCAGATGGCGACTTAGTGGATGCTATTCTAGATAAAGCCAAACAAAAAGGAACGGGGAAATGGACATCCCAAAATGCTATGGATTTGGGTATTCCAGTACCAACTATTGATATTGCAGTTAGTATGCGTGAAATATCTGCTTTAAAGGATGAGCGTACCAAAGCTGATGAATTGTATGATAGACCTTCTCCAAAAGCAGTTAGTAAGACTGATTTTATAAATAAGGCTGAAGGAGCATTGTATTTTGCATTTATTATTGCATATACCCAGGGAATGCATCAATTAGCTGATGCGAGCAAAGAGTATGGTTATGAATTGGATTTAGGAGAAATAGCTAAAATCTGGAGGGCTGGTTGTATTATCAGAGCTGGCTTATTAGCTGATATAACAGATGCTTTTAAAGCTGATGAAAACTTACCAAACTTGCTGTTATCGCCGTCTTTTGCAGAAAAAGTACAAGGTACTGTTGATGCGGCTCGAGAATTGGTTGCATACGGAGTAACCAATGGTATTCCACTACCTGGGCTTTCAAATTCCTTGACTTATTTTGATGCCTATACCTCACAACGCTTGCCACTAAATTTGATACAGGCACAGCGTGACTATTTTGGCTCTCATACTTATGAGCGTTTAGATAGAGATGGTGTTTTTCACACTGAGTGGGATTCATAGCGGTATAATATTTGATTCAGATAATTCATCATTAACTAGAATTATTAAATCAAGCATGTATGCACAAATTTTTATTTTTCATTCTAATCTTTATTTGTACTACTGGTTCAGCTCAAAAAAAGGGCTACAATAAAGGCTATATTGTCAATCTAGATGGAGATACTATATTGGGTTGGGTTAAAGACCGTTCAACTAACACTGCTTTTCTTGAAATTTATGCTCGCATACGATTTAGAGCAAAAAAACCGCGATTAAAACGTAAATACGGAACAGATGAGATTCTTGGCTATAGTTATGATAATCAGTATTTTGAATCAGTTCCATTAAAAGAAGAAACAGCTTTATTCAAATTTAATTACAGTGTTGATCCAAATAATGAAAAAGTATTTTTAAAGCGAATTGTTTCCAATCACTTACTCACCTATTATGAGCAGGAGTTTATTGATGATGACAATAGTTATTTGTATGCTGTTCCCTTTCTTTATAAAACTAATGCGAAACAAATGGTTAGGGCAACCCAAGGAATGTTTGGTCTCAAAAGAAAAAAGTTAGCAGCGTATTTTTCTGATTGTCCAAAATTCGTAGAGAGAATAAAAAACAAAAAATTAAAAACCACTCAAGAGATTTTTGAGTTTTATTCAAATTATTGTAATTAGGCATCTACCATATTTTACAATTCATATGACCAATCCAAGAATACTATGAAATCATTATTCAAAAACCATACTACACTAATTCTTTCAACAAAAATGTGAAAAAGCAAAGCTTTATGGTGAGTTAAAGCCCAATACTTTCATGATTCAAAAATTATCTAGGTAAAATTTTTCTTATTTGCTAGTGAAGAAAATTGTTGTAACCCCTGTATTCAAGAAGAAAATATATTTTAAATAAAAATATTTTATATATATCATATTAAATATAAATAAAAATTTATGTTTTTATTTTCAGACCTTTAATAAACTTTTAAAAATTGGAGTGTATGGAAAATAGCCTTTTACTAGAACCGGAAAAAAATAATATCGCTGCGAAGACTACCAAAATTGCAATAGCACAAGGCGACGGTATAGGTCCAGAAATTATGAAGGCCACTTTAAAAGTAATAAAGGCAGCCGGTGCTAATATTGAGACTGAACCAATTGAAATAGGTGAACAAGTTTATTTATCGGGAAACAGTTCTGGAATTACCGAATCGGCTTGGGGTACCATCTCACGAAATAAGGTTATTTTAAAAGCACCAATAACTACTCCGCAAGGTAAGGGCTACAAAAGTCTTAATGTTACACTAAGAAAATCATTGGGGCTTTTTGCCAATGTTAGGCCAGTAAATGCATTACACCCTTTTGTGAAAACCAACTTTCCCAATATGGATATTGTTGTAATTAGAGAAAATGAAGAGGATCTTTATGCTGGTATTGAGCACAGACAAACAGAAGATGTGGTACAATGTTTAAAGCTCATAACAAGACCTGGTTGCGAAAAAATTGTCCGTTATGCTTTTGAGTATGCCAAAGCATATAATAGAAAGAAAGTAACCTGCATGGTAAAAGATAATATTATGAAATTGACTGACGGTCTTTTTCATAGTGTATTTAAAGAAATTGCTTTGGAATATCCAGAAATTGAGAGCAACTCGCAAATTATAGATATAGGTTCTGCAAAAATTGCAGCCTCACCAAAAGATTTTGACATTATTGTTACTTCTAACCTTTATGGTGACATTATTTCTGATATTGTCGCTGAAATTGGAGGCTCTGTGGGTATGGCAGGTTCAGCTAATATTGGAAGAAACGTTGCTATGTTTGAGGCTATCCATGGCTCGGCTCCTGATATTGCTGGACAAAAAATTGCCAACCCATCTGGATTATTAAATGCTTCCATAATGATGCTAGCGCACATTGGGCAAGCTGAGGTGGCAGACAACATTAGAAATGCTTGGTTAGCAACCTTAGAAGATGGCATTCATACCGCTGATGTTTACCAAGAAGAAATAAGTCAGAAAAAAGTAAGTACCGAAGAGTTTGCAGAAGCAATAATACAACGCTTGGGTACTAAACCCAAAAAACTCTCTATAAGCTCTTTGTCTAAAGGTTCTGGCACAATTACAATTCTGGAATATAAAAGACAAGAATCATCTAAGGAATTAGTTGGTGTTGACGTGTTCATAGATTGGAAAGGTAATGATCCACAAGTTATTGGAAACGGCTTAAACCAAATTAAGTCACATAACTTAAAACTCAAGATGATTACCAATAGAGGTGTTAAAGTTTTTCCAAGTGGACTAAAAGAAACCTATTGTACAGACCATTGGAGATGCCGATTTGTAGCAAATGCTGCTAATATAAAAACCAAAGAGCCTAAATACGAAAATGTGGAGTACGAGCAAGTGATCGCCTTACTATCAAAACTTCATCAAAATAATTTTGATGTTATTAAAACAGAAAATCTATATGAATTTAATGGCAAAAGAGGTTTCTCTTTAGGCCAAGGAGAGTAAGTTTAGTTTGAGTTAGCTAAGAAAACCCATTTCAAATATTGATTGGAATGGGTTTCTTTTTGTACAAAGAGAGGAATCTATTTACTCAAATACATCTTTCTTCTAGAGTATAAATTATAAAACTCATCCTCCTTTAGACTATCAATAAATAAAATACTTTCCCCGGTACTCTTCATCTCAGGACCTAAGTTTTTATTTACGTTAGGAAATTTATTAAAAGAGAAAACCGGTTGTTTTATAGCATAGCCTTCTAATTGTGGATTGAAATTAAAATCTTTCACCTTCTTCTCTCTCAACATTACCTTAGTAGCGTAATTTACATATGGCTCTTTATAGGCTTTGGCTATAAATGGCACCGTTCGGGAGGCTCTTGGATTAGCTTCAATGATATAAACCGTATCGTCCTTTATTGCAAACTGGATATTGATAAGACCTACAGTATTAAGTGCCAAAGCAATTTTCTTGGTATGGTCTTTTATCTGCTGCATCACAAATTCCCCTAGGTTAAATGGTGGTAGGGTCGCATTGGAATCCCCTGAATGAATTCCACAAGGTTCAATATGCTCCATGATACCAATAATATAAATGTCCTCTCCATCACAGATGGCATCTGCCTCTGCTTCAATAGCACCATCCAAGTAATGGTCTAATAGCAGCTTATTATTAGGAATACTGCGCAATAAATCTACCACATGGGCTTCTAATTCTTCTTTGTTGATTACAATTTTCATTCCCTGCCCACCCAATACATAAGATGGTCTCACTAGGAGTGGAAAACCGAGTTCATCTGCCAGTTGCAAGGCATCATCCGCACTTTCAGCCACTCCAAACTTAGGATAAGGGATATTGTTCTCTTTTAACAGCGTAGAAAAACTACCGCGGTCCTCTGCTAAATCCAAAGACTCAAAACTGGTTCCTATAATTTTAATTCCATATTTGGATAGCTTTTCGGCAAGTTTAAGCGCTGTTTGACCTCCAAGCTGTACAATAACACCTTCAGGTTTTTCGTGTAAAATGATGTCGTAGATATGCTCCCAAAACACTGGTTCAAAGTATAGCTTGTCAGCAGTGTCAAAATCGGTTGAAACAGTTTCAGGGTTACAATTGATCATAATTGTTTCATAACCACATTCTGCTGATGCCAAAACTCCATGCACACAACAATAATCAAACTCTATCCCTTGTCCAATCCTATTGGGACCAGAGCCCAATACAACAATTTTCTTTTTATCTGTTACTTCACTGTCATTGGCTACATAACGCTCTCCATCTGCAGTTTCTATTTCTTCTTCAAAGGTAGAATAGTAATATGGTGTCATAGCCTTAAATTCGGCTGCACAGGTATCCACCAGTTTATATACCCTATTAATATTTAAATCTGTTCGTTTGGTGTGCACTTCACTCTCATAACAATCAAGCATATGTGCAATCTGCCTATCTGCAAAGCCTTTTTGTTTAGCTTCTAACAATAACTCTTTTGGTAGGCTAGCGATAGTAAACTTAGAAATCTCCTGTTCCAACAAATGCAATTCTTCATATTGCTTTAAGAACCACATATCAATTTTAGTGATTGCGTGAATCCTACTTAAAGGAATACCCATTTGAATGGCATCGTAGATTACAAAAACCCGGTCCCAACTTGGTATGGTAAGTTTTTCTATAATGGTATCATATTCCTTATAACCCTTGCCATCAGCTCCAAGTCCGTTTCTTTTTATTTCAAGCGACTGTGTAGCTTTATGTAGTGCTTCTTGAAAAGAACGGCCAATCCCCATTACCTCTCCCACGGCTTTCATTTGCAGTCCTAGTGTTCTATCTGAACCTTCAAACTTATCAAAGTTCCAACGTGGAATTTTTACAATAACGTAATCCAATGTTGGTTCGAACAACGCCGAAGTTGATTGTGTAATCTGATTTTGTAATTCATCCAAAGAATAGCCTACGGCCAGCTTTGCAGCTACTTTTGCAATTGGATACCCAGTTGCTTTAGAAGCTAGAGCAGAGGAACGTGAAACTCTAGGGTTAATCTCGATGGCAATAATTTCTTCTTCCTCATCTGGGCTAACCGCAAATTGCACATTGCAGCCACCAGCAAAATCACCAATACTACGCATCATATGAATAGCCATATCCCGCATACGTTGATAGGTTCTATCGGATAAGGTCATTGCAGGTGCAACGGTAATCGAATCTCCTGTATGGATTCCCATAGGATCCATATTCTCAATAGCACAAATGATTACTACATTATCATTTTTATCGCGAAGCAACTCTAACTCATATTCCTTCCAACCCATCATAGCTTTATCAATCATCACCTCATGGATTGGTGATACTTCTAAACCATGGCTCAGCAAATTATCAAAATCCTTTGGGTCATGAACGATTGACGCACCAGCACCTCCAAGCGTAAATGAAGCCCTAATAACCAATGGAAAACCAAACTCTTGGGCAATTTCCTTTCCCTTTAGAAATGAGGTAGCAGTGGCTTGAGGCGCCATTCCCACTCCAATTTTTGTCATTAACTCACGGAACTGTTCGCGGTCTTCGGTAATATTGATAGCATCTATATCAACTCCTATAATTTCTACATCAAAGTCTTCCCAAATTCCTTTTTCATCAGCCTCTATACAAAGATTTAATGCTGTTTGTCCACCCATCGTAGGCAAAACAGCATCTATAGTTGGATGCTTCTTAAGAATTTCAATAATCGATTTTGTGTTCAACGGCTTTAAATAAATATAATCCGCCATAACAGGATCGGTCATTATCGTAGCAGGATTACTATTGATAAGGATTGTCTCTATACCATCTTCTTTCAAGGAACGTAGGGCTTGTGAGCCAGAATAATCAAATTCACACGCTTGACCAATAACGATTGGGCCTGATCCTATAATCAAAATCGATTTAATGTCGTTTCTTTTGGGCATTCTAAATTGTGTTACTCGTTGTTCAAAAATTTCTCAAATTTCGGCAAAAAAAAAGGTGCTAAACTTAAAGAAGTAGCACCTTTATTAAAAGTTATTGACAGCCATTTATTTTTTATGACGTGGTTCTGATGAAACAGTTAGTTTTTTTCTTCCTTTTGCTCTTCTACTAGCAAGAACCTTTCTACCATTGGCAGTAGCCATGCGCTCTCTAAAACCATGTTTGTTTCTCCTTTTTCTTTTTGAAGGCTGATATGTTCTTTTCATTTCGAAGTTTATAAAGTAGATAACCTGAAATGGCTATCCAAATTCCGGGCGCAAATATACAAAGAGTTTTTGCTTTGACAAATGGTTTCTAAAAAATGTTTGTGTTAGTTTTGTCATTCCATAAAGCAACATAGAAAAAATGAAATCCACCAGAATAATTATCCTTTTAATTTCTTTTCTAGCGACTTTTTCGATTCAGGCGCAAAATACTTTAAAATATGACTTAAAAGAAGGTGCCCTTTTTAAAGTAAAACAGCAAGCAAAACAATTAATTACGCAACAGTTGGAAGGCACAAAACATGAAATGACAAATGATTTGACCGGGCTGTATGATTTTAAAGTTACAGGGGTTGACGATAAAGGATATGATTTAGTACTAATATTTCAGGATTTTGCACTAAAGTCCAACTCAAGCATACAAGGTGTGCTAATGGACGTAAAGGCTAAAGAATTGGTAGAGGGCGACATCATGTCAGAAATGTTTCATTCACTCATAGGGCATGAGCTTCAAATGCGTATGAACACCAATGGTTCCGTTGTTTCTGTGGAAGGCGGGGATGAACTTATTACCAAAATGATTTCATCGGCAGGTATAGAAGATGAATTCACAATGAACTTAATGAGAAAATCTTTGGAAAAAGAATTCAGTTCGGACGGATTGGCCAAGAGTTTTGAGCAAATGACCTATTTCTATCCCAATGAAGCAGTAGCAATTGGAGATAGTTGGGAGAACACCTATAGTGGCAAACTATCTGCCAACAATACTTTTAAATTAGAAAAGGTTGAAGGCAATACCACATCAATCTCAGGTACAGCAGCTGTAATTATGAACACCGAAGAATCTGGAACCACCATGTCTTTAAGTGGATCACAAGAAACCGTAATACAAACAAATACGACCAATGGGTTTATTAAAAAAGTAATGGTTTCCAGTCTTGCAGAAGGAAGCACAAAAATGGCTCAAATGGGTAATGTGGAAATACCTACGACCATTGAATCCACAACTACTTACGAATTATTAGAAAACTAACACATGTTCAATAAAAATCTAAAACTGGTCATAGCAACTTTAATAATAGGCTACGCAGTATATCAATTTATAGAGGGTTATATAGGGAACGGCATCTTTTTAATTTTGCTATCCTTAATCTTTATTTTCCTTTATTTTAGAAATGAAATCATCTTACTTGCTTTCCTAAGGATGCGAAAACAAGATATGGAAGGTACTGAAAAGTGGCTTACCAAAATCAAGAATCCTGAAGCTGCTTTAACCACCAAGCAGCAAGGCTATTACAACTATTTACACGGTATTATCTACTCGCAAAAAAACCTTACCACTGCTGAGAAGTATTTTAGAAAAGCACTGAAATTAGGACTTACCATGGATTATGATGTTGCCATGGCTAAACTAAGCCTAGCGGGAATTTCTATGCAAAAACGTAGAAAGAGAGAGGCAACCCAGTTATTACAGGAAGCTAAAAAACTGGACAAAAACAACATGCTTACTGATCAAATTAAAATGATGCATCAGCAAATGAAGAAAATTTAATTTCTTTAAGCCTCGCTTTTTTAAGTTTAACTCTATAAGAGCGGGGCCCACAACCTTCCAAAAGATTCTTGAAATCTACGAGCTATATTTCGTTCTCTCCATCTTTCCAATTCTACTTCCTCACATTCTTTTAAATCTTTGAGGAAAATCTTTGCCATTTCTTGGTTAATAGCCGAATCATATATCATTGCATTAACTTCAAAATTGATAGAGAAGCTTCTATAATCCATATTTGCAGTACCAATAGTTGAAAACATATTGTCTATCAGTATAGTTTTTGCATGTAGAAATCCTTTGGTGTACCTAAAAATACGAATCCCCGAAAGCAGACATTCTTCTATGTAAGAATCAGTTGCATATTGTGCAGCCCATGAATCAGAATCATAAGGTATTATAACACGTACATCTACACCACTACGAGCAGCTGTTGTCAACGCTGTTAAAATAGAATCGTTTGGCATAAAGTAAGGAGAAGTGATATAAATTCTCTCTTCTGCCATAGTTATCGCACAAAAAATAGCTTCCATAATATTGGCCCAATCACTATCTGGTCCACTTGCAGCAATTTGAATGGCCTTGGGTGATGATGCTCCTGGCTTATTCTTTGGAAATAATTCACGCCCAATTTCCATCTCTTTCTTAGCAGCAAAGTTCCAACTTAATAAAAATAGTGCCTGTAAGGAACCAACACCATTTCCCTTAACCCTAAGATGGGTGTCCCTCCAAAAACGTTCATTATTATAGGTGTTATCATATTTACTTTCTAGATTGATACCTCCTAAATATCCAATGTGCCCATCTATTATTACAATTTTTCTGTGATTTCTATAATTAATTTTACTAGTATGATTTGAAAATAAAACAGGCATAAATGGATAGTGCTGAACACCACACTTTGTCATTTTCCCTTTCATTCTTGAAGAAATATTACTTCCCACATCATCATAAATCAACCGAACTTTAACCCCCTTTTTAGCTTTTGAGCACAGAACATTAAGAATTTCCGTTCCTAACTCATCATCAGATAAGGCAAAATATTCCATATGTATATGGCTTTCTGCTTTATCCAAATCTGCTCTTAATCGAGCAAACTTTTCCTCTCCATTTACTAAAATTTCTAAATCATTATTAAACGTGAGTATCGCTTTCTCATTTGACTTCAAGAGTTTGTAAATTTTAAAAATTCCATCTCCATACTCATCTTGAAAGTCCTCTCGCTCTTCTTCATCGATGGAAAATTTCTTTCGCCATCCATTGATTTTAGCATTATCCAAAATATATTTCTTTTCAAAAATTTTGGATTTTCTGTAATTCTGACCAAATAAATAATAGACCAACAATCCTAAAAAAGGAAAGACGGCCAGTGCAAATAGATAAGAAAATGTTTTAACAGGATTCTTGTTCTTTAATAAGATTAAAATAGAAAAGACTACGACCAGAATGTAGTTTATTCCTAAAAGAATACTCCAAATATTCTCTTTTAGGTACGTCCACATTATTATTTAGATTCCCGGTAATACCCCTTGTTAGGGATTTCAATAACGTATTTTTTGCCTGAAGCATTGTTTAAGTGTGGTTCGCGTAACCATGGATTATGTCGCTTTAGGATTTTGTAATTAATCTCATATAAAGACGCAAAGTCTGCCCAGTCAGTAACAGGTTTATTTACCTCTACCGTAAAAGTTGGAACGGCATCATAAAAGTCTTCTTTCTCAACAGCAAAACCATATTTTTCAGGATTGGAAATGATTTCCTTTATAGCCATGATTCTAAATACATAGCGCCCTGTCTCTTGTCCAAGTAATAAATCGTAATAATCATCAACTTTCTGAATGTTCATATATTTCTGGATTCCACCCGGTCCGGCATTATAAGCCGCAGCGGTAAGTGTCCAGCTTCCAAAACGATTTTTCCATTTACTTAGGTATTCACAAGCAACCTGTGTCGACTTTTCAATATGATAACGCTCATCAACATTACTATTTACTTCAAGACCGTATTCCCTACCTGTAGCCTTCATAATTTGCCAAAAGCCCGTGGCACCAGCAGGGGAAACCACATTCTGCAAACCACTTTCCGCGACGGCCAAATATTTAAAATCATCTGGGATTCCGTTTTTAGCCAAAATTGGTTCTATAATTGGAAAATATTTATTGGCACGCTTCATTAATAATAATGCATTAGATTGCCAATAGGTATTTACCAAAAACTCACGATCAACTCGTTCTAAAATCTCAGGGTCTTCTAATGGTACTGCTTCACCAGCAAAATTTAAGTCCTCAGGAATATCAATCGCACTGATTTGATACCCATTGCCTACATTTTTATTTATCTTTTCATTATGCTCTTTTAGGATTATTTCATTTTGAGTAGGCTTATCTTGAACTGCATAAATAAGACTCGCAATTACAAATAGAAATCCAATAGCTGCCAATATATTTTTTAGGTGTCGCATGAGTAATTTTTTTATTCAATAGTACTATAATACAAAAATAGAACTGTTTTATTTTAAAATTAGTGTGGGTAAATGCTCATTAAACCATTTTGCCCTATGAATTATCATCGTATGTGTACCATTTTTAACTTTTATACAGTCTTTGATGTTAGAAATAGGAAACACTGTATCTTTTTCTCCATGAATATGTATAAGGTTTTCTGGAGGGATGTCCTGCTTCCAGTTCACAATTTGATCTACAGACCAATCAATATAATATTTGTCTCGTACAGAAAGATATTGCTCATACAAGTGCAAACGTTTTGTAACGGTTTCTCCAAATGCATATTTGGCCAATAGCTCTACATTATTAACCAAACCTGTGGGCAATAATTTGTGAACTTTGGTATATTTTGCAAAAAGCATTCTCTTGGGCAATTCCGTATGTGATTTTACACAAGAAACAGCAATTATCTTTCTAGTAGGAATATGTTTTGCCATTTCTTGAACCAGTAGCCCTCCAAAAGAGACACCAAGGAGTACTGGGTTTTGATGAGTGATTCTCTTGCACATTAATTTGGCATAATCTTCCAAGCTTATTCCTTTCTTTGGAATTGACCAATCTAATTTAAAAATAGAAAATTGCTCTTTTGGCAAGTTTATCCCATCAAAAATTGACGGATTTGCGGCCATCCCAGGCATAAGGTATACAGGTGTTAAACTATCGCTCATAATGTACAGATGGTCGATTTTGCTAGGAATTTAGTCAAATTTTGAGTACTTTTGTCATCCGTTTGCATTTTACCCCACTGTCTATGCAAGCCCTAAACATAGTTTATGAATATAAAATTACGGATTTATAACATTTCGTAATTTTTTTATCTAGCACCAATATAAAACTAAAATTTTATGACTGATATGGACATTAAGGACAACAATTTCTTACGCCAATTTGAAGCAAGGGTTGATGGGCATTTAGCAAAGATTGAATATTCTTCTCAAGAAAGAAAAGTATTCTTGACCAAACTAGTAGTACCAGAAGAAATAACCCAAGAAGGCTTTAAAGAAGCTTTTATTAAAGGTGTGCTTAACCACATACAAGAGCAAAATTTACGCGTAGTACCAACAAGTCCACATATTGCCGGTTTCCTTCGAAAAAATAGGCAATATAAAGAAATGCTTCCCGTAGGGATAAGAATCTAACAAAATTATAAACCTCTCCATTGAGAGGTTTTTTTTATGTCCTTTTCTCAACTAAACACAGTACCTTCTATACTTCAACTATATTTTTAGAAAATTCAAATCGGACCAAGCCGTCCTCATCTATGTTGGTCAGCTCCACGGAATGTAATGTGTTTACTAATTCTGGGGTCCATGGTGCTTTCACTTTTACATAATTTTCGGTGAACCCATGAATGTATCCGGATTTGTTCTCACCTTCAAACAGAACCGTTCTAGTGGTGCCCAATTGGCTTTCATAAAATGCCCTTCTTTTCTTTACGGATAGTCCTCGTAGCATCTTACTTCTTTTACTTCGTATATTTTTGGGAACTACAGCTTCCATCTCTGCCGCTAAAGTATTGTCACGTTCAGAATAGGTAAATACATGCAGATAAGAAATATCCAACTCGCTCAGAAAATGATAGGTCTCCAAAAAGTGTTCATCTGTTTCCCCAGGGAAACCAACAATAACATCTACACCAATACAGGCGTGCGGCATCACCTCTTTGATACGTTTTACCCTATCCACATATAGGTTAGACAAGTAACGCCTACGCATCAATTTTAAAATGGCATCGCTACCACTCTGCAATGGAATATGAAAATGTGGTACAAAGGAATTACTCTGTGACACAAAGTCTATGGTTTCGTTTTTTAAAAGATTGGGCTCTATGGAAGAAATTCGGAGTCTATGGATACCCTCTACCTCATCTAAGGCTTTTACCAAATCTAGAAAAGTATGTTCATGCTTTTTGTTACCGAACTCCCCTTTCCCATAATCCCCGATATTAACACCAGTTAAAACGATTTCCTTTATTCCTTTTGCAGAAATTTCAGCAGCATTCTTTAAAACATTTTGTAAAGTATCGCTCCGTGAAATACCGCGTGCCAAAGGAATTGTACAATAAGTGCATTTATAATCACACCCATCCTGTACTTTTAGAAAAGCCCTTGTCCTGTCCCCTATAGCATAACTACCCACATAAAAATCCGCCTCTTCAATTTCACAAGAATGGACTTCTCCCCTATCATTTTTGGAAAGGTCATTTAGGTAATCCGTAATCTTAAATTTTTCTGTAGCTCCCAAAACCAAATCTACGCCATCAACAGCGGCCAATTGCTCAGGTTTTAATTGCGCGTAACAACCTATGGCTGCCACAAAAGCCTCTGGATTGGCTTTTTGAGCTTGTTTTACTATGGTTTTAAAGCGCTTATCTGCATTCTCAGTTACGGAACAGGTATTAATCACATAAATATCAGCGCTTTCCGAAAAGTCCACACGGTCAAAACCCTCTCCCTCAAAACCTCTTGCAATAGTAGAAGTTTCTGAGAAATTAAGTTTACAGCCTAGGGTATAAAAAGCAACTCTCTTGTTCATGTAGTCCTCACCGTTTTAAGGAGGGCAAAGATAGAAAAAAGTTGAACGTTCTGGGTTCTGATAACTGATTCTAATACTTTCGCCAGCGCTTTGTTTCTTCAAAAACGTGATTCAGGATGTCCGCTTCGGTTTCATCAAATTCAACTCCCCGTCGCGCCATCATAACTTCAGCGGCTTCAAAAGCTCTTTTAGGCATATAGGTAGAAAATCCAGAAGCACCGCCCCAACTAAAACTTGGAATAAAGTTCCTAGGGAAACCCGGAGTATAAACATTAACATTTACGCCTATTACAGTACCTGTATTAAACATGGTATTTATGGCAGTTTTACTATGGTCGCCCATCATTAAACCACAAAACTGTAAATTGGTTTGATCAAATTTTTCCGTATCATAATTCCATAAGCGAACTTTGGCATAGTTGTTCTTAAGATTAGAGTTGTTGGAGTCCGCTCCAATATTACACCATTCTCCTAGTACAGAGTTCCCCAAATATCCATCATGTCCTTTACTGGAGTATCCAAAAATTACCGAGTTATTTACTTCACCGCACACTTTACCATATGGGCCAATGGTCGTTGGACCGTACATCTTGGCACCCATTTTAATTACGGCATTGTCACAAAGCGCCAAAGCTCCCCTGATCATATTACCCTCCATTACTAAAGAGTTTTTTCCCAAATAAATAGGTCCTTCAGAGGCATTTAAAATACTGTATTCTACTTGTGCCCCTTCTTCCAAGAATATATTTTCAGCAGCTATGAGGTGATTAGTGTTAGATATTGGAGCACTTTTTCTACCCTTGGTAATCACATTAAAATCTGACTGTAAAGCTTCTCCATTATTGGAAAAGATGTCCCAAGTGTTTTTAACTGTAATTGTATTGTTTTTAAAATTGGTCAACTTGTAAGCAGATGAATCAAATTCTGCCTTTGGCTCTTGCGTCACATAGGCCACATATTCTTCTTCTATAACTAAAGCCTCACCAGACTTTAAGTTTTTTACAGCTTTCACCAATTCTTCATTGGGTAAATAAGCAGCATTTACAACCAGGTTCTCTTTTTCTGCTTTTAGAGGAAACTTTTTGGTCAGATAATCTTCGGTTAAGTAGCTACAGTCGGTTTTTAGCCATGTATCCCATTTTTCTTTAATGGTCAAAATACCTATTCTTATTTCTGCAACTGGTCTAGTAAATGTAAAGGGAAGCAAAGCGTCCCTATAATTCCCATCTGAAAGAATTACGTTCATATTAGTTATTTAACTTGGTCGTAAAAATAAAAAAACGCCCTTGAAAGCAATCAAGGACGTTGTTATATATTTTTTATAAAGAGGTCTATTCTTCTTTTTTCTCTTTCTTATCGAACTTTTTGTATTTGTTCTTGAATTTATCAATTCTACCTGCAGTATCAATAAGTTTTGTCTTACCAGTGTAGAAAGGATGGGAAGTTCTAGAAATTTCCAATTTAATCAATGGATATTCTACACCATCTACGGTGATGCTCTCTTTTGCTTCAGCAGTTGACTTAGTTATAAACACATCGTCATTAGACATGTCTTTAAAAGCAACTAATCTATAATTTTCTGGGTGTATGCCTGTTTTCATCTTAACTAAAATTTACGCGCCCATTCCGACAGGCACTTATTTTAAGGCTGCAAATTTAATGATTTCTCCCAATACTGCAACCACAAATTACCAAAAAAGAAAAAATTGTACTTTTAATTGTAACAAAATTTAAAAATGAATCACTAACTACAAGTAATAACCAACAAAATTTAAAAAAATGGAAGAAAACAAACTTAAAACAAGAAAACATGCATTGCAATTTGGGCTAATCGCAGGACTTGTCGGCATAGTTTTTGGTGTAATGCTATTCACAATGGACATGCACTATGAACGAAGTTTTGCAATTCAAGCAGTACAGTTCGGAATACTAGCAGTATTCGTAGTAATTGCAATTATCCAATTTAAAAAAGCCAATGGAGGTTTTCTAAAATTAGGACAAGCCGTTAAACTTGGGGCTGGTGTAGGTCTAATAGCCGCTATAATCGGTACAATCTATTTTCTTGTCTTATCAAACGTTATAGAACCTGATTACATGGAGAAGGCAACTGAAATTGCCCGTGTAGATGCTTTTGAGAAAAATCCAAAACTCACTCAAGAACAATGGGATCAAGGCGTGGAATTCCAGGAAAAGTTATTCCCAGTTTTCCTTGCCGTAGGTATAATTATTAGTGCTATTTTTGGTTTAATTGTAGGATTAATCACTGGATTGATTACCAAAAAGGAACAACCTGCATACTAAACAAAAAATGCTATTTTTGAAGGGAATTCCAGAAATCAACAATGCAATTATCCATTGTAATCCCTTTACTTAACGAAAAAGAATCACTCATAGAACTACATGATTGGATTGCTCAAGTGATGCAATCCAATCATTTTTTATATGAAATCCTATTCATAGATGATGGGAGCACTGATGGGTCTTGGGGAACCATCGAGGAACTTTCCAAAAAGCACCCTTCGGTAAAAGGTATCCGTTTTTTAAGGAACTATGGAAAGTCCCAGGCATTACATGCTGGCTTTAGGGAAGCACAAGGCGAAGTGGTCATTACCATGGATGCGGATTTACAAGACAATCCTGAAGAAATTCCAGAGTTATTCAATCTTATCAAAAATGAGCAGTTTGATTTAGTTTCCGGCTGGAAAAAGAAGCGCTACGATTCCGTGCTATCAAAAAACCTTCCTTCAAAACTATTCAACTGGGCAGCTAGAAAAACATCTGGACTAAAACTGCATGACTTCAATTGCGGCTTAAAGGCCTACCATAAAAATGTGGTAAAACACATAGAAGTATCTGGGGATATGCATCGTTATATTCCAGTATTGGCAAAGAATGCAGGTTTTTCAAATATTGGGGAAAAAGTAGTGCAGCATCAGGCACGCAAATACGGAACCACTAAATTTGGCGCAGAACGCTTTATCAATGGGTTTTTAGATTTAGTAACTATTTGGTTTGTTTCCAAATTTGGTCGCCAACCCATGCATCTTTTTGGAGCTTTAGGTGTATTAATGTTCATTGTAGGTTTTGGATTTTCTATTTATTTAGGGATTGATAAACTCTTTATCCATAAAACAGGTAGGTTGATTACCGATAGGCCCCAATTTTATATTGCGCTTACCTCTATGGTCATTGGAACGCAGTTCTTTTTAGCAGGATTTTTGGGGGAAATCTTAGTGCGTTCCAAGAAAAATGAAAATACGTATTCAATTTCTGAAAAAATCAACCTCTAAAAAGCAGAAAAGCAACAATCTTTGTATTTTTAAGAAACACCTAATATAAATCACTTAAAATGAATGTCACCGCTACCGCTAAATCTTGGCTAACTGATTTCTTTGACCAAGAAACCAAAAAAGAAGTCCAAGATTTAATACAAAACAATACCCAAGAGCTTGAAGAGCGCTTTTATAAAAATTTGGAATTTGGTACTGGTGGTATGCGAGGTGTTATGGGTGTTGGTACCAATAGAATCAATAAATATACTTTAGGCAAAAGCACGCAGGGACTTAGTAATTACCTAAAAAAGTCATATCCAAACGAAAAAGTTAAAGTGGTTATCGCATATGATTGCCGTCATAACAGCGATACACTTTCACAAGTAGTTGCAGAAGTCCTTTCCGCAAACGAAATCAAAGTTTATCGCTTTTCTGCGCTGAGAACTACTCCAGAACTTTCTTTCGCGGTGCGTTATTTAAATTGCCATGCCGGTATTGTACTGACTGCATCACATAATCCACCTGAATATAATGGTTATAAGGTGTATTGGACTGATGGAGGTCAAATTGTCCCTCCTGAAGATGGTGAAATTATTGCGGAAATTGATTCACTTTCTTTTGAAGATATAAAGTTTGATGCCAATCATAATTTAATTGAATCCATTGATACTGAAGTGGACGAAGCTTTCTTTAACGAATCTGTTAAAAATGGCAACTTTAATGCAGCTGGTAAGGACAATTTTAAAATCGTTTTCACTTCTATCCATGGAACATCAATCACGGCCATACCTGAAGTTTTAAAACGTGCTGGTTACAATAATGTTACAGTAATTGAAGAACAAGCGGAACCCGATGGTAATTTTCCAACGGTAAAGTCACCAAATCCTGAAGAACCGGAAGCTTTAGCAATGGCAATTGCAAAAGCAGAAGAAATTGGAGCGGACATGGTCGTAGGTACAGACCCCGATAGTGATCGTTTGGGAATAGCAGTCAGAAATTTAGAGGGTGAAATGGAACTCCTTAATGGAAATCAAACCATGGTATTGATGACCAAGTTCTTATTGGACCAATACAAAGCAAAAGGTTTTAACGGGAACGAATTTATTGCCACGACCATAGTTTCAACTCCCATGATGGAACAAATGGCAAAAGCTTATGGCGTTGAGTTTAAAACAGCTTTAACGGGATTCAAATGGATTGGTAAGATGATAAAAGATTTCCCAGACTCTAATTTTCTTGGCGGCGGTGAAGAAAGTTTTGGATATATGGTCGGTGACTTTGTTCGTGATAAAGATGCCGTAACCTCTACCCTACTGGCATGTGAAATAGCTGCCCAAGCAAAAGCAAATGGAAGTTCTTTTTATAAGGATTTGATTGATGCTTATGTAGAATTTGGTTTTTACAAAGAGAAATTGATTTCCATTACCAAAAAAGGGATGAGTGGTGCTGAAGAAATCAAACAAATGCTCAAGGATTTTAAGGAAAACCCTGTAGATTCTGTTCAAGGCTCAAAAGTGCTGTGGATAGAAGATTACAATACTTCTGTTGCCAAAAACGTACAAACTGGAGAAGAAAAAGCAATTGATTTGCCAAAATCCAATGTTTTAATCTATGAAACTGAAGACGGTACTCGAATTGCAGCAAGACCTAGTGGAACAGAGCCAAAAGTGAAATTCTACATGAGTACTAACACAACTTTAACCAAAGCCGAGGATTTTAAATCCGTAAATTCGCAGTTGGATTCCAAACTTGACGGAATTGTAGCTGAATTGAATTTATAGTTAATGAACAACTACTTTAAAAAGATTTTACGGTTTGCGATACCCTATCGCAAATACGGATTTCTGAATATATTTTTCAATATTCTTTATGCTTTGTTTAGCGCGCTATCTTTTGCGGCATTGATACCAATGCTAGATGTACTTTTTAAACCAGAAGAGAAAGTTTACAAAGCTCCTGTTTACGAAGGTTTTGGAGGACTAAAGGATTACTTGCAAGAATACATCAATTACAGAGTTACTGCATACTCTGGAGATGATGACATGAAAGGGCTCGTTCTTGTAGTAGGACTGGTTTTGGTTTTGTTCCTCTTCAAAAACGTTTTCAACTATCTAGCAATGTTTTTCATCACTTTTCTTAGGAACGGGGTGCTAAAAGATATTCGCAATAATATGTACAAGAAAATTGTGGATTTACCTATTTCATTCTTTTCTGAAAAACGTAAAGGAGATGTGATTGCCAGAATCACTTCTGATGTTTTGGAAATTCAACATTCATTTCTATCAGTCCTAGAACTTATTGTTAGAGAGCCACTTACCATACTTTTTACCATTCTTATTATGTTTGGAATCAGTACCAAACTTACCATTTTTGTTTTCGTATTCATCCCTATTGCTGGTATGATTATTTCAAGAATTGGCAAATCATTAAAGAAGAAGTCGGACAGAGTTCAAAAAGAACAAGGGGAATTTTTATCCATTGTAGAAGAAACTTTAGGAGGTCTTCGGGTAGTCAAGGCTTTTAATTCCGAATCCCGTTTTTATCAGACATTTAAAAATTCTACCAATCGCTTCTTTAGGTTTTCCAATAGCTTGTTAAACCGTCAAAATTTGGCATCACCAACAGGAGAGTTTCTGGGGATTCTTGTGATTGGGGTTTTACTTTGGTTTGGTGGAAAAATGGTTTTGGTTGATAAAACATTGGATGCTTCTTCGTTTATAGCCTACATGGGCCTTGCATACAATATTCTAACTCCTGCCAAAGCCATTAGTAAAGCATCGTACGGGGTTAAAAAAGGAAACGCAGCTGCTGAAAGAGTCCTTGAAATTTTAGAGACCGAAAATCCAATTAAAGACATTCCTTCAGCCATTGAAAAAACTGAGTTTGAGCAAGCATTAATCCTAAAAAATGTAAGTTTTAAGTATGAAGACGATTATATACTTCAAGATTTTAGTTTAAATGTCAAAAAAGGGCATACTGTGGCACTTGTAGGTCAGTCTGGAAGTGGGAAAAGCACCATTGCCAATCTAGTCACTCGTTTTTATGATGTAAATGAAGGTGATATACTCATCGATGGAACTAACATCAAAAACATTAAAAAGAAATCTCTCAGAGGTCTTATGGGTCTAGTTACTCAAGATTCCATCCTATTTAATGATTCCGTTAAAAAGAATATTGGTTTAGGCAAAGAGAGTGCTAGTGATGAAGAAATTATTGAGGCTGCTAAAATTGCCAATGCACATGATTTTATTATGGAACTACCTGAGGGGTATGACACCAATATTGGTGACAGCGGAAATAAGCTGAGCGGCGGTCAAAAACAGCGTCTATCCATTGCTAGAGCAGTATTAAAAAATCCTCCCATCATGATTTTGGACGAGGCGACATCAGCTTTGGACACAGAAAGTGAACGTTTGGTACAAGATGCGTTAGAAAAAATGATGCGGAACAGAACTTCTTTGGTCATCGCACATAGACTTTCCACTATACAAAACGCGGATTCCATTGTAGTCTTAAATAAAGGTGAAATTACAGAGCAAGGCACTCATAATGAACTTATGAAGGCGGCCAAAGGCTATAAAAAGCTGGTAGAGATGCAGAATCTTGGTTAGTTAGTGGTTAGTAAAATACTTTTGCATCCAGCATCCAGCATCCAGCATCCAGCATCCAGCATCCAGCATCCAGCATCCAGCATCTAGCATCTAGCATCTAGCATCTAGCATCTAGCATCTAGCATCTAATAAACTAAACCTTTTCTTATTTTAGTAGTCATACTACAAAATAAAGCTGCTTTTTTTGATTGCTGAAGAGACCCTAGTTAGCGAATTAAAGGATTCAAAGACCCAGGCTAAAGCCTTTGAGGTGTTGGTGAATACCTATAAAGAACGTTTATATTGGCATATACGTAGAATTGTATTAAACCATGATGACGCAGATGATGTTTTACAAAATACTTTTATAAAGGTTTATAGAAGTATCAATGGTTTTAAAGGCGAGAGCAAGCTCTATTCATGGATGTATCGTATTGCAACTAACGAGTCATTGACCTTCTTAAAGCAAAAATCCAGAAAGCTTGGTATAAACAACGAACAACTGCAGGAGCAATTAGTAGAAAAATTAGAAGCGGATGTTTATTTTGAAGGCGAAGAAATCCAACTAAAATTACAAAAAGCTTTAGCAACCTTACCAGAGAAACAGAAATTGGTATTTAATATGAAATATTACCAAGAAATGAAATATGAAGAGATTTCTGAAGTATTGGAAACTTCAGTAGGAGGTTTAAAGGCATCCTATCATTTAGCAGTAAAGAAAATTGAAACGTATCTTAGAGCAGATTAAACCTTTGAATAAATTAACAGTCAAAGTATTGTAATGAAAAAGAACCACAAAAATCCACATAAAACCCCTGAAGGCTATTTTGAAAGCTTTAATGAAAGATTAATGGACAAAATTGCTAAAGAAGAATCCATTATTCCTAAAAGCGATGGTTTTTCGGTTCCTGATACTTATTTTGAGACTTTTAACGAAAGGGTTGCTCATAAAGTTGAACCTAAAGTGGTTCAGTTGTATAGTTATAGAAAATATTACTACGCAGCGGCTTCAGTTGCTGCCATAGCATTGTTGGCGTTTTTCTTTAATCAGAGTACTCAACCAGAATTTGGTTTCGATGATTTGGCCACTACTGAAATAGATGCCTATTTTGAAAACAACGAAATGGGATTAACATCTTATGAATTAGCCGAAGTAGTAAATATTGAAAATGTAGCTATTTTAGATATTACAGAAACCGAAAATGATATTGAGAAAGAAATGATTTTAGAGTATTTGGATGAAAATGTGGATGAATTGGAAGACTTAAACTTAGATTATGAAGAATTTGAATAAACTTTTACCTCTACTCTTATTTGCCTTTATGACCAGTAGCATAATAGCACAAGGTCCGGTTCGTAATCGCATTAAAACATTAAAGGTTGCTTATATAACTGAGCAATTGGGTTTAACCAGTAGTGAAGCGCAAAATTTCTGGCCTGTTTATAATGCCCACCATAAAAGCTTGGAAGCATTGAGAAGAAGAGAACGCGCAGAGTTTGAAGGAATCCAAACAGATATGTCAGTTGTTTCAGATAAAGATGCAGATAAACTGGTGTCAGAATATCTTTCAATACAAACTGAAAAACATAAAATAGAGCAAGAATTTATAGGTGATTTGCAAAACGTCATATCCTCAAAAAAAATAATCCTGTTGTTTAGAGCGGAGAATAACTTTAAAAAACGCTTGTTACAGCAATACCGAAATAAAAAAGGTCAACGGTAATAATATAAATCGATGAACAACATCAAAAAGGAGCCAATTGGCTCCTTTTTTAATTAAACCATCTTTTAAAACCAGAGTCATAACTATAGAAATCCATAAAAATCTACATTATGAAAAATCTTAAAATTACACTGGTGGTAATGGCGTTGTTTGGAGCAATGATAGCAGTGAATGCCCAAACAACAGTTGTTCGAGTTTATCCAAAACATGGAAAGGTAGTTACTACTGTTAAAAAACCTAGGGTAGTTGTACATAAAAAAACCAATTTTTATTTCGCCGATGGTATTTGGTATAAAGCAAGAGGTAGAAAATACGTTGTTTGTGCCGCTCCTGTTGGGGTTAAGGTAAGGAGATTGCCCAGAGGCAATAAAGTAGTTGTTGTAAATGGCAGAAAACTATATAAGTATAGAGGTGTTTGGTATAAAAAATCTGGAAGAAATTTCGTTGTAGTGAACGTTTAGTTTTGGATTGGATATTGTTAGTTAGTTTAAGGAGCGGTTTTCATCGCTCCTTTTTAATTAAATGTCAACCTTGCAATGCGATATTTTCCAGCAGCATAGGCAATACTATCGTTCAAAAACCGAATTGTATAAAACCCTTCTTCACTGAGTTGCTTCCATGAGGCACCTCCATCATTGGAATAGTCAATCCCTGTAAAACCTATGGAAATTAAATCCTTACCTCCAGAATTGGGAACAAACTGCACGCAACTTTTATAACCAGGTGCTTCTCCATCTGCTATAAGTTGCCAGGTTTTTCCGCCATCCTTTGTTATAATTTTATTGGAACTATTACCTTCTGGTTCATCAAAGGAACCACCTATTCCATACCCCAAATCTTTATCAAAAAAATCAATTGAATAAATTCCTTGGTATAAATATTCATGAGTATTAATAGGTGTTATTATTGCCTCCCAAGTCTTTCCTTTATCACTTGAAAATAAAAGAGGTTGCCTTGATGTCATAACCCATGTGTTATCACCCAATATTTCAATATTGGTGTTACTGGCGGCAAAAGCACCAACGCCATTAAAAGAATTTACATCATCATGAGAATCATTATTATTTATGGAGATAGGACTTAAATCAGGTAAAACATTACACGGAAGTTTAGTCCAATTATGACCGCCATCTCTGGTAATGATGATTGAAAGACAGCCATCTTCTCCATCACCTATAGCAATCCCTTCCTTATCATTCCAAAATTTCATGGCATCATAAAATACCCCCTCACCTTCTTCTATATACACTAAATCCATCTTACCATTATCGCCTGTTTTATAAAGTAGTGCTGGATTTGCAACCGAAAGCATAAAAAAGTCAGTGGAAGTATGAGCCACAGCTCTAAACTCTGGAATACTCGTGTGGTATTTCATATTATTAGCTCGGGCTTTTCCAGAATTAGCTTCAACCGTACCATAAATACCTTTGCTACCAGCAAATGCCAATGTATTGGAGTCTAAAAATTCTATGGCACGGATGCTTACGGAATCTTCAAAAATGGTAGTAATGGTTACTGAAGTATAGTTATGGGATTCAGGATTGGATTGACAACTGATTAAAATACAGCCAAAAAGCAGAAAAAAGAAGTATGGTTTCATAACCCCAAAAATAAGGAACAAACCCTACCTTTGCACCCTTATTTAAAAACCATGCGTTTACACAGAAATTTGGTATTTGCTGTTATTGATGCCCTTGGCATGATTTTCAATGAAAATGAATATGCCGATAAAGTCATTGAAAAAGTACTGCGTTATGATAAACGTTGGGGATCTCGTGATCGTGGCTTTATTGCGGAAACTACCTATGATATTGTCCGTTGGAAACGTTTGTATGCCGAAATTGCCGAAGTAAATGCTCCTTATTCACGTCAAAACCTATTTCGATTATTTACTGTTTGGTGTGTGTTGCGCGGAATACAATTACCAGATTGGAAACAGCTGGAAGAAACTCCAGTGAGGCGTATTAAAGGTAGGTTTGATGAACTTTCTAAAATCCGAAAGTTTAGGGAATCAATACCCGATTGGATGGATGAGCGTGGTGAAAAGGCACTAGGAAAAGATTTGTGGACAAAAGAAATTGCCGCATTAAATGCACAAGCAGAGGTGATATTAAGGACAAACACCCTAAAAACCACAAAACAAGAGCTTCGAAAGTTATTAAAGGCTGAAGAAATAGAAACTGAAACCATTTCTGGAGTAAAAGATGCTCTAAAGTTGATAGAACGCAAAAATGTATTTGTAACTCAAGCTTTCAAAAATGGACTTTTTGAAGTACAGGATGCTTCCTCACAATTGGTAGCTCCATTTTTAGAGGTAGCTCCAGGGCAACGTGTAGTAGATGCCTGTGCTGGTGCTGGTGGAAAAACCTTGCATTTGGCCTCTTTAATGGAGAATAAAGGGCAGCTAATAGCTATGGATATTTATGAAAGTAAGCTCAAGAAACTAAAAGTACGTACCCGTAGAAATGGTGTTCATAATGTAGAAGGTCGTGCAATTGATTCAACCAAAGTAATTAAGAAATTACACAATTCTGCAGACCGGGTTTTATTGGATGCCCCATGTTCTGGTTTGGGTGTTATTCGTCGCAACCCAGACTCTAAGTGGAAGTTACAGCCCGAGTTTATTGAAAAGATAAAAGGCGTACAGCACGATATTCTTCGTAGTTATTCCAAAATGGTAAAACCAGGAGGCAAAATGGTCTATGCCACCTGTTCCATATTACCTGAAGAGAATTCCGATCAAGTACAATCTTTTTTAGATTCTGAAGAAGGTAAAACCTTTAATTTCGAAAAAGAACAAAATATTTATGCCTCAGAACATGGTTTTGATGGATTCTACATGGCTCTTTTACATAAAACAAAGAGTTAAAACAACATTAAACATATTGTAGTCTTTTTCTTACATATATTTTTTGGCGTTTCACAACATAAATTTAGAATTAACTATAAACTCCCATACATTTACAGTGTTGTTAGTTTCAGTATGATTCCCAAATCCATACTAACCTACTGGAGACAAAGCAACAACCCAAATTTTTAAAACCTACTTTATCAAAAAAGCGCCCAAATGGGCGCTTTTTTGGTTAATTCAATTTATACATTAGACTAAGGTTTTTGAAACTTATCTATTTTGTACCTTTCGAAGAACTCCTATCCAAGGTAAATTTCATTGGAATGATTAAAAGAACTACACTAACCCTTTGTGTTTTGCTTGTATTATCATCAAGCATGCTTTTTGCACAGGAAAGTAAGTATACCTTTAAAAAGGGAGATTATAGCGGGATTGGAAAATGGTATTTTGATAGGGAAATTGCCCACGTTATGGGTTATCAAGGTATGGATTGGTTGGAGCGAGATGAACGTGAAGCTGAAGAAAATACTACTACCCTATTAGAAAACATGAACATCGCCAAGACTGATGACATTGCAGATATTGGCGCTGGTTCTGGTTACCATGTATTTAAAATGGCAAAGATGGCCACTGAAGGGACTATTTATGCGGTGGATATTCAAGATGAAATGCTAGTTGCAATGATGGATAAAAAAGAAGCTGGCAAATTTGATAATGTAGAACTGGTTAAAGGTGGTGAAAAAAGCGTAAATCTTAAACCTAATTCAGTAGATAAAGTACTGATTGTTGATGTTTATCACGAAATGAGCTTTCCTTATGAAATGATGGCTTCACTAAAAAAGGCTTTACGCTCCAATGGCAAACTATATTTAATAGAATACCGAGGCGAAGATCCTAAAGTGCCAATCAAAAGATTACACAAAATGACCGAAGCGCATGCTATAAAAGAACTTAAAGCTGTAGGTTTTAAATTAAAGGAGAACATATCCAATCTACCGTGGCAGCACTGTATGGTATTTGTAAAGTCTGAATAGGGTTTTACCGTGGAGCGTTTTTAATTTAATTTGAGACGTCACTTCGAGTGAGTTTTTTAAGCATTAAAAAATTAGTATCGAGAAGCATTATAATTTTAAAACGTTCTCGATACACTTTTACATTCACTCCGCTTTGGAAAAGCACTCGAACTGACTAATTTTATTCTTCGATTTAACTGGTAGATTTGTATAAAATTAAGAATGACAAAACGTGTTTTCTATATTATAATACTAACTACCTCAACGATGACAGCACAGACCATAATTGACTTTAAGGAAAATCCAACTTCCAAAAACTGGCAGGTAGTTGATGACGTTGTCATGGGTGGCCGCTCTAATGGAGACTTCACCCTAACCGAAGATGGTTATGGAAAGTTCTCTGGAAAGGTTTCATTAGAAAATAATGGTGGTTTTTCTTCAGTACGCTATGATATGGAAACTTTAAAAGTTAATCCCAAAAACATCATTAAGATTAGACTAAAAGGCGATGGGAAAAACTATCAGTTTCGTATAAAAGCCAGGCAAAGTGACTATTACAGTTATATCACAAACTTTAAAACTACGGGTGATTGGCAAACCATAGCGTTTACTTTAGGAAATCTTTATCCCACCTTTCGCGGAAGAAGACTGGATTTGCCCAATTTTGATAAAAACACAATCGAAGAAATACGCTTTTTAATTGGTAATAAAAAACCGCAAGAATTTAAACTACTACTTAAATCCATCAAATTAATGGCCGAAGAATAAATGAATTCAATAAACAAACCTATACTTCAAGTTACATTGCTATTGATTTCCTTTTTAATGATTTCAACCTTAAATGCCCAAAATTTAGAAGATTATCGATGGAAGAATAGAATTTTAATCATTCAAACTTCAAATGCTGCTGATAATCAATATAAGTCCCAAATTGAAGAATTGGTAGGGCTTGAACAAGAGTTTAAAGAAAGAAAACTAGTGATTTTTAAGATTCTTGAAGACAAATACACACTTAAAAATTACTTGGAGAAAAAAAATACAGAATCTTGGCAATCGATAACAAAGCAGTTCAAGGAATATTTAGAAAAGCATTCAAAATTTCAAATCCTACTTATTGGTCTTGATGGTGGAACCAAATTACGGCAAAAAACTGTTCTAAAAAGTTCTGAACTATTCAATATTATAGATGCTATGCCCATGAGAAGTTCAGAAATAAGAAACAAGGGTTGATTTCTTTAGAATAACTAATATAGCTGAGAAATTGACCAATTAAAACAATGTGCAAATGAAAAAACTACTCCTTTTATGTATTCTTCTTTTTCTATCTTCCTGCTTCTTATTTCAGGAAAAGGGCATCGATTATAAGGTCATTAATAACTCTTCCTATACCATCACAAATGTGAAGATTTCGACCTCTGAACATCTAGATAGCGTCACCTATGATAGTATTGCTCCGAATGAATCTAGAGAAGGCTTTTTATCTATGAAGAATAATAAAAGTGATGGTTCTTATATGCTTTCCTATACTAAAGCAGACGGAAATATTGTTGCAGAAGAGGCAGGCTATTATACCAATGGTAGTGCTTTAGATGATTGGATACGTTTTGAGGTAACCAACGATACTACTCGAATAACGTTTGGGAAATTTCCAAATTAGATAAAGTAGCATTGCCAATTAAAACTATCAACAATACCCGTTAAAAACTGTTTTAAACTCCTACTCCAAAAGGAGCAAAAAATCGTAAATTTGCGTTTTCTTAATCAGTTCAATAGATAAGCACTTATGATTCATTTCTTCGGGGATATGGCGACCAAAGTTTTCGCTGTCCAAACTGCTCAAGAAATCACCTCTGAAAACGAAAAAAAGCTATCATGGTTGTTTGGCAACCAACCTAAACTAAACGCGGCGTCTCTAGACGCCTTTTTTGTTGGTCCACGTGCTGCTATGGTCACTCCTTGGAGCACCAATGCCACCGAAATTACCCAAAATATGGGTGTTACAGGAATTATCCGTATCGAGGAATTTATGGCTGTTTCGGGTGATTATGCTGATTTTGACCCAATGCTCTTTCAAAAATACAGCTGCCTTGGGCAAAATATCTTCACGATTGATATCACCCCAGAACCTATCTTAGAAATTGATGACATAGCCGCTTACAATAAGCAAGAAGGTCTGGCCTTAAGCGATGATGAAGTAACTTATTTAGAGAACCTCTCCAAGAAATTGGGAAGAAAGCTTACCGACTCAGAGGTATTCGGTTTTAGTCAGGTAAATTCAGAGCATTGCCGTCATAAAATCTTTAATGGCACTTTTGTGATAGATGGTCAAGAAATGCCTACTTCACTCTTCAAACTCATAAAAAAAACTTCAGCGGAACATCCCAACGATATTGTTTCTGCCTACAAAGACAATGTAGCCTTTGTAAAAGGACCTAAAGTGGTACAGTTTGCGCCAAAGAGCGCCGACAAACCTGATTTTTATGAAGAACAAGTATTTGATTCGGTACTTTCATTAAAAGCAGAGACGCATAATTTCCCAACAACCGTAGAGCCTTTTAATGGAGCTGCAACTGGTTCGGGAGGCGAAATTAGAGATAGACTTGCTGGCGGTAAAGGTTCTTTGCCTTTGGCTGGAACTGCGGTATATATGACCGCATATTCACGTTTGGAAGAAGAAAGAGTATGGGAAAAAGCATTTCTTGCACGGGAATGGTTGTACCAAACCCCAATGGATATTTTAATCAAAGCATCCAATGGAGCTTCTGACTTTGGAAATAAATTTGGACAACCTCTAATAGCAGGCTCTGTACTCACGTTTGAGCATCAAGAGGGCAATAAAAACCTTGGCTACGATAAAGTCATCATGCAGGCCGGTGGTATCGGCTATGGCAAAGCCGAACAAGCCTTAAAGGATATACCGAACAAAGGCGATAAAATTGTGATTCTTGGTGGTGACAACTACCGTATTGGAATGGGCGGCGCCGCTGTTTCAAGTGCCGATACTGGGGAGTTTGAATCTGCCATTGAATTAAATGCCGTACAACGCTCCAATCCTGAGATGCAAAAACGTGCTGCCAATGCCATTCGCGGCATGGTAGAGAGCCATGACAACCCCATCGTTTCCATTCACGATCATGGCGCTGGTGGGCATTTAAACTGCCTATCAGAGTTGGTGGAAGATACCGGCGGCCATATTGATCTGGATAAACTGCCCGTGGGCGATCCTACCCTATCCGCCAAAGAAATCATTGGTAATGAAAGTCAGGAACGTATGGGCCTAGTCATTGGTCAAGAAGATACCAAGCTATTACAGCGCATTGCCGACCGGGAGCGTTCGCCTATGTATGAAGTAGGAGATGTAACAGGTGAACATCGCTTCACTTTTGAATCAAGCACCAAAGGCGATAAACCAATGGATTTAGCGCTTTCCGATATGTTCGGAAGCTCGCCAAAAACCATTATGGAAGATGCAACAGTCGAAGCCCAATATAAAGATGCGGAATATTCCTTAGAACATTTTCATGAGTATCTAGAGCAAGTTTTACAATTGGAAGCCGTGGCCTGTAAAGATTGGCTTACCAACAAAGTGGACCGCTGTGTGGGCGGAAAAGTAGCCAAGCAACAATGTGCAGGTCCGTTGCAATTGCCCTTGAACAATGTTGGAGTAATGGCCCTCGATTTTAAAGGCAAAGAAGGTATTGCCACCAGTATTGGCCACTCCCCTATTTCAGGTTTGATAGACCCTATCGCTGGTAGTAGAAATAGTATTGCAGAAGCTTTAACGAATATTGTTTGGGCGCCTCTAAAAGATGGATTACAATCCATTTCATTATCCGCAAACTGGATGTGGCCTTGTAAAAATCCTAGTGAAGATGCACGTCTGTATAAGGCTGTAGAAGCCGTTTCAGAATTTGCTATTGAATTGGGAATTAATGTACCTACCGGGAAGGATTCCCTTTCCATGAAACAGAAATACAAAGACCAAGAAGTAATCGCTCCTGGTACGGTGGTGATTTCTACGGCTGGTAATTGTAATGATATTACCAAAGTAGTAGAACCGGTATTACAAAAAGGTGGCGGTGACATCTACTATATCAATTTATCAAAAGACTATTTTAAGCTAGGTGGTTCTTCTTTTGGACAGGTTTTGAACAGTATTGGTAGTGAAGCACCAAGCGTTACAGATGCAACTTACTTTAAGTCGGCTTTCAATACGTTACAACAGTTGATTAGAGACGGACAAATACTAGCTGGTCATGATATTGGTTCTGGTGGATTAATAACTACACTTTTAGAACTGTGTTTTGCTGATAACGATTTAGGTGCTGAACTGGATTTAACATCCCTTGGTGAACAAGATATTATAAAGGTCCTTTTTGCTGAAAACATTGGACTGGTTATCCAAACAAAAGATACCAGTGCTGAAAAAGTGATGGAAGCTGCGGGAGTCGAATTCCATAAATTAGGAAAAGTAATCTCAGAAGGAGAATTGCGATTAAAAAACCATGGGGTTGAAGTTGGCTTAAATGTAGCTTCACTTCGGGATACTTGGTTTAAGACTTCGTACTTATTGGATAACAAACAAACGGCCAATGGTTTGGCGAAAGACCGTTACAATAACTACAAAGCGCTACTTTTGAAATATTTTTTTCCTGATAATTTTAATGGTTCTACGACCGTCATTTCGAGCGAAGTCGAGAAGCCAAAAGCGGCAATCCTTCGTGAAAAAGGGAGTAATTCCGAGCGTGAGATGGCCAATGCTATGTTTTTGGCAGGGTTTGATGTAAAGGACGTACACATGACCGATTTAATTTCTGGTCGTGAAGATTTAAAGGACATTCAATTTTTAGGTGCCGTGGGTGGTTTCTCTAATTCTGATGTTTTGGGCAGTGCCAAAGGTTGGGCTGGAGCCATAAAATACAATGAGCGAGCCAATAAAGTCATCAATGATTTCTTTGCTAGACCAGATACACTATCAGTAGGAATCTGTAATGGTTGTCAATTGTTCATGGAATTGGATTTAATAAATCCTGAGCACGATGCCCATGGTAAGATGACCTATAATGATTCCGGGAAGCATGAAAGTAATTTTACTTCGGTGAAAATTCAGAAGAACAATTCAATAATGCTTTCCAACATGGAAGGAAGCACTTTAGGTGTTTGGATATCACATGGAGAAGGTAAATTTAGCTTACCACATTCCGAAGAACAATATGATATTGTAGCCAAATACGGTTATGAAGGATATCCAGCCAATCCTAACGGCAGTAATTTTAATACGGCCATGCTTTGCGATAAAACTGGTCGTCATTTGGTGACCATGCCTCATATAGAACGTTCTATTTTCCCATGGAACTGGGCACATTACCCAAAAGATAGAGGGAATGATAAGGTTTCACCTTGGCTACAAGCTTTTGTTAATGCTAGGGAATGGGTGAATAAGAATTCGTAATTTATAGGTCTAACTAATAACCTAAAACTATGGATGAGCAAACACCCTCTGTAAACAGAAGAAATTTTATTAAAAAATCATCACTATTAACTCTTGGGGCTTTCGGCACTACAGCGGTAATGGCAGCACCTCATCTTGAACCATTGCCAAATTATACTCAGGACAGTGATGTAAATATTGTAGGACCAAAAGAAGGTTACACCCCACAAGTTGGCACCTTAGTATCCATGATGAATTGGATGCGCATGGTTATTCTCGCTCCTGTGAGAAACATGGGGGTATCTGACCTTGATTATTTGGTCGATGAAAACGCAAATAGCATCGGAGCCATGTTAATGCATTTGGCAGCAACTGAGCGCTTTTATCAAATTCACACCTTTGAGAATAAATCTTGGGGTGATTGGTCCAAAGAAGATTCTGAAAAATGGTCCGTTGCTTCTGGTTTAGGCGCCAAGGCACGTAAAGAAATAAAAGGAAAACCGTTTGATTACTATCTAGAGGAAATGACCAAAGTACGTGACTTTACGCTTGCAGAATTTAAAAAACGTGATGATGATTGGTTAATGGCAGTAGACAAGAACTTCCCTTGGGGTCCAACTAACAATTACTGTAAGTGGTTTCATGTTTGCGAACATGAATCCAATCACAATGGGCAATTCAAATTTATAAAATCGAGAATAGCATAGGCGATAACTATTAGTTCTTCTGCTAAAAAATGGGCTTCATTTTTAGAAACAATAATTAGTTATAATATATAGAGAAACTTCTCTGGGTTTTACTCAAAATCTTCTTTATCTTTAAGGAAGATGATACCACTATGCCCTTTTAACTTCCTTAAAACAAACACCAAATTCTTTTGCATATTCTTTTTACTTACCCTTCAAAATTCATTTTCTCAAAAAGAAAAACCAGCTCAATTTAATGCAGAAATTCCCATAGAAAAGTTATATGTTCATTTGAACAAAACTTATTTCACTGCAGGAGAGGACATATGGTTTAAAGCATATTTAGTTGACGGCAAGACACACCAACTGAATGCTGTAAGTGAAATTGCATATATAGAATTGATTGATGCAGGTGGAAAAATTATAGCTAATAAAACCATTAAACTTACTAATGGTAATGCCCCGGGAAATTTTAAATTAAACCAGAGTTCTCAAAAAGGAATCTATACAGTTAGGGCCTACACTAATTATATGCGCAATTTTCATAACAGTAATTTTTTCGAAAAACAGATTTTTGTGAATGTTGCAAATAATGGAACGAACATAACTACAAGTCCATCTGCCGATACCGGGGTTATAAAACCTGATGTACAATTCTTTCCAGAAGGAGGCTACATGGTAAATGGATTTTTAAATCCTATTGGTTTTAAAGCGGTAGACACAAACGGTATGGGCATATCCGTTTCCGGAAAAATAATCGATGACAAAGGAAATCTCATAAAAGAATTTGCTTCCTCCCATCTTGGATTGGGATTGCTACACTTTATTCCTAAAAACGGAGATAGTTATAGTGCAATCATCTACAATCAAGAAACTTCTTTTACCTACAAACTACCAATTGCTTTGAATGAAGGAGTGCTTATGACCGTTACGGATAACAAAGATTATTATAAAGCAGAAATAAGGGCAACAAATGCTATAGATATTAATGGTTTTTCGGTTATTGGAAAACAAAGAAAAAAGATAGTCTTTAAAACAAAAGTAAACACCAATAAAAAAAAGAATGCCGCAATAGTAAAAGTTCCCAAGGATATTTTGAATGAGGGCATCACTGAGTTTACTCTTCTAAACAACACAAATACACCAATTTCAGAAAGGTTATTATACTATATAAATGAAAAAAAATCTTTAAAATCTACCATAACTAGCTCGCAACATTCATACGAACCTAAATCTTTGGTCAATTTAGAAATAGATATTGATTCCTATGGTGAAAAAGAAGTTGAAGCTGAACTATCGCTATCAGTAACCAATACTGCTTTAATACCCAATGAATACCACTCAACTGATATTAAAACCTATCTCTTATTAGCTTCAGAGTTACGTGGTGAAATAGAGCAGCCCGGTTATTACTTTTATTCTAATGACCCTCAGCGTAAAAAAAACCTAGACCTTTTGATGCGAACACAAGGATGGCGACAATACCTTATAAAAGACATGTCGAAAAAAACTGATTATCATTTCAAACCTGAAAATGGTATAAATATTAAAGGAAGGTTGGTAAGTTCTTTTGATTTGAAAAAACCACTTGTGGGAAATATATTTTTAACGGCAAAAAATACTGATGCAATAGTACAAGATAAGGTTAAAACGGACGAGAATGGTAATTTCATATTTACAAACCTCAATTTTGCGGATACTACATCCGTATTCTTAAAAGCGGAAGTAAGGGATGCCAAAAAGAAAAAAAACCTTAATTACAAGATTCTATTTGACTCCGCCGATTCTCCCAAAGTTTCAGTTTCCAAAAAATCCATAAACAATTTAGAAAATTATTATAAGGGTTCAAAAAAAGCCCAAAGTATAAGTGATGCCTTTGTGTTCAACAATAAAACCATACAATTAGAGGAAGTATTTGTAAAAGCGAAGAAAAATAAAGTTGAGGATAGGTTCGAAAGAAAAAGGAAAAGTCTGCCTTACAAAGAACCTTCACATACTGTAGATTTTAAAGAATTAGGAAGAGATTTTCAGAACATAGACCCCCTTTCAATTTTGCAAGGCAGAGTTCCAAGTTTATTAGTTAGAGCAACTATAAATGGTGGTTATAATGTTTTTCTTAGAGGTGCGAGTTCTCTGACTGGAGATAATAGTGCTTTAATCCTTTTAAATGGTACTCCTTTGAACGGTTCCCCTGATATTTTAGCTAGTGATATAGATTTCATAGATATCATAAAAGGACCAAGAGCCGCCATTTATGGATCCAGGGCTGCAAATGGTGTAATCGCTATTTTTACGAGAGATGGAACGGAATCATCAGCTGATAAAAATCAGACAAAAGAGGATGGAAGCATTAGTTTTTTACACCCAGGTTATGACTATCCGAAAAGATTTTACAACACAAAATACCAAAAAAAGATACCAAAACAGAGTAACTCAGATTATAGAACTACGCTACATTGGCAACCAGACATAACACTAACTGAGGACGGAAAAGGAAGAGTTTCTTTTTACACCTCTGATTATTTAGGAGAGTATCAAATAATTTTAGAAGGTCTTACTTCTGATGGTGTGCCACTAAGAACTACTTCGTCCTTTGAAGTCAGAATTAACGAATAGTCCAATTATGCAAATTCGAAAAGCCCTAAAAAAAGATGTTTTTGCAATTGTCGAGATGATTTCAAATGACAAATTGGGCAAGCTTAGGGAAGATTTTCAAAATCCCTTACCAGATAGTTATTATGAGGCATTTGATAATATTAACGCTGACCCAAATCAAGAACTTGTCGTTATTGAAACTGAATCTCAGCAAGTCATTGGCACTTTGCAACTCTCTTTTATCCAATATTTAACATATCAAGGAGGCATCCGAGCTCAAATCGAGGCCGTTCGTGTACATGAATCTTACAGAGGCAAAGGGATAGGTCAAAAGTTATTTGAATGGGCAATTGTCAAAGCAAAAACTAAGGGAGCCCATGTTGTTCAGCTTACCACCGATAAAAAACGACCAGAAGCCCTTCGATTTTACGAGAATTTAGGTTTTAAGGCATCACATGAAGGAATGAAACTCCATTTGCGAAAATAACCCCTACTACTCCTTCCTATAATCTTTATAAATAGATTTCTCAAAAGCTTCCCAATGCTCGGGCTTCATTCTTCCAGGTGTAAAAAGACATATACCTGTTGCACCATTTTCCATAGAAGTGCGTATCGCAGTTTCTATTTCCGAAGGTAACAAACCATGATTTTCAGGGTCGTTCTCTTTTGTTTTATTTTCTGGATTGGGACAGATAAATAAACCACTATATATAGGTTTTAAACCATCTACGGCGTTTACTTCTTCATTTACAACTTCTCCGACCCATTCAGGGCCTTTCAAGTAAAAGTCATTATAATTCATAGGATAAACAGCATCTAAATCCCATTTGTTCCATTCCTGTCTCACCAGCTTTTTAGCTATAGTTGGTCCTGGGAACACAGCTGCGTTTATTACTTTATCCTCTTGGTGAACCACTTTTGCCAAACGCCCTACCATTTTTGTAATCAAATCATATCTAAATTGCTTCCATTCCTGTACTTGGGATGGATCCTCCACCTCTTTTATATTAATCTCCGTCTCCTTCATAAAATCTGAAGTACATTTATCACAATAACAATAATCATACTCAGGGTATTCGCGGTCCATAACCAATCCATATTTATCCCATAGCCCCCTGGCCAGTATGACATCAGGAAAACGTATATAGTCTAAATGAATCCCATCAATTTCCTCTATAGCAGCTACACTACCGTATAAATCTGCCAAAAAGTTGTACGTTCCTTCCTTGTTTGGACATAAAAATTTGTAGTAATCTACATATGCAGGTTTTTCAAAAGCCGATTCTCCATTACGGTTATGAGCATACAAATCCTTAGATATCTTAGGGTTCTCTCCTTGCACCATTGTTGGTATCCAAGCATGAAATTCCATTCCAGCTTGTTTTACCAAAGCACCAACTCTAGCATAGGTTTTTGGGTCATGTCCTCCATTATACATTAGACCATCTATACCCTTATCTTTAAAATCCATGAATTTCTCCAGTAATTCTGTATCCGTTGCTTCCCCGGGACCACCGGTCCATGCATATACTGGAATTTTTGGTCCTTTTTCATTGCAAGCAGTCACCAAAAATATAGCTGTTAAAATCAATATTAATCTCTTCATATACCTAATATCTATATCATTATTTGAAATTAGCTAAAAAATAAAAACTGTATTGGAATTCTTAGCTGGACAGCATAATTTCTAACACCAACAACAAATAGACCCTGTTACTAAATGTAAGGGATTATGCAAAATAATCTCCGTATTTTACATATCCCATTTTAAAATCCCACTTGCTTTGCCTATTTTGCAATTACCAAATAGTAACTTAATATGCAGACGGTAACTAGACTTTTCGATTTTCCTTATTATCAACTTGAAAATTTTCCATTAGGAAAATCTCTAGTAACAAAATATGATGGAAAGTGGAAAGCTACTTCTACGCAAGAATTTATAGATAAAGCCAACGCATTAAGTAGAGGTCTTTTGCGTCTGGGAGTAAAGCCAAATGATAAGATTGCTCTTATTTCCAGTACCAACAGAACAGAATGGTGTATATGTGATATAGGTATTTTACAGACAGGGGCACAAAACGTCCCTATTTATCCTACAATCTCTGAAGAGGATTATGAATACGTACTTAACCATTCAGAAGCAAAATATTGTTTCGTTTCCGATGATACTGTTTTACAAAAAGTGTTATCCATAAGTGGTAAACTAAAAAAGTTAAAAGATGTTTACTCATTTGATGAATTGAGTAACTGCAACAGCTGGACAGAAGTTTTAGAAAAGGGAAAAGACAATTCTAATCAAAATGAGCTTGATGAAAGAAAAGCTGCTGTTAAACCAGATGACTTAGCTACCTTAATATATACTTCTGGTACAACGGGGAGACCCAAAGGGGTCATGCTTACCCACAACAATATAGTTTCCAATGTACTGTCAGCAGTAAAAAGAATTCCCATAAAAAATGGGGATGCAGTTCTAAGTTTTCTTCCGCTATGCCACATTTTTGAAAGAACTTTCTCTTACGTAGCTCAACACAATTGTCTTGAAATCCATTTTGCAGAAAGCATGGAAAAGATAAGTGACAATATTAAAGAAGTACACCCAGCTTTCATGACAGTGGTACCAAGATTGGTGGAAAAGGTATATGATGCTATAGTTGCAAAGGGAACCGCACTAACCGGTATAAAAAAGAAATTGTTTTTTTGGGCTGTTGAACTCGGATTTAAATTTGAGCCTTACCAAAAAAATGGTTGGTGGTATGAAAAACAACTAGGAATAGCCCGTAAATTAATTTTCAGCAAATGGCAGGAAGCCCTAGGAGGAAATCTACAATTTATGGCATCTGGTAGTGCTGCTTTACAGCCTAGGCTTGGTCATATTTTTGGAGCAGCTGGTATGCCCATCATGGAATGTTATGGTCTAACCGAAACTTCTCCTGGTATTTCGGTCAGTGAAATTGCCAATAATGGTTGGAAGATTGGAAAAGTTGGAAGAATAATGGATGGCGTACAAGTAAAGATTGCTGATGATGGTGAAATTCTTTGCAAAGGCCCCAATGTAATGAAAGGTTATTACAAAGATCCCGAAAAAACTGCCGAGGTCATGAATGGTGAATATTTTCACACAGGTGATATTGGAATAATCGATGAAGATGGTTTTTTGCAAATTACAGACCGTAAAAAGGAAATGTTCAAGACATCTGGCGGTAAGTATGTAGCACCACAATTATTGGAAAATCGTTTTAAACAATCCCGTTTTATTGAGCAACTAATGGTTGTAGGTGAAGGTGAAAAAATGCCCGCAGCTTTGATTCAACCTAACTTTGAGTTTTTATATTCTTGGGCAGAGCGCAATAATATCTCCGTAGGAGAAAATTCAGATATTGTTTTAAACGAAAAGGTAGTTTCTAGAATACAAGAAGAGGTAGATATGGCAAATGCAGATTTTGCTAAGTGGGAAAAAGTAAAGCAGTTTAGATTAACCCCAGACGTATGGAGTATTGATGATGGTCATATGACGCCAACTTTAAAGCTTCGTAGAAAAATTATCAAAGAAAAATATCTCGACTTGTATAACGATATCTACGGACACTAATGGGCTTTGACAAGTATGACGATGCTAAATTAGTCAAAACTGCTAAAAGTCTTAAAACTATAGTAATTGCTTTTGGGATTATCTGGTTGGTCATCATAACTATATTGATTGGAACCCAAATCTATGCTATGAAAAAAGACAGTTTTAACATAGCCATGATAGTCCCAATACTGGTAGGACCTATAACCATGCTTCCCATCTACATCAATTATCAAAACTTCAAAAAAGAAATAGAAAGAAGAGGTCTTTGATTCTTATTTTCAGGATTGATTAAGCTTAGTTTTATAATCGCTTTCAAATAAAAATTTATTATGCATGCATAATAAATTTTCCTATATTTGGAATCGAATTTTTGTTCTATGAAGGATTTAACCATTGACTATGCGCTACGTGCAACTTGGCAAGCGGTAATTAAAATGTACAATGAAGAGGCAAAAAACTATAACCTTACCATGGCCATAGGTTTTACCTTATTAAGTATCGACCCCAAGAAAGGTACACCCAGTACTGCTTTGGGTCCCAAAATGGGCATGGAGTCAACTAGTCTTTCTAGAATATTAAAAAGTATTGAAGAAAAGGGATATATAGAGAGACGACCTAATCCGAAAGATGGTAGAGGGGTATTAATACATCTTACCGCTTTGGGTTTATCTAAAAGAAAAGATTCAAAAGAAGTGGTATTGCGTTTTAACGACGTGGTTAAAGAGCATGTTACAGATTCAGATTTGGATGGTTTTTTTAAAACTGTGGACATTATCAATAAATTGATTCTTGACAAGAATGTATATTCAAAAACAACAACTAATTAATTCTTAAAATATAAACGTGTGAAAAGGCATATTAACAAAGTTGCCGTAATTGGTTCAGGTATTATGGGGAGTGGTATCGCTTGTCATTTTGCTAATATTGGTGTGGAAGTTTTACTTCTAGATATTGTTCCAAGAGAATTAAATGATAAGGAAAAAGTAAAAGGCTTAACTCTTGAAGATAAGGTGGTTCGTAATCGTTTGGTAAACGATTCACTTATGGCCGCCTTAAAATCAAAACCTTCCCCTATTTACCATCAAAAGTTTGCCAGTAGAATCACTACTGGGAATTTAGAGGATGATGTTGCCAAAGTGGCAAAGGTTGATTGGATCATTGAAGTAGTTGTAGAACGCCTTGATATTAAAAAGAAAGTTTTTGAAAACTTGGAGAAGCACAGAACTCCTGGTACATTAATCACGTCCAACACTTCTGGGATTCCAATCAAATTCATGAGTGAAGGTAGAAGTGATGACTTCCAGAAGCACTTCTGCGGAACGCATTTCTTTAATCCCGCCAGATATTTGAAGCTTTTTGAAATTATCCCAGGCCCTAAGACTGATGCTTCAGTTCTAGAATTTTTAAACGGCTACGGAGAACAGTTTTTAGGTAAGACTTCTGTTGTTGCTAAAGATACACCAGCATTTATTGGTAATAGGATTGGTATTTTCAGTATCCAAAGCCTTTTTCACGCAGTTAAAGATTTAGGTATGACAGTCGAGGAAGTCGATAAACTTACCGGTCCGGTTATCGGAAGACCAAAATCAGCTACCTTCAGAACAGTAGATGTGGTCGGTTTGGATACCTTGGTGCATGTTGCCAATGGCATTTCTGAGAATTGTAAGGATGACGAACGCCACGAACTCTTTTCCTTGCCAGATTTTATTTCCACTATGATGGAAAACAAATGGTTGGGAAGCAAAACTGGACAGGGTTTTTACAAAAAGACCAAAAACGATAAAGGAAAAACAGAAATCTTGACATTGGATTTAGATACGATGGACTATCGTTCTAAAAAGAGTGCCAAATTTGCCACTTTAGAACTAACTAAAACTATTGATAAAGTTGTCGATAGATTTTCAGTATTGACTGGTGGAAAAGATAAAGCCGGAGAATTCTATCGCAAGAGTTTTGGGCAGTTGTTTGCTTACGTCTCGCATCGCATTCCTGAAATAACGGATGAATTGTATAAGATTGATGATGCCATGAAAGCTGGTTTTGGCTGGGAACATGGTCCATTTCAAATTTGGGACGCTGTAGGTTTAGACAAAGGTTTAGAATTTATTGCATCAGAAAGTCAAGAAGCCGCCAAATGGGTGTCAGAAATGAAAGCTGCTGGTATTACATCGTTCTATAGTGTAAAAGACGGTGCTACCTACTTTTACGATATTCCTAAAAAGGAAATGGTGAAAATACCTGGGCAAGATGCTTTTATAATTTTGGATAATATCCGCAAGTCAAACGAAGTATTCAAAAATTCTGGTGTTGTCGTAGAAGATTTAGGAGATGGAATATTAAATGTAGAGTTCCAGTCTAAAATGAATACCATAGGTGGTGACGTGTTAGCTGGATTGAACAAAGCTATAGACCTAGCAGAAAAAGATTATCAAGGTTTAGTAGTTGGTAACCAAGCTGCTAACTTCTCTGTAGGTGCCAATATAGGCATGATATTTATGATGGCTGTAGAGCAAGAGTATGATGAGTTGAACATGGCAATTAAAATGTTCCAAGATACCATGATGCGTATGCGCTACTCCTCTATCCCAACAATTTCTGCCCCACACGGCATGTGTTTGGGTGGTGGGTGTGAGTTATCACTTCATGCAGATAAAGTAGTTGCTGCTGCTGAAACATATATTGGATTAGTGGAATTCGGTGTTGGTGTAATTCCTGGCGGTGGTGGTTCCAAAGAATTTGCGCTTCGCGCTTCCGATTCTTTTAGGAAAGGAGATGTGGAATTAAATGTTCTGCAAGAATATTTCTTGACCATTGGTATGGCTAAAGTCTCTACTTCAGCCTATGAAGCTTATGACTTAGGTATTCTTCAGAAAGGAAAGGATATAGTAGTTGTAAATAAAGATAGGCAAATAGCCACAGCAAAAGCACACGCCAAACTGATGGCAGAAGCTGGTTACACCAAACCTCCAACCCGAAAAGATGTTAAGGTTTTAGGAAAGCAAGCATTAGGAATGTTCTTGGTAGGAACAGATTCCATGGAAGCCAGTAACTACATCAGCGAACATGATAAGAAGATTGCGAATAAACTTGCATATGTAATGGCAGGTGGTGATTTATCTGAGCCTAGCTACGTGTCCGAACAATACTTATTAGATATTGAAAGGGAAGCCTTCTTATCACTTTGTACAGAACGTAAAACCCTAGAGCGAATTCAGCACATGTTAAAAACTGGTAAACCTCTTAGAAATTAAAAAAATGAAAACAGCATATATAGTTAAAGGATATCGTACTGCAGTCGGTAAATCTGGTAGAGGTGGATTCCGTTTTAAAAGAGCAGATGAGCTTGCAGCAGAGACCATTTCTCACTTAGTTGGTGAACTTCCAGAATTTGACAAGAAAAGAATTGACGATGTAATCGTTGGAAACGCAATGCCAGAAGGATCCCAAGGACTCAACATGGCACGTTTAATTTCTTTAATGGGCTTGGATATTGTTGATGTTCCTGGTGTAACCGTTAATAGGTTTTGTTCCTCAGGATTAGAAACCATAGGTATTGCCACGGCAAAAATACAAGCCGGAATGGCAGATTGTATTATCGCAGGTGGTGTGGAAAGTATGAGCTCTGTTCCCATGACTGGATTCAAGACTGAGCTAAATTATGATATTGTAAAATCTGGTCACGAGGATTATTACTGGGGAATGGGTAACACGGCAGAAGCTGTTGCTCAAGAATATAAAGTATCCAGAGAAGATCAAGATGAATTTGCTTACAACTCCCACATGAAAGCTTTGAAGGCGTTGGCCGAAGATTGTTTTCAGGATCAGATAGTCCCTATTGAAGTAGAACAAACTTTTGTTGATGCCAAAGGAAAAAAAGCAACCAAAAAATATACGGTAACCAAGGATGAGGGACCAAGAGCTGGCACCTCGCTTGAAGCATTAGCAAAATTAAGACCCGTATTTGCTGCTAACGGAAGTGTCACCGCAGGTAACTCTTCCCAAACAAGTGATGGTGCTGCTTTTGTGATCGTAATGAGTGAAGAAATGGTAAAAGAACTAAACCTAGAACCAGTAGCACGCTTGGTAAATTATGCCGCAGCTGGTGTTCCACCTAGAATTATGGGTATTGGTCCTGTAGCAGCAGTACCTAAAGCTTTAAAGCAAGCTGGATTAAAACAGGATGATATAGAACTAATTGAATTGAATGAAGCATTTGCTTCTCAATCTTTAGCCGTGATGAGAGAATTGAAACTGAACCAAAATATTGTTAATCCAAACGGAGGGGCAATTGCTTTAGGACATCCATTAGGTTGCACTGGAGCTAAACTATCGGTTCAGCTTTTTGATGAAATGCGCAAGCGAAACATGCAAGGTAAGCATGGTATGGTCACCATGTGTGTAGGAACTGGGCAAGGTGCTGCTGGTATATTTGAATTTTTAAAATAAAAAAAGAAATAATTACAATTGCGATGAGTACAGAAACAATAAACAAGGATATCTTACGTGGAGGTCAGTTCTTAGTTAAGGAAGTTGATTGTGAAGACGTTTTCACACTGGAAGACCTTAGCGAAGAGCAAAAAATGATGCGTGATAGCACCAAAGAGTTTGTAGATAGAGAATTATGGGCGCATTGGGAACGCTTTGAGAAAAAGGACTATGCTTATACGGAAGAAACTATGCGTAAAGCTGGTGAATTAGGCCTTCTGAGCGTTGCTGTTCCTGAATCGTACAGCGGTATGGGAATGGGTTTTGTTTCCACCATGTTAGTATGCGATTACATTTCTGGTGCTACAGGTTCTTTTAGCACAGCATTTGGCGCACATACTGGTATTGGAACCATGCCAATTACTTTATATGGCACAGAGGAACAAAAACAAAAATATGTTCCAAAATTAGCTTCCGGTGAGTGGTTTGGAGCGTATTGTTTAACAGAACCCGGTGCTGGTTCAGATGCAAATTCTGGAAAAACTAAAGCAGTCCTTTCTGAGGATGGAAAGCATTATAGTATCACTGGCCAAAAAATGTGGATTTCCAACGCTGGCTTTTGTAACGTTTTTATAGTTTTTGCAAGGATTGAAGATGACAAAAATATAACTGGTTTTATTGTAGAAAATGATCCTAGTAATGGAATCTCTTTAGGAGATGAAGAAAAGAAGTTAGGAATTCATTCCTCCTCAACACGTCAGGTGTTTTTTAATGAAACCAAGGTTCCAGTAGAAAATATGCTTTCTGAGCGTGGAAATGGTTTTAAAATAGCTATGAACGCTCTTAACGTGGGTCGAATAAAATTAGCTGCAGCTTGTTTAGAAGCGCAACGTAGAGTTGTAAACGAAGCGGTTAACTACGCAAATGAACGGATACAGTTTAAGACTCCTATAATGAATTTTGGAGCCATCAAAGCTAAAATTGCGGACATGGCCACAAATGCTTATGTGGATGAAGCAGCTTGTTACCGTGCAGCAAAGAATATAGAAGATAGAATTGCCATTCGCGAAGCAGAAGGTAACACACACCAAGAGGCAGAACTAAAAGGTGTAGAGGAATACGCCATAGAATGTTCTATCCTAAAAGTAGCAGTTTCAGAACATGTACAACATACTGCTGATGAAGGAATCCAGATTTTTGGTGGAATGGGCTTTAGTGCCGATACTCCAATGGAATCTGCATGGAGAGATGCCCGTATTTCAAGAATTTATGAAGGCACCAACGAAATCAATAGAATGCTGGCAGTGGGGATGTTGGTAAAAAAGGCCATGAAGGGACACGTAGACCTATTAGGTCCTGCAACTGCTGTGGGAGAAGAGTTGATGGGAATTCCTTCTTTTGACACTCCAGATTTTTCAGAATTGTTCGCTGAAGAAAAAGATTTAGTGAAGCGATTAAAGAAAGTCTTCTTAATGGTTGCCGGTAGTGCAGTGCAAAAGTTTGGTCCAAAGCTGGAAGAGCACCAACAATTATTAATGGCAGCTTCAGATATACTGATTCAAGTATATTTGGCAGAATCTGCTATATTGCGTACTGAGAAAAATGCCAAACGATTCGGAGAAGAATCTCAGGCAACCCAAATAGCCATGTCTAAGTACTACTTATATAGGGCTGTGGACATCGTAGCCCTAAAAGGAAAAGAAGCCATAGTGTCATTTGCTGAAGGCGATGAACAAAAAATGATGCTAATGGGCCTAAAACGTTTTACGAAATACACAAATCAACCCAATGTTGTTGCACTGCGTACTCAAATTGCAGATAAAGTAGCGGCGGATAACGGGTATACCTTTGACTAATTCAAATAGCTTGAGACAGAAGCTGAATGAACCGTCCCATTTTGGGGCGGTTTTTTTGTCTCAATTTTGATAGGAATGTATAAGAAGTTAATTTTAATCAATGAGCAATTCTATATTTCAAAAGGTATATTCCCCGGAAACTTTTAAAGAACAAGGGAAACAATTAATTTCACTGCTACAAGAACATTTAAAAAACACCTCTTCAGGCTCTAATCATAAAGTACTTAATTGGAACTTACCAGATAATGAGCTCAAATTTTGGGAAAACTATCTTGAAAATGGCAATCAAGAAGAGTTTTTTTCTGAAATTTTAAAACGTACGACACATACGCACCACCCAAAATATATGGGACATCAAGTTTCCGCCCCTGCACCGTTAACGCTTTTGACCGCATTGACTAGCGCTCTTTTAAACAATGGTATGGCGGTTTACGAAATGGGTATGTCTCCATCAGCCATAGAAAAAGTTGTTACAAGTTTAATATGCAGTAAAATTGGTTATGAAAAGAATTCCGGTGGATTGTTAACTTCTGGAGGGACTTTAGCCAACTTAACAGCATTATTATCTGCTAGAAAAGCCAAAATCGAACATGATGTGTGGAATGAGGGTTACAGGGAACCTTTAGGCGTAATGGTCTGTGAGCAAGCGCACTATTGTATAGATAGAGCTGCAAAAATTATGGGATTGGGAGAGAAAGGCATTATTAAAATACCATCTAAGGATAATTTCTCCATGGATGTTTCCCAATTGGAAAGCTGTTATGAAACTGCTTTAAAGAAAGGGATTAAAATTTTTGCAATCGTTGGTAGTGCTCCTTCAACAGCTGCTGGGGCATATGATAACTTACAGGCAATAGCACACTTTGCCAAAAAGAAAAACCTGTGGTTCCATGTAGATGGTGCTCACGGCGGGGCAGCTATTTACTCAGACAAATACAAGCATTTACTTAACGGAATAGAAGAATCTGATTCTGTTGTAATAGATGGCCATAAGATGATGCTAATGCCAGCTTTAACCACTGCACTACTCTTTAAGGATAAAAGCAATATGCAGCATACTTTTAATCAAAAAGCCGACTATTTGCTTAAAGAAGATGAAGATGAAGATGATTGGATAAATAGTGGAAAAAAAACCTTTGAATGCACCAAGAACATGATGTGTATGCACTGGTATATTTTATTGAAAATCTACGGCGAAGAATTGTTTGATGAATTTGTTACCCGCCAATATGATTTAGCAAAAACTTTTAATGACTTATTAAATAATGACCCCAATTTTGAAGTAGCGGTTTGTCCACAATCAAACATAGTCTGTTTTAGATATGTGAAAAAATCCCAAACCCAAGAAGAACTTAACCTGTTAAATGCTAGAATAAGACAAGAATTACTTGAGGACGGGGAATTCTATTTAGTGCAAACTAGGTTGAAAGGGATTCATTATCTAAGAACTTCTTTAATGAACCCATTTACAACTAAAGAGCATTTAACCTTATTACTCCAAAAAATCAAACAAATAGCTTAATTCATTGATTCCCAAATTTTTTCATCCTTTTCTTTTCTTGAAAAATTTAGGGCACATTCAATCAATGCTAAATGCGAGTATGCTTGCGGGAAATTACCTAAAAGTCTTTTGGTATTAAAGTCTAAATCCTCACTAAATAAGCCTAAATGGTTACTATAAGACAGTAAATCATCGAACATTTCCCGTGCTTTTTTACGTTCACCAATTTTGATTAAAGCATTTACAAACCAAAAAGAACAAACGGTAAATGAAGAGGAAGGCAGACCAAAGTCATCTTCATTTTTATAGCGATACAAAAGTCCTTTATGACACAAGTCTTTTTCAATGGCATGCACGGTTTTTATAAAGCGTTCATCTTTAGCGTCTACACAGCCATATGCTTCCATCAATAATACTGAAGCGTCTAAGTGTTTACTACCATAAGATTGTGTGTACGCACCAACCTCATCATTCCAGGCGTTTTCATATATGTCGTTCCAAATCTCTTCCTCTAAAGGCTTCCACTTTTCAATTTTATGTTTTTTACCCAGAATCTCAGCTACTTTTATGGCTCTATTCAATGCAGTCCAACAGAGCACTTTTGAAAAGGTAAAATGGCGGTCTTCTGTCCTAAATTCCCATATTCCCTTGTCAGGTTCGCGCCAAGACTCACTAACAATCCACACTATGCCCTTGGTAATGGTCCAAAGCTCTTCACCATTTTCAATATCTGTACTAAATTTTTCAAGTTGTTGGTAAATGACATCCATCAAAATACCATAAATATCATTTTGCTTTTGCATGTAGGCAGCATTACCTATGCGTACTGGTTTGGAACCTTCATAACCTGCTAAATGTTCTAATTCTCCCTCAGTCAGTTTTTTTTCACCGTTGATACCATACATGATTTGCAGTTTCTCTGCTTTGTTTGGTATAGTATTTATTATAAATTTTAAGTACCTACGTGCAACATTTTCATGTCCTAACTCAGATACAACTTTTATTACCATTGAGGCATCACGTATCCAACAAAAACGATAATCCCAATTACGAACTTCGCCTATAGTTTCGGGTAAGGAGGTCGTTGCTGCAGCCAAAACCGCACCTGACTTATCGTAGCTTAGTAATTTAAGCGTAATGGCGCTACGGGATATTTCCTCATTATACCTTTTATAGTTGGGTGTTTTACTGCACCAATTCAACCAATAGACCTTGGTTCGTTCAAAATCAAGATAGCTTTTTGCCGTTGAGGTGGTAAAGATTTTCTCATTATACGCCATCAAAAAATAACCGTCCTCCGTAATTTCAAGTTCTTCACTGGAGAGTACTTTTTCTTTATCAAAAGAAGTGTATAGAAAAACTGTTTCAAAACGTCCATTCTTAGATAAGCTGGCTATAAAATCTGGTTTTATGTATGACTCTGTACCATCTTTAGCATAATTCAGCTTTGGATTATATTTTACTTTAAACCTAGGTTTTCCAGACCTTATCATTACATACCTAATGATTTCGGGAGGCGCATAATATTTGCCACCTTCTTTTCTGTACCTAGGCATAAAATCATAAATTTCAAAACTATTTTCTCCATTGGAAAAACTGGTGATCAAAATTGCAGTATTTGCCTTATAGCGCTGCTCTATCGTATAAGTGTCATCAACGATAATTTCAAAACTCCCTCCTATTTTATTGTCTAGCAATTTGCCAAAAACAGAGGGTGAATCAAATTCCGGGAGACAACACCATTCTATAGCGCCAGATTTGGAAACCAATGCTGCACTTCTACAATTTCCTATAATTCCGTAATCTAAATTATTCATTCAATAAAAATCTTGATTCATTAGGGGCATAAATTGTAATTGCCCTTCTTTTTCCCGAAATTGAGAGAAATTAACTTCAAATCAAAGCAAAAACTGCTATTTATGTCCAAAACTATCATAATCTCAAATAGGCTACCTGTTCAATTACAAATTAGTAATGGAGGTATCACTGCAACTCCCAGTGTTGGTGGTTTGGCCACAGGAATGAAATCTGTTCATAGTGGTGGGGAGAGTCTTTGGATAGGATGGTCTGGACTTACGGATGAAAATATCCCTAAAGAATTGGTTGGTGAAATTGATAAAGCCCTAGCAGAACACGGTTGTTCCAAAGTAAAATTAAATCAAAAAGACATAGAAGGTTATTACTTTGGCTTTAGCAACAGAACTGTTTGGCCTTTATTCCATTACTTTTTGGAGTATTCGGAGTTTGAATTTGATTTTTGGGAAAGCTATAAACAAGTGAACCAAAAATTTGCCGATGCCATTTTGGACAAAGCAGGAGAAGAGGATGTTATTTGGATACACGATTATCAATTAATGCTCGTGCCACAAATGGTAAAGGAAAAGAGGCCTAATGCCACCATTGGATTCTTTCTTCATATTCCTTTCCCTTCCTACGAAATTTTCAGAACACTTCCCTGGCGTGAAGAATTGTTAGAAGGTTTGCTTGGTTCAGATTTAATAGGGTTTCATACCTATGACTATGAACGTCATTTTTTAAGTTCTGTCCGGCGACTTTTAGGCCTAGAAGTAAGCTTTAATGATATTTATCTAGAAAATAGAGTGATTAAAGTGGATTCCTTTCCAATGGGGATTGACTACAAGAAATTTGCCGAAGCAGCAAAAAAACACGATTCTTCAGGTAAAGATTCAGATTTACAAAAGAAGTTAAACAGCCATAAACAATCTGCTCCCGGAACCAAACTCATTTTATCCATAGACCGTTTGGATTACAGTAAAGGTATTGCCAAACGTATTAAAGCTTTTGAGTACTTCTTAAATAAATATCCTGAATACAAAGAAAAGGTTCGTCTAATTATTTTAGCCGTACCATCACGTTCCAATGTACCACAATATCAGTTGCTCAAGAAAGAAATAGACGAGTTAGTAGGAAGGATAAATGGAGAACTATCAACCGTTAATTGGACACCTATCTGGTATTTTTATAGGTCTTTACCTTTTGAGAATTTAATAGACTTATACACCTCAAGTGATATTGCATGGCTCACCCCATTACGAGATGGGATGAACTTAGTTGCCAAAGAATATATAGCTACACGGACTGATAAAACAGGGGTGCTTATTTTGAGTGAAATGGCAGGTTCTGCAAACGAAATGAATGAAGCTTTGCTAATTAACCCCAATAATTTTGAAGAGCAGGCTGACACTTTAAAAATGGCTATTACTATGCCTGAAGAAGAGCAAGTTTCCCGTAATACTTTTTTACAGAAACGTTTAGAACGCTATAACGTAGAGGTTTGGGCGAATGAATTTATGAGGTCATTAAAAGAACAGAGTGAGGGAAAAAGCACATTGGTTTCTAAAAAACTTACAAATCCGGTTCTGGAAAAAGTCATGAAAGACTACCAATCTGCAAAAAAGCGTTTATTGTTCTTTGACTATGATGGCACACTGGCCGCTTTCCATAAAGACCCTCAAAAAGCATCTCCAGATGTAGAGCTTTATGCATTATTGGACAAATTACACAAACAAGAAGGAACTACCCTGTTTTTGATAAGTGGAAGGGATAAAGAAACTTTTAGCAGATGGTTTTTGCCCAGAAAGTATAACATGATAGTAGAGCACGGGGTTTGGATTTCCAGAAATGGTGATGAATTTAGTATGCTTGAACAAGTAAAAGGTGATTGGATGGCGAAGATTAGACCCGTGTTAGAATCTTTTGTTGATAGAACTCCTGGGTCATTTATTGAAGATAAAAACTACTCTTTGGCTTGGCATTATCGCAATACAGACCCAGACTTTGGAAATAAAAGAGCTAATGAGCTCAATTCTGTTTTAACAAGTCTAATTGGGAACGATGACATTAGTGTCCTTAATGGAAATAAGGTCATGGAAGTGAAAAGCAGCAACGTGAACAAAGGCAGAGCTTCCGTTAGAATGCTTGGAGAAGACAATTATGATTTTGTTTTTGTAATTGGTGACGACTGGACAGATGAATTTATGTTCCAAGAACTTCCTGAATCAACGGTTTCCATAAAAGTAGGGCTAAAGAAAACACATGCCAAATATCATGTGGAGGGTACAAAAAGGGTTCGGGAAATTTTAAAACGATTTGTAAATTAGTTTTATGAAATCACTTTTACATATAGGATTAATCCTATTTTCAGTTTTGGCTTTTTCACAGCCCAATACGGAAGTTTATCTTTTTGATTTGACGATTGCCGATGGCAAACCTGTTTTATCCAATCCAAAAAATATTTCAAATAATGATGGTTACGACAATCAACCTTCATTTTTGGATAACAATACTGTTTTATTTTCATCTACCCGAGCTGACCAAACAGATATCCGTCGGTTAGATATCGAAAATGGCAGTATAACAAGTTGGATTACAGATACCCCTACCGGCAGTGAGTATTCCCCTTTAAAAATTCCAGGGAAACAGGCAGTTTCTGCCATCAGGCTAGATTTGAACGGTTTACAACGGTTATATGAGTATAATATTAAAACTGGGAGGTCAAAACTTATCCTAAAAGATTCAAAGGTAGGTTATCATTTATGGTACACTGCCGATATTTTAGTTTCAACTGTGCTTGTTGAAAATAGAATGGATTTGGTAGTAAGTAATTTAAAAGATGGCACCAACTATACTTTTCAAAAAAATGTAGGCCGTTCACTTCATAAAATACCCAATACAGAACTAATAAGTTATATCAGTAAAGAGAAAGAGGTTTGGGAAATTAAGTCGCTAAATCCCATTTCTGGAGCAACAAAAAAAATAGCCAATACGCTTAATAATACCGAAGATATGTGTTGGTTGAATGATGGAACCATTTTAATTGGTAGTGGAAAATCTATCCTTAAAATGAATCCTGCAACTGATATTAGATGGCAACTTGTACAAAGTTTTAAGCAGGAAGAAATCAATAACATTTCTCGGATTACAGTAAATCAAAATTCAAAAAGGCTTGCTTTTGTGGCTGAAGAATCACCAGCAGTAATTGTACAAAAGCAATTAGATGCATATAACGCAAGAGACATAGATGCATTTATGGATACCTATTCTCAAAATATAAAACTATACAACCATCCTGAAAAACTATTTTCTGAAGGTCAGGAAAAGATGAGGGCAAGCTATAAATCCTATTTTGAAACCACTCCAGATTTACATTGCGAAATAAAGAACAGAATTGTCATTGGCAATAAAGTGATAGATGAGGAATATATAACAGCGAACGGAGCTAATTTTAGTGCAGTTGCTATATATGAGGTTGAAAATGGTAAAATTTCCAAAGTCACATTTATTCAGTAATTTTCATAAGTGAAATTTCCACACAATATTTCTAGAATAGAAGCTTTTAGTGATGCCGTATTTGCTTTTGCAGCAACGTTAATGGTGGTTTCCTTTGATACAGACCAAGATTTTCTTCTAGTACAGGCAAAAACAACCAGTTTTATAACTTTTGGAGTTAGTTTCTTTGTTCTCGTTGGGCTATGGTCAGTACACTATAACTTTTTTCGTAGAACAAATTATATGGACAATTGGATAATTGCCCTTAACGCAATCTTGCTTTTTGTTGTGTTGTACTATGTCTTTCCTTTAAAATCATTATTGGATACCTGGGTTGGTAAAAAAGGATTGAGTCTTGATGATTTTTCATCACTGTTTCAACTATATAGTTTGGGTTTTTTGTTGATTTTTCTATGCCTTTCTTTGATGTATCTTAGGGCTTACAAAAAGACAAAATCCATAGAAAGTTCATTAAAATTATTGTTTTACACTAGGCACTTTGCCATATATGTATTTGTAGCTTTTTTATCTATTGTAACAGCTAAATTTCAAATAGGGCTACGTTATGCATTACCAGGAATAATTTATGCTATACTTGGTCCTTTATGCTATTGGCACGGGGCTTCCTTTGAAAAAAAATATAATTCAAAACTTCAATGAAAATAATTTTAAGCTTTTTTACAATCTTATTTGCAACAGTCGGACTTTCCCAAACCGATTCCCGTATCTATGACATTATCAATGATGTCTCGTCCAAGCGAATAGAAAAGGACATTACCACACTTGCTAACTTTGGTACTAGGCATACTTTAAGTGATACGGTATCACAAACTAGGGGTATTGGCGCTGCAAGACGTTGGATTAAAAGTGAATTTGAAAAAATTTCATCTGATTGTGGTGACTGTCTAGAGGTTTCCTATCAAAAAGATTTGGTAAAAAAAGGAACCAATCAGCGTATTGTGAAAGATGTTTGGGTGGTAAACGTACTCGCGGTTAAAAGAGGAACAAAATATCCCAATAGATATATCATTATGAGTGGAGATATTGATTCCCGCATTAGTGATCCAACAGACTTTACTTCGGATTCACCAGGAGCAAACGACAACGCCAGTGGAATGGCAGGAACTATTGAAGCCGCCAGGGTATTGTCCAAATATAATTTTGAGAGTAGTATTCTTTTTCTGGGATTATCCGGGGAAGAACAAGGCCTTTTTGGTGGGCAAGGGTTAGCCGCCTACGCAAAGGAGAAAGGTTGGGATATTATCGGTATCATCAATAACGATATGATCGGCAATATTACTGGTGTAGATGGGGTGGTTAGTAATAGAGATTTTAGAATTTTCTCTGAACCTGTTCCACCAACAGAAACAGAGAGGCAAAGACGTGCAAGACGTTTTTATGGAGGAGAAGTTGACGGAATTTCTCGTCAACTAGCCCGTTATGTACATAAAACCACTAAAACCTACATGCCAGAAATGAATCCAACTATGATATATCGCTTGGATAGGTTCGGTCGTGGAGGTCACCACCGTCCATTTAATGATGCCGGATATGCTGGGATTAGAATCATGGAATCCCATGAAAATTATACACAACAACACCAAGATATCCGAGTTGAAAATGGAATTGCATACGGTGATGTATTGGAACATGTGAACTTTGACTATGCCAAAAAATTAACCGCAGTAAATGCCATTAATTTAGCCTCGATTGCTTGGGCTCCGCCATCGCCAGAGACGGTAGAAATAGGTGGAATTGTTGAACCATCTGCTAAACTAAAATGGAGCAAGGTCGATGGTGCCGTTGGCTATAAAATATACTGGAGGGATACCACTTCCCCAACTTGGGACAACCATAGAAATGTTGGTGACGTTACCGAAGCTACTTTAGACGGTATAGTTATTGATAATTACTTTTTTGGGGTTGCAGCCTTAGGTAAAGATGGTCATGAAAGTATGGTCGTTTTCCCAAATAAAATCTTCAGATAAATTTTTGATATGAAAAAAATACTCTTATGGTTATTGGTTACTGGTAGCCTATTTGCTCAAAAGGAAAACCCCAGCTATACGAAAGCAGACTTCTTAAGAGGTAGCATAACTCCCGAAAGAGAATGGTGGGACTTAAATTTTTATCACTTAGATATTGAGGTAGAACCAGACAAGAAATATATTTCAGGGAAGAATACAGTCCGTTACAAGGTTTTAAAGCCGGAACAAGTAATGCAAATTGACTTGCAACCACCAATGAAGATTGAAAAAGTTCTTAGCGAGGGAAAAGAGCTTTCATTTAAAAGCAGCGGTAATGTTCATTTGATACTACTTGACAAGAAACAGGAAAAAGGCGATTTTAATGAGATTGAAATTTATTACTCCGGAAATCCCAAAGAGGCCGTTCGAGCTCCATGGGATGGTGGTTTCTCTTGGAAAAAAGATACTAATGGCAATGATTTCATAGCTACATCCTGCCAAGGCTTAGGAGCAAGTGTTTGGTGGCCCAATAAAGACCATATGTATGATGAAGTTGACAGTATGGCCATAAGTGTAACGGCCCCAAAAGATTTAATGGACGTTTCAAATGGCAGATTACGTTCTGTAGAGGATAATGGCGATACTAAAACATACCATTGGTTTGTGAATAATCCCATTAATAATTATGGTGTAAATGTCAACCTTGGGGATTATGTACATTTTGGAGAAAAGTATCAAGGGGAAAAAGGAGAATTGGATTTAGATTATTATGTGCTGCGCGATAACCTAGAGAAAGCCAAAGAACAGTTTAAGCAAACTGCCATGATGATGAAGGCCTTTGAGCATTGGTTTGGGCCCTATCCGTTTTACGATGACGGATTTAAACTAGTAGAGGTCCCCTATTTAGGTATGGAGCATCAAAGTTCTGTAACCTATGGTAATCAATATCAAAATGGATATTTGGGCAACGACCTTTCTGGTACAGGTTGGGGACTAAAGTTTGATTTTATCATCATACATGAAGCAGGGCACGAATGGTTTGCTAATAATATCACCTATAAAGATATTGCTGATATGTGGATACATGAAGGCTTTACCGCCTATTCGGAAAATCTTTATTTGGACTATCATTTTGGAAAAGAAGCAGCAGCAGATTATGTCATTGGCACAAGAGCAAATATTAGAAATGACAAGCCCATTATTGGTAGGTATAATCTAAATAAACGTGGTTCTGGAGATATGTATTACAAGGGAGCCAATATACTGCACACGCTAAGACAGCTCATTGAAGATGATGAAAAATGGCGTCAAATACTTAGAGGGCTTAATGAAGAATTTTACTACCAGACGGTTACTACCAAACAAATTGAGGATTATATTTCTAAAGAAACTAAAAAAGACCTCTCGGCATTCTTTGAGCAATACCTTAGAACTACAGACATCCCTACGCTAGAGTATAAATTAGATGGCAAATCCATAAAATATCGCTACAAAAATGTAGTTGACGATTTTGATATGCCAGTTCGTATTTTGGTAGGTAATGAGGAAAAATGGCTCTTTCCAGAGAAAAAGCAAGCTTGGAAAACCGAAGATTTAAAAACGGATAACATCGTTATCGATAGAAATTTCTATATAGAGGCTTCAAAACTATAGTTTTGAAAAACATTGAAGAGCTATATTTTAAAGATGATACCGCATGGAGAGCTTGGTTGCATGAAAACTATTCCATTTCAGATGGAATCTATTTAATTTTCTATAAAGTAGTACATGAAATGCCCAGCATGCGTTGGGAAGAAGCTGTCCGTGTTGCACTTTGCTATGGGTGGATAGATAGTACCGTAAAGAGTCTAGGAAATGGAAAACGCCGTCAATACTTCTGCCCAAGAAAACCAAAAAGTGTTTGGAGTAAGGTAAACAAAGACCATTTAAAAGAACTCGAGGCAGCGGGCCTAATACATGAAAGTGGTTATCTAGCTATTGAAATTGCAAAAGAAAACGGTTCATGGACGGTTCTGGATGATGTAGAAAATGGTATAATCCCTAACGACTTACAAAGAGCGTTTAATAAGAATCCAAGAGCATTCAAAAACTACCAAGGCTTCACAAGGGGTCAGCAGAAAAGCTATTTGTATTGGTTAAACCAAGCCAAAAGAGAGGAAACGAGGCAAAAGCGGATTACAGAAATCATTTCACTTTGTAAAAAAGGCGTTAAGTCAAGAAATACGAGATAAGTTTATTTCTGGTATAATCGATAATAGATAAAGGCCGCTATAGCACCAACAGTAGAAAATCCGGTAAGCATCCAAAATACATATTGATGTCCTTCTTCACCAGGATAGGTATCAAGAAAATAACCATATGCTGGGCCCACAAAAATATCTGGTGTATATCCTACCAAAGAAATTAACCCAACTGCTGTACCCGTTAGCACCAATGGAATCTTACCTTCCCTCATCACGCCAAAATATAAAGCTCGAGCAGCATAAACACCCATCCCAATAATAACTACTGAAGTAAAAAATAGAAAGGTTGTTGTTGGAACTATAATCCCTGAGGCAAAAAGAATACCTGCTATAATGCATAGTACCAAACTTAAAAACAACCAAAAAGTAATCTTGAATCGGTCTACTAATAACCCAACCAAAATACCAGTTGTTGGTCTTAAAAATTGTAAAAAAGTGCCCACTTGAGCAGATTCTACTTGGTCGTAGAGCATTACTTCATTAGCGAACTGAGATATTACATCCGTAATCTTATACCCTACATAAGCGCATAAAATAATGACCATTAATAGCCATATAGATGGTAGTTTTAGTACTTGCTTTATTTCATTAAAGTTGATTTTTTCTACAAGAATTTCTTTGTCATTTACATCAGACTTCATAAAAAACCAAACCAACACTCCTATTACCGTTATAATAATAACTGATGTATAAAGTACATAAGTAAATGCTTCTTGACGTTCTAAAAGCGATACCTCGATCACATCATCTCCCAAAAAAAGAGAAAATATAAATACACCCAATAGCCCAAACAAAAATCCTGTAAGTCCTCTACCCCCATCTAAAAACCCAAATGCTTTTCCTTGGGAAGTGTCACCACCCCACACCCGAGTTGCTTTTATCATGGGCGCCCAAAACAAAAATATGGTAGTAAAACCCCAATAACCATATAGTGCTTGTAAAGTATTAAAACTAGGGTATAATGCATATACAAGACCTCCTAGAGCTGTCATCCAAAGGGCTGTGGAGATTAGTTTTCGTGGGGGAAACTTATCTGCTAAAGGGCCTCCTAATAAATAAGATGGTACTGCTATAATTCCATAGAGAGAAACAGCCAAATTATATTCAAGATTACCCATTTGAAAAACTTCCAATACCGTAGGTCTAAATATTCTGGGTAGTACAAAGGGTAGAATAAAAACAGCTTCGCCAGCTAAAATCAATAATAGAAGGTAAATCCAACTTGGTTTTTTCATAAAAGTCTCACCTATCTTTTGGGGGAATATTTTTATTTGCTTCCTTTAAATTTTGAAAGGCATCTAAATCTACCGGTTTGTAGACTCTGTTACCTTTAGGTGGATTTTTTTCTAATTCTTTTTTTGGCCGGACTGGTCTTTTCTCAAACCCTCCTCCACAGTTGGGACAAACATTTTCAAGTATGGTATCGACACAATCAACGCAAAAAGTACATTCGTAAGCACAAATCATTGCTTCTTGACTATCTGGAAGCAAAGGTTTGTCACAATTCTCACAAGTCGGTCGTAATTCAAGCATAAAAGTTCATTTACTTTCTAAAGGTAATGATAAACAAATCCAATCAAAATGAAAGCTCCCTTTTCCCTATCTTTAGTCGACTAATTAACAACCGCAATGAAAAAATTATTTACCCTTTTGATGTTTATGGCATCGGTTACCTTGTTTGCCCAAGAAGAAAAGAAAAAAGATAAGAAATGGGATGTTACCAATCCTGGGGAATCCTTTAACTACAAAGACTATCCACTTACAACAGATGAGGGAACTTGGATGAACCTTGATGTTAGTCCTGATGGGAAAACCCTAGTTTTTGATTTATTAGGAGATATTTATAAAATGCCTATTACTGGAGGTAAAGCCACACCTTTAAGAAGTGGAATTCCTTTTGAAGTACAACCTCGATTCAGTCCAGACGGAAAACATATTTCTTTTACCTCTGATGCTGGTGGTGGTGACAATATTTGGGTCATGAAAAGTGATGGTTCAGATGCCAAACAGGTAACAAAAGAAAGTTTTCGCTTACTAAACAATGCATATTGGACTCCAGATGGCAATTACTTAATTGGTCGTAAACATTTTACCTCCCAACGCTCACTTGGTGCAGGTGAACTTTGGCAATACCATATTACAGGAGGCTCCGGTCTACAATTGACCAAACGTAAAAATGACCAACAAAATCTAGGTGAACCTTGTGTCTCGCCAGATGGGAAGTATGTTTATTATAGTGAAGACGTTTATCCCGGTGGTTATTTCCAGTACAACATGGACCCCAACAGTCAAATCTATGTGATTAAGCGTTACGATTTTGAAACTGGAAAAACTATTACCATTACTGGTGGGCCAGGTGGCGCAGTACGACCTCAACTTTCCAGGGATGGGTCTAAACTTGCCTTTGTAAAACGCATCCGAACAAAATCTGTGCTATTCTTACATGATTTAAATACTGGTGAAGAATGGCCTCTATTTGACGGTTTGACCAAAGACCAACAAGAAGCTTGGGCAATTTTTGGGGTGTACCCAAACTTTAACTGGACCCCAGATGACAAAGCCATCGTATTCTGGAGCGGAGGTAAAATTCATAAGATTGATGTCGCTTCTCTAGAAGTAACAAATATTCCTTTTCAAGTAGAAAATGATATTAAAATTGCAGAGCGTGTTCATTTTAAATCCCCTGTGGCCGCAGAAACTTTTGATGCCAAAGTTATTCGCCATGCTGTTACTTCCCCAGACGGTAAAACTTTAGTATTTACTGCGGTGGGACATTTATGGAGTAAAAAACTACCTAATGGCAAACCAAAACGTTTAACGAATAATACGGATTTTGAAGCAGAAGCTGCTTTCTCCCCAGATGGTAAAGAATTGGTTTTTGTTACTTGGAATGATGAAAATCTTGGAGCTGTTCATAAGATGCCTTCAAATGGCGGTTCATCTACCAAGTTAACTTCAGAAAAAGGAATTTACCGCACACCTAGTTTCAGTCCATCTGGTAATCTTATAACCTACAGAAAAGAAGGCGGAAATAATGACCAAGGAAGGACTTTTTCCAAAAAAACAGGTATTTATACCATCAATACCAATGGAAGTAATCCAAAATGGATTTCTGAAGAAGGTGAATATCCAGTGTTTTCAAAAGATGGTAAACGCATATTCTACCAAACTGGTGGTATCTATTTTGGAAGTTTGACCAAAAGCTTAAAATCGGTTGACCTTAACGGAAAAGAGGAGCGTACACATGTGAAATCTAAATATGCAAATAGATTGGTTCCTAGTCCCGATAACAAATGGATTGCCTTTACCAACTTGCATAAAGCTTACATTGCGCCACTAGCAATGACGGGGAAACCCATTGATTTGGATAACAACTCCAAATTTGTTCCAGTTTCTCAAATAGCTAAAGACGCTGGTATCAATTTGCATTGGTCAAAAGACAGTCAAAAAATTATGTGGACTTTAGGAGATGAGTATTTTTCAAACAACATTAAAGACCGCTATACTTTTTTACCGGGCTCTCCAGAAAAAGTAGCAAAACCAGATTCTACGGGAATAAAAGTTGGACTTCAATTAAAACAACATAAACCATCTGGTAAAATAGCATTTACCAATGCTAGAATTATAACTATGGAAGGTGATGAAGTCATTGAAAATGGAACTATCATCATCAATGAAAACCGAATTGAACAGTTAGGGGCTTCATCTGATATTTCTGTTCCAGGTAATGCAAAAGTCTTTGATGTCACTGGAAAGACAATTATGCCGGGTATTGTAGATGCACACGCTCATGTTGGTGGATTTAGGTATGGTTTAACTACACAAAAACACTGGCAATTATATGCGAATCTTGCGTTTGGTGTGACAACTTCGCATGACCCTTCGGCAAATTCAGAGTCTATTTTTGCGATGTCCGAATTGATTAAAACCGGAGATATGATTGGTCCTCGCCTCTACTCCACCGGGATTATACTTTATGGGGCAGATGGGGATTTTAAAGCCGTTATCAATAATCTGGATGATGCACGTTCTTCCATCCGAAGAACAAAAGCGTATGGAGCCAAATCGGTTAAGAGTTACAATCAACCTCGCAGAAATCAACGTCAACAAGTAATGCAAGCTGCCAGAGAATTGGGTATTAATGTAGTGCCAGAAGGTGGCTCTACTTTTTATCATAATATGACCATGTTGATGGATGGCCATACAGGTGTGGAACACAATATTCCAGTTGCTCCGGTCTACAAAGATGTTATCGAGTTATGGAAGAACAGTAAATCTGGTTATACGCCAACTTTAATAGTTAACTATGGCGGCCTAAATGGGGAATATTGGTTCTATCAAAAAGACAATGTTTGGGAGAATAAAAAATTACTAAAATATACTCCAAGAGGCCTGGTGGATGCCCGTTCTCGCCACAGAACTATGGTACCTGATGAAGAATATGAAAACGGACATATTCTAGTTTCCAAAGATGCCACCGCCTTAACCAATAACGGGGTAAAAGTGAACCTTGGAGCGCACGGACAATTACAGGGTCTTGGGGCACATTGGGAACTTTGGTTGTTGCATCAAGGTGGGATGACCAATATGCAAGCTTTACGGGCAGCAACATTAAATGGTGCACAATACATAGGCGCTGGTGATGAAATTGGTTCCTTAAAAGTTGGCAAATTGGCAGATTTAATCGTTATGGACAAGAATCCATTGGATGATATCAAGAATACCGAAACGGTTAAATATACCATGGCGAACGGGCGTCTTTTTGATACAGATACCATGAATGAAATTGGGAATACGGAAAAAAGCCGTGGTGAGTTTTGGTGGGAAAACAACAAGTACAATCAAGCCTTTCCTTGGCACGAAGCTTCAAAGAGTTTCACCATACCAGGTTGCGGTTGCGAATTGGGGCATCAATAAAAAATGATATAATGCTGGTTTTGAACTATCTGTTCAAAACCAGTTATCGTTTACATAAAATTTACGATTTAGTAGTATTTTTGTAACAAGTTACAGGAAAGATACAAGCCAGCGTGCTACCGTTATTGTATTGTGGTTGTAACTTTTTAGATGTCTAAATTACCCAAAGAGAACCAGTTTTTAGATTTGTCAGATTATGGCAGACCAGTGGCAATAGTTATTGCAAAATCCTTAAAAAACACAGCATTCACGCCTATCCATGTTACAATTGGATTTGTCATCTGTGGTTTGGTAGCTATTTATTGCATCCTCAATCAGCATTATTGGGCCACAACCTTCTTTCTAATTTTAAAATCTGTCTTAGATGCAGCAGATGGAGAATTGGCTAGGATAAAAAAAACACCGTCCTATACAGGTAGGTATTTAGATTCTGTCTCGGACATTGTATTAAATCTCTTGATACTACTAACTATTTGGTATGTTACCGATGGCTCGCTTGCCTATACTTTACTAGCATTTTTTGGACTTCAATTACAAGGGACTTTGTACAACTATTATTATGTGATTCTCAGAAACAAATATAATGGGGATACGACCAGCAGGGTATTTGAAAACGAACGCCCAATTGCAATGAAAGGAGAAAAACAGCAAAATGTGAATATTCTTTTTACCATGTATCGTCTGCTTTATGGTCTTTTTGATAAGATTATTTACAAAATGGATAGAAAAGCGGTAAAAAGCAGTAAACTACCTAACTGGTTTATGACTGCAGTTTCAACCTTTGGTTTAGGTTTTCAATTATTATTGATTGGCCTCATGCTTGCTTTAGGTTTTAAAGAATATATTATTCCATTTTTCATTAGCTATTCAATTTTCATTTTAGTTTTTATAGGTCTTCGTCGACTCATAAATTGATAATTACTACCTTGTATCAACCTTTTTTTAAAGCTAATGCGACCTTTTTTAGTACTACTGGCATGTTTTCTTTTAATGGGCTGTCCACCCTTACCTGACAAATCTGATATCATTATCAAAAATGCCAATGTAATTGATATCGTCACAGGTGAAATTGAAAAGAAAGATATTTTTATCACTGATGGTAGAATTACGCAAATCATCACAAAAGGTGAAGGAGACGCCTATTACAAAGCGGATGTTACCATAAATGCCAAAGGAAAATATGCTTTACCAGGATTTTGGGATAATCATGTTCATTTTCGTGGTGGAGATTCTTTAATCGATGACAATAAAAACTTATTAAAGCTTTTTATCGCAAATGGTATTACTACGGTAAGAGATGCAGGGGGCGATTTAACACCTCAGGTGATGGAATGGAAAACAGCCATTGAAAAAGAAGAATTGCTAGGGCCGACCATATTTACATCAGGTCCTAAAATAGATGGCTCTAATGCCACTTGGGCAGGTTCATTATCAGTAGAAAATGAAACCGATATCGCCATGGCTTTAGATTCATTACAGCGCATACCTACAGATTACCTAAAGCTCTACGATAGTCGAATTAGCGCAGAAGCTTATTTAAATACGATTGCTGAAGCAGAAAAACGAGGCATCATAAGTTCTGGACATATGCCATTCACGGTGGAAATAAATGAAGCTATTGAAACTGGTATTGATGGCATTGAACACCTCTACTACATCATGAAAGGGTGCTCAGATAAGGAAAAGGAAGTCACCCAAATGCTCATCAATAAAGAAATTGGGTTTTGGGGAGCCATGCCTTTGCTTCTAGACAGTTACTCGGAAAGTACTGCGCAGCAAACCTTTAAAATCCTAAAAGAACAAAACGTGTATTCCATTCCCACGCTACATATTGGAAAAGTATTGAGTTATTTGGATGAAGTAGACCATTCCCAAGATGAGTATTTAAAATACATGGGCAACGGCATTATCAAAACTTATGAAGGTCGTATCAATCGGGTGAAAAATTCCAGTCCTGAAACCATTCAAAACCGAAAAGACTTGGATGATTTTTTTGGAGAATTGGCAAAAGCAATGTCAGATGCTGGAGTTTCCCTATTGGCAGGCTCCGATAGTGGCGCATTTAACTCCTACACCTACCCAGGAATTTCTTTACATAAAGAATTGGAAGCTATGGTCGCTGTGGGTATTTCTCCATTGCAAGCCATACAGAACTCAGCCTACAAAGGGTCTCAGTTTTTACAAAAAGATGCTGATTATGGTCGTTTGATTGAAGGTAATATGGCAGACGTTATCTTGCTCAACGCTAATCCACTAGAAGATATTACGCAAACCAAAAACCTAGCCTATGTTATAAAAGGCAATCAAATTTTGGATAAAAAGGATTTGGCAGCACTTTTGGCTTCCGCTATAAACAACAACTAATACGATTCCGATGAAAAAAATAACACTATTACTCATTGCAATTATCTTAAGTTCCTGTGGGCAATCGCAACAAAAAGTAAGTCCTACGGCTACCTTACTTTCCAATGTCCATATTGTGGATGTTACTAATGGAAAGCTTATTGAAAATCAACACATAGTGATTGATTCCGCTAAAATTCAAGCTATTCTTACTGAAGTTACAAATGCAAACCAGTACCAAAATGTGATTGATGGTAAGAATGGATACCTAATTCCTGGTCTTGCAGAAATGCATGCCCATATTCCACCACCAACCGTTTCTAAGGAACGTCTTGAAGAAGTTCTTTTCCTGTACCTCTCTAACGGTATTACCACCATTAGGGGCATGTTAGGTAATGAAACTCATTTAACGCTAAGAGAAAATATTGCAAACGGAAAAGTACTTGGCCCGCGGGTATTTACTTCTAGCCCTTCTCTAAATGGAAACTCTGTAAAAACTAAAGCAGAAGCGATTGCAAAAGTAACGGCATACCAAAAAGCAGGTTTCGATTTTTTAAAAATCCATCCTGGAATTCAGCGTGATGTTTTTGACCAAGTGGTTACTACTGGCAATGAGGTCGGTATTCCATTTGCTGGTCACGTTCCAGTGGATGTAGGTATTCGGCATGCCTTAGAAAGTAATTACGCTTCCATTGATCATATTGATGGATTCTTGGAAGGTTTGGTTCCGGAATCTGAAAATGTAGACCCCACCACCAACGGTTTTTTTGGATATAATTTCACGCCGCTAGCAGATATTGGTAAAATTGATGAACTGGTTTCGCTTTCAAAAGAACATAAGGTATGGATTGTACCTACACAAAGCCTTTTTGAGCGCTGGTTTGCCCCTATAACCGCGGATGAATTATTACAACAACCCGAAATGAAATATATGCCCAAGGCAACTTTGGAAAACTGGAAGCAAGTAAAGGAGAGGTACATGGCGGACAACAGTTTTTCTACAGCACAATGGCAACAATTTGATAGCATCCGAAAAAGCTTGTTAGCTGCGTTAAGCAAAAATGGTCACGGTATTTTATTAGGTTCGGATGCACCTCAGCTTTTTAATGTTCCTGGTTTTTCCATTCATCATGAAATAGATGGAATGCTGGGAGCAGGAATGACGCAACTAGAAATTTTACAATCTGGAACCACTAATCCCGCTATCTTTTTTGGTATGGAAGATACGTTTGGGCAAGTAAAAGAAGGATTGGTAGCGGATATGGTTGTATTGGAAGCCAATCCTTTAGAAAATTTAAAAGCACTGAAACAAATACAAGGAGTTATGCTTAAAGGTAAATGGATTTCTAAAACTGAAATTGAAGAACGACTTGCAAAAATTGCTGAAAATGCCTCAAAATAAAATATGAAAACACTTCAAAGAAGAGCGATTTCTGATGAAGAAAAGGTTAATATTTAAGAAATAATAATTTCGGTATTCACAGTTATCTTATTTTCTCAAATACATTTACATTTCCAAGAGACATATACTTGACCTTCCCTGCTGTATCTTTTTTGAAACTCATTGTTCGCTGGCCATCAGTACTTTCAAAGAGTAAATGTTCTATTTGATAGAATGTACGATTGAAACCTGATAGGGTATTATCCTCATTAGCTTTTAGTTCCCACGATTTCTGCTCATTACTATTGGGACATGTTTGACAATTAGATAGCCAAACATACCTTCCTACAAATGGAGCTATATCATCCTCTATTCTTTCTCGACTTTCTTTGCTTGGTTTATTTTCAACAAGTTGTTGAAGAACCGTTTCTATAGCAAGATGCCTTAAATTTGTTCCTTCGTGATGATGTACAACAAAAATTCCGATATCATCTTCTGGTAATAAAGTCATAAAAGAACTATAGCCTAACATTTCGCCACCGTGATTAATGGAGGGGATTCCATTCCATTTTCTTTCGTAAAGTCCAAAAGTAAAACCATCCGATTGTGGGTGTATCGATAATTGTTGTGTCAACATTTTTTTAGCTAAGCTTTTGCCAAGAATACTAGTATTCTCAATACTCCCCTCATTTAACAACATTTGCATATATTTTCCCATATCTGTTACAGTACTATTTATAGATGAGGCAGGAAAAGTATGGTACCATTCCCAAGGTTGAGGAATATTTATATTATTATACATTTCATAACCAAGAGCGGTAGTTGCTCCATGTTCTTCAGGCAAATCGATACTGGTCATATACATTCCCAGAGGTTCCCAAATATTCGTTTTCATATATTCTTCTATAGTTAGATTACTTAAATCTTCAACAAGTAATCCGGAAAGTGCAACGCCATAAGTAGAATACGCAGTAATTTCCCCTGGTTCACGTATCCTTTTTAGTTTGGCTTTTAAAAAATCGGAGAGCGGTAGTTGTTCATTCTCATTGAACACACGCCTACCACCTAATTCATCAAAACCTGCACTATGTGTTAACAAGTTGAAAGAGGTGACCGGTTTATGGAACGCTTTTGAGACTTGTAATGAAGTTAGATATTGATTAACATCACTATCTAAACTAATTTTATTTTTATCAATTTGTTGAAGTAAGGCTAATGCAGTAAAAGATTTAGTAATTGAACCTATTCGAAAAATAGTCGAATCGGGATTAACATAATTGATTTCTTCACCCAAACTAGTGAAACCGTAACCCTTTTTTAGAAGTGTTTTCCCATTTTTAACCACTATAATTGCTGCACCGGGTATTCTTTGTTCTTGCATTGTAGCCAGGAAAAGTGAATCGAGTTTGGTTTCAAGTTCTTGAGAGGTAACATCGTTCTGAGCAGAAATTTTAAAAAGAGATAAACTAAAACAAACAATTGTGGCTGTTTTTAAAGATTTCATAGTTATACTGAATAAGTTCAACAGTACAAATATGAAAAAGGCAAAGCTAAATGTATTGTAAAAAATTGCACTACTCTTAAGCAGTAAATGCAGACTGGAATTCTAAGGGATTCACACCTGTATATTGTTTGAAGTATTTGTAGAAATGTGGGCAATCATAAAATCCACAATCAATAGCAACATCAAAAATAGGATTACCTGCTCTTAATAAAGTCTTACTTCTCTCTATTCTTCTTAACATCAAAAAATGCTTTGGTGTTAGCCCCGTTTCTTGCTTGAACAAGCGTATAAACTTGTATTTGTTGATTCCGTATTTTGAAGCTATATCATTAAGTGAAAAATCTTCTTCAGCGATTACTTCTTTTATAAAAAGTTTTAGACCCTCATTATCTTCTTTATTTGTTTTACTTACTTCGTACTTTTTAAGTAATGTTGAAAGTGTCTCTATTAGCTTTTTTTCAAAAAGCGCTCCAAATATATTTGGTCTTTTTGAGAGCCATATGAGGTCACTAAAAATTCCTGTATCATAAATTACCCTATCATCAAAGCGTATATTATCGCTAACTCCTAAATGTTTAATAACTGTTGGCGGGATATAAAATGTAAAAAAAGAGTTCCCAATAGTCTGGTCACAAGGCGTAGCATGTAATTCATTTGAATTTGTTATTGCAATAGAACCTGTGGGAGCTATAAAAGACTTATTTATCAACTCTGTACAAAAAGTGTTTTTAAGAATCAATGAAATATTATATGTTTCGTGTTTATGAAGTGGGAAGTTTACAGTACAGTTTTGAGCGTTTAATAATTCAATTCCATCAAGAAAAGGTGTTTTTAAATATTCATTTATATTCTTCTTTCTACTCAAATTGTTTGATTTTATTAAAGCTTTCTATTAGTCACAGACAAGTTTTGTTTTTATTAAACATAGCTTTACAAACTCAAATCTAACACATAACAAATCAAGTTATCTTATTTTTATTCCAAATCTTATACACACTTGAAAAAAGAACAAAACTATTGGTCGCAACGTTATCAAGAAGAACGAACGGGTTGGGATATTGGTTATCCTTCTACACCTCTAAAAACCTATATAGACCAATTAGAAGATAAGCCCATCAAAATTTTAATTCCTGGAGCAGGCAATGCCTATGAAGCAGAATACCTTTGGCAACAAGGTTTTACCAATGTTTTTATTATGGATATTTCGCCAGTTCCCCTAGAAGCTTTCCAAAAACGTAATCCAGATTTTCCCCAAACGCAATTACTACATGAGGACTTTTTTACCCATCAAGACCAATATGACCTCATCTTTGAGCAAACCTTCTTTTGCTCTTTTGTACCAACAGATGAGAATCGTTTTACCTATGCAAAACATATGAATACCCTTTTAAAACCAAAGGGTAAACTAGTTGGTGTTTGGTTTGATATTCCTTTAACGGGAGATATGGAAAAGCGACCTTTTGGTGGAGACACAGCACTATATCTAAAATACCTTGGCAAACACTTAAACGTCATCACTTTTGAAAAGTGTTACAACTCTATTCCACCAAGACAAGGCAATGAGTTGTTTGGAATTTTCTCTAAAAGACATCCGCATTTAAACTAAAATACAATACTAAAACAAGTTCAGTATTACGAAGTAAGGAAGTATTGGAAAAAACGAATATCCAAAATGCGCAGCGCAGCAGTAGTACCTATTACTTAATAGCAACGGTCCTTTTTGTTTTAGCACTTTTTCGAGCTGCATCAAGAATTTCCATGACTATCATATTATTCTCTAGGGAAGATGGGTCATAGGATTTTAAAGTAAGTTCCTTGTTGATAACAGCTGCAAATAAGGCAAAAGGGTCGTTCAGAGGGGTTTCTAGCTCTTCTAAAGTATAAGATTCCTCTTTATATTCATCATACCCTTCAGCAATCCGAACTCGAAGGTCATTACGATTATCGGCATAGATTACTCCGTTAAGACCATAAACTTCCATGTCCTTTCTTCCAATAGGCCAATCCCATGAGGCCTGAATAATAGCATTGGAATTTTCATAGTTCAAAATTATAATAGCATCGTCATCTACTTTTGGGTTATTTTCTGCTTGTAATTGTTGGGTGATTGCGGTTACTGAGTTTGGTTTTTGTCCATTTTGCAACCAAGTCATTAGGTTTGCTCCGTAACATCCAAAATCCATAATAGCACCACCGCCATTTTGCACAGGATCCACAAGCCATTCCAAAAATTCACTATTGATTCCTATTTTCTTTGGCCCTTTATGCCCGTCATGGATAACCACTTTGCGCAAATCTCCGATTGCGCCGGATTGCAATAAATCATAGGCTCTGTGATTGGTAGGATACCAGGTAGTCTCATAATTCGTCAACAAATGAATACCATACTTTTTAGCAAAGGATTCCATTTTTTTCGCGTGTTCTAAGCTTACTGCTAAAGGTTTTTCCACCATAACATGGATACCGAGAGGAGCACAGGTTTCAACAACCTCCAAATGTTCATAAATGGTTCCAAAGGCCGTAACTCCTTCTGGATGGGTAGCAGTAATCATCTCTTCCATCGTATCAAAAACTATATCCATGGAAAACCCATGCTGTTTAGAATAGCGCTCAGCTAAATCACGATTTGGTTCAACAATCCCAACAACTTGAATGTCACTACTAGCTTCTCTTCCAAGTATCCAATGCACGTGTGTATGCGTAAGACCCACTACACCAATTCTCACAGGTTCTTCCTGTGCAGAAATAGTATTAAATGACATCAATAGTAGAATGCTAAATGTGAATAGTAATTTCATTCGTTTAGTTTTAAATTTTTCCATAAATCTGAAGAAGCTTTTAGATATCTAGGATTCGCCATTTCTTCCTTCCACCTTTCAGAAACGTATTCACTCTCTTGAATTCGTGAATCTATTCTTTGAAATACAGGATTATTTGTCCACATGGGTTGCGAAGACCAGTCTGCATTTATATAGGAAAAAGCTTTTATAACGTCTTTGTTGTTATTCAAAGTTGAAATAAAACCAGTAAACCATTGTTCCCAAACTCCCTTTGCTACTTCTTCATCTGAAAGGTCAGCATTAAAAAACAGTCCACCTTGTTCCAGAACGGGCGTAGCCTCAGCAATAAAAACTGGTTTGTTATGATTACGGGCGAAAATCAGCATTTCTTGGTCGGGGTTACTAAAATAAGAATAAGCACACCAATCCACCAATTCATCTCCAGGATACCACTCTTCCAACACTTCCTGATCAGAACCTGTTCCCTTGGATTGCCATACAAAAGCCACATTATTGACTTTCATTTCTTTAAAAATTTCGCGAATCCGTTTCCAAGCAGCCAAATAGTACCTTCTGTTATAGTGATTCCAATCCCAACCATCAAACTCATAGCCTATTCTTAAAAATATAGGGCGTTTACTATCCTTAATCCATTGTGCCAATTCTCTTATGAGTTCATTATGCTCTCCTTTGGCTACTTTCTTTTCATTATTGACCATAGATAGTCCTATGGATATCATACTATTGTCAAAATCATCATCTTCTAGATAGCACTGTCCACAGGTATCTCCAGCTCCCCAATTTGCGGTAGTTTTAATCCCATCGTTCCCTTTAAAATAATGGCCATAAGATTCCCCTCCTATTGAAAGTCCTGTATAAATGGTTATTCCAGCTGGTATTTTAAAATAGTCACAATAACCGTTTGAATAGTTATTAAGCCCACCTACAGCAGCCATATCTTGTCCAATAAAGAGCAAACATTCACCATCTTTAGGTTCAAATTTAGTGCTAGAATTCTCTGCTTTACCTTTATTTTCTGGTAGACTTGTTTTTACTGTTGTGCAACTAACAAAGAAAATAAGAGTGCAAAAAAATACAATGTTTTTACTTTTCATTGATGAAGGCTAATACCTTAACAAGGTAAGAATTCCTATTTCAAAATAAGAGAATAGTATTTTCCTCCATTAACACCTTTTTAAGAAACCGAACATCCCTTTTCTTTATCTTTAGGCGACTAATTAACTTTCCAACAAATGAAGAATTTATTTACGCTATTGATGCTTCTAGCATCAACCTCCTTTTTTGCTCAAGAATTTACAATGGACCTGGTCCAAGACCTTAAACCACGGAATATTGGCCCTGGTGGAATGAGCGGTCGTGTTACTGCTATTGATGTTGTGACCGATAACCCAGACGTAATGTACGTAGGTACTGCTTCTGGTGGTCTTTGGAAATCTACTTCCGGTGGAATAAAATGGGAACCTATTTTTGATAAAGAGCTAACGGCTTCTATTGGGGCAGTTGCCATTCAACAATCTAATCCATCTGTAATATGGGTAGGTACAGGAGAAGGTAATCCGAGAAACAGTTTAAATGGTGGCTTTGGAGTTTACAAATCGCTTGATGGAGGTAAAACATGGAAAGCCATGGGCTTAGAGAAAACTAGGCACATCCACCGTGTTGTTATTGACCCGACAGACCCTAACATAGTTTATGTAGGTGCAATTGGTTCTCCTTGGGGTGTTCACCCAGAGCGTGGCGTTTACAAAACTACTGATGGAGGAGCAACATGGGAGAAAATACTTTTCATTAATAACAAAACTGGGGTAGCTGACTTAGTGATGGACCCTACCAATCCAAATAAATTAATTGCTGCCATGTGGGAACATAAACGTGACCCATGGTTCTTTAAGTCTGGTGGTGAAGGTAGTGGGTTACATATGACCCACGATGGCGGTAAAACATGGAAGAAACTTTCTGATGAAGATGGCCTGCCAAAAGGCGAACTTGGACGAATTGGTATTACTATAGCTAAAAACAAACCAAATATTGTATATGCATTGGTGGAAGCTAAAAAGAATGCACTTTATAAATCTGAAGATGGTGGTTTTAAATGGAAGAAAATAAATGACAAGAATGATATTGGCAATAGACCCTTTTACTACTCTGATATTCATGTAGACCCAGAAAATGAAAACCGATTGTTTTCTGTATTTACCTATGTGAATGTATCTGAAGATGGTGGTAAAAACTTCACGCAGCTAATGCCAGCCTATGGGGTGGATAATGGTGTACATCCAGACCATCATGCATGGTGGATTCACCCGGATAACGGACAGTTTATGATAGATGGGAATGATGGTGGAATGAATATTACAAAAGACGGTGGTAAAACATGGCGTTTTATTGGAAACTTACCGGTTGCACAATTCTATCATATAAATGTGGACAATGAATACCCATACAATGTGTATGGTGGCATGCAAGATAATGGGTCTTGGAGAGGACCAGCTTATGTTTGGCGAGCTCAAGGAATACGAAATAGTTATTGGCAAGAAATTGCTTTCGGTGACGGTTTTGATGTGGTCCCAGATTTAGATGACAATCAATTTGGCTACGCTATGAGCCAGCAAGGTTTTGTATCTCGATACGATTGGAAAACGGGCAATAATTATATTGTGCGCCCTACGCCACCAGATGCAGAAACCAAACTACGTTTTAACTGGAATGCAGGTATTGGGCAAGACCCATATGATAACAGCACTGTTTATTTTGGAAGTCAGTTCGTGCATAAGTCAACCAACAAAGGTTTAACATGGGAGGTGATTTCTCCAGACCTAACCACCAATGACCCAGAGAAACAAAAACAAAGCGAAAGTGGTGGTTTAACTATGGATGCTACAGGTGCTGAAAATCATTGTACCATTTTGGTGATAGAACCTTCAACTGTTGAAAAAGATATGCTTTGGGTGGGCACGGATGATGGTCGCGTTCACATTACCCAAAACGGTGGTTCTAACTGGATAGATGTTACCAAAAATATTAAGGGATTACCAACAGGAAGTTGGATTCCACAAATAAAAGCTTCGACAAAGAATAAGGGAGAGGCTTTGTTGATAGCTAATGATTACAGAAGGTTTAATTACACCCCTTACGCTTATAGAACACGAGATTATGGTAAAACATGGACAAGAATTGTAGATGCAAATAATGTAGAAAGCTACACACTCTCTATCGTTGAAGACCCAGTAAACCCAAATTTAGTTTTCTTAGGTACAGATGATGGTTTATACATTTCTTTTGATGCTGGAAACAAATGGCAAAAATGGACTGAAGGTTTCCCAACGGTTTCTACTAAAGATTTGGTGATTCAACCGAGAGAGCACGATTTAGTAATTGGCACATTTGGGCGTGCTGCATGGGTTTTGGATGATATTCGCCCATTGCGTGCTTTAGCTTCGAATAAATCAATACTTAGTAAAGACATCAAACTTTTTGATAGTCCAGTTGCATATCAAGCAGCATATCAGCAGCCAACCGGAAGTCGTTTTGGTGGTGATGCTTTGTATAACGCTGAGAACAAAAAAGGTGGTGCAATGATTACCTATTACCTAAAAGAAGGTAAAAAAGACATGAAAAAAGATAAGAAAGATGATGACGAAAAGGATAAGAGCGAGAAAGAAGAAACTGAGAAAACTGATGATAAAAAGGAATTGACAGGTGTTCAGAAAAAGGATTCTGTCCAATTCGATTTTTATGACGGGAATCGCTTAATCAGAACTTTAAAATATAAAACTCCAGAAAAAGCAGGATTCCACAGAGTTTATTGGGGAATGGATGAAAAAGGTCCAGACAGACCAGCTCGTAAAATCAGTAAGAACAAGCGAGAAAGAGGCGGAACTGATGTAAAACCAGGAAACTATAAAGTAAAAATTAGCTTTGGCGAAACTTCTGATTCTACTAACATTACTGTAAAAACTGACCCAAGATTAGATGTCTCTCTAGCTTCAGTCAATGAAATCTATGAGCATAGTAAAAAACTGGAAGGGTATACACAAAAAGCTGCCGACGCTGTAAAACAGCTTGTTGAAAGCAAAGATTTGGCAAATAAGTTTTCTAAAGAAATGAAGGCTTTGGATAAGGACAAATACAAAGACCGAATAAAAGCCTCAAAAGATATTGTTAAATCAATTGATTCTGTGGTAGCCGTGTATATTGGAAAAGAAGATAAGCGACAAGGTATTACACGTAATCCAGAAATTAATGTAATGCAACGTATTGGCAATGCCAGTTTTTATGTTGCTACACGTAAATCTGGATTAACCAAAACTGAGAAAGACCTTATTAAGTATGCTGAAGCTGATTTAAAATCAGCTTTGGAAAAAACGAACTCCTTTTTTACTGAAAAATGGAAAGCCTATCGTGAGTCGATAGAAGCATTGAATTTATCTCCTTTTAAGGAGACAGAACAATTTAATCTAAACTAAAAATGAACAAAATACTATTAGTAGTACTTGCAGTTAGCGTCTTTTGGAGCTGTAAGGAAGAAAAAGCTGCACCCTCGGTGGCAGAGACTATGAAAACGTATACCATTGCCCAAATGATGGATAACGAAGCTATAGGTGGAGGAAGTTTTTCTCCAGACAAGTCAAAATTATTGATTTCTAGTAACCGCTCTGGGATTTACAATATGTACACTGTTGCGACTGATGATGGTGAAATTATGCCAATTACACAATCAGATAGTTCTTCAGTATTTGCTATCTCTTATTTTCCAAATGATGAGCGTATGCTTTTCCGTATGGATGGTAATGGAGATGAAATTTATCACATCTATTTAAGAGAAACAGATGGTAGCCATAAAGATTTAACTCCATTTGAGGGTTCAAGGGCAAATTTTTCAGGTTGGACGGATGACAAAAAAAGCTTTTTGTTTTCTTCCAATAAAAGAGATCCACGATTTTCAGATTTGTATGAGATGGATTTGGAAACCTTTACTCCAGAGATGTTATTTAAAAATGATGAAGGATATTTTGTTGGTGGATTGTCTAAAGACAAAAAATACTTATCGCTTATTAAGCCAATTAATACCAATGATGCTGATTTATTTCTGTACAATAGGGAAGATAAATCATTAACTAAAATCAATAAAAACCAAAGTGCGAATAGTCCTGAAGATTATTCTCCCGATGGCAAGTCTTTGTATTATACAACAGATGATGGTGGAGAATTTGCCCAACTTATGAAGTATGATATTGCTAATAAAACCAGTGAAAAAGTGCTCTCTAAAGATTGGGATATTATGGGGAGTTATTTCACCGAAACTGGAAAATATCGGGTAACCTATATTAATGAAGATGCTAAAAACACTATAGAAGTGATGGATGTTGCTTCAGGAGAAAATATTGAGTTACCTGATATGGAAAATATGGATATCACGAGCGTTTCATTTTCTAGAGATGAAAAAACCATGCGTTTTTATGCGGGTGGTTCGCACACCCCTTCTAATTTATATGTCTATGATTTGGAAAGCAAAGAACAAACTAAACTCACAGATGTATTGAATGATGAGATACAAGCACAAGATTTGGTGAACGCAGAGGTAATACGGTATCCTTCTTTTGACGGCTTAGAAATTCCTGCCATATACTACAAGCCCCATCAGGCTACTGCAGAAAACAAAGTTCCAGCGCTGGTTTGGGTTCATGGTGGTCCTGGAGGACAATCTAGACAAGGGTTTAGTTCTTTTATCCAATATATGGTAAATCATGGTTATGCTGTATTAGCTGTTAATAACCGAGGGAGCAGTGGTTATGGAAAAACCTTTTATCAAATGGATGATTTAAACCATGGTGATAAAGATTTAAAAGATTGTGTGGAAGGTAAAAATTGGCTTGCCTCGCAATCTGAAATTGATGCGGATAAAATAGGTATAATAGGTGGATCCTATGGAGGATATATGACAATGGCTGCACTAACATACACTCCAGAAGAATTTGATGTTGGAGTTAACCTATTTGGTGTTACGAATTGGATACGTACTTTAAGAAGTATTCCACCATGGTGGGAGGCTCAAAAAGAAGCCTTATACTTAGAATTAGGAAATCCAAATAGTGCAGATTCTGTTCGTTTACGAAAGATTTCTCCATTATTTCATACGGACAAGGTTACCAAACCTCTAATTGTATTACAGGGTTCAAAAGATCCTAGGGTTTTACAAGTAGAATCTGATGAAATTGTAGCTGGAGTTCGCAAAAATGGTGTTCCGGTTGAATATGTTTTGTTTGAAGATGAGGGTCATGGATTCGTTAAAAAAGAAAATCAAATCACCGCTTATAGCAAAGTATTGGAGTTTTTGGATATTCACTTAAAAGGTGAAAAAGTTACTCCTATCAAGGATGGGGATATTTAGCATAAATAAATTGTAATTTACTAATCACCCTTCTTACAAAGTAAGCGGGGTGATTTATTTAATGTATATATGAGAAAGTTTTTTTTAATAGTGTCAATTTTTTTAATCAATTTCATTAATGCCCAAGACGAATCAGCACCTGAGTTTCGAGGAGAAGATGAGACCGGAATCTGGTATATGTATTTTGGAATGAACCAAATTGCCGAACGTTGGAGCATACATACCGAAGCTCAATTTCGTTATTATGAAACCAGTTCAAATTTTAATCAATTGCTTTTAAGGACTGGGGCAAATTATCATCTCAACCCAAATGCAATTGCAACAGGTGGTTATGCTTTTATAAATACTGATCCTGATTTTTCCGATACTCGAATTATTTTTGGTGATATACTTGTAGAAGATATTAGAATTAAGGAACATCGCATTTTTCAACAGTTTATTTTAAAAAATAAAGTTTGGGAATTTCTTTTTGAGCATCGTTATCGTTTGGAACAGCGTTTTATAACATTTGGAGAAAGTGGAGATCCAGACTTTCAAAAAAGTACGCAGCATCGTGCACGCTATCGAATACAAGCAACTTTACCATTGACCAACACGCTATTCTTAAACTTTTATGATGAACTATTCATCAATTTACAAGACAACCTGTTTGGACAAAACCGCCTTTACGGTGCTTTGGGTGTTCACTTGACAGATAATAGTAGTGTACAATTTGGATGGTTGAGAAATCAATTTAGTAATGCAGTTTTCGACCGATTTCAGATAGGATTCTTTTTTAATCCCGACTTACGTAAAAAGTCAAAGTAATGAGCCTTCAAAAAGTCACTTTCCAAAATAAGAACGGTCAATCCCTTGTAGGTCGTTTAGAGTTACCTATAGATAGACATCCCCATAACTATGCGCTTTTTGCACATTGTTTTACCTGTAATAAAAATCTATTAGCTGTAAAAAATATAAGCAAGTCTTTGACCAACAATGGATTTGCTGTATTGCGCTTTGATTTTACCGGTCTTGGAGAAAGTGATGGTGATTTTGCTGATACGAACTTTTCCGGAAATGTTGAAGATTTGGTAGCAGCTTCAGACTTCTTAAAAGAAGACTATGTCGCCCCTACCCTATTAATTGGACATTCTTTGGGAGGAGCAGCTGTTGTATTTGCAGCAAGTGAAATCCCATCAGTACAAGCTGTGGCTACAATTGGTGCTCCATCAAATCCTGTTCATGTAAAACATCTATTTAAAAGTGGGCTCGAAGAGATTAAAAAAGAAGGCGAAGCGGTAGTAAATCTTGGAGGACGTGATTTTAAAATTAAAAAACAGTTTGTTGATGATTTAGAAACCAAGTCCCTACCAGAAACTGCTAAAGACCTAAGAAAGCCATTATTGGTAATGCATTCCCCACAAGATGATACTGTTGGAATAAAAAATGCTGAGGAAATATATGTTTCAGCGCACCATCCAAAAAGTTTTGTTTCGTTGGATGGAGCAGATCATTTATTATCCAGAAAAGAAGACTCTACGTATGTAGGGGATGTTATTGCTGGTTGGGCAAAACGGTATCTAAATTGTGACGCTCTAAAAACAAACCTTAAGACAAAACATCAGGTAGCGGCCAGTTTAGATATAGAAGATGGGTTTACCACAAGGATTAAAGTCGGCAACCATTATCTGACAGCTGATGAACCAGAAGAATTTGGAGGAAATGACTTTGGTCCCTCACCCTATGAATTGGTTTCAGCTGGTCTGTCTGCATGCACGGTAATGACAATTCAAATGTATGCGAAACGAAAAGGATGGCTAATAGAGAATGTAGAGGTACATACTTCTTATAGTAAATCCCATGCACAAGATTGCGAAAATTGTGAAGATGACACTGCCAAAATTGACACTTTTGAACGTGAAATAAAACTTTCTGGAGATTTAGATGAAAAACAAAAAGCAAGAATCATGCAGATTGCGGATAAATGTCCTGTACATAAAACACTTCATAGTCAAACTCAAATAATAACTAGGTTAATTGAATAATGGAAAGTCCAGTTTTTGAAATTTCGATTACTGGAAGCTATTACACGCTTTTACTTCCCATGGACATCATAAAACCTTTTCTAGATAAAAATATTAAAAGGGCAAAAGTAAAGGCAACTTTTCAAGGGAAAGAACTTTCTTTTCATGGTGCCTTTCAAAAAAGAAATGGTAATTATTACATGATGTTCGGCAAACGCTATCAAAAAGAACTTGGCGTTTTTCCCAATGATTATTTTCAATTGCAATTCTTTGAAGATGACTCTAAATACGGAGTAGATGTCCCAGAAGAATTTGAAGCGGTCATGTTCAGCGATTTTGAAGCGCATCAAGTTTTTGAAACACTTACAGATGGCAGAAAACGTGGTCTTATTTATGCTATAGCACGTTACAAGAATTCCCAGACGAGAATAGATAAGACGCTTTTACTTTGCGAAAATTTAAAAAGAGGGATTCGCGATCCAAGGGAACTTTTTAAGGCGTTTTAATTAATTTCTTAAAGTTGACACCGCACCAAATTATCTTTACCTTAGTACCAAACCTATAAAACACTTACGATGAAAAAATTAATTGTACTTCCTTTAGCACTTTTATTATTCACAGCTTTTAGCTGCAAGGAAGTCAAAAAAGAAACTGAAAATGCTTCTGAGGAAATGGAAGAAGCAGTAGAGACTGTAATAGAAGAAGTTCAAGTAGAATCTATTAAGTTCCAAATGGAACCTAAAAGTGATAGTGGTGTTTCTGGAGAGGTTACTTTTACCGAAGAAAATGGAGAAGTAAAAATGATGGCCTCATTATCGGGACTTTCAGAAGGAGAGCACGCTATACATATTCATGAAAAAGCAGATTGTTCCTCTGCAGATGGAAAATCAACTGGAGGACATTGGAATCCAACTTTTCAGCCACATGCCGAATGGGGTGCAGAAGGTGGTTATCACAAAGGGGATATCGGTAATTTTACTGCTGATGCTGGTGGGAACGGAACTGTAGAGTTTGCTACTACAGAATGGTGCATTGGATGTGATGATGACACTAAAAATATTGTGGGTAAAGCAGTGATTGTCCATCAAGGTGTAGACGATTTTACATCACAACCAAGTGGTGCCGCAGGAGCTAGAGTTGCCTGTACCGGAATCATAGAGTAAACATCTATAAAATACATGAGAAAAGGCTTCCTAACCGAAGCCTTTTTTTATATTTGGTATCGAAACCTATGGAGCTAGACCTTCTCATACAAAAATTTCAAAACAAGGACGTTTCCGCTTTTGAGAAGCTCTATGCGATGTACTCCGAAAATATATTGGGGGTCATTAACACCATGATCAGGAACCCGGAAAGGGCTCAAGAAATTTGTCAAGATGTATTTGTCAAAATTTGGGAGAAAGCAGACACTTACAATTCATCCAAAGGGCGTTTTTTTACTTGGATATTGAATATAGCCCGCAATGCTGCCATCGATGAAATACGTTCAAAATCCCACAAACAACAAAAGAAAAACCTCAGTACAGAATACTTCGTAGGTATTTTGGAAGGCAGTGAGGATTTAGAAGGAAAAATGGATGCAATAGGGCTTAAAACACTACTCAATAACCTAAAAGAAAAGTGCGTACAAATTATAAGTCTACTTTATTTTCAGGGATTTACCCAAAAAGAAGCTGCCGAGGAATTGAACATCCCTATTGGAACTGTAAAAACTAGAAATAGAAGCTGTATTTCTCAAATAAGAGAAAACATGAAGATATAAATGGATATTAAGAAATACATATCATCCGGTATTTTGGAACTGTACGTTGCAGGACTACTCTCTGAGAAAGAAAACTTAGAGATAGATGGATATGCACAGGAATATCCTGAAATTAAAGCAGAAATTGAAGCTATAGAAACTGCAATCCTAGATTTGACCCAGAAATCTTCTCCAGGGCTACCCAGCACTAGTTTTGAAACCATTAAAACAGAAATACGAGAAGTAGTACAACTAGAACCTAAAGTTGTTAAAAAGACCCCATGGACCAGCTATTTAGGTTGGGCCGCATCTATAATCTTTGCTGCTGGTTTAATATGGATGTATACAGAGAACGATAAGCTTAAATCCGAAATAGAGGTAACAAACCAAGAAAAGCAAACTTTGCAAGAGCAAATTTTAAACGCTAGAGAAGCGGTTGTTGGCACGGAAAATATTTTAAATGAATTACGGGATAAAAATGTAACCGTAGTCGCTCTTGGCGGTCAAACCGTATCCCCAGATTCTTATGCCAAAGCATATTGGAACAGAGAAACACAAAAAGTATATATAGATGCCCAGGGCTTACCGGAACCTCCTCCCGGATTCACCTATCAAGTCTGGTCATTAAAGCTAAATCCATTAACCCCAACGAGCGTTGGTCTTTTAGATGATTTTGCTAGTAATGACAATAGGCTTTTTGAGTTGCCAAATACCAATGAAACGGAAGCCTTTGGAATTACTTTAGAGCCAGCAGGCGGTAGCGAATCCCCAACCTTGGAGCAGCTATACACACTTGGGGTTATAGCTTCATAACTATGAATTTAGCAAATAAAAAACCTGCATTACTTCTAATTGATATCCAAAAAGGATTTCAAAACGAAGCTTACTGGGGCGGAAATAGAAATAACAAAGACGCAGAAAAAAAATGTGCTTTTCTATTGGATAAATGGCGAAGCCTTAACTTTCCCGTGTATCATATCATGCATGGGTCCCAAAACCCAGATTCGCCTTTACATCCTACAAAACCTGGTTTTGCTTTACAGGATGTAGTAAAGCCCATTGAACAGGAACCTGTTATTGTAAAAGATGTAAATAGTGCCTTTATCGGAACTAATTTGGAAAAACATTTAAAAGACAGGGGAGTTTCAACTTTGGTCATAGTGGGGCTCACAACTAATCACTGTATATCCACTACTACCCGTATGGCTGGCAATCTTGGTTTTGAAACTATTTTGATTGCTGATGCCACGGCAACTTTTGACCGAAAAGGGATTACTGGGGAAGTGTTTGATGCAGAACTTATCCATCAAACTACCTTGGCAAGCCTTAACGAGGAATTTGCCGAAGTAATGAAAATGGAAGATTTGTTACAGCTATTGAACAGCTAATTTTAAAACTTTTTATTATTTTTCCGCATGGATTTAAAGAAAATATTTGGAGCAATACTTACTCTAGCTGGAATTGGTGGACTAATTTATACCGCTATTTTATTTGGAAATAATACGGGAACTACCCGTGCAATGATTACCTATGGTGTTTTAGGTGCTGTTTTTTTCTTTGCTGGTGTAGGATTGATTCGAAATACATCAAAAAGTTAAAAATCCTTTCTTTTCCGATGTACTTGCATTGCTTTTACCACCCAATTTGGTAAAGGCTTTTTTGGGTTTCGATTTTTTAGATTGATATAAATCCCCAATTTTTTAAGAATGGGGACTTTATGTGTCTCCACTAATTCTATTAAAGTTCCATCTGGGTCTTCAACATATCCAAATCTACCTGAAGCCTCACCCATATCAAAGCTATTTGCACTATCTACAGTAAATGGATGACCAATTGATTGTGAAGCCTTTTTGAGAGCATCCATTCCAGCAACATCAAAGCATAAATGAATATATCCTAAATCTCCCCATATTCTATCTTCATATATTTTACTCGGAGTTCTATCGATTACCTGAATAAGTTCTAATTCAAATGGTCCCAAAAGTTTTCCAAACCCACCAACTGTTGAAGTGTTTCTAGAGATTAAAACCCTTCTATATTTTGAAGTCCCTCCAGGGATATTTTTAAAGTCATCAAAAACTCCTGTTTCATCAGACTTTATTTTATCCAATCCAAAAAGACCTTGATAGAATAAAAGTGATTTTTCCATATTGGAAACTCCAATAACAGCACCCATTACTCCCCCATTTCTATCCTTATAATTGCAGAAAGTATAATTATCCTGAACAGATTGTATCCAGTTACCCCATGGGTCTTTTAAGCAACTACTGGGAAGGATTATATCCGTATTGCGTAATTTCATCATATTGATGCCCAAATCACCCAGTTTAAAATCCGTAATCTGTGGTTTTGGAGTCCTATCTTTAAACTGCCATATTTCCAAGCCGCCCCCGCCTTTCATGTTCATAGCCAATAAAGCATAACGACTCATTACTTGATCAGCAGTATATTGGGTCATTAAGGCAGCTTCCGAGGTGTCTTCAAAAACAAGAATATCAAATCCAAAATGATTCTTATACCAGTTAAAAACCTCTTTGGCATTGGTAACTCCTATTCCAATTTGTTGGATACCGTTTACAGTGTAGTTCAAAACTTCTCCTTATTATTTTGATAGGGCAACCGTAACAATCTATTGTGGATTATTTTCAATTTTTCAGGGGCATACCCAAATTTAAAGAGGATTACCAACAAAAAATTGGTCAGGTTAACTCGTAGATATGAGTTCTCTTCATATTTTCTTGAGGAGACAACCAAATCATTCTTTATGATTTTATAGGGTACTTTTTCAGCTTTCATTCTACTAAAAAACTCAAAATCTTCCATGAGAACTTGTTTTTCATTGAAGCCCCCCATTTTTTCAAAAACCGATTTTCTAATAAAAAGACATTGGTCTCCTCCTCCGGTAAAAATCCCATCTTTAGATGTAAAAGAAGAATTTAATTTTAGAAAGAAGTTTTCTTTATCAAACTTATATGAGAAAAAGCCTGCATCGTTATTATTATTTATGGTTTGGAGGATATCCTCAAAAAAACCTTTTGGAGGTACCACATCTGCATGCAAAAAGACCAGAATATCTCCTTTGGCAGCAGCAGCACCGCCATTCATTTGGACTGCACGCCCTTTCTTATCACATCTGATATAGCTTAATGCATCAAAGCCATTTATTGTTTTAGAACCATCTTTTGTATCCTTGGATAAACACACCAAAACTTCTACTTTATGACCATAAGCCAATTTAGATAGTCTTGGCAGTAGATTTTCCAAGTTTTTTTTCTCGTTATGTGCTGGTATTATTACACTTATCATACAGTGTCGCTCTTTAAGCTATATACGTAATATGATATCATGAAGTTTTAAAAATAATGGTGAAAGATTGTTTTACATTTAACGACTGAACCCATGCAAAGTTTTTTCCGTACGTATGAGCGAATCTAACAAGAAAAACAATGAAAAATAATGTAATCCTCTTACTTTTTTTGGTTTTACTGAGTTGCTGTAAAGTAAAAGAGGCTCCTTTGAAAAGTAAAGCGATAAAAACCACAGATTTTAACAAGATATCCGAGCAATTTCTTGAATTTGCAAGAGATGGAAAAGACACCAACGCCTTACAAGATCAGTTAGCCAATGTTACCTTAGAAGAATTAAGCGAAACATTGGTGACCGATGAACAAAAATTTGCATTCTGGATAAATATCTATAACGGATACATTCAAGTAATTTTAAAAGAGCACCCAGAATATTATAATGACCGAAGAGCTTTTTTCTCTAAAGAGCAAATAAAGATAGCTGGTGAAACTGTTGCGTTTTCTAAAATTGAACATGGTATTATTAGAAAATCTCAGTGGGAATTGGGTCTTGGCTATTTTAGAACTTGGTTTCCTGATAAATTTGAACGTAAACTACGTGTAAAAAAGCGGGATTATAGGATACATTTTGCTTTAAATTGTGGTGCAAAAGATTGTCCACCTGTTGCCATCTATACCCCGAAACGAATTAAAGAACAATTGGAGAAGGGTACTGAAATCTATCTTAAGAGAACATCAGAATACGATTCCGATAAAAATGAAGTGGGCGTAACTTCATTGTTTAGTTGGTTTAGAGGGGATTTTGGCGGAAAAAGCGGTGTAAAAAAAATATTAAAAGAACAAGGTATCATTAAGGATACAAAAGGAGTGGATTTGGTTTATAATAATTACGATTGGACCCTTGATTTGGACAATTTTATTGACTTGTAAGCTAGTGTTTATCAAAAGGCTTCTCGAATAGTAAAATAAAGATTTCCACCTTCAGCGGCATATCCGTAATCCACACGAATACGGATGCCGTCTTTTTTATTTATAATATAGCGCAATCCTATTCCGCCTGCATTTCTATATTTACTTGCAAAAAGGTCACTAAACGTCGGTGACACAGTTCCAGTTGAGGCAAAAATTGCTCCTCCAAACCTGCCAGATATTGGGAAACGATATTCAGTCGTAATGCTTAACTCCGCATTATCTTGATACCTCCTGTCATTAAAACCTCTAGTTCTGTTTGTTCCAAGTCTGTTAAAATCAAAAAAAGGCGTTCCTTCACCATTATTTGCAATAAAAAAGTTCGTAGCCAAAACCTGCTTCCCTTTTATCTTTTGATAAAATCTATTGTCAAGGCTAAACTTTGAATAAGAAAATGAGGAACCTAAAAATTCCGCAGCTGTAAAAACGCTGCCTTGGATAAAGAACCCCTTTGTTGGATAGAAAATATGGTCTCTGGAGTCATAGAATGCTTGTATACCAATATTGGAAACTGTGCCACCTACATCTTTACCAATAACATTTGAAGTTTCCAGAATTCCTCTTTCTGTGATTCGCAATCTGGAAAAAACATCTAACTCGTACCCTATTCCTAATGAAATCTTAGGTAATACCTCCCTTAAAATTGAAAATCGAAATCTTGGAAAAGTAACATCATAAGTATCAAAATCTTCCTCTAGGGAATTAATCCCTACACCGTAAAAATTATAGAAGTATTTATAAAAACCCAATTCACCAACAACACGCCATTTCTCATTGTCCCAGTACAACTCATAGGGAGCAAATACAAGTAATTGATTTTTTGTAGTATAACTGATTCCAAATTGGGCAGAAGATGGCCTACTCGATTCTGGTTCTTCCTTAAATTTAAAAGTTGCTATCCCTAATCCTCCATAACCCAGCCCAGTTTCAGGCAAGTAAAATAAAACAGGTAACGCAGTTAAATCAAAGTCTTTAATTAAATCGCTTTTTATAGAAGTGGTATCATTTTGACTATGGGAAAGAAGGCAGAAAAGAAATAAGACCGCATAAACAGTGATAAGAATTACCTTTCTCATGAACGTAAGTTACATAGCCAATCTTAATTACCCACTACATCCAACTATTATTTTTTACAGATCAGAAGAGTATGCCAGGAGAAGTTTTTTTAAGGATTTAGTAGCAAAATAAGCCTTTGCCAATAGCGCAATCATAATGAAAGCCCAACAGAAAAATAGAAAATAATACATAAGATTTGGGTTTATACTACCTACGTAATTTTTCCCTTCAGGGTTTTATATGCTAAAAGCTCCCAAGCAAATTGCCAAGGAGCTTCCTAAAAACAACTAAACATCCTACAATGGATTTCTTTTAATCAAACACAAAATCTTTTTATAACTATAGCTTATAGTTGAGCAATCTGTTCTTCGGATGCGGGACCTAATTCATAGACAGCTCCCAATAATTCAAGCTTTAAGCTCGCAACCTTATCCAGTTGATTATTTGCCTTATAAACTTCAGCCGCCTGTAGCAAAATTGCAGGTTCAAACGTTTTGCCAACAATTTGTTTCTCTACAATCTCTAAGGCTGCTTTTGTTTTTCCCATTTTGTTGTAAACATTGGCAAGTAGTCCGTAAGCTTCTGCTGTTGGCCTACTTATAACCTCGTTTAAAGCTAGGTTTAAGGCCTTTTCATATTGCTGGGTATGATTTAGATAAAATCCAACATCGTAAGCATTGTACATGCTTCCATAATCATTTGCTTGGACAGCTGTATAATAACGGTCTAAGTTTGCTGTCATCGCAATTTTATCATTCATAAATTCTGCTATTTCAGCTTTCAATAAATAATAATCTGGAGCTTTGTGATTTTCTGTTACAGCATCTAGAATTCGTAAAGCTTCCTCTCCATTCTTTTCATACGAAAAAACAATCCAAGCCAAGCCTTTTTTTGCATATGCATTTTGCGGGTCCAATTCTAATGTCTTTAGATAATATCGGTAAGAGTCACCTATCCTGCCTGCATGTCCATAGTAATCTGCAATGTTACTATATGACCATAGCAAGAGTGTTTTGTTTTTTGATGATTCTGCCTTTGCCATGGCTTTATCCATAAATTTAATGGTAGTGTCCAGATTACCTTTGTGATCATTCCACTTGGCAATACGGATTAAATACCCAAAATCTGACATGTTTTTGATACTGTCCAAGTACTTTTCAGCTAGGTCATAATTACCCAATTCCATATGGATATCAAATAACAGGCTTTGTGTTCCTTTTCTGCCGCCACCAATTTCATCTGCTTCTTCTGCAAGTACAAGCGCTTCTTTAAAACGATGTTGGGAGATATAGTTTCTTGCCAAGGCCCTGCGATAAGCAGCTTTGTTAATATTAGCTATTTCAACTGCTTTTACCAATGCTTTTTCAGCTTTCTTTAAATATTTAATATCACCTGTTTTCTTAAAAAAGCGATTATACTCACCAGCAACGTTGGGAAAGCTTAATAATTGAATACTATCTGGTTTTATCTTCGAATTCCACAATTCGAAATATTTAGAAGTAGTTTCTGCGGAATTAGAAACCAGAAAGGCTTCATAATCAATAGAATCAGTTCTAAAATTTGTGTTTTTATCATTGCAGGAAACAATGAGTAAAACAGCTATGATATAGACTATATTTTTCATTGAATAAATTTTTAGTTGTTTTTAATAAAAGGAAGGGAACCTATTGCCAGCTCCCTTCCAACTCCTTTTCATAGCATTATAATCTACTCAGGAGCCCCTATATAAGGGAATGTTGTAGTTATGTTGTCAGCAGTAAGGCCAACACCATCGGTTACCAACTGGGGCAAGCCACCTTCACCATTGAAACGAGCTCCATCCCTACCTCCAAAAAGAAGGATTAAAGAGACATCAATAACGTCATCTTCTAATTTTCTTCCAGTAAAACCAATCGGGACATTGCCGTCAAAATATACTGTTTGTGCATTTGGAGCCACTTCGAGAACATCTTTGGAAAGTACTGTGGTCAAAATTTCAGCGGTTACATCAAAACCAAGAATATCACTTAATATATTCGGTTCATAGTTAATATCAGCTGGATCTGCTCCCAAGGCAACTGCATAAGCGTCATGTAATGCCTCTAAACGAGCCTCATAACCTTCCTGAAAAGTAACCTCTTGTTCAGATGGAATAGAGACATTGTGCGAATCTTTGGTATCATCATCAGCACCTAAAACGGTATTGATTCCAGGGCGACCCATATGATCTACTTGAGCATACGTACCAGAAAAATCTGGATCCATGGACATTGTCTCACAAGGCGTACATGATCCACCACAATCCACACCTGTCTCATCTCCGTTCATTATACCATCATCACAGGTAGCCATATCTACCATTTGCTGGTCATCATCATTATTACAGGATGCCACCATTAGCGTAAGTGCTAGTGAAAAGAATACATATTTTATATTATATAGCTTCATTTTATTATTTTTAGAGTTATAATTATTGTTTTCTATTTGTGGTTACCCATGTTTTGTACACTTGTACACCAATAACGTTTGTAGCTGTTGTCTCACCTATTAAACTATTTGGCAGCTCAATTGCAATAGACATCGTATTTGCTCCGTCAAATGTATCTTCACCCGGCACGTTGAATCCCGAATTATCCATAGTAGTAGGTGCTAAAACCTCATTAAAACGGAAAAAATCGAAAAAGAAAGGGTCTTGGCGAGGACCTGCAAAAAGTGAAACACCATCTGTAGTTGTCTCAGTTATAGCTGTCTCTCCAGAGATTCCTACATCTCCAAGCGGAGTGTTTACAAGTACTTGACTGTTTAAACCTGTTTGGTCCGGTGCAACAGGACCAAAGAAATACATTCTACCATCCCTTGGTATGGCCTGTATGACCATGTCCTCAATCAAATCACCATCAACATCAATATTTATCTCGGTTAGGACATCCTCATCAAATGTTCCATAAGCCAATCCATCCACTACATTGGACTGTAAATCCACAATAAAGACAGTATTATCTGAATCCAATGAAGGTTCAAAAGCAAAGTAATCAGCAATATCAGCTGTAGTTCCCATACTACTGGGTGCATCAATATGGTCTGCTGCAACAAAAATTCCCGTCGCAACCGCCAATAGTCCAAAACCAGTAATTAACTTGGTTGTTTTTTTCATTTTTAATATTTTTTTGAAGATTAATACAACCGTACCTACGCAGTAATAAAAAATGGGGTTTGGTTTTTAAATGTTAAAAAAAACTTAACAGCATTTTTGTGTAATGAAATATTAGTCTTTGAACCCAAGTGTAGGTGAAGTTCTATATTTTCGCTTTCTTTGAAAGACTAATTAACCTACCTTATGAACCCTTCAGCTTCAGGATGGATCTCTAAATTTGGTTCTCTATCAAATGAATATTTAGGATCCTACTCAAATTTTGACTCCCTATATGGTGATTTATTGGACAATGGGTTTATTTATGGAATTCATCTGGCAGTACCTTTATTTATTGAAACAGAACATGAGCTCTCAGAGGATGAAGTAGCTAAAATCAATTTATTATCAGCACTATACTATTCATACAGGTTTGATACTGGTAATTCCAATTTTGAAGCTTTTGTTGATACTGTATTCAATTATTACAATACTTTAGATTTAGGGAAGATTTCTTTTTTAAACAAAATACTTACTGGCACCAAGACAGATGCACAGCTGGAGAAATTAATAGATTCCAGAATCTATTTAAACGGGAACATATTTAATAGAACATTTGGCAACAGCCTTACCAACTCGCTTCTTTTTATTGATATACTGCTCTTTAGAGCCTATCTAGCAGATAAAAATAATTTAATAAAACATGCGCAGTTATTAGAATATGTAACGGTGAATATTGCTTATCAAGCATTAAACTCCAAAGAGACCAGTAAATCAGATGCAAAACTGATTCAACTTTTAGCCTCATCATTAACTTATGTAGATATAGCTAACGCAAATTTTGATGGGAGTTATCTAGATATATTGCAAAACAATTTTACTTCTATTGAAAAAAAATATCTTCTAGATATTGCATGCTTGACAGTTTGGGAAGACCACTCTCTAGACTACACGGAATCGGAATATATTTATGGCTTAGGCAAGGACTTAAAACATACTAAAACTAGCATTAAAAAAGCCTTAAAAAATGTACGTGTTTTCTTTGAAAAAAATCGTGAGAAAATACCCTATTTAAAAGACACAAATTTGGCTTCAAAATTCTATGATGGGATGACCAAAAATGTGAGTAAGATTATCCTTAGAAATAGTAAAAGACTTAAAAAAGAGTTATCTGAAAGTAAGGAGTTAGTTTTACTATTGACAAAATCCACTACTAAAGAATTGAACGAGGAAGAGCAAAAAAAAATAAAAATGCAGCTATTGGACATTTTTAAATCTATCCCTTCACTAGCAATTTTTATGTTACCCGGTGGTGCCGTTTTATTGCCTATATTTATAAAGTTGATACCAAAGTTGTTACCATCTGCTTTTGATGACAATAGGATTGAAGAAAATTAGGTTTTTTAGTGAAAAACACTAATATAAGAAAAATCTATCGTTATATTTAAATGATTATAAATCAGACTTTTAAATATATTTACTCCAACCAAAGCTTGAAATCTTTAACTCTTTCCCTACTAACGATGATTTCTTGTTCCTTAAAGTGATCTAGCTTAATCTGAAGTCTAGAATTTGTATAAGAAATGATGTCGTTGATATGATTTATGTTTACGTAAAATTTTCTACTTACTCTAAAGAACATTTTAGGAGATAACTCCTCTTCTAAATTTTCCAAAGTTGTATCAAGCAAATAATTTCTACCATCTAAGGTTGCCGCATAGGTACCTTTATTTTCACTAAAAAAACATTCGACCTCATCAGCATTTATAATTTTTAAGTGCTGCCCTACCCTAGTAGTAAACCGTTTTTTATACTCCCTTTCAAGTGGGTTTACAAGCAACTTTTTTATATCTTCAAAATCGACTGAAATTCGTTCCTTTTCAGGCTTAAAATCACGGTATTGTTTTACTGCTTTTTCGAGCTCTTCATCATCAATAGGTTTTAGCAAATAATCAATGCTATTTAACTTAAAAGCTTGTAGTGCATATTCATCGAAAGCCGTTGTAAAAATGATGGCGCTTTTAACCTCGATAACATCAAAAATCTCAAACGAAAGTCCATCCGAAAGTTGAATATCCAAAAATATGAGTTCTGGATGGGCATTATTCTGAAACCACTCAATGGATTCTTCGACAGAATGTAGCATTGTTGAAACATTTACATTAAGCTGGTCTAATAACCTTCCTAACCTTCTTGCTGCTGGTTTTTCGTCTTCAATGATGATTGCGTTCATTTTATTTTTCTAAGAATTTAAAACTATCTATATTTTTCAGTTTCTTCTTTATCTTTTTCAAGATACTTTTTTATCTGTTTCTCCTCCCATTTTTTGAATGGGCTAGGTAAAAAAACATAAACTGCGTGTATAAGCAACGCTATCCCCCAAATTATTGGTGTACCATAAAAGTTCCAATTTACCCATTCCAAAAATTCTGGGTTGCCAAGAGCTTGCTTACTTAAAAGAACAATTGTGAAGCTTTTGGCAAACAATAGCAAAAAACTATTGATTAAAATATAAGTTGTAAGGTGCTTGTAAAAATTCTTTAGCACTTCTACTCTTTTCTGCGCTCTTGCTAAGTCGCTGTTTACAAATTCGTTAATCATCTTTTTGTGAATTTATTAGCTTCTTCCCTATCTTCTTCCATGTATTTTTCAATCTGACGCTTCTCCCAATCTTTGTTGAAAAAAGGGTTTAAACCAAAGACTTTCGAGGCATGGAAGAAAAGCCCTATTCCCCAAAAGAACAAGGTAAAGAAATGCTCTATCTGCCAAAATCCCTCCCCATCATAACCACTTCTAATAAATATGTTCACCAAAATAAAAGTGTTAATTACAGTGTAGATGGAGGCATGTATATAAAACCCCTTTAGCTCATCTACTCGCTTTTTCGCTCTTGTATATTTGTTTTTATTGTCTTCCATTATCATTTCCATTTTTCTTGTTCTTCTTGCTTTTCCATATATTCTTGAATCTTCCTCTTTTCCCAATCCTTTCCAAAGAAAGGGTTAAGATTAAATGTTCCAACCGCATGTGCAATAATTCCTATTCCCCATCCAAAAGCCACCCATAAAAACCACATGTAACGCCATCCATCTGTCCAATAATTTAAGGCAGCGAGTCCCCCAATCACTAGAATATATGAAGTTAAGTGGCTGTAAAATTTTTTAAGCTCAACAACACGTTCTTTTGCCCTTATATATTTAGTCTCGTTTTTATTGATTTCCATTTTTAAAATCTTATTAAATTATTTAGTGCTAAAAATTAGAACTTACCGTTATCCATATATTCCCTAATCTTGCGCTCTTCCCAGTCTTTCCCTAAAATAAAATTAAACCCAAAAATTCGTATTGCTTTTATGGTGACACTTAGTCCAACTCCAAAAACAACCCATAAAAACCATGGGTGTTCCCATTGATCAAGGTAATAGTTGATAGCTGCCACCAATATTATGGCTATACTGCCTCTGGTAATACTTCCGTAGAATTTTTTGAGTGTTCTTACCCTTTTTTTAGCTTTTAAAAGCTTAGTTTCCTGTATATCGAATTCCATCTATCTGGTTTTTATAGTTAGTTGGTGTATTTAAATTTACGAATAGTTTAAAATTTGTCACTGTTCATTAATTCTTTGATTTTACGTTCTTCCCAGTCTCTACCTAAGAATGGGTTGAAACCAAAGGCGCATATTCCATGAAATAAGAGCCCTAGACCCCAGCCAACTGCTGGAAAAATAACCCAAAGAAAATCTGTGGTTACATAATTTAAGTAACCTAAAACTGGTATTACGATTAGGTAAGTCATTAGATTGCTATAAAAACCTTTTATCTCCTCTACTCTTTCTTTTGCCTTTTGATATTTATATTCGTTATTATTTTCCATGACGATATGTTTTTTAAGATTAGTTTTAATTACAAACCAAATTTCTGAATCATGAAATGGTTTTGAAAAACTGAATTACCGAGTTGTAATTTTTTGGGGATGGGTTGTGAAAACTGTGAAAAACAAGTTATAGATAGCACCTAAAAGATATGTTCAACTACTAAAAATCCTCTTTATCCATAAGCTCTTTTATCTTTTTTTCTTCCCATCGTTTCCCCCAAAGCGGGTTGTAGCCAAAAGCTTCCATGGCATGCATGGTAAGGCCAAATCCCCAGCCAAGTGTAGGGAAAAATGCCCATAAAAAATCTGTAGTCTTAAAGTTTAGCCACCACAAAAGAGGTATAACTATTAAATATGACGTTAGATTACCATAAAATCCTTTAATAGCATCTACACGCTCTTTGGCTTTCAGATATCTTTTTTCTTCAATATGTGTTTCCTGTGTTTCCATAACAGTGATTTTTTTGCTCAACATGGGCAGGGCAACACTAAAATCCTTTGAAGTTTTTTCTATCTGGACTTCCCTATCTGAAAGAATGGCATAACGCTGCTTTATATTTTGCAGCCCAACACCACTGCTCTTTTTGACCACTTGTTTTTCTTGAAGATTATTTTTAACCACTAGATTTCCTTTTTCTTCGTAAACTTTAATGTGCAAGGGCCTAGAAGATGTAACAACGTTATGTTTAACCGCATTTTCCAGTAACAACTGAAGCGATAATGGTACTATTTTAGCCTCTGCTAGACTGGCCTCGGTTGGAATATCAAAAACAATACTATCCTCAAAACGCATTTTTAAAAGTCGAACATAAGTTCTGGCAAAATCCAGCTCTTCATTTACTGTTACTAAATCCTTGTTTTTTTGCTCTAACACATAACGATAAACTTTTGATAAAGAAGTAGTAAATTTTTGTGCTTGGTCCGGTGCCTCTTCAATCAGGCTTGTAAGCACGTTTAAGCTATTGAATAAAAAATGGGGGTCTAATTGATTTTTTAATGCATCAAAACGGGCAGAAGCAGTGCCAGCTATTATTTTTTGCTCTTTAACCTGTTTTTTTTGAAGTGCTCTATAAAAATAAAAAGCATGTATAAAAAGTGAAACTATTAAGGTAATTACAAGTGCAATTATATATGGTGTAATCTCTTCTTTTTCAATAAATTCAGCGACTGATCTACCTGTATAATAAAAGGTCAAGAAATACCTAAGAATTGCAAAAACCACAAAAGTGATCAAGATTGAACCTATAGCTCCAAACCATAATCGTTTTTTAGGGTCTTTCTCCCAGTTATACCGTATACTTATACCATCATAATAATAGGAGTTAGCCGCTGTAAGCCCAAAAGAAAAAATAAAACTAATGACAATCTGCCTAATAACGTTCTCTATCGTATAATCGCCATCAGTAAAAATAAAAAGGTTCATTAAGGAAATAAATACCGTAATTAGGATAGAAACCTTAAGAACCTTTATAAAACTCTTCATAATTATGATTTACATTGCTCCGCAACAGAGACTGCACGGTCTTTGCCCCAATTTGGGTGAAATTCTGATTCTGGTTTAAATGTAGCAAAAAGTTCTAAAGACTTTTCAATATCTGCACAATATGGCGTGACATCTTTACCAAAGTATCTTGCTGCCCCCATATCCCATTCTGCTTTTCCAAATACGACTCTAGGGTTGTTTGGAGCAAGTTCTGCCGCTTTTTGATAGAGCTGTACATTCTTTCCTGAAAGTGTCATCCCGTAGGTTGCACCATCAAATGCTATCCAAGCGGTATTTGTCATTGCTTCTAAAACCAATATTTCTGCGTTATCTGGTGAAATATTTTTTGCCATATCTATATATTCCTTTGCTTTACCAAGCTGAAGGCTTAACTTTTCCTTATCCTTCTCTCCGAATGATGCTGTAGTGTTCACCATAGCTACGTAGTAGTAGGGAAGCCAATTATCCATTTCTGCAGTTGCTATACGCTCAAATAAGTTTGATGCATCTACGATTTTTTGTTCGGACCATAATTGCATCGCTTTTTGCATGCCTTTGGTATACTGGTCTTGAGCATTTAGACTTATTGTTACTGTAAATAATAAAAGTAAAACTGATTTTTTCATTGTATTATAATTTTATGGTTATTGATTTTTCTTCTTGTGATAATGTAAATTTTGCGTCCTCCCATTTTGGAGGTCCAAAATTGCCTTTAGCATCATTTGATGTTCCGTAATCTTCCTTGGGCATGAAGCCCAAAAACATATCAAACTTTTTGTTGTTGTTTTTATCATGAAACAGTGATACCGCATAGTTACCATATGGGATTTTTTCAAACAACACTTCGCACTTGCCATTCTTAATTTCAGACACCATTCCCACATATACCTTTTCTAACCATTCCTTCTCGCTATTGTATAGCCCAATAATCATGTTTCCTTTATCGTTGGATGCTTCAGTAACAAATACTCTAATTTTTCCCATATCTTGGCTCTGTGCATTTAGTGTCATAGCGCTTGTTAGAACTAAGAGTAAGAAGGATGCTAAAATTTGTTTCATAACTGTCCTATTTTTGGTTGATTCTAATTCAATTGTTGATTTTCAATACAAATATGATTATGAATAAGCGCTATAAATAATATCCATTACCCAACTGTAGATTCCTTAGGATGAATTGTTATCTAAAGATTGTCTAACTGATTACTCTTTTTATCAGTACTAATTGTCCAGAAGAAACCGACAAAGAAAAAACTGTCTGCCGCAGGCCTTATGGTTTGCCTATCGAAAACACCATCAACATTAGGAGTGTTCGCATACTGATAGTTATTAATATTGTTAAAACCCAACACATTGTTTACAGAGAAATACAAAATCTTTTGCTGATCTATTAAATAGGCCCAATTAACACTTAGGTTATTAAAAGGTTTTGTCTTTTCAGCTAAAAACTCTCCTGTGTTTGGGTTATCGTATGGCCTCCCAGAGCCATAGTTATAGGATAAACCCACCTGAGAACGTAGTTTATTCACCCAATACTTGGTCACAAAAGATAAATTATGTTTAGGGGCAAAATTTGGTGTCGCCTGTTCTCTAAAATTTCTAAAATCACGCTCGGTATCCAAATAACTATAAGAAATCCAATAATCTAAATTTTCAATACTCTTATTATCTCTCCAGAATACATCCAAACCACTTGCATAACCTCCACCCAAATTTGAATACTGCGAATCAAATTGGGGCATTTCTGTGTTATACTTTACCAGCCCATCGTAATCCTTGTAGTATGCCTCAGCGCGAAAAGTTTTCCCATTATCTAAATATTGATAATTTAGGATATAATGCGAAGTCTTTTCTGCACTTAAACTCTGATCATATCTAAGAATACTACTCTGTGGGTTTTGGTAAAAATCTCCGTAAGCAAAGGAAAATTGACCTTTATCGCTACTTTGGTATGCTAAAGAGATACGCGGAGAGAAAGAAAACTCATCTAATACTGAGGTGTTTTCAATTCTTGCCCCTAATTTCATAGCGAATTTATTGCTAAAGAAAATATCGCTCTCCACAAAACCCGCAAATAGTTGGTCATCATAAGAACTGTCAAACTCAAAGCCATCTGGTGCAACAAAATTTTCTTCATAATCAAGATTGAATAATTCTGTTCCAAAACTTAAAGAAAACCTATTGGTAAAATTCTTCTTTAGCTTTAGCTTTAAATGTGAGCCTGTTTCTTTTATAGCTATCCTATTTTCAAGAAACCCAATATCATTGGTATCCCAAGAAACACTTGCACCTGAAGTCAAGGTCCAATCTTTAGCAAAAAAATGTTTGTAGGATGAATTGAAGTATAGGTTGTTGTTTGTAAGCTGAAAGCGAACAAAATCTTCAAAGTTGATATTCTCTTGCTCAATATCCAGATCTGCATGGTTAAAACCTGTATAGAGCTTGAATATACCTTTCTCACCCTTACTTCTAAATACTGCTTCTCCAGAAATGGATTCGTAAGGACTGTTCCAACGAACCCCTTGATTGGATGGGATTAAAGCTTCATATGGTGCTAAGTTGATATACTGAGTATTAAAGCTTAAAGACTCGTTCCCCCAAATCTCTGTATGTCCCAAGCCTGCACCTACGGTCATTGCCTGAATATCAGTTTTTTCTTGGTCTGGTACATCAATGGTATTTAATAAAAGTACGCTGGATAAAGCTTGTCCATATTCTGCGGAGTACCCACCAGTACTAAAGGTTATCCCTTTGAATAAAAATGGTGAGAAACGACCTCGAGTAGGAATATTGTTTGCTGTTGCATTAAAAGGTTGAAAAACACGTAAGCCATCTATAAAAACCTGCGTCTCACTCGCATCCCCTCCCCGTACAAACAAACGCCCATCTTCATTAACCGTTGTCGTTCCTGGCAAAGTTTGCAATGCTGCGACAAAATCTCCCGCTGCCCCCGCTGTGGTAACAATATCCAATGGCTTTAAGACCGAAACCTTAGAATTATCCCCCGCCTCAAATGTTCCTGCGGTAAGGGTTACTCCCGTTAAGGAGTTTATAGCTTCTACAAGCTGAATCGTTATATTTTTAAAATAGGAAACATCGCCCATTTCGTAATGAGGCTCATAAGACAACATGGAGATTACCAAGGTTTGTGTCCCTGTTTCAGTCGTTTCAAAAGAAAATCCACCGCTTTCATCCGTTGAAGAACCATCATAAGTACCTTCTAAATACACATTTGCTCCTGAGATAGGTTGATTAGAGTTGTCAGTGACTTTTCCACTTATGGTAATCTGTGCTGATGAAACACTGAGCATTAGTAAAAAAGCGAATAAAGTAATTTGGTTTTTCATGTCTGTTCATTTTTGATTGACGGTTCAAAAGTCAGTAGATATACCTGTTTTGTATAATAAGAATTACCGAACTGTAAGTTTATGTGACTGGGTTGTTACAAATTCCAGTACCTTCGCCGCTTATTATAAACCATGACATTTAAAGACCTCGGCCTGGCCGAACCCATCCTAAAATCCCTTAAGACTGAAGGCTACACCACTCCTACTCCAATACAATCACAAGCAATACCAATCCTTTTAAAGGGAAAAGATTTATTGGGTGTTGCACAAACCGGTACGGGCAAGACAGCAGCTTTTGGCATTCCAATCCTGCATCATCTTTATTTAGCCAAGAACCAACAACAAAAAAGAAGAAGTATCAAAGCCTTAGTAGTTACACCAACTCGTGAATTGGCTATACAGATTGGGGAAAGCTTTAGCGCTTACGGAAAACATACTGGTTTAAGAAACACTGTTATTTTTGGTGGCGTAAAACAAGGGAAGCAAGTAAATACCTTAAAAAATGGTGTAGATATTCTAATTGCTACCCCAGGAAGGTTATTGGATTTAATGAACCAAGGTTTTATTTCATTACGTGATATAGAATATGCTGTACTTGATGAAGCAGACCAAATGCTGGATATGGGCTTTATCCATGATATTAAAAAAATCATTGCCAAACTTCCACCCAAAAGGCAATCGCTCTTTTTTTCGGCAACAATGCCAAAAACCATTGTGGAGCTTTCCAGAAAAATATTGGGTGATTTTGAACAAGTGACCATTAAACCACAACAAGCCACTGCTGAAAAAGTGGAGCAATGCGTTTATTTTGTGAGTAAACCCAATAAAGTGAAATTATTGGTGCATTTACTTCAAGACAAAATGCAAGATTCTGTATTGATCTTTTCGCGTACCAAACATGGAGCTAATAAAATCGTAAAGAAATTGGCGCAAGCTGATATTGGCTCAGCAGCAATTCACGGTAATAAATCACAAACAGCAAGACAAAAAGCATTGAGCGCTTTTAAAGAGGGTAAGTTAAAAGTATTGGTTGCCACAGATATCGCTGCCCGTGGCATTGATGTGGAAGAGCTTTCATTTGTTATCAATTATGATTTGCCCAATGTTCCTGAAACTTATGTACATCGTATTGGAAGGACTGGAAGAGCTAGTGCAAGTGGAATTGCTTTATCATTTTGCGATGTTGAAGAACGTCCTTATTTAAGGGATATAGAAAAATTAATAAAGCAAGAGGTTCCTAAAATAAACGAACACCCCTTTGTCGATGATAGTAAAGAAGAAGTGGCCCAAAAGCCTAAAAAATCAAACTCCTCCAGAAATCGAAACCGCAATCGTAATAGAAACCGTAGTCGTTCTAGTGGTTCAAATCGACAAAACAATCAAAATCATAAGAACAGACATAAAAAAAGCTGAAATAAGCAAATAATTATTTTCGCCGACGCTGAACGAAAACCACAGTTTTAACAAGGTTTTTATATTTTCTTAACATTTTGTGGTTTATAATTAGTATATTGAAAATCAGAAAGTAACGTATTTACTCCCCCAGTTTCTTTCTAACAGTTCCCATCCAAAAATTTGAATAAACCTAACTCCATATTAGTCCTTCTGGTATAGACTAAATCATGTTTAAATGAATTAATATTTTTTAAAACATAACCAATTAATACAAACTATATGAAAACAATTAGAACAAAGCTATTCATAGCTATGATTACAATGACCTTTACTTTTGGTCTTAATGCTCAAGAAAGCCAACCAGAACCTATTTTTATGAATGTTATGCTGACCCCGAATCCAGCAAAAATCACCGAGTTTGAAGCAGGTATTAAGTCCCATAACAAAAAGTTTCATGCCAGTGGGGCGAATGCTGTTCGCGTCTACTGGATATCAAGTGGAAAAAATGCAGGAAAATATATTTGGAGCATGGGACCAACCGCATGGACTGCATTTGATGGCGCAAATAATCCAGATGAAGCACATAGCAATGATTGGAATACTAATGTGGCTCCTTACGCAGAAGCAACAACAGAGACTAATTATTGGAAAGGGGATGCTGCTCATTCAAATTTCACTAATGACTTTGAACTAAAAAATCTAGCTGTATTTTATTTGGATATGAAACGGTTTCAAAACCAAAAATTCATGACCGTTTTAGATAAAGTAACTAAAGTTTATAAAACTAAGGATGCAAATGAACAATGGGGGGTATACTGGAATCAAATGCCCAATACTGATGGCCAAGATATGGTATGGATCAATTTTTTTGATAGCATGTCATGGATGGGTGAGGATGATAAATTTCCACAATGGTATGAAGAAGTACATGGTGAAGGCAGCTTTACTGGTTTCTTGAAAGATTTTGAGGCTTCAACGAAAGGTGATTGGCAAGAGTTGTGGATGTTCAGGCAAGATTTAAGTGGTCTTTCTGGGGAAGTAGTTGTTACTTCGGGACAATAGGTCTAAAGTTGTTGCAACAGCATATTTCTTAATTGGAGTATCTCAATTCAAATTAAAAGTATAAACCCTGATTTTTAGTCAGGGTTTTTTATTTTAGTCGAGATGAAAAAGCAACTCCTCATTTATGGGAGCGGACGCCACACTGTTCCTTTTATAAATTACATGGCACAACTTACTGGAAAGAAAAAGCCAAACGTTTGCTTTTTACCAACTGCAAGTGGCGATGATGAAGGTTATATTGACCGTTTTTATGAAGTTTGTGACCAAATAGAAGTAGTTCCCCATGTTTTAAAGGTTTGGATCAATTCCTATGATCAAAAAGAGACCTTTGAAAAGCTAATTTCTAAAATGGATGCCATTGTAGTTGGTGGTGGCAATACGTTAAATATGCTTGCTATTTGGAAAGCCCAAGGAATTGACGCTGCACTAAAAAAGGCTTACGAAAATGGTACAGTGATGGGCGGGGGAAGTGCCGGTTCTTTATGTTGGACAAATGGTGGAACGACAGATTCCAGACCAGCCAAACTAAGTATTGTAAAAGGAATGGCTTTTATAGACAAAAGTCATTGTCCACATTACAATTCCGAGAAATCCAGAAGACCATTATATCATAAAAATATTTTGGAAGGGAATTTAACTGATGGGTATGCTTGTGACGACCGTTCTGCAATCCATTTTATTGATGAGGAAGTGCACAAATCTATCTCTCTAGATAAAGACAACCATTCCTACTATGTATATCTAAAAGATGGGCAGGTGGTTGAAGAGCAAATAGCTAATGAGGTTATTAGTTAAAAAAACTAATGTTTTCTTTTAAATGATGGCTACCAAAACCAAATAAGGTAAAAGCTAATTTCAGTATCTTTAGTTCAACATGCATCAATCATCATCAAAGAAAGAAATCCGTAACATCCTTGTCATTTATTTTTTAACCTGGCTAGGTATTTTCATACTTGTCACGCTACGCATTTCTAGAGGTAAACGTGAATTTTTAGAGGCTGCAAACTTATTTTTTGAATTTCTATCCAACTCAAGTTTTATTGTAGCCATTCATATTCTTTTTGGACTAACCCTAGTCCTTTTTTGGATTATTAGATACTTTGTTAGAATCTATAAGAAGAAAGGGTTGAGAATAATGATAAAACAGCTTGCATTTCGTTTTTTGATTCCATTGTTAGTTGTTCTTATCACTTATAAAACCTTAGTTTTTGCAAATTCCAATGAAAACTATTCTTTTGATTGGACAGAAAGTGTAATGAATACCAAAGGTGAGCCAAATGATTTTTATAGTACTGATAAAATGCATCGTGGCATGAGTGTTTTTGGTTGGGGGTCGATAGCCAATAAAGATGCTACAGATGCACTTATTAAAGCAAATGTTGAGTGGATTGCTATAATCCCATTTATAGATCAAGAAGATGAAACCTCAAAGACAGTAAGAAATCCTGTAAATCCTAAAGTAAAATGGCTATCTAGAGATTCTGTTTTTATTAAGTCAATCAAAGAGATACATAAAAGGGGACTGCGTGTTCAGCTTAAACCACATTTATGGACTTTTGAAGGATGGAGGGCTAATTTAATGCATCAATCTGATGAAGATTGGAATACTTGGTTTGACTCTTATGAAAATTATATGCTTTACTATGCACATTTGGCAGAACATACTGGTGTAGAGTTATTTTGTATAGGCACAGAACTTAAGTCATCAATTAAAAAACAACCTGAACGTTGGAAAAAACTAATAGAAAAAATAAGAAACATTTATTCTGGCAAACTGACCTATGCAGCAAATTGGCACGACGAATATGAACATATAGATTTTTGGAACGATTTAGATTTTATTGGCATACAAGCCTACTTTCCGCTAACCAAGAACAAAACTCCAGATTTGGAAACCATAGAAAAGGGATGGGCAAAGCATATTACTCGGTTGGAAATACTTCATAAAACATATGAAAAACCAATATTGTTTACAGAAGTGGGATACAGAAGTGATGTGTCTGCAACCATAAAACCCTGGGAATGGGATTCCACTTTCAGCGCTCTTTACAAAAAGAAGTCAGATAGAACACAGCAATTGGCACATGAAGCTCTTTTTAAACAATTATGGGGGAAGAGATGGTTTGCTGGTGTTTATATTTGGCAATGGGACCACCGTAGCACTAAAGCAAACGCTTCTAAAAACTTGGACTTTTCACCACGTTTTAAGCCTGCAGAGAATACCATTGCCAAATGGTTTGGCAAACCCGTAGAGAAAGAGCAACTATGAATACAGTTGACATTATAACCTTAGTAGCAATCATATTATTCGCACGACTTGGTTTTCGTTTGTATTCAAAATATCAAGAATTAAAGAAAGAAGAAAAGGGAAACCCCAACGATGAAAATATTTCATAGCAAAACCCTATCTTCAAGCTCCAATTAAAATCAATCAAATTAGCATTATTAAAATGAGACAGCAAGCTACCAAAACCCTTATTTTTTCAGCATTTCTTTATCTATTATTCATTTCTATTGGAAACGCTCAAAACGAAACCAAATTAATGCACCAACCCGCATTAAGTGATTCACACATCGCTTTTGTATATGCCCAAGACCTTTGGGTTGCCAATAGGGATGGCTCCAACCCAAAACGACTAACGATAGATGAGGGTGTGGAATCGAGTCCGATTTTCTCCCCTGATGGTAGTATGATTGCTTTTAATGCAGAATACGACGGTAATTCAGATGTTTTTATAGTTCCAACCACTGGTGGTGTTCCAAAACGGCTAACTTGGCATCCCTATACTGATTTAGTAAGAGATTTTACTCCCGATGGTAAAAATGTACTTTTCGCTTCTAGACGTAATTCACACACCAATCGTTATTTTCAATTATATACAGTCGGGATTAATGGCGGTGCAACTACACAATTGGATATTCCCAATGCATTTTGGGCTAGTTATTCAGATGATTCATCTCATATCGCTTATACAACAATATTTGATGCTTTTACACAATGGAAGCATTATCGCGGTGGTCGTACTTCGCGTATTTGGGTTTACAATACTGCCAATCATAAAGTGGTAGAGGTTCCAAAGCCCCAAGGTGGAAGTAATGACACACAACCACAATGGATAGGCGAAGATGTGTTTTTTAGAAGTGACCGAGATGGGGAGTTTAATCTTTTCAGTTATAACACATCAACCAAATCCATCAAAAAGCATACAGATTATAAAGACTTTCCTGTAATAAACGTAAAAGCGCATAAGAATGCTGTTATATATGAACATGCAGGAACACTGCATATTTACGATGCAGTTTCAGGGTCAGATAAAAAACTAACGCTAAATATCAAGACAGATTTATTGGAACTTCGTGAACGATATGTGTCTGGACAACAATATGTGCGTTCAGGACATATATCTCCCTCAGGTACTCGAGTTGTTTTAGATTTTAGAGGTGACATAGTAACCCTCCCAGCGAAAAAAGGTGATGTTGCAAATCTTACACAAACTACTGGTACTCATGAAAAATTTCCAGCTTGGTCCCCGGACGGTAAGTCTATTGCCTATTTTTCAGATGCTTCGGGAGAATATGCAATGCATGTCCAGAATGCTTCAAATGGTTCAGTTAAAAAAATTAAATTAGATGGTACTGGGTTTTATGCCAATCTTCATTGGTCTCCAGATAGTAAGAAAGTTAGCTATGTAGATAATGGTCGTAACTTATATGTTACTACAATTACTACCGGTAAGACCGTAAAAATTGCCCAAGACGATTTATTTTTTCCTGGAGATATTAGAGACTTATTTAGTGATTGGTCTTTTGATTCCAATTGGATTGCCTATACCAAAATAATAGGCACCAATTTTGAGAAAGCTTTTTTGTACTCTCTTTCAGAAAACAAGTCCTATGAATTAACAGATGGATTGTCCAATGTTACAAGTCCCGTTTTTGACCCAAGTGGAAAATATGTTTACCTCCTTGCTTCTACAGATGCAGGTCCATTAGTGAATTGGTTTGATCAGTCGAATATTGATAAGGAGTTAACCAATTCCATTTATCTGGTTACACTCCAAAAAGATGTTGTATCTCCTTTGAAAAAAGAAAACGATGAAGAAAAAGGGGATAAAAAAGAGAGTTCAGATGCCTCTGAGGAAGCTTCAAAAAAAGGCAAGAAAGAAGATTCAAATATAAAAACACTTAAAATTGATTGGAACGGCATTCAAAATAGAATGTTGGCATTACCTGTTGAACCCGGTGTCTACAGTAGTTTAAACTCGGTGAAAGAAGGTGAATTGTATTACTTATCCTCCTCATTCCACTCTCCTACTTCACAGCTAAATAAGTTTACATTTAAAGATAGAAAAGGGGAAGAACTTTTCCTCGTAGACCAATATGAAGTTGCTGATGGGGGCAAAAAGATGTTTTATAGTTCGGGAGGTTCTTGGTTTGTTTCTGACTTAGGAAAGAAATCCGATGACGGTCCTCTAAACCTTGGAGAAATTTCAGTTAAAATAAATCCAAAAGAAGAATGGAACAATATCTTTAATGAAGCTTGGCGGGTAAATCGCGATTATTTCTACGATCCAGGAATGCACGGTGTGGATTGGAATGCTATGAAGGCTAAGTATGAGCCTCTTGCTGCACAAGCTTCTTGTAAAGACGATTTGTACCGTATAATGCAATGGATGTTTAGTGAGCTAGCTGTCGGTCATCACAGATTTGGAAGTGATGGGGATGCACTTAATAATCCAGACCGCGTATCCGGAGGGCTTCTAGGAGCTGATTATAAAGTAAGCAACAACCGCTACCAGATTTCAAAAATATATGGGGGACTTAATTGGACACCTGACCTAAGGTCTCCACTTACAGAACCCGGTATCTCTATTTCAGAAGGTGATTACATTATTTCCATTAATGGTGAAGAAGTGGTGGGAACTGATAACCTCTATAGTTTTTTTGAAAATACAGCCAATACGCTAGTAGATTTAACGGTGAGCAAAAATGCTGACGGTTCAAACGCAAAAACCTACAAAGTAACTCCACTACGAACAGAGTGGGCAATTAGAAATAGGGATTGGGTAGAAGGAAATATGAAAAAAGTACACGAAGCATCCAATGGTGATGTTGCCTATGTTTATGTCCCCAATACCACTGTCGCTGGGTTTGAATATTTCAAGCGTTATTTTTACCCACAAGCTGATAAAAAAGCAATTATTATAGATGAGCGCTTTAATGGTGGTGGTTCTTTAGCGGATTATTATATCGATATTTTAAAAAGACCAGAGCAAGCTTATTGGAATTTTAGATATGGTCAAGATTTGAAATCTCCTAGTGCATCAATACAAGGACCAAAAGTTATGATTATAGATGAAACTGCTGGTTCAGGGGGTGATTATTTACCTTGGATGTTCCGTAAATTTAAAATGGGAACCATCGTCGGGAAACGTACTTGGGGTGGACTTGTAGGTGTATTGGGTTATCCCGAATTTATCGATGGAGGCGTTGTAACCGCACCTAATGTTGCTTTCTATACTGAGAATGGGTTTAGAGTGGAAAATGAAGGGGTGGCACCTGACGTTGAGGTTGAACAATTACCTGAATTGGTTATCAAAGGGCAAGACCCACAATTGGAAAAGGCGTTAGAAATAATACTAAAACAATTAAAGGAAAACCCACCTAAGAAAATGCAGCGACCAGCATATCCAATTAAAACCAAAAATTAATACTAGTTTCTAGATAACTCATAGTAATGTACATTCCCCATTATTATAAAAACGAAAATGTAGCCGAGGTAAAAGATTTTCTAAAAAGAAATAGTTTTGGAATTCTTATCAACCAAGTAGATGGTAAACCGTGGGCAACTCATATTCCTTTAGAACTAGAAGAAGATGAAAATGGCAAAGAATTACTGGTAAGTCATATTTCTAGAGCCAATCCGCAATGGAAGGAGTTTGAAAAGCAACCTGAGGTTCTCTGTATTTTTAATGGGCCACACTCCTATATTTCTTCTTCTTGGTATAAAGAGGAAGAGGTTCCAACATGGGATTACATCGCTGTACATGTGTATGGAAAACTGACCATTCTTGATGAGGAAGCTGTCATGGCATCGCTCCACAAGCTGGTCAATAAGTATGAAAAGGGCTCTAAATCCCCTATTTCTCTACATGAAATGTCCTCAAAAACACTTCGCCAAGTAAAAGGAGTTGTTGGGTTTAAAATTGAGATTACGGACATACAAGCAGCCTATAAACTTTCACAAACACGACCCGAAGATCATGCTGCCATAATCAAAGAATTAAATGGAGGCAATGTAACATCAAAAGAAATTGCAAGACATATAGAGAAACAATCAACTCATAAATAATACTATTATGCTAAACAGTAAATTTTGGCAAGGTTTTTTTGCATTGGCTCCAATACTTATAGGAGTGCTAGCTATAATTTTTTATTTCTTTTTTATTTTCAATTTGATAACTTCCATTGAAGCTAACCAGGCTATGGATGCAAATACATCAGCTTCAATTATTCTTGGGAATTTTGCATGGTTTTTTGGTTTTGTTATGCTAACAATTCTTATTTCCGTTAGTAGTATGATTTTTTTCATTGTTCATGCCGTACAAAACCCTAATTTGAAAGAGAATAATCTATTAATAGTTTGGATTCTACTCTTTGTGTTTGTTAGTGGAATTGGGCAATTAATCTACTGGATTGTAGAAATTATAAGCAAGCGAAAAAATATAGCTGCATAGGGAGTGAATACTAAATCTTTGGAAAATATTGTTATTGTCCCTTTTGAAAAGAAGTACCAACAAGCATTCAAAGGTTTGAATCAATGGTGGATTGAAGCATACTTTAAAATGGAAGAAATGGACCATAAAGCGTTGGACAATCCCAAAAGCTACATTCTCGACAGGGGTGGTTATATCGCTATTGCATTATTGGAGAATAAACCAGCGGGGGTTTGTGCTCTTGTGAAAATGGAGAATTACAAATTTGATTATGAATTGGCAAAAATGGGTGTTTCACCTACAATTCATGGAAAAGGTATTGGTTATGCACTTGGCACAGCGATAATAAAAAAAGCGAAAGAGTTGGGTGCAAAAAATATATTTCTAGAAACCCATACATCACTCCAACCGGCGATTCACCTGTATAAAAAGTTAGGCTTCAAAGAAATAAAGGGTATTGAAAGTCCTTATGAACGCTCCGATTATCAAATGGAACTTAATCTTTAGTTATTTTTTACAGGAACAAAGTGACTTGAACCAATAATAAAATGTTGGTCGTCCTTTGGGTACAAGCCAAAGAAAAAAGCTTCTTCTACTCCATTGTTATATTTTAAGGTAATGGTATAATCTTCAATTTTATAAGTACCGGCTGAACTGCTTTTAGAAAAAATAGCTTTCCAATCTGTATTTCCACCTTTAACGGTTTTCCATGCAAAGCGTCCTTGCCTATCAAAAACTACAGTGCTTGCATTTATTACCGTAGCCCCTCCGAATCCGTCTGAAGTATTGAACTTACCAGAAAGTTTAAAACCTTTGGTGCCCGAGCGTACCTTGAACCATTTTTTCCAATTATAGGTTTTTCTTTTCCTAGGATCGGTTATGTATAGTATACCTCCTTGCTTTTTCCAAGTCCGCCACTTTTTAGGGTTCTTGCTTTTTGATCCGGTAATATTTAACCCCTCCAAAGGCTTAGATGGATTTGTGAATATATCTCCATTACTATAAAGTACACTCACATCATTAGCTACGTATACGCCATTTAGTCCATATTTTGTTGCTGTTCTTAGGATAATCTCACTAATTTTAGAGTTAGCACTATAACTTGTATTGTTCTTATTCGAAGTCTTTTGTTTGACACTAATTTTATTTTCAGGTGAGTTATTTTCAGTTTGGACTGCAGATGAAGGAATATTTTCAAAGTTTTCTAATAGGGTTTTGGCCAACTTTTCAATCTCTTGATTATTCTTTTTTGAGAGTTGGAAAACAGTATTAATCCATAATGCTTCTATTACTAAAGGGTCGTATTTTTGCTGTAAAAGTTCATTTTTTAGTGCAAAATCCGTTTTGCTCTTAAGATAATTAGCCTTGATCTTATTGTATATAGTTTTAACTTCATCATCAGTGTAACTACGTTTAGCTATTACTTCTTCTAGAATAATTTTGTAAAAAGCAGCTGCAGTGTGTAGTTCATACGGCTTCCAACCATATTTTTTTGCCGCTTTTTCATAAAGACCAAAACATTCATTGGAATTAAAGACCAACCCGGTCATGAAACGATGTTTTTGCGGGGTCTTTAACTTTAACTCTTTCCATATATCTTTTCTAATCTGAGTCCTTAATAAAGTATTTGGAGTATAGGATTTTTGAGAATAGCCTAGTAAACCATGGAAGAACAAAATCAGAATTAGAATTTTTCGGATAGAATGGCTCACTCTCATGGCTAGAATTTTTAAAAAAGGTAGCAAAAATGTTGCCATGTTACAATTCGGAAGTGATTATTTACAACTGGGTAATATCAATTATAAAATTGAATCACCTTGAAGCAACTTTGAACCATCATTAACAATTAAAATAAATAAAATGAAAAATCTAGTACTTGCTTTAGGGATATTTTTAATTGCTTTTTCAGTAAAAGCACAGGAAAAAACAGTTACACTAAAAGTGACTTTAGAAAATGTTATGAACGATAATGGAAACGTATTAGCATCATTACACACCAATGAAACTTTTATGAAAGGTGCTGGCATTGTAAACTTGGCAGAAAAAGCGAAGAAAGGCTCTATAAGCTTTACTATCGAAAACGTAAAACCTGGCAGCTATGCAATAATGGTATTGCATGATGAAAACAATAACCAACGAATGGATTATGAAGCTAATGGCATGCCAAAAGAGAACTATGGAATGTCCAATAACGAAATGACAATGGGACCTCCAACTTTTGCAGATGCCAAGTTTGAAGTTGCAGACGAAGATTTAGAATTGACTATCCGGTTCTGAAAAATAAAATCCATCAATCAAAATAAAAGCCTAGTATTTGCGCTAGGCTTTTTTAATTTTTTATCATAAAACAAAATCGTCATAAAGATTTTCAATAAGTTTTATCAATGGTTTTTTGTATTTTTATACTTCAAAACTATCGTTAATGACAATTACCCAATTACAATATGTTTTAGCAGTTGCCGAACATCAAAATTTTACATTGGCAGCGCAAAAGAGCTTTGTGACCCAACCTACCTTGAGCATGCAGGTCCAAAAGTTGGAAGACGAACTTGATATATTACTTTTTGATCGAAGTAAAAAACCAATAGCAATTACAGAAGTTGGAAAAAAAATAGTTGCACAAGCTAAAAATATAGTAGCCGAAGCAGAACGCATCAAAGATATCGTTGACCAAGATAAGGGGTTTATTGGTGGTGATTTTATACTTGGAATCATTCCCACAATAATGCCAACATTACTCCCAATGTTTCTGCCAACATTTATCAAAAAATACCCTAAAGTAAACCTAATCATAAAAGAGCAAGCGACGAATACGCTAATTAGAAATATACAAGATGGACATATAGATGCTGCAATTGCCGCTACACCCCTAGAGATAGAATTCATTAAAGAAAAACCACTATACTATGAACCCTTCGTTGGTTATGTACCACCAAATCACAGACTTTCTGGTTCTAAGGAACTGGCAACAGATGATTTGGAAATAAATGATGTGTTATTGCTCCAAGACGGGCATTGTTTTAGGGATGGGGTCATAAATTTGTGCAAGTCACCAAAAAATAGAACTACGGACCATTTTCAAATTGAAAGTGGGAGCTTTGAAACTTTGGTAAATCTCTCTAACGAAGGTATGGGTATGACCCTACTGCCCTATTTGAATACTTTAGAACTTGATGATAAAAAGAAAGGAAACCTAAAGCACTTTAAAAAACCTTCTCCTGCAAGGGAGATTAGTTTAATCCACCATAAAAGTGAATTAAAAATTCAAATAACGGAAGCCTTAAAAGATGTAATTTCTTCCATTGTAAGAGGTGCGATAACCTTTCAAGATGTTGATATTATCAGCCCGCTCAACAATAAATAGAGTTATTAGTTTATACGCCTGTAACGAAAAGAACATTCTTCAATACAGCCAATAAAACCTATGACAAGTTTTCCGTCCTGTATTGCGCCAATATAGTTGCTTGTTTCTGAAAAGGTAATCGAAATGCTATTCTCCTCTACCCTATAGATTCCAGTTCCATTATTTTCGGAATTACTTTGCTCTAAAAAACCATTAGGTTTAAATTCGAGAATAGTACCATTCTCTACAGTAGACCAATCGACTGGACCTCCAGGACTTATCTTGGTTGCCTCTAGCTGCCATTTCCCTAGGAGATTAACACCAGAAAGTCTATTGTTGTGATTTCATCATCAGAGCAGCTCAAACCAAATAATATAAAAAATAGATAAAAATATTTCATCACATCTTTATTCTAAGAAGCAAAAATTAAAAAAGGTTGCGCTATTTAATTAAAAAGCCACCCGTTTGGGTGGCTTTATTTATGCTTTTAATAGTAATAAACTTTGATGTAGTTCTGGCTTATCATCAATAAATTGTTTTAACCAGATTCTTAATTCCTCAATTTCCTGTGGTAATAACAAGGAAACTGCTTTTTTCACTTCTTTCGCGAACAATTTCGCATCAAAACTAACTTTTTGCAAAACAGTTTTGGTGTATTCCAACATAGCTCTAGCCATAATGACAAAATGAATATTTAGATTATAGGTTGTGTACTAAGTTACCTATAAAAGGTATATATTGAAATACTATAACAGTTAAAAATTGGATAAATTGTTGTTAAAGTCGATAAATTACATTTTTCAAGTCGTTTTAAACCAATGGGTTAGCGGTAAAATAATTTCATTAGTATTAATAATCATACTCTTTGCCTCTTGTTCCTCCGCAAGATTAAAGCAAATACGTGAAGGGGTTGAAAATGATAGATTTAAAAATCAGTTTACAGGTTTCCTTGTGGTAGATGCAAAATCCAAAGACACCATTTTAGCCAAAAATTCTACTAAATACTTTATTCCAGCCAGCAATGTAAAAATCGTAACGCTCTATGCCTCCCTAAAACTATTACCAGAAAAAATACCTACTTTAAAATATGTGGAAAGCAAGGACTCGCTACATATAGAAGGTACTGGCGATCCATCTTGGCTCCATCCCTATTTCATGGATAGTACAGCTTTGGAATTTCTGTCAAATACCAAAGCCAAAATAGTTTTGAACCTATCAAATTTTCACGATGAGAAATTTAGACCTGGTTGGGCTTGGGAAGATTACCAATATTATTTCTCTCCGGAATTAGGCCCTATACCTCTTTACGGGAATGTGGTCTCTTTTTATGAAAAAGATAGCCTTGTTGTTTCTCCAAACTTATTTAGTTTAAATACCAGAAGAGAAAAAACTAAAGTGCTCAGAGATTTAACTAAAAATGAATTCTCCGTTCCAGAAAATCTAACTGACACGCTAGAAGTTCCCTTTATCACGAGTAAAGCTTTGACAAAAAAACTGATACAAAAAAAAATAAACCAAAAGATAACATTGACACAAAACCGCTCAAAAAAATCTAAAAAATTACTTTATGGAATACCTACTGATTCCATATTGAAAAGAATGCTTTATAAGAGCGATAATTTTCTTGCAGAACAGTTAATGCTTAGCACCTCTTCTATGTTATCCGACACATTAAGTTTTAAAATATCCAAGGATTTTGTTTTAGAAAATTACTTGTCAAACCTTAAACAGCAGCCAAGATGGGTAGATGGTTCAGGGCTTTCCAGATACAACTTGTTTACACCAGAATCCTTGGTTGCCATACTCCAAAAACTCTATGATGAGACTGATAAAAAACGCTTGTTTCATCTCTTACCTGCATGGGACAACAATGGAACTATAACAAAGCCAAACATTAAGAATGAACTGTTCATTTTTGCAAAATCCGGTTCTATGGGAAACACTTATAATTTGAGCGGTTATTTAAAAACCAAATCAGGAAAGCTATTACTTTTTAGTTTTATGAATAATCATTTTAGAAGGCCAACTAGTCAAGTTAGACAAGATATCTATACTGCGCTACGACAAATACATAATACATATTGATTTAATGAAATAAATCAGAATTCTTAGCATATTGTAGTAAGATAATGGTCTTGGCATCATTTATTTCACCAGATTCCATCATTTGAATAGCTTTTTTAAAAGGAATTTCCAATACTTCTATGTTCTCTGTCTCATCTTTTGCACCACCACCTTCACAAACTTTCATTTTTTCTTCATAAGCACCAATAAACAGATATAAAATCTCGGTAACCGAACCTGGTGACATATAGGTTTCAAAAACACGTTGAACTTTATCGATTTTATAGCCTGTTTCTTCTTCTGTCTCTTTTCGAATACAATCTTCAGGATTATCACCATCCAAGAGACCTGCACACACTTCTATCATCATCCCATTTTCATTGCCATTTACATAAGTGGGCATTCTAAATTGCCTGGTCAAAACCACCGTTCCCTTATCTTTGTTGTAAAGCAAAATACCTGCTCCATTTCCGCGGTCATAAGCTTCTCTATGCTGGGTTTCCCAAGTACCATCATTTTTTTGGTAATCAAACGTGAACTTATTAAGAGTATACCAGTTATCAGATAACAACTCCTTTGTTATGTTTTTTACCTGTTTGTTCTTCAAGGTTTTTCTGTTAAAATCAAACTGTTATGGCCTTATTTAAATACCTGCGAAAGGGTAGCATTTCTTTATAGGCATTAATCACTTTTTGCTCAAAATTATTTTTGAAAACTTCAGAAGTTGAAAACTCTGTAGCCACGGCAAAAGTCTTGTTTTTTAATAGACCAATATAAGGATGGTCGTTTGAAAAACCTTTAGGTGCATTGGTCAATTTTACGTCTTCATATAGTCCGCCAAATAAATTTTTAAATGATTTCTTGGCCAGTATTTTTTTTAGCTCTTCGCCGTCATAATCTATTGCTTCTCTAACACTACGTAATCTTTTAGGGTCTGGTCGCCATAAGCCCCCAGCAAACATACAGCGCTCAATACCAATCTCTATATAAAAATCTCCAGTGCCAGGTTTTTTGTCAAAACCTGCTCCAAAATGATCTTTATAAATTGGCTTATTGGGATGAAACATTAAATTATTGTTGATACGATTAATGCCCTTTTTACCTGGGGTATCATAATATTCATCATCGATAACAGTAAGCTTGGTATTCATAGTATCCAACCAAGCAATATAGTCGTTGCGAACCTCATGGTACCATTTACGGTTAGCATCCATCCATTCCTTAGTATTGTTTTTTTGGAGCTCTTTTAAAAAATTGATTTGGTTTTTAAAATCCATAGGGCGAACATAACAAAAACACCTCTAAAGTTTTCTTTAGGGGCGAAAAAATAATTTAATCTTTCTAGCTAAAATTCTAAAATCCACGATCACCGCCAACAATATCACCTAGTGTACCCAAAATGCTTCCTTCACCCTTGTCTTTTCCACCACGGGGTATTGCAGCCAATACCCTACCGGCCAATCTGCTAAATGGTAAGGATTGCACATACACAGTTCCTGGACCTCTTAGCGTTGCAAAGAACAATCCTTCACCACCGAATACCGTATTTTTAATACCCCCAACAAATTCAATGTCATAATCTACAGTATGGGAAAAACCTACGATACAACCTGTATCTACCTTTAAGACCTCACCTACCGCAAGTTCTTTCTTGGCCATTGTTCCACCCGCGTGTACAAAAGCCATTCCATCACCTTCCAATTTTTGCATAATAAAACCTTCTCCACCAAAAAGTCCACGGCCCAAACGCTTTGAAAACTCTATTCCTACAGAAACTCCTTTCGCAGCACACAAAAAGGCGTCTTTTTGACAAATGAACTTTCCACCCTTTTCAGATAAATCTATAGGTAAAATTTTACCAGGATAAGGCGAAGCAAAGCTTACCTTCTTCTTACCTTGACCAATGTTTAAAAAGGCCGTCATAAAAAGGCTTTCTCCTGTGAGCATACGTTTACCGGCAGAGAATATTTTTCCAAGTACGCCTTTATCTTGGTTAGATCCATCTCCAAAAATGGTATCCATCTTTATATCCGTATCCATCATCATAAAGCTACCCGCTTCTGCCACAACTGCTTCTTGCGGATCAAGCTCTAGTTCCACATATTGCATTTCTTCGCCAAATATTTCATAATCTATTTCGTGTGCGTTCATATTTTTTGTTTTTTGATTTCTACTTATTAGTTACAATCAACACTGATTTGTTACGTCATACAGTAAATAAAAAAGCAGCCTGTTGGGCTGCTTTTTCTATTCTATCGCTGTTAAGATAACTAAGAATTATCATCTACATCAGCATCTGGAGCATTCTTCTTTACAGAAGCAATACCATTTTCCATAGCATCATTGGAAGAGTACATTTCGCTCTTGCCAATTATTTGTCCGTTTGTAGAAGTAAGCGTAAAGAAAGGACTACCATCTTTTGCTACTTTACGGTCAAAACGAGCGTCGTCTTGTGAATTCTTTTTAACGGATTCGATACCATTTTTACAACCGTCTTTACTTTCGTAGGACTGACTTGTTAGTATTACCTGTCCATTACCTGCTTTAAGGTTGAACATTGTTTTGCCAGAACTTCCAGTTTTAATTTCAAATTTTCCCATGTTATATACTCTATTTACTGTTATAATTGACTTTGAAAATACTAAAAAGATTATGAATTCACTAAAAAATTACAGTTTCAACACTTTAATCTTACCGTACATTCAACCCTTTGAGTTAGCTCAGGGTGACAAGTACCACTCTTGTATACACAATCTTATTTCTTTAAACGAACTGTCCACTCAAAATTAAAAGTAGATACTACTACCCCATCTTTATTTACTCCAATTGATTTCATCCAAAACTTTTGCCCTTCGCCAGTTTCAATTGTTTTTTTAATGGCATCAGCAATCAAGTGACCATCCTCACAGGTAAAAGTGATTTTTCCAGTGGCCTTTTTTGAAAAATTGGCATTGTTGTTCTGTACCAACATAGAAATTTTACGGCCACTATTCCGGATTTGGTCAATCACCATGGCACCAGTGCTAAGCTCTGCCGCCATACCCTGTACCGCCCAAAACATAGATTTAAACGGGTTTTGATTTATCCATCTATGCGTAACTGTGGTAACTGCCTTTTTTTCATCTAAATGTTTTAATCGTACCCCACACCACCATGCTGAGGGTAATTTAAAAAAAGTGAAGGTGTTGAATTTACTGGGTTTAGTGGCCATAGGGATTACTATATTTTCTCAAAAATAGACAATTAAATAATCACTACAATATGTTAATTAAATGTTAATATTTAGTACTATGTGTTGCATAGTACCATCTTTTGGATATATATTTGTATCGTAAGCTATTAGGTTAGCCATTTCATTAATCAAAAAACACCAACATATCTTAAAATAGTTTTAAGGTAAAAAGTAAATCAACATGACCGAATCATTAACCAAACACGAGCGAAATTTAGCTGCCATCATACATGCTTCGACTTTTTCGAAGTACTTTGTTCCCTTTGGTAATTTTATTTTTCCGCTCATTTTATGGACAGCTAATAAAAAAGAGCTTGAATTTGTAGATTATAATGGAAAACAAGCATTGAACTTTCAAATAAGTATGTTACTGTATTCAATTGTAATTGGATTAATAAGCATTCCATTCTTTATAGGCTTTTTACCAGATTTATTTGATGGTGATTTTTTTGGCTTTCATAGATTAAACAATTTAAACAACCTAGACATTCATATCAATAGTGACGATTTCCGGTTTGGTCGTTGGTTATGGCCCGCAGGTATTACTGGGGTGCTACAAGCCGGACTCGTCATTGTGAATGTTGTTTATACCATTTTGGCTACCATAAGAACCAATGAGGGACAGACTTTTAAGTACCCATTCACTATAAAATTTATAAAGTAATGGAAGTATATAAAAAAATCATCGGGTTTATTTTTCTAATACTGGCCTTTGCCACTAATGCCCAGGTAGCAAAAGAATCCGAGCTATTTAAAAAAGTAATGGAATTGGATAAAACCTTATTCGATGCATACAATAACTGTGATATGAAAACCCAAGCCAGATTAATGGATGAGGATTTAGAATTTTATCATGATATGGGTGGTTTGTCCACTTCAAAAAGTAATGTTTTAAAGAGTATTGAACAAAATATATGTGGAAAAGTAACCAGAACTTTAGTTGAAAACAGTGTTGAAGTACATGAAATTAAAGGTTTTGGAGCAGTAGAAATAGGTATGCACAAATTTTATAACAATCAAGAACCAAATGTGGAATCAAAACCAAGTAGATTTATATCTGTCTGGAAAAATGACGATTCCAAGTGGACATTATCGAGGGTAATTAGTTTACATAAAAATTAAAAGAGTTTATTTATTAATCAAAAAACGAAAAAAATTCAATCAATCAACAATCAACCAAAAAACGTTTCCGTGCCCGCTACTCATCATAGCGGGACGGCACGGAAGCAAAACGAACAGTTAATTTAATAGACCCATGAAATTATGAATATAGAAAACACAAAGGCACAAATGCGCAAAGGGGTCCTGGAATATTGCATTCTATCCATACTAAAAGATAAGGATAAGTATGCTTCAGAAATTTTAGGAGCTTTAAAAGACGCTAAGATGCTTGTGGTAGAGGGTACCATTTATCCATTGCTCACAAGGCTTAAAAATGCTGGTCTGCTCAACTATCGTTGGGAAGAATCCACCTCTGGTCCACCACGTAAATATTATGCGCTTACAGAAACCGGGCAATTGTTTCTCAACGAACTCAATGGTACCTGGGATGAACTTAGAAATGCAGTAAACTTAGTAACCAACACAAATCAAGCAGCAACAAAATGAACAAGACAGTAAATATAAATCTAGCAAATACCCTCTTTCACATAGATGACGAGGCGTATAATAAGCTTAGGCGTTACTTGGAATCCATAAAAAGATCATTTTCCGGGACCGCAGGAAGCGATGAAATTATAGCTGATATTGAAGCCCGTGTAGCGGAACTTTTCCTGGAGAAAATGGAAAATGAGCGTCAGGTGATAACCCAAAAAGAAGTGGATGAAGTAATCACCATTATGGGACAGCCAGAAGATTATATGGTAGACGAAGATATTTTTGAAGACCAACCAAGATCTTCCCAACCAAGACCTGAGCGTAAGACCAAAAAGCTCTACAGGGACATTGATCAAAAATATATTGGCGGAGTATGTTCTGGTCTGGAATATTATTTGGGTATAGATGCTTTATGGATAAGGCTAATTTTTATTCTATTAGCAGTTTTTACCGGATTTGGTTTTATAGCATATATTTTACTTTGGATTTTAGTTCCGGAGGCATCTTCAACTTCCCAAAAGTTGGACATGACGGGAAAGCCTATAAACATCAGCAATATAGAACGCAAAGTTAAAGAGGGGTTTGATGATGTTTCTGACGCAGTTAAAAGCGTCGACTACGAAAAGGTAGGTAATAAGGTAAAAAGCGGCTCCAAGACCTTTTTTGATACTATTGGTGATATTATCATGTTCCTATTCAAGATTTTTGGAAAGTTTATAGGGATATTGTTGATCATCATTGGTGCATCGACCCTTATAGGTTTGTTCATTGCACTATTTTCCGTAGGTATTATTGATGCGGTACATTTCCCTGGTGTGGATTTTTATGAAATAGTGAACACCTCTGGATCTCCGGTCTGGTTAATTTCATTGTTATTGTTTTTTGCCATTGGTATACCGTTCTTCTTTATCATGTACTTAGGTCTAAAGATTTTAGTGACCAATTTAAAATCAATAGGTAATATTGCTAAATTTTCACTACTAGGGCTATGGCTGATATCCATTGGGGTTTTAACAGTATTTGGAGTTCGCCAAGCAGCAGAATTCGCCACCGTGGGAAGTGTAAATGAAAAAGCTGTGATAGCAATAGCAGACCTTAACGATACCATACGTATCCGTATGAACGAAAATGAATATGATTACGGTTCAGATAGAGTCCATTTTGGGCGTATGACCTTATCATATGATGAAAATGATAGACCAATCTTAGTTTCTGATGATGTACGCTTTGACATAAAAAAGTCTGAAGATTCCTTAGTAAGATTGAATGTGAGAAAAGATAGTCATGGTAGTACTTTTAAAATTGCTAGAGACAAAGCAAAAGAAGTGTCTTATGAGTATAGCGTTAATGGTAATGAAATTGTACTGAATGATTTTCTTATTACTGCTACATCAAATAAGGCAAGGCAGCAAGAAGTACGCTCCACAGTTTACATTCCCGTTGGCAGCTACATCTCTTTTGATGAATCTACCAAAGGTCATATTGGAAGAAGCACCAAAAATGACCGGGACTATTACAGAAGTAGCATAGCCAATCATACGTGGGTAATGGGAGAAGATGGTGAACTAAAATGCCATGAATGCCCAGAAGAGGAATACAATAATTGGGATGACGATGATAATAGTGATGGAAAAATCATCATTAACGAAGACGGAATCAATATTGATGTTGAAGATGAGACAGACTCATTTAAACTTAAAATTGACGAAGACGGCGTAGAAATAAAAGCAGAAGAAAAGAACTAATTACAATTGGGTCACTCAATTTAACAGTTGGGTGACTATTATTGATAAAGAACAAACTAAAACACGAATTTTAATCAATCATTAAAAGCAACAACAATCATGACAACACTAGCAAGAATTGCAATTGGCCTTGTATTAGCATTATTCGCTTCATCCTGCGTTAACATTAGCTTTGGAGATGGCAAAAAAGGAAACGGCGTAATAGCCGAAGAGACAAGAAAAGTAACTGAAGATTTTACAGAAATCTCTGCTGCAGAAGGACTTGACGTATTTGTAACCCAAGGTAATGAGTTCAGAATTTTGGTAGAAGCAGATGAAAACATAATTGAACTTATCGCAACTGATATTAGGGATGGTAAATTAAAGGTCCACACTGTCGAAAATATTGGAAGAGCGACAAAGAATGTCTATGTAACCCTACCAAAAATTACAGTATTGGAAAGCTCTAGTGGCGCTGACTTAATAGGGCAAAATGAAATAAAAGCGGAGAAACTGGATTTAGATGCCAGTAGCGGTTCAGACCTGGAAGTAGAAGTAATTGCTACAGAAATCGAAGCAGATGCCAGTAGTGGTGCAGACATTAAAATCTCTGGCCAAACTGATGTACTTTATGCTGATGCTAGTAGCGGTGCGGATATAAAAGCAAGAAACTTATTGGCAAAACGTTGTAATGCAGATGCAAGTAGCGGTTCAGACATCTCTGTTAATGTGTCAGAATCGTTAACTGCTGATGCAAGCAGCGGTGCGGATATATCTTATTCAGGTGACCCCCAAGTATCTAAGAAAAAATCGGTGTCCGGTAGTGTCCATAAATATTAGGAATTAACAACCAAACCAATCTACCCTTACCAAAGCCTCAAGCTAAGCTCGAGGCTTTTTCTATGTATAAAAATATAAGACTTCCATTTTTTAGCGCTTAATAATTAAGCACTTAACAATTTTTTGTATCTTAAAAGAACTTAATTCCTCACTTAAAACAGTTGACCATGAAAAAACTATTAACATCGCTCTTTTTAGTGGTAGTATTGGTATCTTTTACCATGCTTACCTCGGCAAAACCAAATTCATATCATTCCATTGAAGGTACTTGGGAACTTGAAAGTTTTTATAATTACGATGAAGAGCAAAATATTTCAGATACCGTTGCCAAAGCTCCTGGTTATCGCCAGGTAAAGATGTATTATAATGGAAAAATAATGTGGTCACGGTATGTCCCCGATGAACCCAACGGAAGGTTTGGATATGGTTCCTATAAAATAACAGATAACCAACTTATTGAAACTATAGAATATGGCGATACAGAAATGATGAAAGCAATGGATACGATGCGCGTATTTACTTTTGACTTAGTCTTAACAGACGATAACTACAGTCAAATAAGTTTTGATGAAGAAGGCAACTATACTTTTTCTGAAAATTATAAAAGGATTGATTAAAATATTGTAATATACATACAATATTTGTCAGATTTTTCGTTCATAATATACTGTTATACTTTAAATAGTATTTATGATTAAAAAATTACACTTTTTATTGATGAAAAAAATCCTTGTAATAGTATTGTTGCTTTTAGTTACGGTAGCTGCAACTACACCAGAACAAAAAAGACAATCCGAAACTGCGAAATCTATAAACGGTACTTGGGAATTAGTAAGCCATTATATTTATGATGGGGTCAATATTACTGATACCATTATAGAAAAAGGGACAGGAGCCCGACAAATTAAAATGTACAACAATGATAAAGTAATGTGGACCCGTATTGTCCCTTCTGTTTCTGCAGAATGGTTTGGTTATGGCTCATACAGAACTACTGAAAGTAAACTTTTTGAAACCTTGGAATACGGCTCATCCACTATGATGGAAATGATGGATAGTATAGAGGTGTTTGAATTTGAACTTATTTTGAAAGAGAACTCTTTTAGTCAAATAACACTGGACGCTGAAGGTTACAGGGTACATTCAGAAAATTATGTACGCATAGACTAATTAAAAAGCCGCATTAATGCGGCTTTTTAATAGTGACAATTTCTAAAATAACTTAGACCGAAACTTCTTCTTTAGACTCTACAGCAGCTAAATAACGCTCTGCATCTAACGCAGCCATACAACCTGTCCCAGCAGCAGTAACTGCCTGACGGTATTCTTTATCCTGTACATCTCCACTAGCAAATACTCCTGGTACATTTGTTTTTGTGGATTTTCCTTCCGTAATAATATAGCCGGTATCATCCATATCTATCTGACCCTTAAAAATATCAGTATTTGGTTTATGACCAATAGCTATGAACAATCCTGTAATCACAATATCTTCCTTCTCACCAGTTTGATTGTTAACCATTCTTAGTCCTTCCACAACTTGGTCTCCTAAAACCTCTTCAACCTCTGTATTGTAACGGATTTCTATGTTATCCAAACTGTTTACACGATGCTGCATCGCTTTAGAAGCCCTCATATAATCCTTACGCACTAACATAGTGACTTTGTTACAGATATTTGCAAGATATGAGGCCTCCTCAGCTGCGGTGTCCCCTGCGCCTACTATAGCCACATCTTGACCTTTATAAAAGAACCCATCACAAACCGCACATGCAGAAACACCACCACCGCGTAACTTTTGCTCACTTGGAATATTCAAATATTTTGCGGTAGCCCCAGTAGAAATAATTATGCTTTCTGCTTTTATCGTTTTATCGTTATCAACCGTTACTTTATGTATTCCACCAACTTCATTACTAAAATCTACAGCGGTGACCATACCTATACGAACCTCAGTTCCAAAGCGTTCTGCCTGTTGTTGTAATTGTACCATCATAGTAGGTCCATCTATCCCTTCTGGATAGCCTGGAAAATTATCAACTTCAGTAGTAGTGGTCAATTGTCCACCAGGCTCCATACCTGTATACATAACTGGTTTTAAATCTGCTCTAGCAGCATAAATTGCAGCGGTATAACCTGCAGGTCCTGAGCCGATAATTAATGTTTTTAATCTTTCTATTTGTTCAGACATAGTATTCCTTCTTCTCAAATTATTACTAATACAAAAGTAGGTTTTTTGGTCAAAAACTTACATTTTAGGCTAATAGCTTATGAACAAAAATGAGTGTTTGTTGAAAACTCCAAAGACTGATTATCTTTTGGATGTTTTTCACTCAGTAAGGACACTTTTATTAGAGGGGTTTGTAAATTAAGGCCTTTATTTCTATGAGAAGGTTAGGATGAGGAAGCTGATGTACTGCAACAGTTGTTCTTGTGGGTCCAGTCCCATCAAAGTAAGTCCCATAAACTTCATTATATCCTTTAAAATCTTTCATATCTACCAAAAATGTAGTGATATCAACTACATCATTTAGAGTAGCATCCATATTCTTAATTAATTCTTCAATATTTTTTATGACCGCCTCGGTTTGTAATTTGATATCTAAATCCCAAGTTCCGTCTTCCAACTCTGTAGCTCCAACGTGTGTATTATCCGGTCGTCTGCTACTTGTACCCGAAACAAAGATATAGTCTCCTACCCTTTTGATGTGAGGATAATTACCCAAAGGTTTAGCTTTGTTTTTAATAGTCTTACTATCCATATTTTAGTATATCTGAGTAGTTAACTTTTTTTAGCTTCTGATAAATACTATCCAATGAAATTTTCTCCCAATCGGAATCTGAACAGATTTTCAATAATAGTTCATCTTGTTTTCGTCCTCGAATCATCGCTTCACGATAAGAAAGGTTTTCCTGAAAAGTAACCAAAGAGTATTTAGAATAGTAATCGGGATAGGTTTGTTCCAATTGCATTTCAATTTTTCGCTTTCGAATAAAAACTTCATCGGCAACCTTATCTTGCATCTCATAAAAATTATCAACCGCTAAATCTGCAATGGCATTGGTGTTGTTTACCCTTTCCTCTTGAAATTCTTTAAATAAAGCTTCCCAATTACCATTATGCTTTTCAACCATTTCGTCAAAAATTCGGACATCTTCAAAGGAAGCATTCATTCCCTGTCCATAGAATGGTACTATCGCATGGGCAGCATCACCCATAATCAAAGTTTTTCCGAAAGCTTGCCAAGGATAGCATTTGATGGTACCTAACATGCCTACTGGATTATTGAAATATTCCTCAGTTAAATTTGGAAAATGTTTTAAAGAATCTGGATAGTATTTTTTGAAAAACCCAAGCACCTTCTCCTCTGTATTCAAGGTATTAAATCCACTTTCCCCTTCATAAGGGTGGAACATGGTAACAGTAAAACTACCATCTAAGTTAGGTAAAGCAATCATCATGAATTTACCTCTTGGCCAAATGTGTAGTGCATTTTTATCCAGACGATAGCCTCCAGTATCTGTTGCTGGAATTTCTAACTCTTTGTATCCTGACCTTAAGAAATTCTGCGAGTAATTGAACAACAACTCAGGGGTTCTAGACATCATACTTTTTCTTACTACAGAACCTGCACCATCTGTTCCTAAAACTATTGTGGCCTTAACCTGAATCTTTTTGCCCTTAAAATTGATAAAAGAACCTGTTGCATTGTCCAAGTCTATATTTACACATTTTGAGTTAAAATGAATGGTCACATTATCAAATTCATCAGCCTTATCCAGTAGGGTAATGTTTAAACCAGTTCTAGAGACTGAATTTATTTTCTCCCCTTCCCTACCACTATATTTAGAAAACCTTTCCTCGCCATCGATTCCATGGATCATACGCCCTTCCATGCCAATGCACTCTTCTAATATCTCTTCCTTAAATCCAGCGCTTTTAATAGCCTTGAGACCTCGGTCTGATAAAGCTAAATTAATGGACCTCCCTCCTGCCAATGGTATTTTTCGCATGTCTGGAAGGCGTTCGTGTACTTCAACCTCATATCCACGCTGTGCCATACGAATAGCCAGTAATGAACCACATAAACCCGCACCAACTATTAAAATTTTTTCTTTTCTTGCCATGCCTACTTTCCCACTTCTTCTTTTAAGATCAAAACAAAATTGTAAACATCTTCAAAAGAGTTGTAAAATGGTGCTGGCGCTATACGGATTACATCTGGTTCTCTCCAATCTGCTATCACTCCCCTTTTTGTAATAGCATTAAAAATAGATTTTCCATTACCATTTGTTAATTGCAGTGAGAGTTGACAACCTCTTTCATTCTGTTCTTTTGGAGTTATAACATCAACTTGCCCTTCAAGCAATTCCTTTAAAAGAAACTCCAAGTAACCTGTTAATTGTCTTGATTTTAGAACTAACTTATCCATACCTACCTCATCAAAAAGATCTAGAGAAGCACGTATTGCAGCTAGTGACAATATTGGTGGGTTGCTTAATTGCCAGCCTTCTGCACCAGGAATGGGGTTAAAATCGTCCCGCATTCCAAAACGAGTTTCTTTGTCATGACCCCACCAACCAGCAAATCTGGGTAGGTCAAAATTATGGGCATGGCGCTCGTGTATAAAACAGCCACCGACACTACCCGGACCGCTGTTTAAGTATTTGTAAGTACACCACGCGGCAAAATCAATATTAGACTTATGAAGTTCCAGTTTTAAATTACCAACGCCGTGGGCTAAGTCTATGCCAACTTTACACCCTTTTGAGTGACCAAGCTCTGCTATGCGACCAATATCAAAAACCTGTCCTGTGTAATAATTGGGACATCCAATTAATATAAGGGCTATTTCATTTCCTAAATCTTCAATGGCACTTTCTATATCTTCATATCTCAGTAATACCTCGCCATCTCTAGGTTTTAATTCTACTAAACCATTTTCAAATCCATGAAATTTTAGTTGTGATTCCACGGCATATCTATCAGATGGAAAAGCATCTGACTCTATCAAAATTTTATATCGTTGCTTTGTAGGCCTATAAAATGTTGCCATTAATAAGTGAAGGTTTACACTTAAAGTATTCATGATCACTACTTCTATAGGTTTTGCACCCACTATTTTTGCCATTTTATCAGTCAAGAACTCATGATAGGGAAGCCATGGATTTTTAGCATGAAAGTGCCCTTCTACACCATAAGTTGCCCAATCATCTAGCTCTTGTTGAATATAGCTTCTAGTGGTTTTAGGCTGTAAACCCAAAGAATTTCCACATAAATAAGTGTGTGGTTCACCATTTCTTTGTTTTGGGATATGAAATTTGTCACGGTAAGAGCTTAAACTATCTTTTGCATCTTGCTGTCTTGCATATTTTAAAGTACTCTCCATTAGTCTTTTTTCTGAACTCTTTTGTAAAAAGCCTCTGCATCCTTACCACACAACCATCTTACAACATTTTTATCCCAAATCTCTCCGTGCTGCCTTTTAGTTATAATCTCTTCTTCTACCGCAAGGTCCAGTAGTTTTCCAGGGTAAGACGATTGCGCTTCACTTTCCATTTCTCCCAAAGGATAAGGGTCGTCTAGACCTAAAATAAGTTGGTCAGTTCCTTTTTGACGTCTTACCATAAGTTCAAAAGAAATAGTGTCGTGAACCAATGTATCAAAATATATATTTGGGTGACCTAGCGCCTTTCGTGGTCTGGTCTGACCCTCAAAAAGGTCTGGTCTACCATCAAATCCTTGAGTTCTTCTTCCGATGTTTAAGTGATTTAATTGCCCTCCATGGGCAAAACAAACACGGATATCCGGATATTTTTCATAAAGACCATCAAGCGTGTAAAAATGATAAGCATCTGCACATTGAGCCAGCATCCATATAAGATGAAAACGCCAAGACTGATTTTCTAAATGAATAAACTTTTCACCATCGTATGGATGGATTTCTATAGCCAATTTATACTTATTTGCCAACTCAAAAATAGGTGCTGTCTCTTTATCAAAAATACCTCTCCATGTCCCAATAGAATCCATATAATGTGTAGGCAAACACAGTACTTGCATCTTTAATTCTTCCACACATCGCTCAATCTCCCAACAGGCACCATCAATAAAACCCGCATGTACCACAAAACCACAAGTAAACTTGGTTGGATGATTGTCTTGTACCTGACTGTTAAAATCGTTTTGAAACCGCAAAGCATATTTCATATCCCGAATACGAAGCCCATTTCCATATAGCTGTGAAAGATTAAGTACAACAGCATGATCAATTTTATTACGGTCCATCCATTGCAATTTCTCTTCCAAGAAAAAGCTGGAATCCGTAACAGGACGTTTCCACCCTTTCTGAAGCATATGCTGTCTATCTTCATCTATCCAAAAAATTTCTTTTTCTTTTAAATAAGCAGGGATTTGCTCTGGATATGGTAATAAATGTGAATGTCCGTTGATTCTCATTGAACTACTTCTATTTGGCTCAAAGGCCTTGATTATTTAGGTGGTTCCATTTTGGTTCCACAATTATCACAGGTTAAAAGATTTTCATTTGAATAAAACTTATTGAAAATAACAGGCATATCCGTTTCAATATTGTCTAATTTAAACGGTTCTCTATATAGCTCATTGTCACAATTTTCACAAAACCAAGCCAGTCCATCCACCATGTTTTCGGCTCTTTTTTGTTCAATTACAAGACCTACTGTATTTTCACCACGTTGTGGGGAATGGGGAATATTTGGTGGTAAATAGTAGATTTCCCCTTCCTTAATATGAACATCTTCCGGTTTACCATCAACAATCAATTTTAAGACAATATCACCTTCCACTTGATAAAAAAATTCCGGTGTCTCGTTTAAGTGGTAATCCTTTCTAGAGTTTGGACCACCTACTACCATCACAATGTAATCTTCATTATATATGACCTTGTTACCCACAGGTGGTTTTAAAAACTCTCGGTTATCTTCTATCCAATTTTTAAAATTGATAGGGTTGAATGTTTTTGACATACTTTTTGTTTTAAGGTATAACCATTATTTTGAATAATCGATACAAACATTTTTTGTTTCCGTAAAAAAGCGAAGTGCCTCAAATCCGCCTTCTCTGCCTACTCCTGAATTTTTCATACCTCCGAACGGGGTTCTTAAATCTCTGAGCAACCACGAATTTATCCAAACAATTCCTGCTTCTATTTCACTCGCAATACGGTGCGCTCTAGACAGATCTTGTGTCCAAATCGTTGCCGCGAGGCCATAATCATTGTCATTGGCCATTTCTAGTGCCTCAGCTTCATTTTCAAACGACATTATGGTAACCACTGGTCCAAAAATCTCTTCTTTATTTGTCCTGCAATTTAGTGGAAGGCCTTCAATTACAGTTGGTTCAATGTACCACCCATTTTCATATCCTTCAGGTTTTATTGAATTACCACCACAAAGAAGCTTCCCGCCCTCTTCTTTTGCCAAATTAATGTAGTAATTAATTTTATCAAAGTGAACTTTAGAAACGATTGCACCTATTTTAGTGGTCTCTTTTTGTGGATGACCCACCTTGAGTGCCTTTGTTTTATTCACAAAATCACTCTTAAACTTCTCATAGATAGGTTTTTCCACAAATATCTTGGAGCCACATAAACAAATTTGCCCTTGATTGGCAAATGAGGAACGCAATGTAGTTTTCAGCATTTTCTCGTAATCACAATCTGCAAAAATGATGTTTGGGTTTTTACCACCCATTTCCAATGAATACTTTTTGAATGAAGGAGCCGCCTTCATAGCGATATCTGCACCCACTTTTGTACTTCCTGTGAAAGAAATTGCTTTAATATCCTTATGGGTGCTTAATAAAGCTCCTGTTTTCTGCCCTTGTCCATGAACTACATTCAAAACCCCAGCTGGTAAACCTATAGCTATACAAATCTTGGATAGTAAATAGGCAGTCATTGGTGTTACTTCAGATGGCTTAGCGACAACCGTGTTACCCGCAGCCAATGCTGGTGCAATCTTCCAAGTAAAAAGATACAAAGGAAGGTTCCACGGAGAAATACAAGCTACTGGACCTAAAGGCTTTCTAAGCGTATAATTGACTGCTTTTCCATTCATTTCATGTGATTCCGAAGAAAATTGCATGATAGCGGTTGCAAAAAACCTCATATTGCTTGCAGCTCTTGGAATATCCACTTCCTTAGTTAACCAAGATGGCTTTCCGTTATCAATAGATTCTGCCAATGCAAGATTCTCTAAATCAGCTTCAATGGCCTTTGAAATCTTCATTAGATAATCATGACGTTCTTCAATAGTTGTGGAAGACCATGATGAATATGCCTTTTTGGCAGCAATAACTGCCTCTTCAATATCTGAAGCATCTGAATCAGGAACTTTTGCATAGACCTCTCCATTAGACGGATTAAATACATCTAGTTCTTTTCCAGAATGACATTCTTTTAGTTCTCCGTTTATGTAATTAGCTATAGAAATCATTGAAAAAAGTTCAGCTTAAAGTTCCCTATATTTTTCGAATTTCAACGGCTTCCACTTTCAATTTTTTCAAATAACTGGTTAGCCTATATTTTTTGACCTATTCATAAGTCTACAAGTCTTAATCCAGAGACAATTATCTAACGGATTAAAAGCCAAAGAAGCACATACATCAAAACTATTTTACTTTACTTTTAGACTAACCTTACCAAGCTTTTCAACTTCAACCACAATAGTATCATTCTCATGGACAAAAACTGCTGGTGTGGCGGCACCTGCAAGGATTACCATATCCTTGAGCAGAGGCACATTATATTGTTCTGCCAATCTAAAAGCCTGCAATAATGAATTTAGTGGGTTGCCCAATATGGCATTAGAGTTTCCTGACTGTACAGTTTTACCGTTAACATTCATGGTCATAGCAAGATTGGAAGAATCAATAGTAAAATCTTTCCATTTCCCCAAGACATATGCAGAAGAGGAACAATTATCCGCAATTACATCTTCTAACGAAAACTTAAAATTTTTGTATCTGGAATCAATTACTTCTATCGCTGCAGCAACACCTTTCACATATTCTGCGACATTGGCTTTGGTAATCGCTTCAGAAATGTCCTTTTTAAGCAAAAAAGCTATTTCTGGCTCGGTCCTAGGGTGTATAAAGTTTTTGATGTACAAATCACCATCATTTTCTATTTCCATTTTATTGGTGAGTCTGCCCCAAATTAGGTCATGAACCCCCATTTGTTCCATCTTTGCCTTACTTGTAAAGCCTAGTTTAAGTCCTGATAATTGTTCACCCCTTTTAAATCGAAGTCCAATAGATTTTTCTTGAATTGCATAAGCCTCATCCAACGATAATTTAGTCGAATTACTTATTTGTTCTATAGGTATTGCAATGTTAGCCGCTGTATCCAGAACTTGAGAGAATTCAATTATCTTTTGCTTCATTCTTACAATAAAAATTTTTATTATCGTGGAATAATACGAATTCTCAGCTTAACTAAAAATATATCCCTCATAATTATACTCATAATACGAATCAAATTTAAATTGATAGCGGATGAGAATCAGGTGACCTAAAGTAAACCAAACACTTTCAACATATAAAAGACCAGTCACATTCCTAACTGAAACTTTATCTTTGAATCTTAATTTTTTTTCGTCAAGTAGTATGAACCAATACTCAAAAACCTTTCTGTTTTTCATCTTAGCACTAAGCAGTATTTTGGTGGTCCAAGGTCAAGAGCCTACTGAAAATGATAGCATTACCCAATTGGATGAAGTCATTCTCTTAGATGCCTTAAAGCAGAAAAACAGCATTGGCATTGTGCCTTCAGAGGTCATTTCAGTGAAAGTGTTTCAGAATTATAGTCCGGTTTCTATGGTTCCGGCTATCAATCAGATTCCTGGGGTGTATGTATTTTCTGGTGCGCTGAACACAAATAGAATTACGATTAGAGGTATTGGTGCAAGAACGCTTTTCGGTACGGATAAGCTCCGTATGTATTATAATGATATTCCTATTACCGATGGTTCCGGGTTTTCTACTATTGAGGCGTATGACTTGGAAAACCTAAGTCAGATTGAAGTGGTCAAAGGGCCAAAAGGGACTTCCTATGGAGCCAATTTAGGGGGAGCGATTATATTGAATCCTAAGAAAGCTTTAGGAAAATCTACTACCTTTTCCAATAACTTTACAATCGGTTCTTTTGGATTGGTAAAAAACAATTTCTCCTTCAATCACAATGATGGGAAACTCCGTTTGGGTTTGCAATATGGGCATATGGAAACTGACGGATATCGCCAGAACAACAATTTTGAACGTGACGGATTTCTATTGAATACTTCTTATCAAATCAATCCGAAAAACAAAATTTCCCTCCTTATAAACCATATCGATTACACCGCTCAGATTCCAAGTTCTTTGGGCGCTACCGCTTTCTCGGAAGACCCGCAACAAGCGACCTTTACATGGCGAGTTTCCCAAGGTTTTGAGGCTAATAATTATAGTTTGGTGGGGTTAAACTACGAGCACAAATTCAACGAAAAGTTTAAGAATTCGAGCAGTTTGTTTTATACCTATCTAGACCATTACGAGGCACGCCCCTTCGGAATTCTCGATGAATACACCAATGGTTTCGGATTTCGGACCAATTTTTCGGGAAGTTTTGCCATAGCAGACCAAAAGGCCGAATATTTTTTTGGGGGAGAACTCTATAAAGACGAATATACGTGGGATTCGTTTGAAAATTTATGGGAAGACAATAATGGTAACGGCAGTCTACAGGGAGACCAAGAAGCCGCGAACAAAGAGTTTCGTTCACAATGGAATGCTTTCGGAAGCCTATTATATCCCCTATCTGAAAAATTATCCGCTCAGGTGGGTCTAAGCATCAATAAAACGGACTATGATTATCAAGATATGTTCAATACTGGTGCAGATAACCGAAGTGCCAACCGTAATTTTAAGGCGATTCTGTTACCAAGCCTTAACCTCAACTATGCTTTTTCAAAAGACTATCAATTATACGCCAATATAAGCCGCGGATTCTCCAACCCCACCTTGGAAGAAACCTTAACGCCCGATGGTGTAATCAACCCTGATATTGCACAGGAAACAGGCACCAATTATGAATTGGGAAGTACGCTCTATTTTGATGAACGTCGCCTAAACATCAATTTAGCTATTTACCAAATGAACATTCAAAATTTACTGGTAGCGGAACGTGTAAACGAGGACCAATTTGTAGGTAGAAATGCCGGAAAGACCCGTCACCGCGGATTGGAACTCGGCGTGAACTATAATCTTATGATTTCTAATAAAGTACAGGTAAGCCCTTTTGTAAACCTCACCCTCACAGACCATAGTTTTATAGAATTTATAGATGAAGGCGATAATTTTTCAAGAAACCCCTTAACGGGCGTACCCAAACAAAGAGCGACAGCCGGGCTACAATTTCGCTTTTTTGACGATTTCTATTTGAATACTACTTATCAGTATGTGGGTGCGATTCCCTTGACCGATGCCAACAGCTTATCAAGTGACCCTTTCAATATTATGAACGCCAGAATGGGCTATTATAAAAAGCTCTCCAAACACTTTTCATTGGGACTTGACTTCGGTATAAACAACCTATTTGATGATGTCTATGCGCAATCTGTGCTTATCAATACCCAAGGTTTTGGAGGTAGAGAACCGCGCTACTTCTACCCTGGTGATGAACTTAATTATTATGGGAGTTTGAGATTGGGCTGGGAGTTGTAAAGCGTACTTATTCTAAAAGCCTCATTAAAAGATTTTGGACTTGTCAATAAATCCAAGCAACTAAGTTTAACTCTTTGCCATATTTGCTAAAGCCCTTATTATATTTAGTAAATTATTATAATACCTGTACTTTTTTTAATAATTCAATTTGGATAGTGCTTTTAATTTGACTTATAGACCTTCCCCTCCTTCATTACAAATTCAACCTTTTCCAAAATTGTAATATCTTTCAACGGATTTCCTTTAACCGCGATGATATCTGCCCACTTACCTTCTTCGATGCTTCCAGTTTTATCTTTTATTCCAATGAGTTCAGCAGCAATTATGGTTGCCGATTTTATGGCATCCATTTCGCTTATTCCTGCTTTGACCATCAACTTAAACTGTTCGGCATTGCGCCCGTGTGGATAAACCCCTGCATCTGTACCGAAAGCCATTTTTACACCTTGCTCGTGTGCTTTTAGAAAATTAGATGCAAAACTGCTATACATCTCATTATTATTTTCATCTATTTTTTTATCACTATAATCGTTTTTCTTCTCAAGTAAGTCATAATGTGCGGCCATCAAATCCATGACGAGATAAACATTATGTTTTTCCATTAGTTCTATGGATTCATCATCCATCAGACTTCCGTGTTCAATTGAAGCAACTCCCGCTTTAATGGCATTTTTTATACCTTCTGCACCATGGGCATGTGCGGCTACTTTCAAACCATTTTTTCTCGCTTCATTGACTGCCGCTTTTATTTCTTCCATAGTGTACGAAGCTGCGCCAGGAATTGAACCGCTAGTGCCAAAACCACCTGTTGCCGTAATTTTAATCAAGTCTACTCCGTATTTAACATGACGACGTACCTCTTTTTGTACTTCATTAACCCCGTCTGCAATCGCCGCCGGGTTTTTTTTTAGTTCTATGTGCGGACCCATCCAACTTTCCCAGTCCCCATGCCCACCAGTCATGGTGATGGCCGGACCACTGACATACATCCTTGGCCCAGGAATAATACCCTTATTAATCGCATCGCGCAAAGCAATATCACTGTAGAAAATACCCCAGATGTCCCTTACCGTAGTAAAACCTGCCTCAAGCGTTTTTCTTGCATTGATTGTGCCCATTATACCATAGTTGGCAACTGGCAGTTCCCATTGATCTATGGATTTATCATAGGAATTCAAGACCAAATGGGCATGACAGTCGATCAGCCCCGGAAGTATGGTGTATTCTGATAAATCAATAATTTCTGTGTCCTTATACAAGTTCTTTTGTGATGCCCTATCAATCTTGATGATTTTATCGTTTTCTATAACAACAAGTACATCTTTTATTATCCTCCCATCCGCAACATCCAACATGGAGCCTGCCCAAATTACTTTTTGACCGAATTTTTCCCGAGAATCAGCATTTTGCGAAAAACTTATGGCATTATAAAAAATGAAGAAAACCAATATGAAGCGTCTCATTCAATTGTTTTTAGTCAGATATCCAAATAGAAAATTAGCCATTAGTCTAAAATAGGAATTTAACCTATTGAATTCCAAACAACTACATGGACTGTCGTTAAAAGTGTGTAGATGGCTTTTTTGTTATTTCAGATTGTATTACTAAAAAGTTTTGATTGACGCCCTGATAATCATATGATTATCAGGGCTTTGATATAACCAAAATCGTAGTTTGTCGGGATGAGAGGATTCGAACCTCCGATCTCACGGCCCCCAGCCGTGCACTTTAACCGGACTAAGCTACATCCCGAAAAATGAACGCAAAAATAATAAATTAAAAGTGAAAAGAATTACCTCGAAGGATAAGAAAAGAGGTGGAAATCTGAAAGGTATTTTAGATTCCTGTGAGGAACTCCCTAATTTCTATATATAGAGCTTCACGTGCTACAGCTGAATCGTTTATAGGGTTGAACAAGAAATAACTTAATGCTTGTTTATGGCAAAATTCGTCTAAATTATCACCTTTCCAAAGCGAATAACTCATCATTAGCATGTGATAATCTATCTTGTATGGCTTTTTATCGCTATTTAAGCCATTTAGTATTAAATTAAGGGTAATCAAAGCATTTTCACAAAGACAGTCATCTTCTTTACATAAAAATGAAGGCAATACTTGAGATTGGTAATTTTGCATCAAAAAAATATTAGGTACTGTCCTACAAATTATACCAAAAGATATAAATATTATCTTACTCCGTATATGAAATGTATAAAATCATCTTTAAAAAGTATCTTTTAAACCTTGTATTGTTTATGACAAAAAGCTATCTATATAAGGTAAAGTGTCCAACATATTTTTGCTTTTCATTATCGTTGGCATTTATCACATACCAATAATCTCCGGTTGGTAAAGGAGCTCCATCGTAATTTCCGTCCCATTTAGATACTTGATCCAGTCTTGCTACTACTCTACCGTACCTATCGTAAATAATTACATCTATATTAGGGAAGAACTCACGATTTCTAGGATACCATGTATCATTTAAACCATCACCATCTGGGGTAAAGAAGCCAGGTATATCTACCATACCATCAAAATCGAATGGAAAAGCCATTTCAACTATACATCCTCTTTCATCAATCACCCTAACATTAATAGTGGTATCTATATTTACATTAAAGGTGTTTACTTCACCTGTAGATTCCCCTTGGAAGAAGAACTCGTAACCACCAAATCCTCCAGTTGCTATTGCCGTGATTTCGTCCGGTCCAGTTTTTTGGACTTCTAACATTAATGGCTCGTAGAAATCAATGGTAAACTCTACCATTGTTGTACATCCATTTTGATGATAAACGTATACTACATGGTCCCCTGCTGGTAAGTCTCCCCACATTCTTTCTGTGGTTGCTACATTAATATCATCCACATCCAAAGAGAATAAAACTTCTGATAATGCAGCCTGATTTTGCATTTCTACACGTGCTGTACTATTTGGAAAAATACCGTCACAACCATATTCTACAATGGCTTCTGCCATGATATCTACACCTATTTCAATCGGGACAACAATACTATTGGCACAACCGTTAGCATCACGAACAAATACCACATAGGTTTCTCCTCCTGAAAGATTTTCAAAAAGAAGGCTGTCATTTCGAACAAAATCTGCATCGTCATTTGAATTCAAACTTGTTTCATAATAAGACACTCCACTACCATCTACAAAAGGAGTACCCCCTGTGATTGTTAATTGTGCAGTACCATCAGCAAAACCAAGACATATTTCTGGCGTCTCAACAGAAGAAATTCTAATTTCCTCTGGTTCATAGACCATCACTGTAGTCAACTCTGAACATCCTTGAGAATCCTGTATCAATACTGTGTATTCACGACCATTTGCGTCACCTTCCAAGTCTTCAAAGGTATATGTGGTGGGGTTATCCGGATCACTAAAGAATTCATTAAAGTTTGGACCTATTGCAAACTGTAATAGACCTTCCCCTCCACTTGTTACCTCAACGGTAATGGTACCATCATTTTCTCCACTACAACTTATAGGAGTTGCATTTGCCTCAAAAACAATCGGTTCCGGTCTAGCAACTACATAAGGGCCTTCAATATCTTGACATGTTGCACCACTAGTCACAGCAATATAATAATCAGTGGCATCTGATAATCCTTCGAAAGTTCCAAAATCATTAGAAGCTACAACTGTTGCTGTTGCTGAAGGGTTGAAAGCATCAACTGGGTCTCCTAAATATAGCGTATACGTATTACTTCCTACTCCTCCGGAAGAGAAAGACTCTATACGTCCATCAGTTTCTGAAGCACAAGAAATATCATCTGGTTGGTTTACCACTAAATCAATATTTTGGGCATCAACCAATGTTAGACCATTAGAGTTTATTACCCCACAGGTATTTGTTGCATTTATTTTTCTAACCTCATATTGATAAAAACTTGGTCCTCCTTCAATAATAACAAAAGTTGAAGCATTCCCTGCAGTATCCTCTATTCTAATAAATGGGTCCGTTGGATTCCCGCCAGCGACATCATTAAGTCTATACTCATACTCAAAACCAGGCTCAGGGTTTTCAATACTCAAACGCATTTGACCTAATCCACCACATCCAGGTGCTTGAACCTGAACCAAATTTGGAATTATCGGTGGTGGCGGATCTACATAGTAAGGAATGGTAAGTCCAGAACATCCAAAACTAGAGGAAACCTCTATAGCATACCATCCTTGACTTATAAAACCTCCTCCAGTTCCAGTAAAAGTTGGTGAATCTTGCAATCCACTTCTTGAAATCTCATCAGTAATATTGTTGCTGCCCAAATAAATTAACTGGTATTTATATCCAGCTCCAGTGACACCACCTGTTGCACCGGCTGTTGCTGTAATGGCATCTCCCGTTGTTGGATCAAATGCTTCCAATACAGCATTATTCCCATCTGGACACACCAAAGCTTGTGGCTCTCTTATCCCAGCTTGAATTGAAAGTATTTCATCGAGTGTTATATCAAAAAAGGTATCACAATTTTCAATATCCCTATACTCTACTCTGTAATCGCCACTGGCTAAATTCTCAAATTCATTTGATGCACCCCATGTAACTACTTCTGTTTCATAAGTGGTGTCATTATCAGAATCTAATAAAAGTCGATACTCATATGGAGAAACATCCCAACCACCAGTCAAGTTTGCCTCTATCTTACCTGTGTTATTAGCACAGCTTACATTTCCTATCTCAATAGCATTGGGTACTAGAGGTCCGTTAGGGGTTCTAATAGTTGCCAGATTACTAACATTTGAACAGAAAGGGTCTTGTAGCGAAGCTATTCTAACCACAAAGTTACCTCCAGAAAGCCCTGAAATTGTTTCAGGATTATTTGCTGTATCTAAACTACCTATGATTCCGGTAGATGTTTCATTTCCAAGATTGTCCACAGCAAATACCTCATAAGAATAAGTTCCTGTATAATCCGTAACCTCAATTGAAAGTTCTCCGTCGTTTCCTGGAACGGCACAACGAACTGGTTGAGCTTCAGCAATAGTAATGGTTGGTACTATTGGGCTTTCCACTTCATGCTTTGGAAATGGATATGTACAACCACCGATATTATCAACAATCTCTATTAAATAATCTCCTGCATCTGGTAAATCCACAAATCCAAAAGAAGCTCCAACTACATCAACATTTGCGACTGTGGCTACTGAGTTTGTGACTATAGTAAAATCTGTAGTACCAGTAACATCTATTCTAATACGTTCAGGATTTGCACAATTCAACACACTTTCTACACTTAAAGTAGGGACTACGTCTGTTGGCGGATTGATGGTCGGCAGTGTAAAAGATGCCGGACAACCATTCCCATCGATAGCATATACCGTAATGTTTTGAGGTGAACCATTATCTATAATTTCAAATTCGAACGGATCAGAAGCGGTTCCATTCTGATAGTTACTTCCATCCGTAAGACTATATTGATATCCTCCTGATGCAGTTCCTGGCTGAACAATTGATACAGTTATAATTGTAGAACTATAGGTATTTAAACCAGGCTCACATGAAAAGTCAGGAGCAGATGCGGTAATTTCGAAAGCTGCCGGTTCTGCAATAGTTACATTTTCTTCATCGGTACAACCTTTATCTGTAACTACTTGTACTACATAATTACCAGCACTTAAGCCTGTAAAAGAACCTGAAGTGTTTGTATCTATTGCAGTCGGGCTTGGAGGTAATGGTAAACTACCGTTATAAAGATTATATGCTTGAATACCATCAATATCTGTATTTGCAATTAAAGTAACGTTAATACTACCATTATCTGGATTACCATCATTACAGGTAATGTTACTTATTCCCGTATCTAAAATTTCTGGTTGCGTTGGTATATCGGCAATAATGTTACTTACGGTTGTTGTACAATTAAGACCTCCACCTCCAGTAACCTGATTATCTGTCACTAAGACTTGATACGTACCTGGGGCTAGGTTATTAAAAACTTCAATAGTATTTGTACTGGCACCGGTAAATACATCATCATTTACTTGTGATATAGGACCAACCGCTACACTATTAAAATCCGTTCCGGTTAATTCTAAAGTAAAGTCTCCACTACCCCCATCTACATTAACCGTGATAATACCATCGGAATCTTCACAACTAGGATCCGTTGTAAAACTTCCTGAAGATGTTAATATTTGATAAACTTCAGCCGTAGTAGTAACATCACAACCATTGGCATCTACAACATAAATATCAAATACACCTATACTACTACCTACGTTAAATATTGCAACTGTAGGGTTATTTGGATCATAAACTGGAGTCTGTGTTTGCCCTCCTAGTGTAAATGTAGGGTTATCAACAAATGCTGGCATTGTCAATTCAATTTCAAAACCTCCTGCAGGGATTGTCCCGTTACATTGGTTGTTAACCGTAATAGCAGGTTCTGGTAAGTCTGGGTCTAATTGTACAATAGTAGCCGAGGTCATATATTCGCATCCACGGAAGTCACGAACCCATATATCATAGGCTCTACCAACCAATGATCCTGGTAAATAAATTGTAGTTGCTGTACCGTAATCTCCTGCTACTGGGGTATTACCAGCATCAACAAAAGCATACTCATATGGAGAGCCATCAGGAAGTGATCCTGCACCACTTGGAGGATATGGTGTTCCTCCACTACCACGAACTGTTAACTGGCCTAGTTCAATACAATTGGCATTTTCGTTATTAATGACATCCACTCGGGGGATGTTAAGTGTAGCTTCAATAGTGTCTGCACCTACACAATCAGTACCATTATCGATTACTGATATACCATAAGGTCCTTGAGGTACTAAGAAAGTATCATTGGTGGTAGCTACTCCAGTTACATCGGTTACAATGGCTCCTGTATCCAAATTACGGATAATAATGTCAAAAGGGCCAACAGCACCAGTGATGGTATACTCAAGCTCAACATCATCGCCATTACAGTTACCATTATCTATGGCTAGTGCAACATCGACCGGAGTTGTTTCTTCAGGAATTTCTACCGTCTCAAAATATATACAACCGGTTCCTTCGTCCAATACTTCAACTGTATAACTTGCTCCTGGAACAAGGTCTGGAAAACAGTATCTTCTAATACCAACTCCTAAATCAACATATGTGGAAGGTGGATCAGTAACCAAACGTATATCAAATGGACCTACTCCATTTACGATATCCACACATTGAGGTAAAATACCAGGGGCACAATTATCAGGAACTACAAAATCTGGAACAATATCCAAATCGGTCGAGTTAATTGCAACTGCATCTTGATCAATACAACCTCTAGAATCTAGCGTAATAATTGTATAATTCCCTTCAACTAATAATGGGTCATTTATATCTAAAGGCAAATCTGCGAGAGTCACATTTTCCCTTCTTATAATTTCATTTCCAAAATTATCTTCAATAATAATGATGAAATTTGGTACTCCATCAGCAATAGCATCTATACGGATTCCACCAGAAACTGCTCCTAAACTACATGTAGCTCCTAAAGGAGTTACCGTAGCGTCAGGTGGATTTGTAGTATCAGGTGTTATTGTAATAGATTGTACTCCTGTTGTACAGTTTCTATCATCTTTTACGATATATTCATAGTCACCAGCTGGAAGTCCTGAAAATATTGTCTGCGAGCTGTAGTTATACGTATTTGTTGGGTCTGGGTTAAAAGGATCATCAATGAAAACTCCAGTTCCAGGTGCAAATGCAACTTGAAAAGGTGGAGCGCCTGTAGACACATCTGGTACAATCTCAACATATCCACTACTTGCATCACCACAACTTGGTCCCACAACATTTGCGGTAGCTGTTATACTTACTGGAGGCGTAAATGTTATTGGTGGTGAAGTATTGGTACAATTGTTATTATCGGTAACCTCAACTGTATATTGACCATCATTTCCTAATGGCACATTGTAATTAAATGGGCTGGAAGGCAATTGTACTCCTGTATGACCAACTACTGGGGTTCCATCCAAATAAATAGTATAAGAGGTATTCGTTAAGTCTGTGATATCTCCTCCATTTATAGTAATAGCCATTTCACCATTCCCCCCACATGGTATCTCATTTACAATGTTTAGAGAAACCTGTAATTGCGGTGGTATTGTAATTGAAACTTGTGCACTACAGTTGTTATCATCTTCAACTTCAATAGTATAATTTCCTGGCACTAAATTGCCAAATGTTGGACTAGCTTGAAAAGCACCATTGTTAATTCGATATTCATGACCTGGACCGCCACCTGAAGAGCTTACCGTAACAGAGCCATCATTTGTTGATGAATAGCATAAATCTGAACTCGCAATCGCGATTATTGGTGCTGTAAGCGGTGTTAATGTAAAATTGAAAGTATCCTCACAACCTTCTGTATCTCTTACTGTTAAGATATAATCACCTCCAATAGTAAGATTACCAAATGTTCTATTAGATTGAAATGGAGTGGTTGTTGCTGTAGGATCTTCCAAACTATAAGTATAACCTCCAAAACCACCAGTAACATTAGCTCTTACTCGTCCAATATTGTTATTATTACAACTCATTGGAGTTACCTCCGTTGTGCTTAAATCAAAAGGAGTTGGCTCAACAATAGTGATTGAAGCAGTATCTTGACATCCTGTATCCGTATCTGTTATGGTGATTTGATAAGTACCAGCACCAGATGGTGGAAGATCTACTTCTAAATCATTTTGGGGAGTACTTTCAGTTCCCCCATTGATATTATAAGTATATGTATTAGCAAAGCCATCTATTATAAACGTTCCACTACCATCAGTCGCACCAATACAAACTCTTGTGTCGCCACCAGACTTTACTCTTGCACGAATTGAGCTAATTACAGCCGGCGTAAAACTATCTGTATAGATACAGCCTTGATCATCAGTAACTCTAAATTCATAAGCTGTGTTTACATTAATATCATTAAATGTATCGTTACCAGCATTATCAAAATAAGCAGGGCTTATTATTTCATATCTGACAATAGGATTTGTACTTGTTGCTGTTAATTGCACATCTGAAGTACCTCCAGCACAATTAATATCACTCTGTGCAAAAGCAATTGCTGTTGGCGGGTCTATATCCAATATCGTGATAGGTGTCAACTCTAAACGGCAACCACCACTATCTCTAATAATAGGAGTATATGTTCCTGGAGCTAAATTATCGTAGTACGTTTGAGTTGTAAAGTTTGATGGGCTATCACCTGAAATACTGAATACATAGCCACTACCTGAACCTCCAGAAAAAGGTCCTTGAAATTCGATTACTCCACCAACTGTTCCTCCGCTTCCATCACATGTACGATCTGCAATCTTTACCGCATTTCCATTTATGGTTCCAACTGAATTTACAGTCACCGATGTTGGAATGGTAAAAATACAATCAAAGCTTCCTTGTTGGTATCTAACCTCAATCGAATTGTACGTACCCGCAGGCACTGTTAGTAAAGGATCTGTACTCCATGGGTCTCCTGATGTTGCCCGAAACGAAAGATTATATCCTTTCCCATCAATAACATCAATATCTAATTTTGCCCCTCCGTTGGTACAAGTCCCATCGATTCCAGTCGCAGTAACATCAGGTGGGGTCAACTCCACTACATTAGCTGATGCATCAATGGTACATCCATTGGCATCTGTGATCGTGAAATCATAACTGCCAGCAGTGGTTACCGTATAAGTAGTCTGGGTAGTATAAGAACCCGTGGAAGTACCTCCATCACTCACTGTAAAAGTATATGGTGCTGAACCTCCAGATGTCCTAACGATAATATCAACACTAGTTGCACCACAAGATGGCTCTGCACTTAAACTTTCATTCACTTCTGTTGAAGCTGACAAAGGTGTAATACCGTCCCCAATACTGATTGGGTTACCATTTATGTCTATATTTTGTCGCGGTGGTGGTATTCCATTTCCTGGATCACCTGTACACTGTTGTGTTTCAACCTGAACACTATATGTTCCAAAACCAACTGCGCTAAATGTGTAGGGATTTGTGGTAATAAACGTAGTAAACTCCTGAGGCACCCCATTTTCATCCAACAACGTATATTTATAAGGTCCTGGTACATCGTTCACAGTTACTGTAATGCTGCCTGTATCTCCAAAACATTGCGCATCAATAAATTCCACATCCATACTAATATCCAATTGCTCAATAACTATTGGGTCATAAGGATATTCACAAGTATTTGGAGTATTCTGTAAACGTGCAGTCACATTATAAGTTCCTGGGGCTAAGCCATCAAATATTGGCGAAGCCTGCCAATTAGTACCACCATCTATACTGTATTCGTAAGAACTGGATAGATTAGTAATTTGAATACGCCCATCAACACCACAGATAAAATCTCTTTTTACATGAGTTTGTGTAATTGTACTCTTCTTTACCTTAAAAAAGTACTGGGCACCATCTGCAAGCACCCTAAATTCAGCACCAGAGCCAGCAGGTATTGTACTTGCATCTATATTAAAAGTTTGGGAAGTACCAACTGTAGTGTAGCATGTAGTGGTCGTATTTGGGCAATCTTCATTGATGTCCGGGGTACAAGAACCCCCTAATATTTGCCACTCTACAGATCCATAAGGTCCTCCTGAGAGTGATATTGTCCTATCATCAGAATCACCACATAAATTAAATCTAGCGACTGTAAAACCATTGTTACTACATGCAACCTCTTCATCGGCCCCTTGTATTATCGTCATGAAAAGTGGTGCCGAAACTGTATTGCTAGCTTTTGTTATTTCAAAAGAAGCAGCTTCATTTTTAGCAGCAACAGTATCTTCTGGTTTTTCAACACTAGAAGTTATAATCTTAAATATACTGGGAATGTTGTCTTTTGCAACCGCAGAGAAAGTGCTTATTGATAATAGTATCAATAGCACGGCATACAAAATACGCCTTTTGGTGTTGGGCAGCATAGGTCAATTTAGGTTAAGGTAGAATAGTTAGATTTGGGATCCTATATTCTTAGTTTATAATTATCTAAACAATAAAATCTATTTTATACATTAGTTACTCTGTTCGGTATATTTCTAACTGCATTTCAACTGTTAAAAGTATACTTATAACGTTAAAATTATGAAAAAACACCCGATTTGTCTCTATTTTTTCGTTGTACTGCTCACTCAATCATGTGCCCAGACAACAGACAAGAACATTAAAAAACCTATAACTAGCTCATTTTCAGAAGAATTAGTTGTTGACGGAATACAAAACCCATGGGGTATGACTTTTCCTTCAAAAAATGCCATTTTAATCACAGAAAAGAGTGGAAAGCTTATTCTTTTTGAAAATGGAAAAAAAATTCAAATAGGCAATTTACCAGATATTTATGAGCGTGGACAAGGTGGTTTTTTAGATATTGAATTACATCCTGATTATATGAACAATGGATGGATATATTTTTCTTTTTCCTCATCTGAAGGGGATGGAAAAGGTGGTAACACTGCCATCATGCGAGCGAAACTTAAAGACCATAAATTAACCGATAAAGAGTTATTGTACAAAGGAGTCCCAAATACCACAAAGGGACAACATTGGGGTTCTCGATTAGAATTTGATGATAAAGGCTTCCTTTACTTTTCGATTGGAGATAGGGGTAATAGAGATGTAAATCCACAAGATATTACCCAGGACGGTGGAAAAATATACCGTATCCATGATGATGGGCGCATACCCATAGATAATCCTTTTGTTAACAAAAAAGGTGCTAAAACAGCTATATTTAGCTATGGTCATAGAAATCCGCAAGGACTTGTTAAAAATCCTTTTACAGGTGAAATCTGGAATCATGAACATGGTCCAAGAGGAGGTGATGAAATCAATATCATTAAAAAAGGCAAAAACTTTGGATGGCCAGTAATCACTTATGGCATCAATTATATTGGTACAAAAATTACAGATGAAACCTCAAGACCAGGAATGGAACAGCCCTTATATCAATGGACACCATCCATTGCACCCAGCGGGATGACATTTGTTATTTCAGATAAATATCCTGATTGGAAGGGTAGCCTATTAGTGGGTTCACTGGCTTTCCAGTACTTGGAAAGATTAGAATTAAAAAATAACAAAGTAATTTATAGAGAAAAGTTATTGGATCGCCTTGGTAGGGTACGGAATGTAAAACAAGGGCCTGATGGTTATATTTATGTAGGGGTTGAAGGGAAAGGTATTTATAAGTTAATTCCCAATGATTAAGCAACTCTTGCTATTAACGATACTCTTTCTTTTAAGCAATTTAAATCTTCAAGCGCAAAATATTGATTTGAATACCAGCATTTCTAGAGGCAAAAATGTATATCTGAAAAAATGTGCAGTATGTCACTCTAAAGACGGGTTGGGAAAAGGAAAACGAATTCCACCATTGGCTAATTCCGATTATTTATTTAACAATCGAGAAGCTAGTATCCGTGGTATTCTATTTGGACAATCTGAGAAAATTACTGTGAATGGAATAGTTTATAATCGTAAAATGAAGGCGATTAAACTAAGTAATCAAGAAGTTGCTGATGTTATGAACTATATTCAAAATTCCTGGGGAAATAAAAATGATATTACGGTTTCGGATAGTCAAGTACAAGAGGTCCGCTTAAAGTTTTCAAAAGGTAACTAACAACATAAGATTAGGGGTTTGTTTTTATCATTTTTAAATATTTTGTCAACTCTTCTTTTGCTTTTGGATATAATAGCAATAAGCCTATGATATTGGGAAAAACAAGAGCCAAAATCATAGCGTCTGAGAATTTTATGACTGCATCCAATGTGATGGCAGCTCCCAAAACAGTAAAAACCAGAAATAGTAATTTATAAATCAAGTCAGAGAGTCTTCCTCTTCCAAATAAATACTTCCAAGCCTGCAGCCCATAGTAGGACCAAGAAATTATAGTAGAAAAGGCAAAAAGTACCACAGCGATTACCAAAACATAAGAGGAACCTGGTATAGCACTTTCAAAGGCTGTGGATGTCAAATTCACCCCTCCCATCCTACTACCATCTGCCATTAACGCTTGCTGATTAATAACATCTCCATAAATAAACATTCCATCCACATTAAAAATAATGATTACCAAAGCAGTTATGGTACAAATAACAACAGTATCTATGAATGGTTCTAAAAGACCAACCAAACCTTCTGAAGCAGCAAACTTTGTATTTACTGCAGAATGGGCAATTGCAGCCGATCCAGCACCTGCCTCATTAGAAAATGCGGCTCTTCTAAAACCTTGTATCATAACTCCTATAAAACCACCGGTAATAGTGGCTTTGGGCGAAAATGCTTCAGATACAATTAAACTCAATGCCTCACCAATCTTATCAAAGTTTGAAAAAATAATAAACAAAGCTGCTGCCACATACAGTGCAGCCATAAATGGAACAACTTTCTCCGTAACTTTAGCTATACGTTTGATACCCCCAATTATTACTATACCCACCAAAATTGCAAACACTACTCCAATAATGGTTCCCGAATTAGAACCTTCTACTCCAAATCTATTTATGATTTGCGCTGCCGCTTGATTGGTTTGAAAAGCATTCCCTCCTCCCAAGGAAGCGCCAATACAGAGCACAGCAAAGATGCCGGCTAACACTTTACCTAAGAAAGTAAAACCGCTTTCTTTAAGCCCTCTGGAGAGATAATACATTGGACCTCCAAAAACATTGCCATTTTCATCAATATCGCGATACTTAACCCCAAGGGTACACTCTACAAATTTTGATGACATACCCAATAAGCCAGCAATAATCATCCAGAATGTAGCACCTGGGCCACCAATTGATATAGCGACAGCAACCATTGCAATATTACCCAGCCCCACTGTACCAGATATCGCAGTTGTCAATGCTTGAAAGTGATTCACTTCACCATGGTGACTTTCATCTTTAATGGTATCAATAATATCATTTCCATGGGTATTTACATTAACCGTTTTTATTACTAATTCTTTTTCAAAATCATCGTACTTACCACGAACAACTTTTATTGCGGTAGGAAAATGTTTGACATTTATAAAACCAAAGTAAATAGTGAAAAATAATGCTCCTGTCAACAGTAATATCAGTACTATAGGGATACCATTTCCAAAAATGTTTACCTCAGAAAAAATTAGGTTTTCCCACCAAATGGCAAAGGGCATAAAAGCATCATTTATTTGCTCGTCCAAGCCTTTTGATTGTGCGTTTGCCAATGATGGAAGTAAAACTAAAGCCAAACAACTCTTTAACTTCACAGGAAAACCTACTTGCATAACGCTCGTTTTTTGATTTAGCCTGCAAATTGAAAAGTATATTTTTGGAGAAGAGGAAAAGTCAGAAAAAAAATGAAAATGTCGGAAAGTGGCTTTCTGACAAAAAGGGATGTGACCAATCCTTAGAGTGTTATGTTGTCTGGGGGAATTGATAAACGAATTTTACGTTCCCGTTTTTCTGATAATTCGAATAATGTATTCTTTAATGGCAAAAGATGGTGCTCATTTGTCCAATTTCCCTTACCAAAAAGTCCATCTACTAAAGCAATAAGCAATCGTTTTACCTCATTATAGTCATTAATATCATATGCCCTTTCCTTTATAGCATGGTGTTTAGGTTTTATTTCAAGCCACGATTCAGGACTCAACTTTCGAGACTCCGCAAAACGTTTTAAAAGTTCAAAAGAAGCATTGGACAGCTTTACTTCGCTCTTTAATCTGCCAGGCAGACCTTCAAGAAAAACCCAACGTTCTATCTTACTATCCTTTTTTATTGTTTTTAGTGCTATCCTAAGGCTAGCTGCATCTGAAATGATATTCTCTGACAGTTCTTTCACCCAACTAAGTGCCAAAGCAAAAAACATCATAATTAACCAGGTTTTGAAAATCGCTGAAAACAGAGTAAGATTTACTGCTGAACCTGTTAGTTTATAAAACTGTGCCAGTAAAGTAATAATTATGCAAACCAGTGATAAGTAAGCCAAGGTCATCAATCGTCTTTTAGCAAATGAATGCCACAATACAAAACCAAGAAATAGTAAGGTCAATACAGCATAATAAACATCAAGTTCATTTATTACTCCTTCCCTACCCGATATCATTGTATTTAGAGTTGGCAACAAGGAGAATAAGAAAGGTAATCCAACGATGAAAACCCAATATTTAGATTTAATAATATTCTTTAGAAAACCTGGAAGATATCTAAACCAAGGCAATGCCAACAATATAAAAAGACTATTGAACAAGGACAAAATACTACGAAAACCATCTGCTAAAATCAGATTTTCTTGACCAGAATTCACAAAATAAACCTCAACCAATCCAGACAAACTCCAGCATAATATTGATACTGCCAACCAAACTTGTCCAAAATCGTTCTGTTTTTTACCAATATGCCACCAAATGGATAGCAATGCCATAAATGCAAAAAGGCAGGCAGCAAATTGCCACCACCCATAAAAAAGGGAAGCTTCTTGATTTATAAAAATTAAATGCATTGCATTTAGTTTTGATTCGCTTTTATAGCTTCTCTAACTGACCCATGTTTTTTTAAAGCCTTCTCAGCTTCACTATAAGATAAATCCAATGCTTCTACCAAATAACGGGCACCTCGGTCGACCAGCTTGTTATTGCTCAATTGCATATCAACCATTTTATTTCCTTTAACACGCCCTATTTTAATCATCAAAGCTGTGGAAATCATATTTAAGACCAGCTTTTGGCTAGTACCGCTTTTCATTCTTGTACTACCAGTAACAAATTCTGGCCCCACATTTATTGCGATTGGGATATCAGTTTCTGTAGCTAAAGGAGAACCGGGATTATTTGTTATTCCTGCAGTTAAAAGTCCATTTGCCTTTGCATCTTTAATTCCTCCCAAAACATATGGAGTTGTACCAGATGCGGCTATACCAACTAAAGTATCATTATTATTTATATTGAATTCTTGTAGATCCTTCCAAGCTTGTATTGTATTATCTTCTGCAAACTCTACTGCTTTGCGTATGGCACCATCGCCACCTGCAATAATACCTATAACTTTATCGTGAGACATTCCAAAGGTAGGAGGAATTTCAGATGCATCAAGAATACCTAAACGCCCACTTGTGCCTGCACCAATATAAAATAACCTACCCCCATTTTTAAAGCGTTTTTCAAGCTCATTTACCAATTTACTTATTTGGGGAATTACTTCCGAAACTGCATCCGCTACTTTTTTATCCTCTTGATTTATTTTTTTCAATAAATCTTCGGAACTCATCTTTTCTAGATTGTCGTGTAATGATGCTAATTCTGTTATTTTTTGATAATCGCCCATACTATAATAACGCTATTTCCTGATTTCTAAAATTTCTCAAAAGGTCGTGGGTAGGCTCTAACTCTGTAACCAAAGAGTGTACAGCATTTAAATCGCAAGTCTTAAAACGGTGCTGTGAGTTCAGTTTTTCAGAAATACAAAGCAAAACTGTCTTTTTAGATGCTTTAATCACTGCCTTTTTTGTCTGTACAATATCCCAGTCAAACTCCGTAAGCCCAAATTGAACGTCAACGTAACCAGTTCCAATAAAACTGTAATCCACTTTTATTTCAGATAAATTGTTAATCGTATTAGATCCCAAAACAATCTGTGCATCTTTAGAAAGTTGCCCACCAATAAAAATAGTATCTACATTAGGTTTATGCAACAGTTCCATAGCTACAGGAAGGCTCAAAGTAAAGCAAGTTAGTTTTAGTTCCGCAGGCAAAAGTCTTGCCAGTTCAAGACAGGTAGTGCCACCATCTATTAAAACTACACTGTTTTCCTTTAAAAGTTTGGCCGCTTTTTCTGCAATAATGATTTTTTCATCCAAAGCATAGACACTGTTCCTTTTAGGACTATATGTTGCAAATCCTAAAGAAATAGCTCCCCCATGTACTTTTCTAAGTCTAGCTTCAGCATCTAACTCTTTAACATCCCGGCGTACGGTATCTATAGAAACATCTAATTTCTCAGCAATATCCGTTAGCTGCACACGATTATGAAGCTCTACTTCATTTAGTATAATTCGCTGTCGTTCTTCTTTTAACATGGTTAACACTCTAGTTGCATCCAAAGATAGTAATTTGAATATTATGCTGTTTTACTCTTCTTTAATGTAAATTAATTGTTATTTATTGCATAAAAAAGCATTAAAAACAGCAAAAAACAGCAAAAAACAGCAAAAAATCATATATTTGTGTCGATTTAAAACGAAAATTAAATACTATAATAATTTTAAATAGTCAAGAATCCATGGAATTGGCAACACAAAATAGAAGACATTTTGATATATCGTATAGACCTGTAGGTCAATTTGAAGAGACTAGGTTCGAAAAAATTCATAATATCATTTTTGATAACTCGAATGAAGCCTCGGTAATAGTTGCAAAAGAAATTGCAGAGCTCATTAAAAAGAAGCAAAAAGAAGCAAAAAAATGTGTTCTTGGTCTGGCCACGGGTTCTTCTCCGATTAGAGTTTATGAAGAATTGGTTCGTATGCACAAAGAAGAAGGGTTGTCATTTTCCAACGTAATAACCTTTAATCTTGATGAGTATTTGCCCATGGAGAAAGATAACAGGCAAAGTTATTTTTACTTTATGCACGAGCACCTATTTAACCATATTGATATTTCACCCGAAAATGTAAATATTCCAGATGGGACACTTACTGGAGATGAGGTTATTCCTTATTGCTTGGCCTATGAGAAAAAAATAAAAGATTTAGGGGGAATAGATTTTCAACTTTTAGGTATTGGTAGGACAGGGCATATAGGTTTTAATGAACCTGGTTCCCACTTTAATTCTGGAACTCGAGTAATTACTTTAGATCATATAACACGAGTTGATGCAGCTCCAGCTTTTCTAGGTATTGACAATGTCCCAAGGAGGGCCATAACTATGGGGATAGCGACCGTACGGAATGCAAAAAGAATAGTCTTACTAGGTTGGGGGCAAAATAAAGCCGACATTATCAAAAAAACTGTTGAAGGAGAAATTTCATCAGAAGTACCGGCCACTTACTTACAAGAGCATGATAATTGCACTTTTGTTTTAGATAATGGTGCAGGTAGTAAACTTACCAGAAATAAAACTCCATGGTTAGTAGATGAGTCTTGTGATTGGACTCCTGCTCTAACGGCAAAAGCGGTACTATGGTTAAGTATTACGCTCGGTAAATCTATATTAAGTCTTACGGACAAGGATTATAATGACAATGGAATGTCTGGTTTATTGGCACAACAAGATTCTTACGACCTAAATATAAGAATGTTCAATAAGCTGCAACATACAATTACTGGCTGGCCAGGTGGTAAACCAAACGCGGATGATACCAATAGACCTGAAAGAGCATTACCCGAGAAAAAGAGAATTATAATTTTTAGTCCTCACCCAGATGACGATGTTATTTCAATGGGTGGCACTTTTGATAGGTTAATCGAACAAGGGCATGAGGTGCATGTAGTCTATCAAACCTCTGGAAATATTGCTGTAAGTGACACTGAAGCATTAAAATTCGCTGAAATATGTAAAAGTATTAGTCCTTCCAATGAGGTTAATCAAATAATGACTTCTTTAAGAAACAAAACGGAGAGTACCGTAGATCCAATTGAAGTAAGAAATTTAAAAGGTAGTATCCGAAGAGGTGAGTCTTATGCGGCTACAAGATATTTAGGTTTGAGAGACAAAAACGTACACTTTTTGGACTTACCTTTCTATGAGACAGGAACAATAAAAAAGAAAAGCCTTTCCAAGGATGATATTGACATCATGGTTAGAATTATTGACCAAGTAAAACCGCATCAAATCTATGCTGCTGGGGATTTAGCTGACCCACATGGAACACACAGTGTTTGCTTGGATGCCGTTTATTCTGCCCTTGAAATACTAAAACCGAAATCCTTTATGAAAGACTGTTGGGTTTGGTTGTATAAAGGTGCATGGCACGAATGGGATATCCACGAAATAGAGATGGCAGTACCCATGAGTCCTGTACAAGTGCTCAAAAAACGTAATGCTATATTCTGCCATCAATCACAGAAAGACGGTGTAATGTTCCAAGGAGATGATACTAGGGAATTTTGGATGCGAGCGGAGGAGCGAAACAAGAATACTGCAGATAAATACAGAAAACTTGGCCTTGCAGAATATGCCGCAATAGAAGGTTTTGTTCGCCACAGGTTTTAATTAAGCCTGTTATGTATGACGTGTAAGGTGTTTATAGTATTGACAAGCCTCTATCAGCATAAGGCTTTAATAGCGAATTGGAAGGCTCAAGCTCCGTTATTAAAATATCTATTGCTTCAATTTCACAAATTTTATAGCGTTGGGTAGAATCCAATTTTTCCGAAATAGACGGCGAAACCACTTTCGAAGAAGTTCTTATCATAGCCCTTTTTACCTGTACAATATCCCAATCAAATTCGGATAGTCCGTCTATACAACTTATAGAGTTAGTTCCTAAAAAACAGATATCGGTTTTTATTTGTGATAACATGTTTATTGCGTTGCCACCAATTGTAATTTGTGAATTATTGGAAAGTTTTCCCCCAATAAAAACTGTTTCTATATCAGGTTTATTCAGCATTTGTATAGCAACTTGTAGACTTGGTGTAAAACAAGTTAGCTTTAATCTTGCTGGTATTAATTTGGCGATTTCAATATTTGTTGTTCCTCCGGTTAATAATATCACCTGGCCATCCTTTAAAAGTTGAATAGCCTTTTTAGCAATCATTTTCTTTTCAGAAAGTGCATAAATATCTTCAATGGTAGGATTATAGTTATTGAATCCTAGAGAAACAGCCCCACCATGAACCTTTTTTAGCTTTTTTTGGTTATCCAGGCTTTTTATGTCTCTCCTTATAGTATCAGCAGAAACATCTAAAAGATTTGCAATATCAGTTAATAAAATTCTGTTGTGCACCCTTACCTCATTCAAGATGATTTGATGACGCTCTTCTTTCAACATTTGCTGTACTGGTTAGTTATCTATCATGCAAAATATTGCAAATATTCACAATATCAACAATAATCAATGACTTTTTTAACTAAAAAGATTGCAAAAAAAAATATTGTTGCAATTTTTTGCATATTTTTATAAAGTACTAACGTACATTACTTGAATAAAATTTTAGAAGACTATTCTACTTTAACTAAAAACGAACACTTTATGAAAAAAATCAACTTTGTTAAAGAAAAGTTGCTCCACTTATTGTTGGGTATATTTTTTTTAGCCTCGGCATCTGTTGCTGGTCAAACCTTACAATATTCCTTTACTGGGAATATTTCTGACGGAGATAACGGAAATCCAATACCTGGAGCATCGGTATTTATTGAAAACACCACAATTGGCACCGTGACCGATTTTGATGGAAACTATTCTTTTAAGGGAAGCCTTGATTCTGGAAATTATACTCTAATCGTAAGTTACTTAGGGTATTCTACCAAGAGAACTGCAATTGTATTGGGCTCCGCTACTGAAATTGTAAATAACGTAACCTTAAGTGAAGATTTACTAAACTTAGATGAAGTTATTGTAACTGGTAATACTGTTGGAGTTAATAAACGAACCTTAGGTAATGCCATTTCCTCAGTAAAATCAGAAGATTTAGTAAATAATGGTGCTACTGCCGTTGATCAAGCTATTGCCGGTAAAATAACGGGGGCATTAGTTCAGCAGAATTCTGGTGATCCAGCTGGTGGAATTAGCATTAGACTAAGAGGACCAAGTACAGTCTTAGGTAATTCTGACCCCTTATATATCGTAGATGGAATTATTATTAGTAATTCCAGTAATCAACTTGTCGACCTTGGGGGAAATGCTCAAAACAGGCTAGCTGATTTAAATCCAAATGATGTTGAGCGTATAGAAATCATTAAAGGCGCAGCAGCAGCAGCAATCTATGGGTCTAGAGCAAGTAATGGTGTTGTACAGATTTTTACAAAAAAGGGAAAGTCTGGCGAACCAAGGTTTAGTTTCTCAACCAATGTTCGAGTTAATGAATTAAGAAAAAAAATCGATTATAATACTGCGCCACTAGCTTGGGTAGATCCATTTGATCGAACTGATTTAGAGACGGTACCTGTAACTAGATTTGACCTTCAAGATGAGTTCTTTGGTTCTGGCTTTGGCTTGGAAAACTATTTATCAGTTGCCGGAGGTAACGATAAAACATCATACTTTATCTCTGCTTCACAACTAGATAATGAGGGTATTATAGAGAATACTGATTTTAGAAGAATAGGCTTTAAAACCAACCTTACACAAAAAGCATTTGATTGGTTGACCATTAATGCTGGTCTTAACTATGTAAGAAGTCAAAGTAAAGATATTCCCAACGGGGGTATAAACTCTGCGTATGGAGCAATTACAGGTTTTGTTTTTAGCGATAATTCTGTAAATCCTTTTCCTAATGAGTCTGGAGTTTATCCAATAACCTCGCTACTTGTACCAAGAACAAATCCATTAGAAGCCGTAAATAGATTCGATTTTGGACAAAAAACAAATCGATTTATCACAAGTGTATCCCTGGATGCAAAAATCACAGAACGTTTATCTGCCAATTATACTTTGGGTCTTGATTATTTTAATCAATCAGCTACAGCATTTATCCCTATTAACAATACTTCACCAAATGGAGACGGATTTGCGCGAAGGTCGGATATAAACAATTTTCAATACAATAGTGACTTAAACCTATCCTATCAATTTGATATTAATCAAGATATTGCATCTACCACTACAATTGGTGGTTCATGGCAATATGAAGAATTTGATAGAGTAGGCATAAGTGCCAACGGGCTTCCTCCTATTGTAGAAACTGCAGAAAGTGGCAGTATTCTGGCACAAGGAGAAAGTAGATCACAAATCTCTTATTGGGGTTCATTTCTACAGCAATCCTTTAGTTACAAAGATAAACTTTACGTTAACGGAGCTATACGACTGGATGGTGCCTCAACTTTTGGTAAAGATGAAAGAAATCAATTATACGCAAAAGCTAGTCTTTCTTACGTAATGTCGGAAGAAGACTTCTGGGAAAATACTTTTGGGGATGCATTTAGCATTTTTAAATTAAGAGGTTCTTGGGGACAAGCAGGAAACCTAACCGCACTGTCGGCTTTTCAGCGTTTTACTCTTCTTAATCCTTCAGCCATTAATGGATCTCCAAGTTTAATACCGAGTACACAACAAGGAGACTTAAATATTGCTCCTGAGCGTCAAGAAGAAATTGAATTTGGTTTTGATGCAGGATTCCTTAATAACAGAATAGGGCTTGAGTTCACTTATTATAAGCAAGATGTAACAGACTTATTGCTGCCAAGAGAGTTAGCGCCATCTACTGGATTTGGCTCTAGGATAGAGAACGTTGGAAATCTAGAAAATAAAGGAATTGAACTTTTGCTTAAAGGGTCTCCAATTAAGACCGAAGATTTCTCTTGGGATATTACAGCAACATATTCTAAAAATGAAAATGTTGTGACCAGTGTAGCTGGTGGTGGACAATTTGCTCTTGCTGGAAGTTTTGCTACTAATTTCGTAATCGAAGGTGAACCATTGGGAGTATTCTACAGACAATTCTACGCCAGAGATGCTGATGGAAGTATTTCTTTGGATGCAGACGGATATCCTTTTAGGGGCACTACTGAAGATGGTGCATCATCAAAAGTTATTGGTGATCCTAATCCAGAGTGGTTTGGGTCTTTAATTAACGAATTTTCATATAAGAATTTTACGTTAAGAGCTCAATTTGACGCTGTACAAGGATTCGATGTATTCAACTGGAATAGAAGACTGCTTGATAATGTGATTTTTGGTGGAGGTTCTAACGTAGGAGAGGAATTGCTAGGTAACAGACCTAAAGGTTTTGGTGGAGCACAAGCTGGAATATTTGAGGAATTTGTAGAAGACGGTTCTTTTGTTAAATTAAGGGAATTAGCTATTAGTTATGATTTTAAATCTCCTTTTAAGTCCATCGATAATATTAAACTAAGCCTTATTGGTAGAAATCTAGTTTCTTGGGATGATTATAGTGGATGGGACCCAGAAATAAATACAGCTGGGCAGAGTAATGGTGTCAGAGGATTTGATTTTGCAGGTGTACCTATTCCAAGAACCTACCAATTTAGTATTAATGTTAATTTCTAAAAACAATAAAATGAAACATAACAGCATATATAAAACAGTTACAATGGTTATGTCAGCAATTTTGTTGGTATTAACCTCATGTGAAACCGATTTTGACAATCCAAACTCCGCTACTGCAGATCAAACATTTTCTTCGAGGGAGGGAATTTTGGCTGCAGCTGTAGGCATGCAACAATTATACTCTACGACAGGAGTTCGCTGGGTCGTGGAAACACCAGCAGTTACTACAAGAGAAGGAGGTATTACAACTACTTTTCAGAATATGATTGAATTAGAAGATGGTGGAACAGCTCTGCCAAACTTTAATTCCAATGTTCAAGGATTATGGTCCACTATGCTAAGAGTTATCAAAATAGCTGAAGATATTGAAGCAAATACTGCAAATATTGATTTGGAACCAGGCACTCAAAGCGGTCTGATAGCTCATGCTAAATTATTTAAAGCTTTAGCCATAGGAAGTCTATCTCAGAATTATGAGCAGGTTATTGTGCAAACCAGTAACGATAACAATGCACAATTTGTTCCTAGACAATCCGGATATGAAACTGCCATAAGTCTGTTACAGGAAGCACAGTCTTTAATCGCTAGTACTCCAGCGTCAACAGAATTTATTGAACAGGTCACCTTGGGAAATATTGATCTAGGGAATACGATAAATGCAATGTCCGCAAGATATAACCTTTTTGCAGGCAACTATGATGCAGCAATTTCAGCTGCAAACAATGTAGACCTTTCATCTACCTCAGTTTTTGTTTACGATTCGCAAAACTTAAATCCAATATGGAGTCGTGTGTTTTTAAACGACGCTCCAAACTTTAAGCCACGTGATAATTTTGGGTTACCTACAGAATTTGTATTTGATGCTGCGGACGGGCGATTTTCTTTTTATCTGGTGCCTTTAGATGAGACAAACCAAAATGGATTGCCAATTGAAGATTTAGCAGGGTTCTTTAATGTGAATACTGGACCTCTCCCATTGTACATACCTGACGAAATGAATTTAATAATAGCAGAAGCTAATCTTAGAAAAAGTGCTCCTGATACTGCCGCAGCAACAACTGCGATTGATGAAGTACGTACAGATAACGACGACCCGTTTGGAGTAAATGCAAACATAGCGGCTTATTCTGGTGCTGCAACTGTTGAAGCTTTGTTAAATGAAGTCTATCAAAATAGAAGAGCAGAGTTATTTTTAACAGGGTTGAGTTTAGAGGACAGTAGACGTTTTAACAGACCCGAACCAAGCGGAGCAGCGATGAACTATACCGAAGAACGTAACAGGAATTTTTATCCTTATCCTGATACAGAAAGAAATAGTAATCCAAATACACCTTCTGACCCACAACTATAAAATTGTTTAGTTTAATTTTAGAAGAGGCCTACATAATTCTTTTGGATAGTAGGCCTTTATTTTTTTTAGCTAATACTTTAAGTTATTGGAAAACTATTTAAAAAAGATGAAAAGAATATTGTTTTTTGTTTTCACAGCTACACTGTGTTCATGTTCTTCATATAAATCTGTACTACAACCAAAAACAGAATTTAGAGGGTTTTGGGTAGCTACTGTGGTTAATATTGATTGGCCTAAAAGTGGAAAGGATGCTGTCGAAAAACAGAAAAAAGATTATCTAAAAATATTGGACTTTTATGATGATCTTAATTTTAATGCAGCCATAGTCCAGGTAAGAACTGCAGGGGATGCATTTTACGATTCAGAATATGCGCCTTGGTCTAGATATCTTACAGGAGAGGAAGGGAAAGCACCTGATATAGTTGATGATTTATTGGAATGGATGATAAACGAAACCCACAAAAGGGGAATGGAATTCCATGCATGGCTAAATCCTTATCGAGCTACTTTTGATTTGAATATAGAAAGCTTGAGTCCGAAGCATGATTTTAATCAATATCCTGAGTGGATGATAAAATATGGTAAAAAATATTATTACAATCCAGGTTTACCAGAAGTTAGAGAAAGGTTGGTTTCTATAATGAAAGAGATAGTTATAAGCTATGATATAGATGCTATTCATTTTGACGATTATTTTTATCCATATAAAATAAAAGACGAAGTATTTAGAGATTCAATTGCATACCAAAAACATGCTTTACAAAACCAAAAATTAGATGATTGGCGGCGGAGCAATGTAGACTCTCTGGTTAAAAACATTCATAAAGTCATTAAATTAGAAAAGCCATGGGTCCAATTTGGAATTAGCCCTTTTGGAGTTTGGAAAAACAAATCTACTGACCCTAGAGGTTCAGCAACAAAAGCTGGTCAGACTACTTATGAAGATTTATATGCAGACCCCTTATTATGGATGAAAAAAGGTTGGATAGATTATCTAGCTCCACAAGCCTATTGGAGCATGGAACTTCCTGTAGCATCACATAGGATAATTACTGATTGGTGGGCGAAAAATAGTGAAAACACAAATCTATATATGGGGAATGGCACCTACAAAATCCGAAATAATAGTGATAAGGCTTGGGATAAGAAAAAAGAAATTCCTAATCAGATAGCGTTGTCGCGCGAAAAAACTAAAATTGCTGGAAATATTTTTTTCAGTGCAAAAAGTTTAATGCAAAAAAATAAGGATATTGTACGGCATCTTAAAAGAAACTTTTATAGACAAAAAGCCCTAACACCAATCTCACCGCTATTTAAAGAAAGAAAAGAAAATACATTTGAGTTACTGTCCAATACGATAACAAAGGATAGTATTCATTTAAATTTCGCTTCTTTAAAAAACCAGAGATATGCATTAATATATAAATTGGATAAAGAACTTTCATCTAATTATCCCATGGATAAATTAGTCCTAAAAAAATTCCTTAGCGGCAATGATTCTTTTTCAATTTCAAAAAATGAAATCCAGAGGAAAAAGCAAATTGCAATCACTTTAATAAATAAATTTGGTCAAGAAAGTAAACCAATAGTTCTAGATACAAAGCAAACTAAATGATTCAAAAAGACAAAGGAGCATGGGTGTGGGTACCTATACTATATTTTACCCAAGGGTTACCGTATGTGTTAGTGGTCACTGTTTCGGTTATCATGTATAAAAAACTTGGCGTAAGCAATGAGGATATTGGACTGTACACTAGTTTACTCTATTTGCCTTGGGTGCTAAAGCCTTTGTGGAGTCCCTTTGTAGATTTAAAAAGTACCAAACGTAAATGGTTCTTGGCTATGCAATTATTAATCGCTATCGCTTTATTTGGTGTTGGTCTTACAATACCAACAAATATGTTCTTTACGACTACCCTAGCCTGTTTTTGGATGGCAGCTTTTGCTTCTGCTACTAATGATATAGCTTCTGATGGATATTACATGCTTGGACTAACAGAAAAAAAACAATCCTTCTTTGTTGGTATGCGGAGCACCTTTTATAGACTGGCCATGGTAACCGGAGAGGGATTGATTGTAGTTCTTGCCGGTTTTTTAGAAAATAAATATGGAGATAATACTAAAGCCTGGAGCATAACTATGACCGCTTCCGCTTTTTTGATGTTATTGTTAACCGTTTCTAACTTTTTCGTCACCCCAAAATATGAGGTTTCAAATATCGTATCTGAAGAAAAACCAAAAGGGTTTTTAGAAGTATTTAAATCCTTTTTTAAAAAACCCAATATTGGGATTGCACTTGTATTTATACTCACCTATCGTTTAGGTGAATCCCAATTGGTAAAAATGGCAGCTCCTTTTTTACTGGATCAACCAGAGCAAGGTGGACTCGGTTACTCTACTGAACAGCTAGGTACTATTTTTGGTACAGTTGGGGTAATTATGCTATCTATCGGTGGTATTCTTGGTGGTATTCTTATTTCTAGAGATGGTTTAAAAAAATGGATGTTCCCCATGATACTTTCATTAAACATTCCAAACATTCTTTACGCAATCTTAGCAATTACCAAAACCACAAGTGTAGTAGCTGTTACTGCTACTGTAGTTTTTGAAAAGTTTGGCTATGGCTTTGGCTTTGCTGCTTTTTTAATGTATCTGATTTATATAGCTGAAGGAAAATCAAAAACATCCCATTATGCCATTGCGACTGGTTTTATGGCTTTAGGCATGATGCTCCCTGGAATGATAAGTGGTTACATGCAAGAATGGCTTGGTTACAGTGGCTTCTTTGTTTGGGTAGTTATCGCTGCCTTACCAGCAATTCTTTTAATGAAATTTATAAAATACCCTGCTGATTTTGGAAAGAAAACGAAGACCCTAGATGATTAATTTTAAAAGCTACATAGATGCTAAGAAGGAATTGACTACACAAGAAAAAGTAGGTCAACTCTTTATGCCAGCGGCTTTTATTAATGATAGTGAAGAAGAAATACTTCAGATAGAAAAATTAATTAAAGAAGAATGTATCGGTGGTTTATGTTTTTTTCATAGTCGGGCCAGTGCAGCTACCAATTTTGAAGGAAAAAAACAGGTTTTATACAATGAGAATAGTTATGAAAGATTAAAATATCTTATTGCACGTTACCAGAAGGTCACTGAATATCCTTTGTTAATAGCTATCGATGCCGAATGGGGCTTAGCAATGCGAATTGAAAATACGCCTCAATACCCCTATGCCGTTACTTTAGGAGCCCTGCAAAATCGTTTAGACTTGATTTTTAAAGTTGGTCAATATATTGGTTTAGATTGCAAAAAAGCGAATATCCATTGGAATTTAGGACCAGTAGTGGATATAAATGATAATCCCGATAACCCCGTTATAGGTTATCGCTCCTTTGGTGATAAAAAAGAGGAGGTTACTGAAAAAGCAAAGGCATTTTTACAAGGCATGCAAAGTGTTGGCGTTTTAAACTCCCTTAAACATTTCCCAGGACATGGAGATACTGCTGTTGATTCTCACCTGGACCTGCCAACAATTAAAAAATCAAAAGAGACTTTACTCGATAACGAGCTATATCCTTATCAAAAATTGATAAAAGAAGATATAGATTCAATAATGGTCGGTCATTTATCCGTACCAGCATTGGGTAATGGACGTAACACTTCAGCTACGGTTTCAAAAGAAATTATTCAAGGTATATTAAGAGAAGAACTTGGGTTTGATGGTGTAGTTATATCAGATGCTTTAAACATGCATGCGGTTTCAAAATTATATCCAAAAAAAGGAGAATTGGAATGGAATGCCTTTGAAGCTGGTAATGACATGCTCTGCTTTGCAGAAAACCCACAAGAAGGTATTGGTTTCATATCAGAAAAGTCCAATCAAACAAAAATTGAGAAAAGCTTTGAGCGTATTTGGAAGCTAAAAGAGAAAGTGTTTTTTGAGAAATCACCTCAAATACTAGATACCAAAAACTATTCAAAACTTATAAAGGAATTAGCTGTGGAAAGCCTTAGCATATTTCATGGGAATGAAAATATAATAAAAGAATTCCGAAGTGATTCTGTTGAACTGCTACAGATTGGTAACCCAAAAAATAATTATTTTTTTGAAGGACTGACAAAAGAAATCAAGTCAATAAAAGGTGAAAATGTCTTAATCGCCCTCTTTCCACCAAAAATGAAACCTAAAGGTAATTTTGGACTTTCTGATTTAGAGTTAGACTTATTAAAAAACACACTAAATTCCAAGAATTCAATACTTTACATATTTGGAAATCCTTACGTCTTAAACCTTTTTGACTTTACTAAAACCAAAGCAACATTATTGGTTTATCAAGATTTTAAAGCATTCCAAGAAAATGCCACCGCCCATTTTATGGGTACAACTTCAGCTAAGGGTAAATTACCAGTAAAAATTAAAAACGGAAAAAATGGGTGATGATATTATTGCTTCTTGGGAAGAAAATGCAAAGGAATGGATTTCGGTAATAGAACAAAACCAAATAGAATCCCGAAAATTTACCAACAAAGCTATCATCAATCAGATAAAGGATTCAAAGGCCAATAGCATTATCGATATAGGTTGTGGTGAAGGTTGGCTTGTTAGAGAAATAAGTAAAATGGGGAAAGAAGGTGTAGGAATAGATGCCATTAAAACACTTTTGGAGACAGCAAAGGAAAAAGGACATGAAAGCTATTTTCAAATGACCTATGAAGACATTATTAAAGGAAAATTAATTCCTCAAGCGCCGTATGATATGGCAGTATATAATTTCTGTCTTTATCTTAAAGAAGGTTTAGAAGAGCTATTAAACAACACGTTAAAAGCCCTTGCATCAAATGGTGTTGTAATTATTCAAACGTTACACCCTTATTTTTTATTATCCAATAATTTACCATATGAAAGTCAGTGGCTCAATGATTCTTGGAAAGGACTACCGGGCAGCTTTGTGAATGGTCATAAATGGTATGCGCGTACACTGGATGATTGGCTGGCTGAACTTAATAAATTAGCAAATACCACCACTGAAATTACAGAAGTTGTCAATACCGAAAAAAAACCTGTATCACTTATCCTAAAAATTCAGAAAAACAAATGAAAATATATAATATTTTGGGAATGATGTCGGGTACATCATTAGATGGTCTTGACATGGCTTATTGTCAACTTTGGAAAAAAGAGAATGGAGTTTGGGATTTCAAAATTATTGAAGCAAAAACCCAACCTTACAGTGATTCTTGGAAACCAAAGCTAAAAAATGCTATTCTACTTTCTGATGCAGCACATTCGGAACTTGATAAAACGTATGGAAAATGGTTGGGCGAACAAGCCAAGGAATTTATTCAAAAGAATAATTTAAATATTGATTTTATCGCTAGTCATGGTCACACTTCACATCATAGACCTGAGGACAGCTACACTTTTCAGTTGGGAAATGGACAAGAATTAGCAGATTATGCCGGTGAAAAAGTAATCTGTGATTTTAGGTCTTTAGATGTGAAACTTGGAGGTCATGGTGCTCCTCTAGTTCCCATAGGAGACGAAATCTTATTCAATAAATATGATTTCTGTCTAAATCTTGGTGGAATTAGTAATATTTCTTTTCAAAAAGATGGCGTTCGTCTAGCTTATGATATTGGACTGGCAAATATGCCTTTGAATTACATCACTCAAAAAATCAATTTAGAATATGATGAGGGAGGAAAATTGGCAACTTCAGGGAAACTGGATAAAAATTTATTTGACAACTTGAACAAGTTAAAATACTACAGTTTACCGTTTCCAAAATCAACTGGTTACGAGTGGTTTACGAATGAAATAATTCCACTAATAGAAGCCTCAAAAAGTAATACTGAAGACCTTCTTCACACATTTATTCATCATAACTGTTATCAAATTGCTCAAAGTATTGAAGCCAACACTTTAAAAAAAGAAAATACTATGCTTGTCTGTGGTGGTGGTGCATTAAACAACTTTTTCATAAAAAAGCTTCGAGAAAATTTAAACGGAATCGCTACTCTAGAAATTCCTTCAAAAGAGCTCATCAACTTTAAAGAAGCACTAGTTTTTGCCTTAATGGGAGTCTTAAGAACTGAAAATAAAATCAATGTGCTTTCATCTGTAACTGGTGCCTCTAAAGATTCCTGTAGTGGGGTTGTTTTTGTACCAAATTAAAGCGTAGCCATTCTTTTGCTTCTTTTGGAAATCATGAATATGAGTAATGAGGCTAATCCACATATGGCTAAACCAAAAAACATTGGCCAAACAGTATCGTTTACATAATAGCCTATCAAACTTGCTATTGGTATAGAAAGTAGTGTTGAAATAAAACCATTGATCGCTGCTCCGATACCCGCAATGTGACCGATTGGTTCCATGGCAATTGAACGAAAATTTCCCCACATAAAACCTAAACAGAAAAATTGCACAAAGAGGAAGCCAACTAAAATGTATATACTCGGGTTACTTGCTTTCCAAAACAAAAGAACATAGAGTAAGGCTATGGAACAAAAAACAAGAAGCGCCATAAAGGAAAGTTTACGCATGCCAAATCGCAATACTAAAGTGCCATTTAAAAAAGTAGAAAGACCTATAGAAACCGCCAATCCTGCAAATATGTATGGAAAAGCTTCTTTTAAATCGTATTGGTTTTCAAAAATATGCTGCGATGCACTTAAATAAACTAGGAAAGCTCCAGTCACCAAACCGGAAATCATAGTGAAAGCAACAGTCTCGGGATACTTTAAAAACTCTTTTAACCCGCTAGTGAAAACACTTGAAGAAAAAGGAATTTTGAACTCTGGTTTGAGCGTCTCTTTTTGGCGTTTCCAAAACCAGATTGCTACTATTAGGCCAAACAATAACTGAAAATAAAATATAGCTTCCCATCCAAATTCATCTAAAATAACTTTACCTATTGCAGGGGCAACAACTGGTATCAAAATAAAAAAAGCAACCACAAATGACATTACTTTAGCCATATAGTCTCCTTTATAAGAATCCCGAATTATAGAAATAGTAATACTTCTAGGTGAGGAAAGACCTATTCCCTGCAAAATCCTCCCAACCACCATTATTTCAATATTTGGAGCAAATAAACAAATTACACTCGCTATTCCAAACACTATAAACCCAATATAAACCACCGGTTTTCTTCCAAAAGAGTCAGAGAGCGGTCCAAAAAAAAGCTGCCCTACCCCTAATCCTAGAAAAATCATAGTGATAAGTAATTGATTTGCCTTGGGGTCTATACTATTAATTGCTATTCCTATATCAGAAATTGCAGGTAATAAGGCGTCAATAGCCAAAGCTACTATAGACATTAAGGAAGCCATGAGGGCCACAAATTCAAAGTTTGGCTTTTGATTTTCAATTTGCATTTGGCAAAAGTAGGTATACCATACCTAGTGCTAAATTTTTGGAGGTACTATTTACAATAAATTAGTCCTTCAATATTTTTAAAACTAGAAGTAGGTGTATTATCAAATTCTTACTTTTGAATCAAACTTCTTTTGAATGCTTATAATTGGAATAGCTGGGGGAACTGGTTGCGGAAAGACAACTGTGGTAAATCAGATTGTGAATGAACTACCAGAGAATGTTGTAGGGGTTATTTCCCAAGACTCTTATTATAATGACCTGTCACACATGACAAAAGAAGAACGGAGTCAAGTTAATTTTGACCACCCGAATTCCATTGACTTTGATTTATTAATAGAACACCTCAACCAGCTAAGACAAAATAAGCCCATTCAAAAACCGGTATATTCTTTTGTTGAAGAAACTCGCTTGGAAGAAACCATTCTAACAGAACCAAGAAAAGTGATGATTGTGGAAGGCATTCTTGTACTCAGTAACCCCAAAGTACGTGAGCTTTTTGATATCAAGATTTTTGTCCATGCAGATTCTGATGAACGCTTGATACGAAGGTTACAACGAGATATTAAAGAACGTGGGCATGACTTGGAAAAAGTGCTCCATAGATACCAGACTGCAGTAAAACCAATGCACAATCAGTTTATTGAACCTTCTAAAGAATTTGCGGATATTATCATTCCCAATAACCATTATAATACCGTTGCGGTGGATATTGTAAAAACCATAATCAATGATAAATTAAATTGATTTATGGGCTTAAAAGAATTAAGACAAAAAAAATGGTTTAAACTACTGACCAATACCTATGTGCTAGTCTTAACCATCTATGTAGTTTGGATGGCTTTCTTTGATACAAATTCACTACTCATCCATCTAGAGCTACGGCAAGAAATTAAAAAGCTGGAGCAACAAAAAGACTTTCTAAAAAACGAGATTGCAAAAGACAAAAAGGCACTAAAAGAACTCTCTACACCTGAAGAGTTAGAAAAATTTGCCCGCGAGCAATATTATATGAAGAAAGATGACGAAGAAATTTTCCTAATAGAATACGAAGACAGTATTAAAAATAAAGAAAAGTAAGACCCTTTATCCCTGAAATTTTATACCCGTGTCCAATTAATTTTGGTCATAAAAGTCGAATTATACATTTCACAACGATTTGTTTAACTTTCTTTAACGTCGCATTCCCTATTTATTCACTTCGTGTTAACAAAATACATTTTTTGGCACGCTAAATAATTGTATTTTTAGCCCCTAACTTACTTGACTAATGGGCAAAATAATTGCTATTGCAAACCAAAAGGGCGGCGTAGGCAAAACCACTACCACCGTTAATTTGGCTGCATCACTTGGAGTGTTGGAAAAGAAGGTGCTTTTGATAGATGCAGATCCACAAGCCAATGCCACATCAGGACTTGGTATTGAGGTAGATAATGTGGAAAAAGGTACATATCAATTATTGGAACACACCCTTAATGCTTCGGACACCATAGTTGGTACAAATTCTCCAAACGTTGATTTAATACCATCCCACATAGATTTGGTTGCCATTGAAATTGAGTTGGTAGATAAAGACAATCGAGAGTATATGATGAAAGAGGCCATAAGCACGCTCCGAGAGTCTTACGATTACATTTTGATAGATTGCGCACCTTCTTTGGGGCTTTTGACATTAAATGCATTGACTGCTGCAGATTCTGTGATGATACCTATACAATGTGAGTATTATGCTTTGGAAGGTTTAGGAAAGTTATTGAACACTGTAAAAAGCGTACAAAAAATACATAATCCAGATTTGGATATTGAAGGGATGTTACTTACTATGTTTGATTCCCGTTTAAGGTTATCAAATCAAGTTGTGGAAGAAGTGAAAAAACATTTTGCAGATATGGTTTTTGATACCATAATCCAACGAAATGTAAAACTTAGTGAAGCACCGAGTTACGGTGAAAGTATTATCAAATATGATGCAAGTAGTAAAGGAGCATCCAATTATTTGAACTTGGCTAATGAGATTTTGAATAAAAACAAGGAAAAAGTTTAGATGGCGAAAGCAACAAAAAAGCAAGCTTTGGGCAGGGGTCTATCCGCACTTTTAAAAGACCCGGAAAATGATATTCAATCCGTTTCTGACAAAAATGCGGACAAGGTTATAGGTAATGTTGTGGAATTGGATGTAAATTCAATTGAGGTCAATCCTTTTCAACCCCGATCAAACTTCAATGACGAAACACTTGAGGAATTGGCCAGTTCTATCAGAGAATTAGGTATCATACAACCGATTACAGTTAGAAAATTGGATTTTAATAAATTCCAATTGGTTTCTGGAGAGCGGAGGTTTAGAGCTTCAAAATTAGTTGGTCTAGACACAATTCCGGCTTACATAAGAATTGCCAATGACCAAGAATCTTTAGAAATGGCGTTGGTAGAGAATATACAGCGTCAAGATTTGGACCCTATAGAAATTGCTTTGTCTTACCAGAGGTTGACTGACGAAATCCAAATTACCCAAGAAAAATTGAGCGAACGTGTCGGCAAAAAACGTTCTACCATCACCAATTATATGCGTCTTTTAAAGTTGGATCCAATAATCCAAACTGGGATGCGAGACGGTTTCGTTTCCATGGGACACGGGCGAGCCTTGGTAAATATTGACAAGAAAAAAGACCAGATTTCAATTTATGAACGAATAGTGGCCGAAGGGCTATCTGTTCGGGAAACCGAACAATTGGTAAAATCCTTTAAAGAATCCAAAGGTGGTGATTCTAAAAGCAAAAAAACATCTGAAAAGGAATTACCGGGCTACATAAGTAAAAATATTGATGCCATAACAAAAAGTCTTTCGGTGAAAGTAGATGTGACATCGTCTGCAAATGGTAAGGGTAAAATTGTTATCCCTTTTCATTCCAAAGAAGAGTTTCAAAGGCTGAAAAAAATATTGACAGGTGGGTAAATACCTTATCATACTTGCTCTTTGCCTATGTACTAGCTCAATTTTTTCACAGGAAACCAAAAAAGATTCCATTGCTACACAAAAGGCAGATTCATTATCAACTGACCTTAAGGGTAAGGGAATTGTTGTTGAAGAGGTAACTTTTCAAAAACAAATAAATCCACTTGCGCCCAGCAAAGCAGCTTTTCTATCCGCAATTTTACCTGGTATGGGACAAATTTACAATAAACGTTATTGGAAAACCCCAATTGTATGGGCTGCCATTGGTACGGGAATTTATACCTACTCATTCAACAATACAGAATACAATCGTTTTAGAGATGCATTTAAAAGAAGGAGAGCTGGTTTTATCGATGATGAGTTTTATGATATTAACGGAAGTGGTGTGGTAGTCGACAATCCTGATGTTTCTGATACTGCGCTTCAAGATGCTCAAAATCGCTTTCAAGAACAGCGAGACCTTGCATTGCTCATTACCATCTTATTATATGCACTTAATGTTGTAGATGCCAATGTGGATGCACATTTAAAACAATACAATATTGATGATAAGTTATCCATGGACTTTAAACCCTATTTGGACTATAATCAAGTCACAGCGCAACCAAACTATGGTATGGCACTACTAATCAAATTTTAAAATGAAGATAGGATTATTTGGTTACGGTAAAATGGGTAAAATGCTAGAAAAAATAGCATTGGAAAGGGGACATTCCATTGTTGCTAAAGTAGATTTAGACACTGAGATTATAGAATATGAATCAATAGATGTGGGTATTGATTTTAGCACTCCAGATGCTGCTTTTGATAATATCACAAACAGCTTTAAAAATAATGTTCCTATGATTTCTGGTACAACTGGCTGGCTATCAAAATTTGATGAGGCTGTTGCAATTTGCAAAAAAAATAATAGCGGTTTTATTTATGCCTCTAACTTTAGTTTGGGTGTGAATGTTTTTTTTCAGCTTAATAAGCAATTGGCAAAAATGATGTCCGATGTAAAGAATTACAGTATTTCTATGGAAGAAATACATCATACCCAAAAATTGGATGCACCCAGTGGAACTGCTATAACACTAGCTGAAGGTGTGATTGAAAATTCTGGATACGAAGGCTGGAAGATGCAAGAAAATGGCGAAAATGAAATTCCCATAACATCAAAACGTATAGGTAAAACCCCAGGGACACATACTATAAAATATGATAGCCCTGTAGATAGCATTGAAATTAAACATACGGCACACAACAGAGAGGGCTTTGCACTTGGTGCAATCATTGCCGCTGAATGGCTCTATAGGAAAACAGGCATATATACTATGGAAGATGTGCTAAATCTTCGTTAAATAGTAACAAAACCTATCTTTGTTAGTCTAAGAATAAGTTACCTCGGGCAAGCCCTCGAGATATATTGAAAACTAATTAGGTTTCGAGGTAAACCTCGGAACATTTAAATCTCGATTATCGAGTAAAACGCTTTTTATGAACGGTACACAGTGGATTATTTTTATTCTAGTAGTTCAGGTCATTCATTTTTTAGGTACCTGGAAACTTTATGTCAAAGCAGGCCGAAAAGCTTGGGAAGCTGCTATCCCAATATATAATGGAGTAGTCCTAATGCAAATCATAAATCGTCCTAAATGGTGGGTGATTTTATTGTTCATTCCTATTATCAACTTATTGATGTTTCCTGTAGTTTGGGTAGAGACCATTAGAAGTTTTGGGAAAAATAAATTATGGGATACTTGGTTGGTTATTTTAACCCTTGGTTTCTACATCTATTACATCAATTATGCTGAAGATATATTGTACATAGAGGATAGAAGTCTTAAACCACAAACAGGGCTTGGAGAGTGGGTTAGCTCCATTGTTTTTGCTATTGTTGCCGCTACTTTGGTTCACACTTATTTTATTCAACCTTATGTAATACCTACTGGTTCTTTAGAACGTACTTTGCGAGTTGGAGATTTTTTATTTGTCAGTAAATTTCATTTCGGAGCTAGAACCCCGATGACGGCGGTAGCTGCTCCTATGGTTCATGACACATTACCTCTAATAAAGAAAAGGTCCTATTTAAACAAGCCTCAGATTCCGTATTTCCGCTTACCCGGATTCGAATCTCCCAAAAAAAATGATATAGTGGTTTTTAGCTGGCCAGCTGATACCGTTAAGCAATTTTTTGTTAAGGATAAAGGGGTAAAAAAACCTATTGATAAAAAGTCAAACTATGTAAAGCGATGTGTGGGAACCCCAGGGGACTCCTTGGCTGTAATTAATGGTTTTGTTCATATAAATGGAAAAAAACTCAAATTATCTGACCGAGCCAAGGTGATGAACAATTATATTGTTTATGCTCAGAAAGGAGTGTCAAGTCGGTTGTTGACTGAGGTTGGAGCAGATGATTTTAGACGTAAATACATACCTGCTAGTATCACTCAAAATCAGGCCAATTTGCTTATGCAAAATGGGTTCCAAGTGGTAGCTGAAAATGACAAACCTGTAATCTTTACTGATAAAAAGGGAATAGCACCGGAAATCATAAGACAGTTACGATTATCACTCAAAGAAGAAACGCCCAGACAACGCTTGGCAAACATGACAGACGATATGGTTGCTGAACTAAAAAAGAATAAAAATATAGATTCTATTGTAATGGAAGTGATTCCGAAAGGAACGGCCGGCTACAATGTATTCCCGCAAAGTCCTTATTATAAATGGAATGTTGACAATTTTGGACCTATTTATGTCCCTCAGGCTGGTGCTACGGTAGATATAAATGCAAAAACAATCCCATTTTATAAAAAAATTATACGGGACTACGAGCATAATGATGTTAAGGTAACTGGTGATAAAGTTTTCATCAATAATAAAGAAACAAGTTCATATACTTTTAAACAGGATTATTACTGGATGATGGGTGATAACCGCGATCATTCAGAAGATAGTCGTGCATGGGGTTATGTGGCAGAAGATCACATTGTTGGAAAACCTGTATTTATTTGGATGAGTTTTGACAATTTTGATGAAAGTATAGGTAATTGGAAAATTCGTTGGGATAGAGTATTTACAACTGTAGGAGGAAGTGGCGAACCAAGGTCCTATTTCAAATATTTTCTAATTCTTTTGGTAGGTTGGTTTGTTTTCGATTTTTTCAGAAAAAGAAGAAAATCTAAAGCATAATAGATTTTGGAATCAGTTCTTCATCCAGTTTATTTTCCAAACATAGCCACCATGGCTGTCATATCGAATACTGAGGTAATTTGGGAAACTCAAGATAATTACCAAAAACAGACCTATCGTAATCGTTGTCATATCTGCACTGATTTGGGAAAGCATATGTTAAATATTCCTATTGTCCATGTTGGTGGCAGCCAGGGAAGACAAAAGTATAAAGAGGTGAAGTTGGACAATACGTCTAATTGGCAACGGCAACATTGGCGTACGTTGCAAACAGCATATCGCACCTCCCCTTTTTTTGAATTCTATGAAGATGATTTAGCACCAATTTACGAAAAACCACATTCCTACCTACTTGATTTAAACTTCAAAACCATAGATTTTTTGTGTTCAAGTCTATCCATAGAAAAACCTAAAAAAGAAACCTCAACATATAAAGTTGAAATTAGAGATGGCAAAGACATGCGGCATTTAGTAAATGCCAAGGGTCAAATCAAACTAGATCAGGAGGAATATAATCAGGTTTTTGGAGAAAGACATGGTTTTGTAGAAAATACCAGTGTGTTGGATTTACTTTTTAATGAAGGGCCAAATGCTTTAAGTTATCTTAAGCAGATAAACAATCTATTTTAATTTCTCAATTCTCCTTTAATCTTAAAGTAGCCTTTATTGGGTAATGATCAGATAGTTTAACATCGTAGTTTTGATGGTCAAGGATTTCAAATGATTCATCTGCCATTATATAATCTATACGCATTGGCAAGCCTTTTAAATCATATGTGCGGCCAAAGCCTTTCCCTTCTTCTATATAGGAATCTTGATAATCTCCTCTTACAATCCTATAAATGTTTGAAAATTGAGTGTTATTAAAATCTCCACAAACTAAGGTTTTATATGGACTACTTGCTCTATGCTCTTTGAATATTTTAGCCTGTTCCAATTGCTTATCAAACGTATTTACCATTTTTCTTATATTTCGCTCAGACTCTTTTTCACTAAATGTCTTCGATGAGGGAACTATTTTATACGATTGTAAGTGTAAATTATAAATTCGTATAGTATCATTTTTATAAACGATGTCAGCATATACAGCATCATTGCCTGTATTTGGAAAGCTTATTGAAGCATTTCTTATTATTGGGTATTTAGAAAGTATTGCTAACTTAGATTTACCAGAACCACTTTTAGAACTCCGACATTGATAAGGGTATTTCTCAAATTTCTTTAAATACGCATAGCTTACTTCTTGAAAACACACAACTTCAGCATTTTCTGAACAAACAAATGAAACAATTTCATTTCCAATGTCTTTTCCTTCTACGTGTTCATATATATTAAAGCTTTGTGAATTATAAGAAATAACCTTTAAGGCATCATTTAATTCAATCTTTCCGGAGACGTTATTGACTTTATAAAATGAACCAAACGCAAAGTAACCAATTGAAAGGCATAGAAATGATAAGAAAAAATGTTTTTTGCGTTTTAATATCCAATACAAGCAAAAGAATACGTTAACCAAAAAAAGTATAGGGACGAATAAGCTAAGTATATATAAAGGTGATAATATATTAGTTGTCAAATAAGAATTCAAACATATAAATAATAAGGATAAAGCAAATAGTATATTCGCAGTAAAGACAAGTTTATTAAATAAAGAAAGTTTCTTCAAAATTTTAATTTTCTTTACCTGCTTTAAATAAAAAATCTTTTTCTTTTTTCGACAAACTTTCGTAGCCTGACTTACTTATTTTGTCAAGTATATCATCTATTTTTCGCTGCCTAGCCTGTTTATCGTAATCTGCCTTGTTTTTAGAAGCTTTAGTTTTATTCTTATAAACCGTTTTCAAAGGAGCTTTCTTTTCTCTAGCCTTAAATAGATTACCAATACCATCAATAAGTTTTGTGAAACCTACCCCTATATCATTCCCTTTAAGCAGTTGTCTTGCATATAAGTAACCCAATAGAGCTCCTCCTAAATGTGCAATCCTTCCACCAATATTACCCCCATAAGCTATCTGTACTAAATCTACCAGCACAAAAAACACTCCGACGTACCATAATTTAATATTGAAAAAAACAACCCTAACTTCCTGATTTGGAATATAAGTACAAATAAAAATCAGTACTGCAGTTACTCCAGCTGATGCTCCAATTAAGGTACTATTAATATTCGTAAGTGTTGGAAATACATTATAGCTAAGTAAAAAAAGTAATCCGCCAAGAATCACCCCTAAAAAATATACATTGATAAATCGTTTATTGTCAAAAAAGTTCAAAAATATTCTACCTGAAAAATACAACATGAGCATATTCCAAAAGATGTGTCCAATTCCAGCGTGGAAAAAAGAATAGGTTATCAAGGACCATGGCTGTGTTAAAAAGGAAACAAAATCTTTTGGCAACTCAAACCATTGGACGATACCATTGCTTGAAAATCCCAATAGCGCAATAAACAATCCATTTAGAATAAACACAAAAACGTTTGCAGCGATAAGTTTCTCGGCAACATTTAATCTAGAAAGCTGGTAACCTAATCCTCCACTAGCCATTTTAGTCCCAACGATTTTTATTAAATTGATTCTTTTTCCAATACCACATCATAATAAAACCAACCAAAGCACCTCCAATATGAGCAAAGTGCGCAATACCGGTACCAGTATTTGTTACACCAAATACTAAATCTCCAAGTATTATAAGGGGTACAAAATACTTTGCTTTGATAGGAATAGGTAAAAATATCATCATTAGTTCAGCGTTTGGGAACATAAATGCAAAAGCGACCAAAACCCCATAGACAGCACCAGAAGCACCAACAGCTGGTGTGCTAAATGCTGAAATCATACTATCTACAGATGCTCTTGAAGTAATTTCATACCATTGAGGACTGTACCTTCCACTGGAAATAGTATCCAGTATTTGATTTTTAGAAACTCCTGCCTCAACCAGAGCATTTAAACCATCATTAAAAAAGTAGTAATTAGAAGCTATATGCAATAAAGCAGCTCCCAGACCTGCAGAAAAATAGAAGAATAAAAACTTATTCTTACCCCATGCCCGTTCCAAAGGTGAACCAAAAGCCCAAAGACCATACATATTAAACGCAATGTGCATTAACCCACCATGCATAAACATATGGCTTACAATCTGCCAAAGCTGAAAATTTTCATTCTTGGGAAAATATAGTGCCAACCACAGAAGCAATTGTTCGCCATACAACAGGGATGCGATAAAAAATATCACATTAATTATAATCAGATGTTTAATAGCCTCCGTAAGTCTTCCCATTTAACTAAATTTTTTATCAATCTCGTCAGCAGCAAGAGTAACAAATGTCTTTTTATGAAAAGGACTTAAATTAGGCTCCTTACAGCCAAATAAGTCATTTACCAATGCAATTTGAGAATCCTGCTCTAAAATATGTCCTGTCTTTACCGCCAAACTTTTACTTAGGGTTTTTGCCATAAGCTCTGCTTGGGAAAAGCCTTCACTTTCATAACCTTCAGAGAAGTTTAATATAAGTTCTTCCAATACTATGCCAATTCCACTTTCCGTGATAATGCTGGGAATACCTGTCACTTTAACCGCTTCATTAGTAATATTCAGCACAAAACCCAGATTTATCAAACTTTCTTCCATGGATGACAGCACTTCCAATTCTTTCTTGCCGAACTGAAAATCCAATGGAAAGAGTAATTGCTGACTTATAGCATCTTTTACTGTAATATCTTGGAGAAAACGTTCGTACAAAATACGTTGGTGTGCCCTATTCTGGTCAATTAACACCATTCCGGACTTAATAGTCGTGACTATATATTTTCGCTTTAGCTGAAAAGTTGTCTGGGTCAGAGGTGCTTCATCACTTTGAGTTTCAAAAATTTCTGGTGTTATACCTTCAGATTCGAATTCAACACTACTAAAGTTATTGGAATCTGTATCCACATACAGATTCTCCCAGCCTTGAACATTTTGCTTTTTAAAATTTGCTGCTTGCTTGGTTTTACCAACTATCTGGTCAAATGGATTAAATGCCCTATCTACCGTAACTTTTGGCAATGTGGCTTCTTTAGTTTGATAAGCATAAGGTGTGTCCAAATTTCCATCGCGTTCAAAATCCAGTACTGGAGCCACACTGAACTGACCTAGACTATGCTTTATGGTAGAACGCAAAATAGCATAAAGCGTATTTTCATCATCAAACTTAACCTCTGTCTTTGTGGGATGAATATTAATATCAATTGATGCCGGGTCAACTTCTAAGTTCAAAAAATAACCAGGATGAGTATCTGATTTTATTAAACCCTCAAATGCTGCAATAACAGCGTGATGCAAATATGGACTTTTAATAAACCTCCCGTTCGCAAAAAAGAACTGCTCTCCCCTACTCTTTCTGGCAAATTCCGGTTTGCAAATAAATCCTGATATTCTTATGACCTCAGTTCCTTCTTCAACGGGGACTAAACGTTCATTCATACGAGTTCCGAACACATGAACTATACGTTGTCTAAAACTTTCTTTTTGCAGATTGAACAATTCTGAACCATTATTGTAATACCGAAACGCTACGGATGGATGAACCAATGCTACCCGTTGAAATTCGTCCGTGATATGCCTTAGTTCAACCTGATTTGATTTTAAAAAATTTCGTCTTGCAGGAATATTGAAAAAAAGATTTTTGACTGAAATTGAACTTCCTTTTGGTGTTACTGCAACTTCTTGGAAAACTACTTTGCTACCTTCAATTTTGATATGAGTGCCCGTTTCTGCTTTAGCAGTTCTTGTCTGCAAATCCACGTGGGCAATAGCAGCAATAGATGCCAAGGCTTCTCCTCGGAATCCTTTGGTCCTTAAATCAAATAAGTCCTCAGCCGAGGATATTTTAGATGTAGCGTGCCTTTCAAAAGAAAGTCTGGCATCAGTTCCACTCATACCAATACCATCATCTACCACTTGGATTAATGCTTTCCCCCCATCTTTTACGATAAGTTTTATGGTAGTGGCCCCAGCATCAATAGCATTTTCCAATAGTTCTTTAACAACAGATGCAGGTCGCTGAACCACTTCCCCAGCAGCAATCTGATTGGCTACATGGTCCGGTAAAAGTTTGATAATATCAGCCATTAGGGGTTGAAAAATATTGATAAATCAAAGTCGATTATAAAAAGAAAGATTAAAAGTAATACAGCAAGGATAACTATAAATCGAATCTTTACATTTTTGTCCCCTTCATTTTTAAGGTCTTCAAAGGCAGATGAAAATTTATTTTTAAGTCCACGGTTGGTATGTGCTGTGCTTCTAAATTTATCGAGTTTATGTTCTATTTTGTACGGATTTCCTTCACCCTTGTAATAACGAGGTTTATAGTTGAAACTCTTATTCCCCCTAAGTCTTAAAAACTTCCGCATGAATTGATTTTCCGTATTAACTCAAAGGTACTTAAAATGAAAAAATGGTGGACCTAGCCATTCACAAAATTTGTTAACACAAAATGAGTGAACCCTGAGTAAAAAATTACTTGCCTAGGGAAGCCATCTGGATTGCAGCTATAGCAGCTTCCACCCCTTTATTACCATGTTTACCGCCACTACGGTCTATAGATTGTTGCAAGGTATCGTCCGTTAATACACAGAAAATAACAGGAACATCAAACTTTACATTCAAATCTTTAATTCCCTGTGCGGTAGCACCACAGACATAATCAAAATGACTAGTTTCTCCCCTAATAACACTTCCTATAGCAATTACGGCATCAACGTTCTGTGTTTGCAACAATTTTTTGCTGCCAAACACCAATTCAAAACTACCAGGAACATTCCAGCGGATAACATTTTTTTCTAATGCGCCACAGTCCAATAAAGCTGCAAAAGCACCCTTGTAAAGCTGTTCAGTTATATTATCGTTCCAAGCAGAAACAACAATCCCAAATCGAAAGTTTTTCGCATTTGGGATTTCTTCTTTATTGTAAACCGATAAGTTTTTTATCTCGGTAGCCATTTGCTACTTTTTTGCAAAGCCTATTAAAGCATCAATATTTGTCGCTTCGGGAGATTTGGAGAACTCGTCCTTTACTCTAGTAAAGTATTCCAAAGCTTTGTCCGCGTATCCTAAATCCATGGCTATTACTCCTGCCTTGTATAAAAATCTAGGTGTGGTGTAATCATTGGAGTCATGTGCTATCGCTTTTTCGTAGTAATCCAAAGCCTCTTCAGGTTGCTCCAGTTGGGAAAATGCATCACCAATACCTCCTTTTGCCAAGGCACCAAGAATTGCATCATCTGATGAAAAGTCCTCCAAATAAGAAATTGCCTCTTGGTAATTTTGCTGGTTCAGATAAGCCATACCAGCAGAATAAGTTGCCAAGTTTGCCGCTTTAGTCCCTTTATATTCATCTATGATGTCTAGAAAACCATATTTACCATCTGCACCTTCAAGTGCCAAGTTCAATAGTGAATCTTTGGCAGTCTCATCTGCCATAGCTTGATCAAAATACTGTTGTGGATAAAACAACTCGTTTGCCGCACTAGATTCTTTTGGCTTTTGAACAAATTGAGAGTAAGCTAAGTAACCTAAAACACCAAGTGCAATCGCTCCAATCGCGCCTAAAATATAATTCTGGTTTTTGGATACCCAAGCTTCAGTTTTAGAAGCGCTCTCGTCCAGAGTACTAAAAACTTCTGCAGTAGTACTGTTGTGTTCTTCAACTGCTGCTTCTTCGGCTTTATTTTTTGGCTTAAAGCCCCTCTTCTTATATGTGGCCATTCTTCATTTTATTAATCGCGCAAAAATAAAGGTTTTATCCAAAACGTAAAGGCAAATTATTCGTTATTTTTGGTAGCTACTGTCATTTAAAATCGCCAGATTTTTATAGCACCTATGTTTTTAAAAAGCTTATCCTTAGTTAATTATAAGAATTTTGATTCAAAAAACTTAGATTTTGACCCTACTATCAACTGCTTGGTAGGAGAAAATGGGGTAGGTAAAACCAATATTTTGGACGCCATTTATCATTTATGTTTTGGGAAAAGCTACTTTAACCCTGTTGCCACACAAAATGTAAAACACGGTACTGAATTCTTTATGATAGATGGGGAATTTGAAAAAGATGACCGAGAAGAAAAAATTGTCTGCAGTTTTAAAAAAGGCATGAAAAAGGTCATAAAGCGAAATGGCAAAGCCTATAACAAGTTTTCTGAACATATTGGTTTTTTGCCTTTGGTAATTATTTCCCCAGCTGATAGGGACCTCATCATTGAAGGTAGTGATACCAGAAGAAAGTTTATTGATGGTGTAATTTCCCAATCTGACAAAGGATATTTACAATCCTTGATTAAATACAACAAGGTTTTGGTCCAACGCAATTCCTTACTTAAGTATTTTGCCGTAAATAGCACGTTTGATGCAGCTGCTTTAGAAGTCTACAATGAACAGCTACACACTTTTGGAACCGAAATTTTTGAAAAACGTTCTATTTTTTTGGAAAGCTTTATCCCGATTTTTAAGGAGCAATATTCAACTATTTCAAAAAAGCAAGAAGATGTATCGATCACCTACCAGAGTAAACTTGTAGAACATAGTTTAAGTGAACTATTAAAATCTGCTGTGGAGAAGGACCGGGCATTGCAATATACCAGTGTAGGAATACATAAAGACGACCTTGATTTTACCATTGACAACCATCCCATAAAAAAATTCGGGAGCCAAGGACAACAAAAATCTTTCTTGATTGCCTTAAAATTGGCACAGTTTCATTTCATAAAAGAACAAGCAAAGACAACACCTATATTATTATTGGATGACATTTTTGACAAATTGGATGAAAATAGGGTTTCCCAAATTGTCTCATTGGTCAATAATGATTCTTTTGGACAGTTATTTATAAGCGACACTCATCCTGAACGGACAGAAAAAGTAGTTAAAAACAGCAACCAGAGTTATAAAATATTTAACTTGTAATATGAAGCACATTCTGTTCATAACTCTTTTCTTTTTTGTCTTTGGCTGCACTTCTTCCATTTCAAAAGATGAGCTACAAAAACTGAACGGGTATTGGGAAATTGTTGAGGTAGAATTTCCTGATGGGCAAAAGAAAAACTACACTGTAAATCCAACTGTAGATTATATAGAAATTAAAGATTTAAAGGGTTTTAAAAAGAAAGTCCATCCAAAATTTGATGGCACCTATGATACTTCCAATGATGCTGAGCCCTTTGTCATTGTTGAAAAAGACGGTACTTTTTTACTATCATTTAAAAATACGATGAGTGAGTGGGAAGAAAAGGTTACCTCTATTGATGACAACTCATTCTCCATTATAAATGAAGAAAACATTATCTATACGTATAAAAGATACGAACCCATAAAAATTGAATGATGGCAAAACGATATAATTCACATTTGAATTTGGGTGAAGCCTTAAATGAATTCATTCAAAAGAACAAGCTACAAAAAGGTATAGATAAAGTTGATGCACGTGAGGCCTGGATTAAGTTAATGGGAAATGGGGTAAATAACTATACCACCAATGTGGAGCTCAAGAACGAAACCTTGTTCGTTTCGCTCTCTTCTTCTGTATTACGTCAAGAATTGAGTATGGGTACTTCTAAAATTATAACTATGCTCAATGAAGAATTGGGTAAAGATTTGATTAAAAAACTGGTGCTGCGGTAATAAAAAAGCCATTCAATTATGAATGGCTTTTTATTTTATAAAGAACTTTTCTTTACTAATATACTTCTCTACCTGCAAAGTGAAAAGCACCTTCGATAGCAGCATTTTCATCACTATCAGAACCGTGGACTGCATTTTCCCCTATGCTAGTCGCAAATAATTTTCTGATAGTACCTTCAGCAGCATCAGCAGGGTTCGTAGCTCCAATTAAAGCTCTAAAATCTTCAACTGCATTATCTTTTTCCAAAATAGCTGCAACGATTGGGCCTCTTGTCATAAATTCCACCAATTCCCCAAAGAAAGGACGCTCGCTGTGAACCGCATAAAAAGCCTGTGCATCACGAACACTTAACTGGGTATACTTCATAGCGGCAATTTTAAAACCAGCTGCAGTAATTTTTTCTAGTATAGCACCAATATGACCATTTTCAACGGCATCGGGCTTAATCATGGTAAACGTTCTGTTTCCTGTCATTCTTTCAAAATTTTGCGCAAAATTAAGCTTTTTCCGTTGCCCAGCAAGGTTTAATAGCTTTGTTTTAGTTCTTGTAAAACAACTCCATCATCCCCTAAAATCTTCATATTTACATTTTTTGATTTCAAATCTAGTTCCAACATACCAAAACTGGGAACAGAAATCACTCCTTTTACACGATAAGGATTAGGCTCTCCACTAAAATTAGAATAAGAATGGGTTAATCCACTACTTGTAAAATCAATAAGTGGATAGGATAAACCTTCAATATTTGCTTTTGAAAATTCAGAAATATGGCGGTCACCAGAAAGTAAAATCACTCCTTTTGCCCTAGAATTTGCAATAACTTCTTTCATTTTTTTTACTTCACTAGGATGATTAGCCCATTTTTCAAAACCATGCTCATTTGATAAAAATTGGATACTACTTACAATAAGGTTAAAATCTGCTTTAGAATTAATTAACTCACTTTCTAACCATTTCCATTGTTCTTCCCCCAAAATAGTACCCTCACCCGGTTGGTTTGGCTTATATCTTCTACCCTTGGTTTTATCATCTGTTAAAGCAGTTCTAAAGTAGCGGGTATCCAAATTAATAATCTTAACCGTTCCGTTAGGCTTAGCTATTACTTGCGAAGAATACACCCCTTCTCTTTTTCTTCTTTGACTATTCGCAGGAACATCCATAAAGTCCAAAAAAACCTGCTGACTTTCTTTCTTAGAAACAAATTCCTCCCCTCCATCATTAAGTCCGTAATCATGATCGTCCCATGTTCCGGTTATCAGTACCTTCTTTTTTAATTGCGCATAACCAGAAACTGCATTTTGCATATTATAATATTTTGCTATTTTTTCTGCATCATCCGTATCCGCATAGATAATATCTCCTCCCCAAATAAAGACATCGGGATTTTGGGCTAAAATATCATCCCAAAAAACATTATCCCTATCATGTCTGTTGCATGAGCCAAAAGTGACAATAACCTTATCTGCAGAAACTATGTCTTTGCTAGATTTACAGGCGAAAAACAAAGTTAATATCGCTATCAAAAACCAACTCTTTCTCATTTTGAAAAAATTTGTATTCTGGCAAAAATAGCATTTCCCAAGTTACCGCTGTGTTATATTATCGTATCTTTGCACGCATGAATTCAGCAGATATCACTACTGTTACCTCACTGCTTGCAAAGCCCCAAAACATAGTCATAATACCGCACAAAAACCCTGATGGTGATGCAATTGGCTCTTGCTTAGCTTTGGCTCATTTTCTAAAATCTTTGGGTCAAGAACCTATGATAATAACCCCTAATGATTACCCGAAATTTCTAAAATGGATGCCAAGTGATAATTTGATTTACAACTTTGAACATCAAAATTCCCAATCAAAAAGATTGATAGAAGAAGCCACACTTATTTTTACTTTGGATTTCAATCATTTTTCACGTACCGGGCAACTAGAACCATTACTTGAAAACTCCATCGCTGACTTTGTGATGATTGACCACCATCAACAACCTGCAGATTATGCAAGAGTGACCTATTCTGATGTAAGTATGAGCTCTACCTGCGAAATGGTCTACAATTTTATTGAGGCGCTAAACGGAACAGATAAAATAACTAAAGAAATAGCTACCTGTCTTTATACGGGAATAATGACGGACACCGGTTCTTTTAAATACTATTCAACGACCAGTAGAACGCACAGAGTAGTAGCAGATTTGATTGATAAAGGTGCAGAGAACATGACCATCCACCAAAATGTTTTTGATACCAACTCTCCAGCTAGATTGCACTTACTGGGAGTTGCCCTTAACAACCTTGTTATCTTGGAGGATTATAAAACTGCCTATATCACTTTAAGTCAGGAAGAATTGGACAAACATAGTTACAGCAAAGGTGATACCGAAGGCTTTGTAAATTATGGGTTAACGCTGGAAGGAATTAATTTTGCCGCTATTTTCATTGAAAATAAAGAAGAAGGGATTATTAAAATTTCATTTAGATCCATTGGGGATTTTTCCGTGAATGAATTTGCAAGAAATCACTTTAATGGTGGTGGTCATACTAATGCTGCCGGTGGCAGAAGTGAACTTTCCATTCCGGAAACAACCAAATATTTCGAATCGTTATTAGAAAACTATAAAACACAGCTACAATAATGAGATATTTAGGCTTCATGCTAGTATTACTCTTTTTCTTTGGCTGCAAAGAACCTGAACCAAGAAGGCCAGTACAGGTAAAGTCAAAAAGTTTTTTTAAGGAGTCTGTGGAACGAAGCAAAAAATTGCTAGCTAAAGAACAGGTTTTGATAAAAGATATCATCAAAAACGACTCAACACAAGAATATTTTAATAGTCCTTATGGTTTTCATTATTTCTATGAAGTGGAAAATCCAAACAACACCTATCAACTCAAGACCAATGATGAAGTAGTTTTTACTTATACTATCATGACTCTTAATAACGATACTATTTATTCGGCAGAAGAAATTGGAATGGTGCAACATGCTATTGACAAATCACAATTATTTCCGGGGCTTAGAAACGGAATTAAAATTATGAAAGTACCAGAAAAAATTACTTTCTTGTTTCCTTCTTCGCAGGGGTATGGCTACAAAGGAGATGGCAACAGAATTGGTCCAAGCACGCCATTAAAAACAAGTGTACAACTATTAAAAATCACAAAAAACAAAGATAGTTTAAATAAAAATTAATTAAAATGAAAAGAATAACGCTAGGAATATTTTTACTGACCTTAGCTTTTACGGCTTGTAAATCTGCTAAGTATACTGATATAGATGATGGTATTTATGCAGATATACAAACGACAAAAGGTGATATTTTGGTAAAACTACATCACAATGCAACTCCTATTACTGTAGCGAACTTTGTATCATTAGCAGAAGGAAAAAGCCCATTTGTTACAGATAGCCTTAAAAACAAAGAATTTTATGATGGCATTATTTTTCATCGCGTGATGAAAGATTTTATGATTCAAGGAGGAGACCCATTGGGAACGGGGAGAGGTAATCCTGGATACAAATTTAAAGATGAGTTTGTGGACTCACTTACCCATTCCGGAAAAGGAATACTCTCCATGGCAAATAGCGGGCCCAAGACCAACGGGAGTCAATTCTTTATAACGCACAAAGCAACACCCTGGCTAAATGGGAAACATACTGTTTTCGGAGAAGTAATAAAGGGCATAGAAGTTGTGGATACCATTGCTGCAGTAAAGGTTTTAGCTGGTAATAAACCTGAGGTTGATGTGGTGATGAACAAAGTGGAAATTATCAGAAACGGTAAAGAGGCGAAAAAATTTGATGCAGTTCAAATCATGTCCGATTATTTTGAGGAAGAAAAAGCGGTAACCGCTGCCTTTGAAAAAATGAAATCCGATTTAGCCACCGAGTTCAAAGCACAAGAAGCTAAAGCAAATTTGACCGATTCTGGATTACTAATTTTACCTGTTGAAACTGATGATGGTGAACAACCAAAAATTGGACAAAAAGTATTAGTCAACTACTCAGGTTGGTTAATGGCTAATGGCGAACTTTTTGATACCAGTGATTCAGCTGTAGCTGAAAAATTTCAAAAACTTAATCCAAGAAAACGAGATCAAGGACTTTATGCACCATCAGCAATGCTTTATAGCCCAGAAGCTCCACTGTTTCCAGGTTTTAGAGAAGGTCTATTGACCATGAAAATTGGAGATAAAATACGCATATTCGTCCCTCCTCATTTAGGAACTGGAGACCGTGATTACGGGCCAATTCCAGGTGGTTCTACTTTAGTATTTGATTTAGAGGTCACAGGAATAGCAGAATAGAGGTTGTGAAACCAAAAATCCAAAAAGGACTGGCGCTTTCCATTATTCCCCAGATTATTTTGGTGAAATGGTTTGGTAGCTATCCCGATTTAGTGGAAAAGTACTATAGTGAAGGAATCTATCCAATACTATCCAAATTCTTAAGGTTGTTATTTGGATGGATTCCTTTTTCTGTAGGAGACATCTTCTATACCATTTTAGGAATTGCCATCATCCGCTATGTTTATTTAAATGGAAAATCCTTTAGAAAACAACCTCTAAAACTAGTACAACATTTAGGAATAACGGTATCAATAGCATACTTCATTTTTCATCTTTTTTGGGGAATGAATTATTATCGCATACCTATTAATGAAAAATTTGGAATAGTGACAACCACTTATTCCGTGGAAGAATTGGAAAGTTTTGCCAGAAAGTTAATTCAACAAGCTAATGGGATTCAATATTCACTAGCAAGAGATGTTACGAAAGCTGTGGAAATTCCAGTATCAAGAAAAGATATTTTTCGTGCTACGATTAATGGGTATGAAGATTTTGCGAAAAACTATCCTAATTTTAAATACACATCACCAAGTCTTAAAACCTCATTGTATAGTCTACCCCTAACTTACATGGGTTATGGAGGTTATCTAAATCCATTTACGGGTGAAGCACAAGTTAACAGCAAAATCCCCATAATCAGATTTCCAACAGTTAGTGCACATGAAATTGGGCACCAAGTTGGCTATTCATCGGAATCTGCAACTAATTTCATAGGTTTTTTGGTAACATCTAGAACAATGGATATGCATTTTAAATATGCCTGTTATTCCCATGCATTAGCTTACACGCTTTCAGATTTAAGAAGACTAGATCAAGAAAAATTCGACTTGCTTTGGGAAGACGTAAATGAAGGGGTAAAAAAAAACTACGAAGAAATAAGTAAGTTTTGGAGTGCTTATGAGAACCCTACAGAACCAGTTTTTAAATGGGTCTTTAATGCTTTCTTAAAGGCAAATAGCCAACCAGAAGGAATCCAAAGCTATAATGCTGTTGTTGGCTTGCTTATCAATTATGATAAAGAATATGGTTTTTAATTACAGTTTGTAAAATACCCCCGCTTCACTTACCTTTAGAAAGACTAATTACAATCAAAATACATTATGAAATTGCGACTCCTGACACTCGCACTGCTTTGGTGCGGTGCTACTCTGTTTGCACAAGATTACTTTCCTGAAAATGACGGTGTAAAATCAAAAAACAATAATTATTATGCATTCACCAATGCAAAAATTTATGTTACTCCAACGCAGGTTATCCAAAACGGAACTTTACTAGTACAGAACGGGAAAATAGTTCAAGTAGGCAGTTCAGTTGCTATTCCTAAGAATGCGGTTGTAGAAAATTTAAGTGGAAAATCTATCTATCCTTCATTTATAGATGCTTTTTCAGCATTTGGAGTAGAAAAACCTAAGAGAGCCCCAGGTGGAGGTCGTTCACCTCAATATGAAGCCACTCGCGAAGGTTTTTATTGGAACGATCATATAATGCCCGAAAACAAGGCCGTAGAAAAGTTTGAATATGATGACAAAAAAGCCAAAGAATTACGAAAAGCTGGTTTTGGGGTAGTAAATACCCACATTCAAGATGGAATAGCTAGAGGTACCGGTGTTATGGTTGCCCTGAATGATGATGGCGGAGACGCTGATCGGATTTTAGAAGATAACTCAGCACAATATTTTTCATTCTCCAAAAGTGTTGCCAAAAGACAGTCCTACCCTACCTCTTTAATGGGAGCAATGGCTTTAATGCGCCAGTTATATTATGATATGGATTGGTACGCTAAAGGAAATGCAGATACTAAGGACCGTTCTATTGAAGCACTAGTAGAAAACAAAAGCCTACCACAAATTTTCGCAGCTGGTAATAATGGCAATGTATTAAGAGCGGACAAGATTGGCGACCAATTCGGGATTCAATATGCAATTCTTGCTGGGGGAGACGAATACCAACGTATAGATGCAATAAAAAATACTAACGCAAAATTGATTGTACCACTAAACTTTCCTAAAGCATATGATGTTTCGGACCCATACGCAGCGCAATACGTTAATCTAAAAGACATGCGTCATTGGAATTTAGCACCAACCAACCCCAAAGTGTTAGAAGACAATGGAGTTCAATTCTCATTGACACTTCATAGCTTAAAATCTACTGGAGATTTTAAAACTATGCTTATGAAAGCTATAAAACATGGTCTTTCCAAAACTAAAGCTTTAGAAGCCTTAACAACAACACCAGCTTCAATCTTGGGAGCTTCTAACAAAATTGGCAGTCTACAAACAGGGAGACAAGCCAACTTTTTAATCACTTCAGGGGATATTTTTGATAAAAGCACTACGCTCTATGAGAATTGGGTACAGGGTCATAAAAATGTAATCAATGATAAAGACCAAAAAGATATTCGTGGGGATTATGATTTAACTGCTGGTGGGCTTACCTATAAGATGGCGATTAGCGGAGAAGCAAGCAAGCCAAAAATCGAGGTTAAACAGGACACTATAAAACACAAATCGAAACTCGCCTATAAAAATAATTGGGTAAACTTTTCTTTCTCTACTGATGAGGGAGAGAAAATGTACCGTATGAGCGGTATGGTAAGTAAAGATTCTGACAACATAACTGGAAGACTTATTTTACCTAACGGAAGAGAATCCTCTTTTAGAGCAATAAAAACAGCATCTTTTGAAGAAAAAGAAAAAAAGGCTGAGGAAGCTGCTGAAAAACCTGAGCTTGTAGCTATGACTTATCCCAATATTGGATATGGCTATGCTGCAAAACCACAGCAAGAGAATATGCTGTTTAAAAATGCAACGGTATGGACTGGCGAAGCCATTCTAGAAAATACAGATGTGCTGGTAAAAAATGGAGAAATAAGTAAGGTAGGCAAAGATTTAAGTGCTGGTGGCGCTAAAGTAATAGACGCTACTGGCAAACATGTAACAGCTGGTATTATTGATGAGCATTCTCATGTTGCTGCAATTTCAGTAAATGAGGCAGGGCATAATTCTTCTGCTGAAGTGCGTATGACCGATGTGCTTGACCCAGAAGACATTAACATTTATCGTAGTTTGGGTGGTGGCGTTACAACATTTCAACTACTGCATGGTTCGGCAAATCCTATTGGCGGACAATCAGCCATCATCAAACTAAAATGGGGAGAAGATGCTGAAGGGCTTCAATTTCCAGATATGCCAAAGTTCATCAAATTCGCTTTGGGGGAAAACGTGAAACAGTCCAATTGGCAAAGTTTTTCGCGTTTTCCACAAACGAGAATGGGTGTGGAACAGGTTTTTGAGAACTACTTTCAAATGGCAAAAGAATATGATGCTAAAAAGAAAAGTGGGCAAGCTTATCGTTATGATGAAGAACTAGAAACCCTTGCCGAAATTTTAAATGGAGAACGTTTTATAAGTTGCCACTCTTATGTACAGAGTGAAATAAATATGCTGATGAAAGTTGCCGAGAGATTCAACTTTAAGGTAAATACATTCACGCACATTTTAGAAGGCTATAAAGTAGCCGATAAAATGGCAGAACATGGTGTAGGTGGCTCTACTTTTAGTGATTGGTGGGCATACAAATACGAGGTAAATGACGCCATTCCTTATAATGCGGCAATTATGGCAAGTCAGGGAGTAGTTACTGCAATTAACAGTGATGACCGTGAGATGATTCGTCGATTGAATCAAGAGGCAGGTAAGACTATGAAGTATGGCGGAGTATCTGAGATAGAAGCTTGGAAAATGGTGACGCTGAATCCAGCTAAATTATTACATATAGACCACCGCGTTGGCAGTATTAAAGTAGGGAATGATGCTGATTTGGTATTATGGACAGATTATCCAATGTCCGTGTACGCAAAAGCAGAGAAAACCATCATTGAAGGTGCCGTCTATTTTGATTTAGAAAAAGATAAAATGCAACGAACTGCAATCCAAGCTGAAAGAACAAAGCTTATTAATATGATGCTGAACGAAAAAGCTGGAGGTGGAAAAACCCAAGCTCCTAAGCAGAGTAAAAAACGAAATTTTGAATGTGAAACACTCTGATGTTAGATGTTAGATGTTAGATGTTAGATGTTAGATGTTAGATGAAATTAAAATTACGCCAGGTCGAGCTGAGTCGAGAACTAAAAATGTCACACTGAGCCTGTCGAAGTGTTTTCAAAAAAGAATAGCAAAATAAATAAAATGAAAAAAATAAATTTCTTAATCTTAATAGTATGGAGTTTTGCAGGTATCGCACAGCAAACTCCTGCACCAGAACAAACGGAAGCAATTACAGTTACTGGTGTTACAGCACATATTGGCAATGGAACGGTAATAGATAATTGTTCTATTGTATTTGAAAACGGTAAAATTACCGCTATTGGAAGCTCCGTTACAGCAAAAGGGAAAACAATAGATGCAACTGGCAAGCATATTTACCCAGGCTTTATTGCCCCCGGAAAATCTCTAGGTCTTGTTGAAGTAAATGCCGTTAGGGCAAGTAATGACTCTGATGAAATTGGCAGTATGATTCCGCATGTACGCAGTATCATAGCCTATAATGCAGAATCTAAGGTTGTTGAAAGTATGCGACCCAATGGTGTACTTTTAGGGCAAATTACTCCTAAAGGTGGGCGTATTTCTGGAACCTCTTCCATAGTACAGTTTGACGCATGGAACTGGGAAGATGCTACTGTAAAAGTAGATGATGGCATCCATCTAAACTGGCCAAACTCTTTTAGAAGAGGTCGTTGGTGGTTAGGTGAGCCTAGGGCATATCAACCCAACAAAGACTACCAAAAAGATATTGACGCAGTCAAAACCTTTATAGCTAACTCCACTGCTTATGGCAAAGCAAGCGCAAAAGAGAAAAATCAAGCGTTTGCAGCCATGCAAGGATTGTTCGATGGTTCTCAAAAACTCTATGTTTACGCCCAAGGCGAAAAAGAGATTATAGATGCGGTTACTACTGCTAAAGATGCTGGAGTGCAACATGTGGTATTGGTAGGTGGTTATCAAGCACATAAAATTACAGATTTCTTAAAACAGCATAATATTCCTGTTCTGGTGAATTTTACCCACACTCTACCCAATTTTGAGGATGATGATTACGATTCCACCTTTAAATTACCAAAGCTATTAGTAGATGCAGGGCTTTTGGTGGGCATACAAAATGCTAGCGCCAGTAATTTCCAAACACGAAATCTACCCTTTTATGCTGGGCAAGTTGTGGCACAAGGGTTGGATAAGGAAAAAGCGCTACAATTAATTTCTGGTAATACTGCCAAGATATTAGGTATTGATACTGATTATGGAACCTTAGAAGTAGGTAAAAGTGCTACTTTTTTTGTTTCTAAAGGAGATGCCTTAGATATGCGAACCAACATACTAAGCCATGCTTTTATAGATGGTAGGGCAATTTCTTTGGAAACTCACCAAACCAAACTTTGGAAACGTTATATGGATAAGTTTGCGGGAAAATAAACCTTGAGGGAATTGTTACATCCACAATATAAAAGTAAATAAGTTTTAAAACCTTTAGACTTAGATACAGAAAACAAGTTAAATATGGCAAGGAAAAATCTAATGATAGCTGTAATCACCTTTTTCCTAATAACTTTAGGTTGCAAGGAAGCTGAAACTACAGATACAGAGAACAAGAAAACACAAAATATAGATTTTAGACAGGAGAAAAAAGCCATATTGGAAACATTAAACAATGAGACCAAAGCTGCTTTTCAAAGGGATTATGAGGGTTGGAAAGAAAAATGGGTACACGACGCTGATATCACCAAAATATATATTGACTTTCCCAACAGTACTTTTTCGGAATCTGTAGGTTGGAAAGAAATAAGTCAATTTGTAAAAACTTTTATTGAAGAACATCCAGAACCAGAACCTATTCCTAAATTGTTGAACGACATTGACGTACGTTTATACGGAACTGGAGCTTGGGTTACTTATGAACAGCAAGATTCTGTCCGCGGACTAAAACGCGAAACTAGACTTATGGAAAAAGCAAATGGCAAATGGAAAATTGCTGGGATGCAAACCACTATTTATGGTTTTGAAACCGACATAAACAAATAAAATCGTTTTCCAATAAGCTAATCCTGAAGATTTTCCATAGGAAAATATTACTCCTTTCTTGACTTCACCCAATACTCCCCTTTTTCTGGTTTATCATAAAAAGCTGTTGGTTTTGCTACTGTGGATAAAGTAACATTCTCAAAAACCACTATGTTTCTTACTTCTTTTATTTTTCCGTCTTCAACTATATACCAAGAAATAGAATTTGGTAAAACCAAATCGTTTATGGTTTTCCAATCATCATAACGTATCCATTTTACATTATCAGACTTTTCACCACTACGGTAGGTTACTGTATAGCCTAACCAAGCCATTTTGTGCGTTTCAGCATTATAGTGAATGTAGTATTCATCTTTAGGAGTTATACCTACTCCAGCATCGTAACTTATTTTTATTCCAGGATAGGAAACACCATCAAAAACCAAATCTTCAGTTTCACTATAAATTATACCTTCATCCGCCAAAACAAATGGCATGGCATAGAAATAAAACATAAGGTTATGATAGAACTCTGGATTCCCTTTGTAATTTCCATTACTATCCAAAACCCATGGCTTCCCATCATAACCAAAGGTATAATCAGGTGTTTCTACCTTTTCGTTTCTGCTCCATAAATCGATAGTATGGGTTTCTGTGTTATCAGGTTTTGGTAGCACAAAAGAAAGTGTACGCTGCTGTTTCCAATTGGCTAATCCTCCATGTGCATCCAATGCCTTACCAAAGTCTTCTGGATATTTTTTTTTGTTTACTTCAACAGTTTCCACAGTGATTTGTGTGCTATTGGTATCTGTCGTTGTGGTTTGCTTACAAGCTATAAATGGTAGCAGTAAGACTAAGTAAACTAAATTTTTCATGGTTATTGTTTTGTACATCTGTCGAAAAGTAAGAATTAAGTTTACGGGAATGGCTATTTTTATCCAGTGGATAGTCAAAAAATAATCACAAGCCTTCAGAACCCTTTGGTTAAAAAGGTTTTACAACTGCAAGAAAAGTCTCGAGAACGTAAAAAGACCGGACTTTTTATTATTGAAGGGCTTCGGGAAATTCAATTGGCCCAAAAAGGAGGTTATAGTATTGAAACTCTTTTACATTGCGAGGATATAAATTCCAATTTGCAGATTGAAGTGCTTGACCAAATAGTTATTTCACGAACTGTTTATGAAAAGCTTGCATATCGGCAAACTACTGAAGGTGTTTTGGCAATTGCAAAGTCTAAAAATCATAGTTTAGATTCACTTAATTTTAAAACTAAGAACCCTCTTATTTTAGTTGCTGAAGCTCCTGAAAAACCTGGTAATATCGGTGCCCTGCTCCGTACTGCAGATGCCGCCAATTTAGATGCCGTATTGATTGCAAATCCAAAATCGGACCTGTATAATCCTAATGTTATCCGCTCTAGTGTGGGATGTTTATTTACCACTAAAGTTGGAATGGGAACTACCGAAGAAATAATTTCTTTTTTACAGCAGCAGGGTATTACTATAAACTGCGCAGCTTTAACCGCATCCAAAAATTATATCGAAACTGATTTTACAAAACCAACTGCAATTGTCGTCGGTACGGAAGCTACAGGGCTTTCGGATACTTGGTTGGCAAATTCTGACCAAAACATAATTATACCCATGCAAGGCGAAATAGACTCCATGAACGTGTCCGTCTCTGCTGCAATACTTATCTTTGAGGCTAAACGCCAGCGCGGATTTTAATTGCCTATGGATAGCAAATTACTCTTCACCCTCATTATTGGAATTTTAATAGCTCAATATATAATTGATACTTTCTTGGACTATTTAAATGCAAAAAAATATCAAGAAGTCATACCAGAAGAGCTTAACGACGTTTTTGACGAAGCTGAATACAAAAAATCCACAGCCTACAAAAAAACCAATTATAGGTTCGGTTTACTCAGTGATGCTTTTTCTTTTCTCCTGACCCTAAGTTTTCTTCTATTTGGAGGGTTTGAATGGGTAGATAACCTAATACGAAGTTTTACATCCAACTCTATCTTAATGGCGCTAGGCTTTTTTGGGATAATTGTTTTTGGAAGCAGCATATTTTCTATTCCGTTTTCATACTACCAAACCTTTGTCATAGAAGAAAAATTCGGTTTTAATAAGACTACAAAAAAATTGTTTTTTATCGATTTGATTAAAGGATTCGTGATGACCGCAATTTTAGGAGGTGGTATTTTAGCTCTAGTTATGCTGTTTTTACAATGGACTGGAAGTAATTTCTGGCTATATGCTTGGGGGCTTTTTGCTATGCTAATGATATTTATAAATCTTTTTTATAGCAAGTTGATTGTACCACTTTTTAATAAACAAACACCCCTAGAAATAGGAAGTTTAAAAGCTGCTATTGAGTCTTATGCAAAAAATGTAGGATTTGAGCTGGATAACATTTTTGTCATCGATGGTTCTAAACGTTCTACTAAGGCAAATGCTTATTTCTCAGGTTTTGGCAAACAAAAAAGAGTAACACTATTTGATACGTTGATAAATGATTTAAATGAAGAAGAAATTGTTGCCGTATTAGCCCATGAAGTTGGGCATTACAAAAGAAAGCACATTATTTTCAATCTTTTTGCCACAATAAGCCTCACAGGGTTAACCTTGTTTATACTCTCCCTTTTTATAAATAATCCTGAACTTTCACTGGCTATAGGGGTATCAAAACCCAGTTTTCATGCAGCATTGATTGGTTTTGTGTTATTGTACAGTCCAATTTCCACCATAACAGGTTTAGTTATGAACTTTTTCTCTAGAAAATTTGAATTTCAGGCAGATAACTATGCCAAAGAGACCTTTGCTGCTTCCCCCCTTATTACATCGTTAAAAAAGCTCTCAAAGAATAGCTTAAGTAACTTGACCCCGCATCCTGCCTACGTTTTTATGCACTATTCCCATCCACCATTAATCGAGCGCATCCGCAATCTAAAGGCATGATTTTTGTTGTTTAGCTATAAAGATTGTGGTAATTTTAATATAGAATGACGGTAGAAGCAATAGAAAAAGAGAATAAGCAAATTGCAAAGCAATATAAAGAATTGCTTCGCATAAGCTATCAGACACTTTCCCCAGGGGACAAGAAGTTGATACGCTCTGCTTTTGACGTTGCTGTTGATGCCCATAAAGACCAAAGACGAAAATCCGGCGAAGCTTATATTTTTCACCCAATTGCAGTTGCAAAAATAGTTGCTTCTGAGATTGGCCTTGATGCTGTTTCCATAGCCTCCGCCCTACTCCATGACGTTGTTGAAGATACCTCCTACACTTTAGATGATATTGAACGTATGTTTGGTGAGACCGTAGCGCGTATTGTTGACGGACTAACTAAAATATCCCATCTAAAAAAAGATAAAAACATAAGTCAGCAAGCAGAGAATTTTAGAAAAATGCTGTTGACGCTTAATGATGATGTACGCGTTATTATCATCAAAATTGCTGATAGGTACCATAACATGCTCACCATGGATGCTATGCCAGAGCATAAACAAGTGAAAATAGCTTCTGAAACACTATATATTTATGCACCTCTGGCACATCGTATTGGACTCTACAATATAAAAACACAGCTAGAAGACCTTAGCTTAAAGTATACGGAACCCGATGTTTATAATGACATTCGCGATAAAATAGAAGATACCGAAGATGAGCAGAAAGAATATATAGATGCTTTTACCAAAGTTATCCGTAATTCTTTGGATGAGGAAGGCTTAAATTATGATGTCAAAGGTCGGATGAAATCCATTTTTTCCATCCGAAGAAAAATGAAGGCTCAAAATGTAGCTTTTGATGAAATTTATGACAAGTTTGCTATTCGTATCATTTACAGTTCTGACCGAAAAAACGAAAAGTTTTTAGCCTGGAAAATCTATTCTATAGTAACAGACCATTTTACACCTAACCCAGTTCGGCTGCGAGATTGGATTACTTCTCCAAAATCTACAGGATATGAAGCACTACATATTACCGTTATGGGGCCTGAAGGAAAATGGGTAGAAGTGCAGATAAGAAGCGAGCGTATGCACGAGATTGCCGAAAAAGGATATGCTGCACATTTTAAATACAAACACGGGGAACAAAAAGAGCAAGGGATTGAAGTATGGCTAAATAGGTTACAAGAAGCTTTAGAAAATGCCAATGTAAGCGCAGTGGATTTTGTAGAAGAGTTTAAGCTCAATCTGTATTCCAAAGAGATATTTGTATTTACACCCAAAGGAGAGCTAAAATCTCTACCGAAAGGGGCTTCCCCTCTGGATTTCGCCTTTAACATCCATACGGAAGTGGGTATGAAAACCCGAGGCGCAAAAGTAAATGGAAAGTTAGTGCCGCTAAATACTGTTCTCCAAAGTGGTGATCAAGTAGAAATTATCACCTCAGAAACAGCAAAACCTAATCAAAACTGGTTAGATTATGCGCATACGGCAAGAGCAAGAGCAAAAATTAAATCTTCCTTACGTGAAGAGAAAAAAGAAGTTGCAGAAGATGGAAGAGAGATTTTAAGAAGAAAACTTAAATCTCAAAAAGTAACTTTAAATGAAGATGTGGTCAACAAAATGGTCATTTTCTTCAAATTAAAAACCAGTCTGGACTTATTTTTTAGAGTTGGTAATGGAGCGATCGATAACCAAAAAATCAAGGATTTTGTAGCCTCGTACAACAACTCTTTTATCAATTTTTTCAAGAATAAAATTAGACGTTCTCCAGTTCCAGAGGACATCAATAAAGATGAGATTACTGCTAAGTATGACATGCTTGTTTTTGGGAGTGAGGAAGAAAAGCTCAACTACAAACTATCCAAATGTTGTAATCCAATTCCTGGGGATGAAGTATTTGGCTTTGTTAGTGTTTCAGATGGTATAAAAGTGCACACCAAAAATTGCCCTAACGCAATTTCACTTCAATCCCATTATGCTTACCGCATTATGTCCGCAAGGTGGATAGATTCCACTCAAGAAGATTTTTCAGCAGAAATAGAACTTACAGGGATAGACAACCTTGGTCTGGTGAATGAAATTACCAATGTGATATCGGACAATATGCATGTAAACATGCGAAACCTTAATTTTAGCACAGATGGAGGTACCTTCTCAGGTAAGATTACAGTTGTGGTAAAAAACAATGTTATCCTTAAAAAATTGGTCACCAATCTAAAGCAAATTGAAGGTATAGACAAAGTGAGCAGGATTTAATTTTTAACTGTACATTTGCAAGATAGTATTGGGACATTGCCATGGGAAACACCAAAAATCAGGAAATTGTAAAAAACGTATTCACCACGTTTTTAGAAGAGAACGGGCACCGGAAAACCCCTGAACGATATGCAATTCTACAAGAGATTTATGAAAGTGATGACCATTTTGATGTAGAATCTTTGTACATTAAAATGAAGACTAAAAACTATCGTGTTAGCAGGGCCACCTTGTACAACACTATAGAATTATTGTTGGATTGCAAATTGGTAAGAAAACATCAATTTGGAAAAAATCAAGCACAATACGAAAAGTCCTATTTTGACAGGCAACACGATCATGTCATCTTAACGGATACAGGCGAGGTGGTAGAGTTTTGTGACCCACGTATCCAATCTATAAAGAAAACAATAGAAGAGGTTTTTGATATTAAAATCAATAACCATTCACTATACTTTTACGGAACCAGAAACAAAGAAGAAAACGTAACAGACTAACCAAAAAACTTCATGGTAGATTTATTGCTTGGACTCCAATGGGGAGACGAAGGAAAAGGAAAAATTGTTGATGTACTTACCAAAGACTATAACATAATTGCACGCTTTCAAGGAGGTCCTAATGCGGGGCATACTTTAGAATTTGATGGCATAAAGCACGTTTTAAGGACTATTCCTTCAGGTATTTTTCATGATGATTCCATAAATGTCATTGGTAATGGGGTTGTTATAGATCCCGTGGTTTTCGTACAAGAATTGGATGGTTTGGACCAGTTTAACTTGGATTATAAATCCAAGCTGATAATTTCCAGAAAAGCCCATGTTATTCTACCTACACACCGTTTGTTGGATGCAGCCTCTGAAACTTCCAAAGGGAAGGCAAAAATTGGATCTACATTAAAGGGGATTGGACCAACATATATGGACAAAACAGGTCGTAATGGAATTAGAATAGGCGACTTGGAGTTACCAAATTGGAAAGAGAAATATAGAGCTTTAGCTAACAAGCATGAAGCCATGATTAGATTCTACAATGTAGATATTCAGTACAATTTAAAAGAAATGGAAGATGAGTTCTTTTCTGCCATTGAGCGCTTAAAAGAATTACAATATATAGATAGTGAGGAATACCTAAACCAAGCTTTGCTAAACAACAAAACCATTTTAGCTGAAGGTGCACAAGGTTCCTTGTTGGACATAGACTTTGGAACCTATCCCTATGTGACATCTTCCAATACTACCGCTTCCGGAGCTTGTACTGGTCTAGGAGTTGCCCCAAACAGAATTGGTGAAGTCTTTGGAATTTTCAAGGCATATACCACTCGTGTTGGTTCTGGACCTTTCCCTACAGAACTATTTGATGAAACTGGAGCCGAAATGGCACGTATTGGACATGAATTTGGTGCTGTAACTGGTCGTCCCAGACGTTGCGGATGGTTAGATTTGGTGGCTCTTAAATATGCTTGCCAAGTAAACGGTGTTACACAGCTAAGCATGATGAAAGGTGACGTGCTTTCTGGTTTTAAAACTTTAAAAGTTTGTACGGCATACAAATACAAAGGAGAAACCATTACACATTTGCCATTTAATATCGAAGAAAGTAATGTAAGTCCAATCTATACAGAATTCAAAGGTTGGAAAGAAGATTTGACCAAAATGAGAAATGCTTCAGAATTCCCCAAAGAGCTCAACGAGTATATTTCGTTTTTGGAAAAAGAATTGAATATTCCAATAAAAATTGTTTCTGTAGGACCAGATAGAACACAGACAATACATCGATAGGTTTCCTAAACCTTTCTAAATCTAAGCACCTACTTTAACCAAAAATCCTACTTTTGGCTAAATTCTTATGGATTTGAAAAAAATATTCCTTTTTCTAGCTCTGTTTTCATTTTTGCTGTCTATAGCTCAAGAACAAACGAAAAGCGATACAACAAAAATTAAAGGTGGAAGACAAATAAACATTATCTATGGAGCAAACTTCACAAAGGATGAAGACAGATTTCCGGGGGCTTCTATTTTTAGTAAAGATGATGAAAGACAGGTTCAGTTTGAACACCAAGGTGCCGATTTATGGTGTGACGTAGCTATATTTTATTCCAAGGAAAACCGCCTAAAAGCTGTTGGCAATGTTAGAATGCAACAAGGCGACTCCATAGAGATGAATAGTGGGAAAATGGATTATGATGGAGACACTAAACTTGCCAAAGCATGGGAGAAAGTTGATTTAACAGATGGTCAAATGACCTTGACCACAGATACGCTGTATTTCAACAGGGAAAAACAGGAATCCTTTTATCGTTCAGGGGGAAAAGTTGTCGATTCTGTAAATGTACTTACCAGTCTTATAGGGACTTATTTCACAGAACTGAAAAAAGTGCAGTTTAGAAAAAATGTTCATGTAGATAATCCAGAGTATGTCATCGATTCTGAGCAGTTAGACTACTATAGAATATCAAAAAATGCATATATGTACGGACCTTCCACAATAGTTGGGGAGGAATACACCATTTACTGTGAACGTGGGTTTTATGACACGAAAATTGAGCAGGGTTATGGGGTTAAGAATACTAAAATCAATTACAGTAATCGAATCATAGAAGGTGATAGTGTTTATTTTGACAAAGTAGCATCATTCGCATCTGCAACAAACAATATTATTGTTACGGATACTATCAACAAAGGAGTTATTCGTGCACATTATGCAGAAGTACATAAAGAAAAAGATTCCGTTTTTGCTACAAAAAGGGCGGTTGCCATAAATCTTGTAGAGCAAGATTCTTTATACATCCATGGAGATACATTACTAGTTACTGGTCCACCAGAGTCAAGGATATTAAGAGCATTCAGGAATTCAAAATTTTATAAAAAAGACTTGAGTGGTAAATGTGATTCCATCCATTCTGAGGAGAAAACAGGTATCACCCAACTCATTACCAATCCCATTCTGTGGAATGTAGACAATCAAATGACAGGGGACAGTATTCATTTGATTTCAGATTTGGAAACAGAAAAACTGGATTCCCTTAAGGTCATCAACAATGCATTTATCATAGCATTTGATACCATTGGAAAGAATGGTTACAATCAAGCAAAAGGGAAGGATTTGTTTGGCAAATTCATAGACAATGAATTAAAAATCATTGATTTAGTTAAAAATACCGAAGTCATTTACTACATGTACAACGATGACCAAGAATTGATTGGCATTGATAAGACCATTTGCAGTAAAATCAGGATGATAATGGAGAATAATGATGTAGATGAGCTTAATTTTTATGTAAATCCAGATGGGGATATTTTCCCAGAAAAGGATTTACCGGTGGATAGTAGAAAATTGAAAGGTTTTATATGGCGAGGTGAAGAACGAATTTTTAGTAAGGAAGGTATTTTTGATGAGGATGACAACAATATAGAATTGGTCAAAATTAGAGGCATTGATGACCCTATTGATATTGATGCAGAAGAACAGGAACGTAGTGGAGGTAAGAATTCAAATTCCAAAATATCAAATACTAACTCTAAAGCAACTAAACCGAAACGCCCCGTTTTAAAAAAAGTTGGTAGTTAACTATGAAGAATGATTTCTTCAAATATCAAGCACAAACAACTCCACATCCATTAGCCTTGGAAATCTCCCATGCCAAGGGAAGTTATATTTATGATGTTGAAGGAAATGCCCATCTAGACTTTGTTGCTGGGGTTTCTGCATGTAGCTTGGGACATTGCCATTCAAAAGTAGTGCAAGCTATAAAGAAGCAAACAGATAGTTATATGCATGTAATGGTGTATGGGGAATATGTTCAAGAACCAGCCGTTTCTTACACCAAATTATTAGCTTCTTACCTACCCGAAAATTTAGAGACCACCTACTTGGTCAATTCCGGCACCGAAGCTATAGAGGGCTCACTAAAACTAGCGAGAAGATTTACTGGTCGTTCTCAACTTATAGCCGCAAAAAATGCCTATCACGGCAATACTATGGGCAGTTTAAGTGTAACTGGCTATGAAGAACGGAAAAGAGCGTTTAGACCTTTAATTCCAGATGTAAAATTCATTGAATTCAATGACGAGGCAGATATCACAAAGATTACAGAAAAAACTGCAGCGGTAATTTTGGAAACTATCCAGGGTGGTGCAGGTTTTATACTTCCAAAAAGCGACTATCTAAAAAAGATTAGAAATAGATGTGATGAAGTAGGAGCCTTACTTATTTTAGATGAAATTCAGCCCGGCTTTGGAAGAACGGGAAAGCTATTTGCTTTTGAACATTTTGGTATAAGTCCAGACATTTTGGTTGTGGGAAAAGGTATGGCTTCTGGTCTACCTGTTGGAGCATTTATAGCTTCCCAAAAGATAATGGCATCCCTACAAGGTAATCCTAAATTAGGGCATATTACCACTTTTGGCGGCAACCCTGTCATTGCAGCAGCAAGTTTGGCAACCCTAAAGGAAATTACTGGTAGTCAGATAATTAAAGACACGTTACAAAAAGAAAAGTTGTTTCGCTCTCTTTTGGTACATCCTTTGATTAAAGAAATTAGAGGAAAAGGACTAATGCTGGCCTTGTTGTTTAAAACATCTGAAATTGTTAACTATTTGGTGTTGTCGGCAGCAAAGAAAAGGCTTATTTTGTTCTGGTTATTATTTGAGCCAAAAGCGGTTCGAATATCACCTCCTCTGACCATTTCTGAAGAAGAAATTAAGAAAGGTTGCACTCAAATTATTGATTTGTTGAATGATTATAAATCAGACACTGTTAACTAATTTGTTGATAACAAACCCAAATCTTGGATGAAGAACTAGTCATTAAAAGGCTAATTTTAAGTCCATAGTTAAACAAAAGCGTTCCTATGGCGTTAGAACCTAACGAGAAACCTGACAATTCCATACATAAGTTCGAGTCAATGCTCAAGACAGATGATGTCTATTTCTTTGATGCAGAAGACTTTGAGGAAATCATACATCATTATTTAAATGCCGGTAAAGTTTCATTGGGCAAAAAAGCAATACAAATTGGATTGCAGCAACATCCTAATTCAATGGAAATAAAGCTTTTACGTGTTGAAGTATTGGTTTTTGAAGACCAATTTGAAACGGCGGAAAACATTCTTGACGAACTGCAAACGATTGACTCCAACAATGAGGAAATCTTTATTCAACGTGCAAACATTTTATCCAAGCAGGACGACCACCAAGGAGCGGTAAATATGCTTTTAGAAGCCTTGCAGATATCGGATAATAGCTTTGATATTTATTCATTATTGGGCATGGAGTACCTGTTTATGGATGATTTTGAAAGTGCTAAAAAGAATTTTATCAGATGTGTTGAGGTAGACGATGCAGATTATTCATCACTTTATAACGTAGTATACTGTTTTGAGTTCTTAGAGGATTATGATGGTGGTATCAAATACCTGAATGAATATTTGGAACGCAATCCCTATTCTGAAGTAGCTTGGCATCAACTGGGTAAAATGTACGTTTCAAAGGGAATGGATAAAGAAGCATTGGCGGCTTTTGACTTTGCAATTATTTCAGACGATTCTTTCTTAGGGGCATATTTTGAAAAAGGAAAAGTTCTTGAAAAACTTGGAAAGTACAACGAAGCTATTGAAAGCTACGAAACCACTTTGAATATTGACGACCCTACTTCACACGCCTATCTAAGGATTGGCAAATGCCATGAAAAGTTGGGGAATGATGACTTGGCCAAATACTATTATTACAATACAGTGCACGAAGACCCACTATTAGATAAGGGTTGGTTGGCAATTACGGAATTCTACCTTAGAAGGGAAGAATACCCAAAAGCATTAAAATACATCAATAAAGCCATTAATATTGATGGTGATAATCCTATGTATTGGCAAAGGAGTGCGCAAATTTATACTGCTTTACAAAATTTTGACGAAGCAGATTTTGCTTTTAAACAAGCGGTTGACTTGGGTAATTATGAACTTAAAACCTGGTTGGATTGGGCAGAGGTTTTATCCAAAATGACCGATTATAATTCGGCTGTCCAAGTACTATTACAAGGAATTGAGTTCTACCCAGAAAGTGCCGAACTTAATTTTCAACTAGCTGGGATGTACTTGAATTTGCAAGAAAAAGAAAAAGCTAAAGAAAACTTTATAACAGCTCTGCAATTGGATACAAAAAAGATTGACCTATTTGAAGAGCAGTTTCCAGAATTTGCCAAACTCCCTTGGATAAAGGACACATTTAAAATCCATAAAAAGGCTTCTACCTAAAAAGAATACGATGAGCGCAAGAAAAATGGTGGATTACCTTGTAATCACCTTAAAAGGTATGGCCATGGGTGCCGCAGATGTAGTACCAGGTGTTTCAGGAGGGACCATTGCATTTATATCTGGAATTTATGAGGAGCTGATTAGTTCTATAAATGCCATTAATTTTAACCTATTTACCGTACTCAGAAAAGAAGGTATAAAACCTTTTTGGAAAAAACTAAATGGCAACTTTTTAACAGCCTTATTTCTGGGGATTTTTATAAGCCTATTTTCTTTAGCAAAATTTTTAAGTTGGTTGCTAGAAAACAAACCTATTCTGCTGTGGTCTTTTTTCTTTGGATTGGTTTTGGCGAGTATTTTTTTAGTTGGCAAAGAAATTAAGAAATGGGATTTTGCAAAGGTTTTATTTTTATTGATTGGATCGGCAATAGCCTATTTTATTACCACTTTACCGCCCAATGAAAACGTAGACAGCCTTCCATATCTTTTTCTTTCGGGTGCATTGGCGGTATGTGCCATGATTTTACCTGGTATTTCCGGTGCCTTTATCCTTGTGCTATTAGGATCGTATAAAACAATACTTGATGCGGTCCATGAGCGAGACATAAAAGTGGTAGCTACTGTTGCCCTAGGGGCAGTTTTTGGCTTATTGAGCTTTGCGCGAATACTAAAATGGATGTTCAAAAATTATCGCAGCACTACTTTGGCGTTGTTGACCGGTTTTATTTTGGGCTCTTTAAACAAAATATGGCCTTGGAAAAAAGTATTGGCAACGAAAGCTTTTGGTGAAAAGATAGTTGTTATTGATGAAAAAAATGTGTTGCCCAATGCCTTTGAAGGTGATTCACAATTAATACTTGCCATAGGTTTAGCAATCATAGGTTTTTCCCTTATTTTTATCCTTGAAAGGATAGCTTCCAAAAAATAGGGACCTAACTAAAACATGCATCAGAAACGAACACTGCTCGATAATATTTTCTTGGTCATAAAAGGTCTTTTTATGGGCGCCGCAAATAAAGTACCTGGTGTCTCTGGTGGTATTGTGGCTTTTGTTGGTGGTTTTTATGAAGAATTCATCTACTCCTTGCAAAAAATTAATGCAAAAGCATTCAGATTGCTGTTAAATGGGAGATTCAAGAGCTTCTACAGGTACACAAACGGGTCCTTTCTTGTTCTTCTCATATTGGGAATGCTTATCAGCTATTTTAGTGTTGCCCGACTTTTGGATTATTTTTTAGAAAAAAAGGAACTCTTCGTATGGGCTGCTTTTTTTGGTATGGTGCTAGGTTCTATCTATTACATTTCAAAAGATTATGAACATTGGAACCGTAAAACAATTTCAGCAGGAATTATAGGTTTGCTGGTTGGAATCTCCATTAGTTTTTTAAGCCCCGCAAAAGAAAATGATAATCTTATTTTTATCTTTTTTTGTGGTATTATTAGTGTCTCTGGGATGACTTTACCTGGACTATCCGGCTCTTTTATTTTAATTCTTTTGGGAAATTATGTATTGCTACTGGTAGATTCTGTGAATGCCCTGTACGTTACATTTTCAGAAATTTTTAGAGGTGATTTTAGTTTTGTTCATCACAAAGAGAGGATGGAAACCTTGTCCATACTCGGTGTTTTTACTTTAGGTTCAGCAACCGGATTGGTTACTTTGTCCCACTTATTGGGATATGTGCTAAAACGGTACAAAGAAATCACAACAGCCGTAATTATTGGTTTTATCACTGGGTCGCTTGGGGTAATATGGCCATGGAAAAAAAGTGTGTTTAAAAAAGATGCATTGGGTCAGATTATGTATGATTCCAACGGTGATGAAATTATACTAAACTATCAGCGCTATTTACCAGATGTCTTTAAAATGGAAACTTGGGGAGCAGTTTTCTTTATAATATTTGGCATCTTTGTTCTATTGAGTTTAGATTGGTATGGAAAAAACAGAAAGGAAAGAAAAAAGGTACGGGCTAATAGGTAAGGATATTTCTTATTCGTTTTCTAGAGGGTATTTTTCTGAAAAATTTACCAAATCAAATTTGTTAGACCACAGCTATGAAAACTTTGATTTAGCAAATATCTCAGAATTTAAGGATATAGTTAATCAAAACCATTTATCTGGCTTAAATGTAACCATCCCTTACAAAGAATTGATTATTCCATTTTTGGACGAATTGGACACAACTGCTGAAAGAATAGGAGCAGTTAACACCATTCGTTTTAAAAATGATAAACTTATGGGGTACAATACAGATGCTTATGGATTTAAGGAATCGCTATCCGTTCACTTAAAAGGGCATCATAAGAATGCACTAATACTAGGTACAGGGGGGGCTTCAAAAGCAATTGCCCATGTGTTTGACGAATTGGATATTCCTTTTCAATTTGTATCCAGAAATCCAAAAAAACAACAATTACGCTATCAAGAACTCAATAAAAAAATCATTGAAGACCATCAGATTATAGTGAATTGTAGCCCAGTGGGAACGTATCCTAATATTCATCAAAAGCCTGAGATTCCTTATAAATACCTAACAAAAAACCATTTGCTTTTCGATTTGATATATAATCCTTCAAAAACTGTTTTTTTAAAGGAGGGAGATGCAAAAGGGGCAATCATTCAAAATGGATTACCAATGTTGGAGTTTCAGGCAGAAAAATCTTGGGAAATCTGGAATTCTTGAAATTTCTAATCAAAATCAATCCAGCTTTCGGTTTAGAAACCTGTAAAGAAGTAATGCGTATTTTTGCCATTGCTGGGTATAGTTAGTAACTTACCAATTAATGCCATCAATCCAAAAAACCAATAAATAACATCGTGATGGACGAGAACGAAAAGAAACCGCCAGAGACTTCTGGAGGGGAGGAGAACATTTCAGAAAAATCAGTGCCTGAAACGCAGGAAGAGAATGTAGTGGAACAAACTGCCGAAGACAGCGTTTCTACAGAAGAAGTTGAAACTGTATCAGAAACTGATGAACCAAATCCTGGGAATAAAAAAACAGAACAATCCAGTGACGAAGATGTTCAAGAAGAGATAGATCAAGAGAACGCAGAAGACGCTGAAGATAAGGAAAATGAAAAACGACATCATATTCCTATGCCGGACTATCATGCCATGAGCATGGAAAATTTAGTGGGTGAGCTACAGCGATTGGTGAAAAACGAAAAAGTACAAGCGATCAACAAACATGTTAGTGGGATTAAACATGAGTTTGATTTAAAATTCCAAGAATTTTTAGAGCACAAAAAAGAGGAATTTGTTGCTGGTGGTGGTAACGAAATAGATTTCAGATACAATTCGGTCACTAAAAGACAATTTAACGAGGTTTACGGCGAATACCGCGAGAAACGAAATCAATACTATAAAAATCTAGAGCAAAATCTAAAACAAAATCTTGAAAGTCGCTTAAAAATTATTGAAGAGCTTAAGGGGTTGGTCAATGTTGAAGAGGACATTAATACGACCTATAAAAATTTTAAAGATATTCAAGAAAGATGGCGAAATTCTGGACCTATACCAAGAAACAACTACAACGATGTATGGCGCACCTACCACCATCATATTGAAATATTTTATGATTTTCTGCATCTGAATAGGGAACTTAGGGACCTTGATTTTAAACATAATCTAGAGGAAAAAGAAAAGTTAGTCCTAAAGGCAGAAGCATTGGCCAACGAGCCTGATTTGAACAAAGCGTTTAGGGAACTACAGACCTTACACAAAATCTGGAAAGAGGATATCGGACCAGTTTCCAAGGAAAAACGTGAAGAAATATGGGGAAGGTTTAGTAATGCCACCAAGACTATGCATGCCCGTAGGCAAGAACATTATGCCCAATTAGATGCATCTTATGAAAAGAATTTAGAGAAAAAGAATGAGCTTATAGCAGCAATTACCACAATTGGTGAAAAAACTGCGGATAACCATCGTGAGCTACAACAGCAGATAAAAGAAATCGAAGCACTACGGGATGCTTTTTTCAAAGCTGGGAAAGTCCCACAAAAAGTAAATGAGCAGACTTGGTCTAGATTTAAGGATGCAGTACGAACATTTAACCGAAAGAAAAACAGTTTTTACAAAAACCTTAAAAAAGAACAACACGAGAACCTAGAGAAAAAAAGAGCATTGCTTGAATTAGCCTTATCATTAAAAGATAGTGAAGACCAAGAAATGGCTACTCCAGAAATGAAGCGTATACAAAGCGAGTGGAAAAAAATTGGTCATGTTCCTCGAAAATATTCTGATAAAATTTGGAACGAGTTCAAAGACGCTTGCAATCATTATTTTAACAAATTACATGCAGAAAAAAATGCCTCACAAAAAGAGGAGTTTGACAATTTTAAGCAAAAAAGTGCTTGCTTAGAGCGTTTAAAGGCTTTCCAATTGAGTGGGGATAGAAAAAAAGATCTTCCAAAAATTAAAGAATTTATAGCCGAATGGAAGTCATACGGTCGTATTCCCTACAACAAAAAACACATCAACGGTAAGTTCAACAAAATTATAGATGCACTCTTTAAAAAGTTGGATATCTCCCGCCAAGAGGCTGAATTATTAAAATATGGAGATAAGATTAAGCAGTTGGCCAATTCGGATAATGATAGGGCAATCAGCAACGAAAGGGTATTTATCCGTAGAAAGATAGATGAGAGCAAAAACGAATTGCGCCAGCTAGAAAACAACCTTCAATTTTTCTCCAATGCCTCGGAAGATAGTCCTGTGGTACAAAATGTTATTAAAGACATTAATCGCCATAAAGAGGCTTTGGAAACTTGGAAGAACAAGCTGAAGAATCTTAATATTATGGAAAACAAGATAAATAAAGAGATCGAAGCTACTGATGCGGAAAAAAGTAATGAAGAAGAATAGGTAATCTATTTCTTACAGCAAAAAAGATGTTCTATTCGAACAGCTTTTTTGCTTTTTGTACTATGGTTTTATTTACTTCGCCACATTAACAGACCTTGTTTCCCTTATTACAGTTACTTTAACTTGGCCAGGATAGGTCATGTCCGTTTGTATTTTTTGTGAAATCTCAAAAGAAAGTTCAGCAGCCTTATCATCATTTACTTTTTCGCTCTCCACAATTACTCGAAGTTCACGTCCAGCTTGTATCGCATACGCTTTCTGCACACCCGTGAACCCAAAAGCAACATCTTCCAAATCTTTTAGTCGTTGGATGTAGGAATCCAATACTTGACGCCTTGCCCCTGGTCGTGCTCCACTTATTGCATCACAAACTTGAACTATTGGTGAAATCAAGGTTGTCATCTCAATTTCATCATGGTGAGCTCCAATTGCATTACAAACTTCTTTCTTCTCCCCAAACTTTTCTGCCCACTGCATTCCTAGGATAGCATGTGGAGTTTCTACTTCTACCTCAGTATTTGGTACTTTTCCAATATCATGAAGTAATCCGGCACGCTTTGCAATTTTTGGATTTAGACCAAGTTCTGCTGCCATTACACCACAAAGTTTAGCTACTTCACGTGAGTGTTGTAATAGGTTTTGACCATAAGAGGAGCGATACTTCATCCGACCCACTGCCTTAATCAATTCTGGGTGTAGACCATGGATTCCTAAGTCTATAACAGTACGTTTACCAATTTCAACGATTTCCTCATTAATTTGCTTCTCGGTCTTTTTTACAATCTCTTCGATACGAGCAGGGTGAATACGACCATCTGTTACTAAACGATGTAAAGAAAGCCTCGCAATCTCTCTACGGACAGAGTCAAAACAGGAAAGTATAATAGCCTCTGGTGTATCATCTACTATAATTTCTACACCTGTTGCTGCTTCTATGGCTCTAATGTTACGCCCTTCTCTTCCTATAATTCGTCCCTTCACATCATCAGATTCCAAATTGAATACAGAAACACAATTTTCAACTGCCTCCTCAGTACCTATACGTTGGATTGTATTAATTACAATTTTTCTGGCTTCTTGTTGCGCGGTTAATTTGGCCTCTTCTAATGTAGTTTGTAGATACGCCATGGCATCTGTCTTTGCAGTCTCCTTGAGCGATTCCAATAATTGGCTTTTGGCCTCTTCGGCAGAAAGTCCCGAAATCACCTCTAATTGTTGGACTTGACTTTTATGAAGCTTCTCAACCTCTGCTTGCTTCTTCTCAAAAATACTTTGCTTATGTTCTGTATCTTTTATCTTGGCTTCGAGCTGTTCGTTCAAACGCTTCCCTTTTGCAAGTTCACTGCTGATTTGAGATTCTTTATCTCGGGTACGTTTTTCAGCCTCTGCAATTTTTTTATCCTTGTTAATTATGACCTTTTCGTGCTCAGCTTTAAGTTCCAAGAACTTTTCTTTTGCTTGAAAAATCTTATCCTTTTTTATATTTTCTCCTTCCTTTTTTGCCTCTTTTAAAATGGTTGAAGCTTCTCTTTTAGCACTTGATAAAGTCTTACTTGCTTTACCTTTCTCAAGTACTTTAGCGATTATAAATCCGACAAGTATGCCGACTATCGCCGCAATTATTATGATTGTTGTATTATCCATATGGTAACGTTTGGTTATAAAAAAAGCCCACATTGGCCGAAGTTTTGTACAAACTCCTAAAAACAGGTTTAGGGCTAACAAGCTGCTCAATAATCCCTATACGAGTAGGGCCCGCTTTTACAACTTAAACTCACCCTTTTTAAACTTAATAATGTTGAGTTTGTCAAAAAATAATTACCAATGTGGGCAGTAACAATATTTATTTTAAAGAACTTATTCTGAAACTAGTTTAGCTTTTATTAACTCATCAAGCACTTTTATGCGCTCGGTCGCAGCTTTCACATTTTCAGATTCATTTATTCCGCTTTGCTCAATTTTGGAGGCGAATTGTAACGCGCACATGGCCAAAACATCTTGTTTGTCACGTACTGCATAGTTCTGCTCAAATTTTTTGGCCAATTGATCAATATTTTTGGCCGCTTTTCGCAAACCTTCTTCTTGCTTTGGGTCAATCGTTAATGGATATACCCTGTCTGCAATTGAAAGCTTGATTTTGAGCTTTTCCTCCATATTTTACTGTAACGCTACTCCGCAAGATGGGCAATACAAAGGTCCAATTCGCGAATTAGTGTGTTTATTTTGAGCTTAGCTTCTGTTTTATCTGTTTTACTACCCAACATCGAATTCGCTAGTTTGAGAGAGTTATATTTCTCTTCCCAATCTACTATGGAATTTTGGACTGTATGTTTTTCTTCCTTTATACTGGATAATTCTTCTTTTAACTTTGAATTTGCCAGTTGTAGCACTTCTAATTTATGAAGGAGCTTACTTACTTTATTTTCTAAGGAATCAACAATTTCAACCAATTCACCCATATACAAATAACGATGCCTATCTAACAAAGTTAACCAACGTAAACCAACCAGACAACAGTTTTATCATTTAATATCTGGGCTTAACTTTAAAACCCTGTTCATTTATATTCCTGTTTTTTTCATCTGCCAGTTAATGGTTACTTTAGCATACAAATCTTTACTTTTACTATGCGCACGCTTGTTACTAGTGTATTTCTTTTCAGTATTTCCATCTTAATTTGTCAAGAAAAATATCCAAAAGACAGCTTTCGTTCTCCGCTCGATATTCCTTTGATCCTATCTGGCACATTTGGGGAACTGCGGTCAAATCATTTCCATTCAGGAATAGATATTAAAACTCAGAAGAGGCAAGGCTTGCCTATTTATGCCATACAAGATGGGACCGTTACTCGCATAAAAGTTTCTTTGTGGGGATATGGTAAAGCATTGTACATAGCCCATCCAAATGGATTTACTTCTGTTTACGCGCATCTTAAAAAGTTTAGTCCGGAAATAGAGGAGTACATCAAGAAAGAGCAATATCGGAAAAAAACTTATGAGGTAGAAGTGTTTCCCGATTATGGGGAGCTCGAAGTAAAAAAAGAAGAGATTATTGCCTATTCAGGTAATACTGGGGGTTCCAGCGGACCCCATTTGCATTTTGAAATTAGGAGCAGCGTCACAGAAAAACCAACCAATCCTTTACTTTACGGATATGAGGTTAGAGACGCTACAAACCCGACACTAGTGGGTCTTTTTGGATATCCACTATCTGAAGGTGCCCAAATAAATAAAAGTGCAAAAAAAACACAGCTAAACTTTACGCAACAAAAAGATGGTTCCTTTTTAGCTGACAAAGTAACAGCATTCGGTACTATTGGCTTTGGATTTAATGGTTTTGATCGGCAGGACCTTGCCGCTAATAAAAATGGAGTCTATTCCGTAAAACAAACGGTAAATGGCAAAGTATATTCAGAATACGATTTTGAAACCTTTTCTTTTGGTGAAACTAGATACATAAACACCCTAATAGATTATGCCCATTTTGGCAAATACAGGCAACGTATCCAGAAGTGCTTCAAAGATGAATCCAACAAATTAAACATATACAACTCTTTGCATTTAGATGGTAAAATTCCAGTAGTTGAAGGACTAAGTTATAACGTGGAGCTTTTGATTTCTGACATAAAAGGAAATGACATTAAAGTGGTAATTCCTGTTGAGGGTAAAAAAACCGAACTAAAGATTGAAAAAGAAAATGCAAAGACCGATTATTTTATAAAGGCAAACAAACCAAATAGTTTTGACTTGGATGCTGCTAAAGTTTACTTTCCCCAAAGTACATTCTATACAGACTTTTATATCGATTTAAAAAAAGGCACGGATACGGTTACCATACATAATGAAACCATAGCTGCGCATCGTAATTTTACACTAACTTTTGATGTCTCCAAATATTCTAAACCAGAGCAAAAGCAATTGTTTATAGCAAGGCTGGATAAAAAAATGGAACCAAGACATTATAAAACGTACAAAAGAAACAATACGTTCTCTGCACGCAGCAAAACGTTCGGTACTTATACCCTATCTAAGGATACTATTGCCCCAACTGTGAAGCCAAGAAACTTTAAAGAAAAACAGTGGTTGAGCAACTATCGGTATCTCAGCTTAAGTATTTCAGATGACTTAAGTGGTATAAAAACCTATGATGCTACTTTAAATGGTGAATGGATTTTAATGGAGTACGAACCTAAAACAAAAACTATCACCTATAATTTTGATGATAAAATAGCTGGAAAGACACAATGTGATTTAAAAGTTGTTGTGACCGATAATGTAGGTAATTCAACTACCTTTGAACATACTTTTTTCAGAAAATAATGTTTTGAGCCTAGCAAAATCGCTATTTTTTGCATTTCTATTCATATTCTCAGCTGCTGTTTCCCAAACAGCAACTATTTCGGGGATTGTCCTTGATGAAAACAGCAATCCAATTACAGGCGTAAACATAACCTCAATAAATGCTGGCACTACTACTGATACAAACGGTGCTTATATTTTACAAATAGTTGCAGACCAAGAGAACACTATAACCTTCTCCCACATTGGTCATAAAAATATTATTCTTCAAAAGATAATATTGACCACCAACGAAACTTTTGAATTTAACCCAATAATGAAGACAGGCACTATACAGATGGCTGAAATTATTGTCTCACCTTCAGGTAGAAAAAATGTTGAGGGTATTGTAACGGTATCTCCGGAGCTAGTGAGAAAAATACCTGGGGTTAATACAGGGGTAGAAAATGTATTAAAGTTACTGCCCGGAGTAAGTTTTAACAATGAACTTAGTACCCAGTATAATGTTAGGGGTGGCAGTTTTGATGAAAATTTGGTCTACGTAAATGGGATTGAGGTTTACCGCCCTTTCTTAATCCGCTCCGCGCAACAAGAAGGCCTAAGCTTTATAAATAGTGATCTTGTTGAAGATTTAAAGTTTTCAGCTGGTGGTTTCCAAGCTAAATATGGTGATAAACTGTCTTCTGTTTTAGATATCACTTATAAGGTTCCTACTACTTTTTCACTTCAAGTAGCAGGTAGTCTTCTAGGCGCAAACGTTTCTTTAGAAACAATTTCAAAAGACAAAAATTTTACCAGTTTAACTGGGGCACGCTTTAGAGACAATAGTTTATTTATTAACAGTCAACAAACTCAAACCAATGTAAACCCCACCTTTATAGATGTACAGACATACCTCAATTATAGATTTTCAGAGAAATTTAAACTAAACTTTTTAGGTAATTTGGGAGTAAATAACTACGAGAACAAACCTTTAAACAGACAGACAAATTTTGGTACAATTGCAGAACCAAGAGCTTTATTGGTATTTTATGAAGGCCAAGAAAATAGTCGTTATCAAACCGAATTTGGTGCTTTAAAAGCGAATTATTTAGTAAACGATAAAACAAAACTTGAGTTTACAACTTCCATCTACCATACTTTAGAAGAAGAATTTTCAGATATTATAGCCAGATATGAGCTTGGTAATGTAGATACTAATTTAGGGGGTGAAAACATAGGGGAAGCAACAAACTCAAGAGGTATAGGTGCACAACAGAATAGGGCAAGAAATCAACTTGACGCTTTAATTTTAAATATTGCCCATAGAGGACGAGTCAAAAAAAGTAATGTTTCGTTAGAATGGGGACTGAAATTTACGCATGAGGATTTTAGAGATCAATTACGAGAATCAGAATTTATAGATTCAGCAGGTTTTTTTATTCGCCCATCGGAACCTCCAGTAATAAACAACCAGCCTGAAGAGCCTTTTGAAGGAGATATTATTTCTTTTGAAAGTGCTAGAGCTACAAATTTTGTTAAAACAAATAGACTGTCTGGGTTCTTTCAATACAGTGGTCAAGGAAAATGGAAAGGGAATGACATTTATTATAATGTTGGAGTAAGGGCTCAGCAATACACTATAAAACCTGACAATTCCCCAAAAAGCAATCAGTTTATTTTTAGTCCTCGTGCCCAGTTTGCAATCAAACCTAACTGGAAAAAAGATATGCTGTTTAGATTAGCACTGGGCAATTACCAACAACCCCCGTTCTATAGGGAGTTAAGAGATATTAATGGGCAAGTAAATTCTAATGTTAAAGCTCAAAAATCCATTCATTATGTGTTTGGACATGAATATAGTTTCAATATATCCAATCGACCATTTACTTTAATTAGCGAGGTATATTATAAAAATTTGACCGATGTTAACACATTTACTATTGAAGATGTAAGATTGCGTTACAGCGCCAATAATAATGCAGAAGCCTTCGCCTATGGTTTTGATTTTCGTTTAAATGGAGCATTTGTGCCAGGCGCAGAGTCATGGTTAAGTTTGGGTTATTTACGTACGGAAGAAAATATTGATAATCGTGGTTACATTTCTAGACCAACCGATCAGCGTTTTAAGTTTGGTTTGTTGTTTCAAGATTACATGCCTACTATACCAAACCTTAAATTATACCTGAATTTGGTCTATAATACGGGTGTGCCCGGTGGGTCTCCAAATAATGCTGACCCTTATAATTTTCAGAATAGATTAAGAGATTATAGAAGGGCAGATTTAGGAATTTCATATATTTTTGTGGATAATACAAATACCCATCCAGAAGGGCATTGGTTGCATAAGTTCAAAGAATTAAGCATGGGGTTTGAGATATTTAATCTATTCAATAATCAAAATTCCATCACCAATACATGGGTAAGGGACGCGGACACCCAACAGCAGTTTGCCGTGCCAAATTTTTTGACCTCACGTATTTTGAATCTTAAATTCAATATGCGTTTTTAAAATAGTTATGAAAAAAACTTTCTTTTTTTTATCGATTATACTGTGGGTGCAAAGCTATTCACAAAAGAATATTTACGAGAACAGTAGGTTTGACGAGTTAAGCCAAGACCACGAAGTTTTAGCAATAGTACCGTTTTTGGCAAAGTTAGAACTGGAACAAAAACTTTCTAAAGAGGAGAAAATTAAATTAGCGGAAAGAGAAGGATATGCTGTACAAGATGCATTTGAAACCTATTTTTCCAGGAGAAAAAAACGCAAAAAATTTAATGTTGAGTTTCAAAATATAAAAAACACCAACGCTATTCTAGCACAAAATAATATTACTTATGAGAATATTGATATTTACACAGTAAAACAGTTATCGGATATTTTAGGGGTTGATGGTGTAATTAGTGGAAATCTGGATTTGAACATATTACTTTCTAAAGGAGTACCAACAGAATTTAATTTTTTAGATTATTTCAGTGGTGATGCTAATTATGGGCGTATTGGAGTTAAAATAAGTGATGGTTCCACTGGGAAATTATTATGGAAGTATGAAAAAGAAATCACTAAAAAAACCGGAAAAAATACTACTGAACTTATTGACCGAATGATGAAATTAGCTTCTCGAAAATTTCCATACGATAAAGAAAAAAAGCGAAAAAAACGTAAAAATTAACTAGCGGAAAACTCTTTTAATACGTCTATCGTATAATCTAGCTCCTCTTTAGTGTTATACTTTGAAAACGAAAACCTTAACGAAGGTTTATCCAAGTCATCATCTGAAAGAATTTGAGTGAGCACGTGTGAACCTTTTGTACTTCCAGACTGACATGCACTCCCCTTTGAACATGCAATACCTTTAAGGTCCAAATGAAAAAGCAACATCATTGCTTTTTCATTGTCAAAAGGCAAGCAAACATTAACTAGGGTATAAGTACTATCATCCATACTGCCGGATAGTCCGTTGAATTTTGCGTTAGGTATTTCCTGTTTGATTCTCTTGATGAAATATTGTTTTAAACCACTAACATATTTCTTTTCTGCGTCTAGGTTATCATACGCAGCAATAAACGCTTGTTCTAAACCAATAATGTTATGAAAAGGTTCGGTACCCGCCCTAAAACCACGTTCTTGCGCTCCCCCAAAAATAAGCGGTCTAAGCCCAGAATTCTTTCTGATAAAAGCAAAACCAATTCCTTTTGGCCCATGGAATTTATGTGCTGCTGCAGTCAAGAAATCAACTTGTGTGTTTTGGAGATTCCATTCAAAATGACCTACAGATTGCACTGTGTCTGAATGGAATAATGCATTGTTTTCTTTACAGAGTTTTGCTACGTTATCAATATCCAACAAATTGCCTATTTCATTGTTAACATGCATTAAACTCACTAGTTTTTTAGAATCATCTTTTTTAAGCAGTTGCTCTAAATGGTCAGTTTTAATATTTCCATCAGAATCCAAATCCACAAACAACAATGCAATTCCATTATCTTTTTCAAGCTCCTCAGCAGTATATAAAACGGCATGATGTTCAATTCTGGAAGTAATAATGGTCTTGACCCCTAAATCACGTACTGCACACCTTAAAATCATGTTATCAGCCTCTGTTCCGCCCGAGGTAAAAATAATCTCTGAAGGATGAGCATTTAAATATTTTGCAATGGTCTTCCTTGCTTTTTCAATACCAGTCTTGGCAGATCTTCCAAAACTATGTGTTGAAGATGGATTACCATAAAAACAGCACAATGCATCTTGCATCTTTGAGATTACTTCTTCCCTTACCTGCGTTGTTGCCGCATTATCTAAATATACTTTTTCCATAAGAGGATTCTAGTGATGCACAAAAATAGTTAACTATATTAACTAATTCAAATAGTTAATTAAATTAAAAACATCGGTAAACATATATTATTAAAATTGAATTCGATTAAATTTGAACAATGAAAAGAAATATTTTTTTAATCTTCTCCATTGTTTTCTTGGCTTGCAGCGATGGTGACCTACAAATTGAAACTTTGGATTTTGATAGTGTAAACGTACAAAATTGCGGCACCTTGAACTCAAGCACAGAAATTTTCTTTAAAATAAATGGCGATGAAGCGCTCATTTTAGATTTACCAAGTGGTGATTTAAATAATGGAAATTCGGTAACAGATACTACCACAACTGAAAGCACAATACCTAGTCAATCGCAACTAACCTATCGCATTTTTTCTGATAATGTATCAAGCAGTTATTTCTGTGACGACATTCCTCCTTCTACTCCTACAGTAATTGAAGAAATTGATGCTCAAGAAGGCTTGGTTATTATCAAATCAATTGCAAATTCTGATTCCACTGCTATAAATCACATTATTGAATTAAGTGGTATTACGTTAATAAACAGTAATGGAGAACGTATTACCGATCTTTCTATAAACGAATTTGGGGAGTTAAATATCCCTTCCAACTAAAGAGTTTGATAAATATAGACCTCAGTAGCACCTAATCCATATTTTTTGTATTCTGCATCGTAATATTTTACAGTTTCATACCTATTAAAAAGGTATATAAGTTCCTCTTTTAAAACACCTTCCCCTACCCCATGGATAAACACCACTTTTTGAATACGTTTTCGCATGGCAAATTCTAATTGTCGCTTTGCGGTTTCCAGTTGTAGATTAAGCATATCATAATTACTCATTCCTTTTATGGAATTCGTTAATTGATTAATATGGAGATCCACTTCCATTTTTGGAGCATTGCGATTTTTTGGTTTTATAACTGCTTTTTTATTCTTATTTGGAACATCTTTTTTGTTTTTGATTTGAGCAACCTCAAAGTTTGTGACTTCTATTTCCCCTCCAATCAGCAATAACTCTGATGGCTGAAACTCCATTTCAAAACCATGATCAGTTTGTATTTTGATAAGTGGTGAAGTAACTTTTATGACTTTACCTTTTATTGCTTCATCTAAAACTTCGATTCTATCTCCAATTTTAAAAGTATTCATAATCGATTTTTGAAAAAATAAGTAGTATGGGCAATTCCATTTTCAAAAATAATAGTATTTTGAGCTCTAATAGCCATAATTTGGATGACCAATCAAATAGCCATATACTTTTTAGCAGCTAAAGACTACATGTTACCCTGCTTAAACAAACAGTTATTTGGCATAGATTGTCCCGGATGTGGGCTCCAAAGATCAGTTTTATTGCTTTTTAAGGGAGAATTTGTAGCTGCATTTCAAATGTATCCAGCTATATATACTTTATTTTTATTGCTCATTTTTTTGGGTAGTAATCTTATATTTAAATTCAAAAATGCATTCCCTATAAAAGTTGGACTTCTTATAGCTAACGTAGTAATCATTGTCATTAGTTATATATTAAAAATGAATAACCTTTTAAACTAAATATTTTAATTATGGAACAACAAAAATTACCAAACTCAACGTTAATACTCGTATTTGGTATAATATCAATAGTTACATGTTGCTGCTACGGTATCATAGGCTTAATTTTTGGTATAATCGCAATAGTTTTGGCTGGTAAAGCAACGACGCTATACAAAGAAAGTCCAGAGCTTTATACTGGATTCAGTAATGTTAAAACTGGTCGAATACTCGCAATTATTGGTATTGTGCTGAATATTTTATTCATAATTTACATCATATGGATTTATAGCACTTTTGGTTGGGAGACAATGCAGGACCCAGATGCTTTAAGAGAAGCAATGGAAGAATTGTTTGGACAATAAACTTTGTAATTTTACTAGGGTTACAGGCTCAAATAAAAATTGGGCCTGTTTTTTTATAATTTTTTAATATTTATGATATGAATCAACAACCTTTGCCAGGTGCAAGTACTGTAATGACCTTGGGCATTATCTCTATTGTAGGGTCGCTCGTTTGTTGTGGTCCCTTTGCTGCTATTTTTAGTATCATAGGGCTTTCAAAAGCAAAAACAGCTGAAAGAATATATAATGAAAATCCTGACCAGTACACAGACTACAGCAATGTAAAAACAGGTAGGATATTATCCTACATAGGTTTGGCTCTTTCGCTGATTTCCTTAGTTCTAATCATTATTTACTTTGGAGTTATAATAGCAATGGTATCATCAGGAGAGTTTAATAATTATTAATGTAGTATTAAACAATAAAAAAGACGAAGTCTTCACTTCGTCTTTTTTATTAATTGGCTACCTCATTTATAAATTTGAGGCGGTATAACCTTAATTCTTCGTCTTCGTACTCGCCTTCAAATTCTTCTATAGCATCATCAATAGAATCAGATTCTGCTTCTAGAAAATAATCATGGATTTCTTCTTGCTGATCTTCATCTAAAACTTCATCGACCCAATAGGCTAGGTTTAATTTTGTGCCGCTAAATACTATCTGCTCCATTTCTTTGATAAGCTGCGGAATCTCTAGACCTTTTGCTGCGGCAATATCATCCAAGGGGAGCTTTCTATCTACATTTTGAATTATATAAAGTTTTAGACCAGAATTAGCGCCCGTACTTTTTACGACCAAATCGTCTGGTCGTGTAATTTCGTTCTCTTCAACATAACTATCTATAAGGGACAAAAATGGCTTTCCATACTTTTTTGCTTTACCCTCGCCTACCCCGTGAATATTTAAAAGTTCTTCCATGGAAATTGGATACTTCAAGGCCATATCGTCCAGTGATGGGTCTTGAAAAACCACAAATGGGGGGACTTCATGTTTTTTAGCTTCTCGCTTCCTTAGGTCTTTCAAGAGCTTTAGGAGGTTTTCATCTGCCACAGCACCACTGGACTTAGCTGCGGTCACAATGGCATCATTATTCTCTTCACTATACACATGGTCTTGTGTCATCATAAAAGATACTGGTTGCTTTAAAAATACGTCCCCAGAATCCGTTACGTGAAGTACTCCATATTGTTCAATTTCCTTTTTTAAAAGTCCTGCAACCAATACTTGGCGTGTTAATGCCATCCAATAGTTTTCATCTTTATCAGCACCACAACCAAAAAACTCTTTTTCATCTGTTTTATGGGAAGAAATCAATGCATTGGTTTTACCTACCAAAGCCTTTACAATCTCCTTGGTCTTAAACTTTTCATTGGTTCCCTTCACCACACTCAACAGTTTGGTCACCTCACTTTTGGCTTCTTCTTTTTTCTTGGGATTACGGGCATTATCATCCATATCCGCTCCTTCACCATTCTCGCCATCATATTCCTCACCAAAATAATGAAGGATAAATTTTCTTCTAGACATTGAAGTCTCTGCATAGGCTACAATTTCTTGTAATAAAGCATTACCTATTTCTTGTTCTGCAACTGGTTTTCCGGACATGAACTTTTCCAACTTTTCCACATCCTTGTATGCATAAAATGCAAGACAATGCCCTTCTCCTCCATCGCGACCTGCCCTTCCAGTTTCTTGATAATAACTTTCAATACTCTTGGGAATGTCATGATGAATCACAAAACGCACATCAGGTTTATCAATGCCCATACCAAATGCAATTGTGGCAACAACCACATCCACGTCTTCCATCAAAAACATATCTTGATATTTAGAGCGTGTTTTAGCATCAAAACCAGCGTGATATGGAACTGCACTAACACCATTTACTTGAAGTGTCTGTGCTAATTCTTCAACACGTTTACGGCTTAAGCAGTAGACGATACCCGACTTACCTTGATTTTGTTTTACGAAACGGATAATATCTGCATCTACATTAGCTGTTTTAGGGCGTACTTCATAAAACAGATTAGGCCTGTTAAACGACGCTTTAAAAACTTTAGCATTTGTCATGCCTAAATTCTTAATAATATCTTCCTGAACCTTGGGAGTTGCCGTAGCAGTCAGTCCTATGATTGGAATGTTTTCTCCCAAACGGTCAATTATGCTTTTTAGATTCCGGTACTCCGGTCTAAAGTCATGCCCCCATTCAGAAATACAATGTGCTTCATCTACTGCAACAAAGGAAATTTTTACTGTTCTTAAAAATTCTACGTATTCTGCTTTGGTCAATGACTCTGGTGCAACATAGAGTAGCTTTGTTACACCATTGGTCATATCTTCCATCACTTGTCTAACCTCAGTTTTTGTCAGCGAAGAATTTAAAACGTGAGCTATGCCATGTTGCGAAGAAACCCCTCTTATAGCATCCACTTGGTTCTTCATCAATGCAATTAAAGGAGAAACCACAATTGCAGTGCCATCTTGCATCAAGGCGGGGAGCTGATAACATAAAGATTTCCCACCACCAGTTGGCATGATGACAAAAGTATCTTTCTGAGCTAGAATGTTCTGAATTACCTGTTCCTGTAATCCCTTAAATTGAGAAAAACCAAAATATTTTTTTAATGAAGAATGTAAATCCAAAGTTGTGAGACTCATTACGAGGGTTCCAATATTTGTCAAATCGGCCAATTAATGTACAGACTTAAAAGGCTATATGTTTTTAAAGAATTCTAATTGCAGGATTCATAATTGCCCCCTACATCACGATTTATAAAATATAGTTTGTTTAATTTTGTATTCTTAAAGATAAGATATTCTTTGAGTAATACAATTAGATAAGCCCAATATTACCTTGAAAAACAACAAGTCAATTTTATCGATTGCAAAGAGAACAATTGAAAACGAAGCTGACGCAATCAAAAATTTGATTTCACAACTTGACTCTCATTTTGAAGAAGCTACAAAATGTATTCTAGAGTCTAAAGGAAGGGTTATTGTTTCTGGTGTAGGCAAGAGTGCAATAATTGCCACTAAAATCTCTGCAACATTTAATTCGACCGGAACTCCTGCAATTTTCATGCATGCTGCTGATGCCATACATGGTGATTTAGGCACTGTGCTTAAGGATGATGTTGTTATTTGTATTTCTAAAAGTGGAAATACGGAAGAAATAAAAATGTTGATTCCTCTTATCAAAAGAGGAAATAATAAATTAATAGGTATTACCGGGAATATGGAATCTGTACTTGCCAAACAAGCAGATTTTGTACTTAATACATTTGTCCATAAGGAAGCTTGTCCAAATAACCTTGCACCAACAACCAGTACAACTGCTCAATTGGTTATGGGTGACGCTTTGGCTATTTCCCTATTGGAATTAAGGGGTTTTAGCAGTTCTGATTTTGCCAAATACCATCCTGGTGGTTCTTTAGGCAAAAAATTATATCTGAGAGTTGATGATATTGTTGGGACCAACCTTAAACCAGAGGTAGATATTAATGCTGATGTTAAGAGAGTAATTGTCGAAATCTCAGAGAAAATGTTAGGTGTAACTGCTGTTATTGAAAACAATAAGGTAGTAGGAGTGGTGACTGATGGTGATATTCGGAGAATGCTTAACAAATATGAAAATATAGGTGGTCTTACCGCAAAAGACATCATGACTTCCAACCCAAAAATTATTGAAGCGGATGTATTAGCTGTAAAAGCTCTAGAAACTATGCAAGATTTAGGCATATCGCAACTTTTAGTACTAAAAGACCAAGAATATGCAGGTGTGGTACATATTCATAATCTCATAAAAGAAGGTATTTTATAATGGCAAAGGTTACAAAGAGTCCAGATGAAATGTCTTTTTTGGACCATTTAGAAGAACTAAGATGGCACTTGATTAGGTCTACCTTGGCTATTGTTATTATAGGCTGTGTTGCTTTTGTAATGAAGGACTTCATTTTTGACACCGTTATTTTTGGCCCAAAAAAAATGGATTTTCCCACCTACAGATTCTTTTGTAGAATAGCTACTTTTTTTGGAATTGATTCAGAATTTTGCGGAGATGAACTACCATTTTCTATTCAAAATAGAACAATGGCAGGTCAGTTTTCTGCACATATCTGGACTTCTATTTGGTCTGGTTTTATTGTTGGATTCCCCTATGTTTTATGGGAACTTTGGCGTTTTATAAGTCCAGGGCTTCGTGATAATGAAAGAAAATATTCCAAAGGGTTTATTTTTGTGGCATCTTGCCTGTTTTTCCTTGGTGTGCTTTTTGGTTACTATGTGGTTGCGCCCCTTTCCATAAACTTTTTAGGTACGTATCAGGTTAGTCAAGAAGTCTCCAATGAAATAGATATTGGCTCCTTTATTGCAAATGTAAGAGCTTCTGTTATTGCATGTGGTATCATGTTTGAGCTTCCCATAATTATCTTCTTTTTAACAAAGGTTGGTTTGGTAACGCCAGAAGTATTAAAAAAATATCGAAAAATTGCTTTGGTGATTGTCTTAATTCTATCGGCAGTTATCACACCACCAGATGTTACTAGTCAAATTGTAGTAGCAATTCCTGTATTACTATTATACCAGGTAAGTATCTACATTTCCAAATTAGTTGTAAAAAGAGAAGCCAAAAAAGAAAAAGAATTAAAAAATGCCAAATAAAGTAGAAGAGTTCAATGCCTACAGGGCTAAAATGAACGATAAGTTACTATCAGAAAATAATAAAGTAATTAAACGCATCTTTAACTTAGATACTAATGCGTTTATGCCGGGAGCTTTAGATGTAAAGACAAAAGAGCTTTTAGGCTTGGTAGCATCTGCAGTTATGCGTTGTGATGATTGTGTAAAATATCATTTAGAAAGCTCCAAAGAACAAGGTGCAAATAAAGATGAGGTTATGGAAACCTTAAGTATAGCCACATTAATTGGAGGCACCATTGTAATTCCCCATTTAAGAAGAGCATATGAGTACTGGGAAGAATTGGAAAATATGAACGCATAAAAAAATCACAAAGACTCATTTGTTAAAACAGATTATGTTTAGATTTGGCTCCTAATGAAACTACGCGCTGAAAACATAATGAAGTCCTATAGGGGTCGAAAAGTGGTCAAAGGAATTTCTTTAGAAGTAAACCAAGGGGAAATTGTTGGGCTTCTTGGTCCAAACGGAGCTGGTAAAACCACTTCTTTCTATATGATTGTTGGGCTTATTAAACCAAATGGTGGTAATATCTATTTGGATGATATGGAAATTACCAATTTCCCTATGTACAAAAGAGCGCAAAATGGAATAGGTTATTTGGCACAAGAAGCTTCTGTTTTTAGAAAGCTGAGTATTGAAAAAAATATTTTGAGTGTGTTACAAACTACCAGGCTTTCCAAAAAAGAGCAGCACATGAAAATGGAATCCCTTATAGATGAATTTGGATTGGGGCATATTCGTAAAAGTCGTGGTGACTTACTTTCTGGCGGTGAACGAAGACGTACAGAAATTGCAAGAGCATTGGCCACTGACCCTAAATTTATTCTTTTAGATGAGCCTTTTGCTGGTGTAGACCCTGTTGCTGTGGAAGATATACAGCGTATTGTAGCGCAGTTAAAAGACAAGAACATAGGAATCTTAATTACGGATCATAACGTACAAGAAACTTTAGCAATTACTGAGCGTTCTTATCTGATGTTTGAAGGTGGAATCTTAAAAGCTGGTATCCCAGAAGATTTAGCACAGGACGAAATGGTACGCCAGGTTTATTTAGGGCAGAATTTTGAGCTTCGCAAAAAGAAGTTGGATTTTTAATAGTATCATCCGAACAGACTGATTAAAACAACCCTCGTTTTTTAGATAACATCATTAATCTAAATTAATTGTTCTTATTGCAGAAAACAATCTGCCATCCAACCCCATTCCTTCAACAAAAAAAGTGGCTTCACTAAGACCTGTTTTAGGTATTTTAAAAATAACCTCTGAAGATGTATGGGTTGATAAATTAGATTCCCAGTGAATAACTCCATAATCCCTAAAAGAAGAGTTTTGAGTGGTCAGATAGGTAGGCGAATAAAACTCTTTGTAAGGCTCAAATCCTTTCTTAAAAATATATTCATAAAACTTTTTATTAGAAAAATCCAACTCCTGACCGCCCAAGTCATTATATCTTGCCTTTGTATAGATTCTAATCACTCCACCACCAGCGCCAGCACCCCCATTACCAGACCTATCTATGTAATAACTTTCTATATTGGCCGTGCCGATATCATTTAAAATGTCAAAGTCAGGTTGTTGGACATCATCAACATATAAAACAGGGGGAGGAAATTTATTATCAAAGCTTAATGGTATTTTTGTTGAAATAGAAACTTGAGGAGGAGGTGATGTCGGGTAAACAATAACTTTAAATCCTCTTGAACGAACGATATCAACAAAATTTGGATACATTTTTGTTGTAGCTTTAGTCACTTTTTTCAACTTATTATCAAAAATTGTCTTAGAAGAGAATTCTCTTCTTTTATAACTTTCGGTCACTACTACCTCATCAAGTTTTATTGTGTTATCAGGTACTAAAAGGTCTTTAACAATAAAATTTTCATAAGTTTTGGGTAGTTTATGGATTTTTTGTCTTATTTCTGTATCAATACTATCCACAAAATTCCCATCTTTAACAACTAAATTTATTTGTGGCCTACTTAATTCTCCAAAACCATCAAATAACGAAAAACTAAGTTTTGTGCCTTTTTCTACGAAATAACTTTGTAGATTAAAGTTTTGTTTATTGTCTGGTAAATCAACAACAAATGGAGAATTATTCAACTCATCTTGAAAGTAAATCAGTTTACTTTTTTTTCTCAATTTCGAATTTACTGTACCAACTGCTGAAATTCCCCTTTCAAAAGCAAACTTTTTCTTTGGTGGGTTTTTCATCATATCTTGCCATTCATACTTAGACCATCCTTGAGTCAACAATAATAAATCGAGTTCATTTTCTTTCTTTTTCGAAAAATCCCTAAAATAATATGAAGGGTTTTCAATATGCCCTTTTAGATAGGGTTTTAGTAAAAAAGCACTTAAAATATTGTCTTCGTGATTATAACTCTTAGTATTTTTCGGTAGTACAGAGACACTAAAATTATTATCCGTGTTCTTACTCATAGATTTTAAAACAAACGCTATTGAATCTTTATCAGAAGATAGTTTAAAAAGTCTTATTCTATCTTTGTTCAATCCGTTCATATTAAACAGCATTCTTTCTAACATCGGTCTACCATTTTCGTCAAGTAGTGTAAGAATGTTTACCCCATCTGTTAATTCATGCTTATCCAACAAAATAGAGGTATAATTTTTATTAGCAGGAAAAGTCACCTCCAACTTTTTCAAAAGACCATCACGATGGATGTATAGATGAAAAAGTTTATTTGAGTATTCTCTCTTAAAAGATTCATTAGCTCCTAGAACAATTAATAATCTTTCTTTTTTAATATGACTAATGGTAATGTTTATTCCTCTTCCATTAGCTATTGGAAGTAAAAACTCTCTTTTAATCTTATCGCCAGAAACTATTTCTGCGTAATATTCATTACCTAATTCAGGAGTTAGTTCTACTTTAGCATGGCCAAATCTTTTTGTTTCAATTTTGGTGATTGAATCACCATTTTTATTTCTAATTATAGCCGTTACTCCTTCAACACCCATACCCATTCCATTTAATACTTTAACACCTAAAACATTTCTAATTCCTGCAACCAAATGACCACCTTCTGGAAGAAACTGAATATCATAATCCCATAGTTTTTTTGGTCTTACAAGCTTGTGGGTATTATCGAGTACCGAAATCATTTGAACAAACGAATCATCTTCTTTAAAATTCCTCATCCAATTCGTTCCAGCTTTGATGTAATATTCTCCAGCAGAATAAGTTGAATCGAGTTCAATCATGCCCTGTGTTTGGCCATTTTTTGCTAAAAAAAGTTTTTTTTCTTTCAGTATTCCTTTTGAATCATAAATTCCCACATGTATATTAGATGTAAGAAGGAAAGGCTTTCTTTTTTGTCGATTGTAGATATATCCCTTAAACCATATATTCTCCCCAACCACATAATCGCTTTTATTTAAATGTAAGTAAACAGATTCCCTAGGCAGTCCAAAATAACTGCTAAAGTTTTGCTTAATCTCATTATCCAAAAAAAAATTCTTTTGGGCACAAATAGAGTTTGTAAGAACTAATAAAATTATAACAATCAAAGCCTTTTTTTTATTTGAAAACAGCATGGTTCTTTGATAAAATAAAATGTTAAACCCTTTTAGAAGAAGTCAATGATGCGAAAATATATAAGGCTATTACCAACGGTATTGCTAAAAACTTCACAGTCAACAATAAAACCAGACTCGCGACAAGAAATAGATATTTAATTCCATTTTCTTTAAAACCGTAGTTTTTAAACTTAAAAGAAAACAATTCAATCCTAGAGTTTAATAAAAAGGCACTTAACAATGTTAATCCAATTAAAAACCATTGATTCAGAATGATTTCATTCAAAAAATCATTGTTTTGGTAGAGTAAAATCAAAGGAAGCGATAGTATTAAAAGTGCATTAGCGGGAGTAGGGAGTCCTATGAAAGAAGACACCTGATTTTCATCTACATTAAACTTTGCCAACCTATAGGCAGAAGCCATGGTAATTATAAACCCAAAAAGCGGGAGAATCCCAACTTCTGTATGAGTACCCAATAAGTCAAGATTCCAACCACCTCTTCTGGACATGTTTAATAACTGAAACATAACGATACCAGGTACTAACCCACTTGTAATCATATCGGCCAAGGAGTCCAATTGTACGCCCAGTTCACTTCTAACGTCCAATAAACGAGCTGCTAAGCCATCAAAAAAATCAAAAAAAATCCCTAAAAAAACAAAAACAGCAGCAAATTCCAGTTGATTTAAAACAGCAAATACAGTGGCAACACATCCGCTAAAAACATTGAGTAACGTAATAAAGTTTGGAATATGTTGCTTCATGTAAAATCTGTTTTCGTAAAAATAAGCTAAAAATCCAATTTTCTATTTGCTATTTATACGTGTACAGGTTTTTATTTTGATATTTGCCATTGCATATCTCACTATGAAATTAAAATCATTTTTAGTGTTTTTTGTTTTGAATATAGCCCATGGGTTATTTTCACAAACTCCACAATTAACAGAAAAAGCTCAAATCAGTATTCTAACCTGTGCCACCGGAAATGAATTGTTTTCCTCATTTGGGCATACGGCAATAAGGGTACAAGATGCTGCTCTGGGTGTTGACGTAGTATACAACTATGGAACTTTTGATTTTAACAAGCCAAATTTCTATCTGAATTTTGCAAAGGGCAAATTAATTTACTCCCTCTCAAGAAGACGATTTGAAAATTTTCTTTTTGATTATGAATTAGAAAGACGATGGGTAAAAGAACAGATTTTAAGCTTAACCAATGGAGAAGTAAACCAACTTTTCCGATTTTTAGAAGAAAACTACTTGCCAGAAAATAGAGATTATTTTTATGATCCATTATTCAATAACTGTTCAACTATTGTTGGGGATATATTGGAGAAAGAATTTGAGGGGCAAATTGTATTTAGCGATTCCCATCTAAAAAAGAAATATACTTTTAGAGAGATGGTAAGACAGTATCTACCCTTAAATTCTTGGGGAGCATTTGGTATTGATTTAGCTTTTGGAGGTGTTACGGATAGAAAAGCAACGCTTAGGGAACACATGTTTCTTCCATACTATGCTATGTACCAGCTGGAAAATACTTCAAAAGCGGGAGAGCCACTTGTAGAAAGAACACGTACAATTTTAAATTATCCTGAAGATTCTGGAAATGACCAAGACTCCTTACTGACATCTCCCCTATTTTGGTTTATGTTATTGTTAGCCTTTGTAATTTCCATCACAATTTTAGATTATAAGCACAAAGGGCATAATACTTGGTTGGATTTTGTCCTCTTCTTTATTTCAGGTGCTGCGGGTTTGTTAATTCTATTATTATGGCTAGCTACGGACCACGTAGTTACTGGTAAGAACTTTAATTTTTTATGGCTAATGCCTTTCAACCTTTTTGTTGCATTCAAGCTTCTTTCAAAAAAAGAAATGCCTGTTTGGCTTTCCAAGTATTTATGGTTTGCACTAGCATCTCTAGTTGTTGTTCTTATTATATGGATTTTTAAAATTCAGGTGTTATCACCTTTAAACGTTCCTTTAATGCTTGCTTTAGCAGTACGCTATTTGTTCTTGCTAAAGAAAATTTAGTTATTCAATCATATAATAACCTTTTATGAACCTACTTACTGTAGAAAATATTTCAAAATCATATGGTGAGTTGGTATTATTTTCTGATATATCCTTCGGAATCAATAAGGGACAAAAAATTGCTTTGATTGCCAAAAATGGGAGTGGAAAAACATCTATTTTAAACATAATTTCAAGGAAAGACACAACTGAAACTGGTCAAATTACCTCAAGAAAAGGGATTAAAATTTCTTTTCTAGAACAGGAGCCGGATTTAAATCCAAAATTGACGGTTGAAGAAACTATTTTTGATTCTGGAAATGAAGTTCTTGGAGTAATTTCTAAGTATGAAAAAGCAGTTCAAAATCCAAATGATCAAGATGCCTATCAAAATGCTTTTGAAGCAATGGAACGTCTAAATGCTTGGGATTTTGAAACACAATACAAACAGATACTCTTTAAACTAAATCTGACCGAATTAAATTCAAAAGTTGGTGTATTATCAGGAGGGCAAAAAAAACGTTTGGCACTTGCCAATGCTTTAATCAACAAACCAGATTTGTTGATTTTAGACGAACCTACCAACCACTTGGATTTGGAAATGATTGAATGGTTGGAAGAATTTTTTAAAAGAGAAAGCATTACCCTTTTTATGGTTACACATGATCGTTATTTTTTGGAACGGGTGTGCAATGAAATTATAGAATTGGACAACAATCAACTTTACAGCTATAAAGGAAACTATTCCTACTATTTAGAGAAAAGGGATGCGAGATTGGAACGTGAGGCTGTTGAGCAGCATAAAAACAAAATCTTGTTCAAAAAAGAATTGGATTGGATGCGCCGCCAACCTAAAGCCCGTACCACAAAATCAAAGTCAAGAATTGATGGTTTTCATGAGATAAAAGCAAGGGCCAATAAACGTAGAACTGACCATGAAGTCCAATTAGAACTTAATATGGAGCGATTGGGAAGTAAAATTGTAGAACTCCATAATATCTCAAAAGCCTATGGAGATAAAACAATGCTCCACAAGTTCGATTATAGTTTTACCAAAGGAGAACGTATTGGCATCATAGGGAAAAATGGAACAGGCAAATCAACCTTTCTAAATGTTTTAACTGGTGGTGAATCTATAGATTCAGGGAAAATTGTTATTGGGGATACCATAAAGTTTGGCTACTATACCCAAAAGGGAATTCAGCCAAAGGAAGGACAAAAAGTCATTGAAGTGATTAAGGAATTTGGTGATTTTATTCCATTGAAAAAAGGACGACAAATCTCTGCACAACAACTTTTAGAACGTTTCCTATTCGACAGAAAAAAACAGTATGATTTTGTGGAAAAACTGAGTGGTGGTGAACGTAAACGATTGTATTTATGCACAGTGCTTATTCAGAACCCAAATTTTCTAATCTTGGATGAGCCAACTAATGATCTGGACATTGTTACACTTAATGTTCTAGAAAGCTTTCTATTGGATTTCCCTGGATGCCTTATTGTGGTCTCTCACGACAGGTATTTTATGGACAAGATTGTGGACCATCTTTTTATATTTAAAGGCGATGGTGTTATAGAAAATTTTCCGGGTAATTATTCAGATTATAGAACTTATGAAAATAGTAAGATACTTGAAGAAAGAGAGGAAAAAGCCAATACAGAAAAAGTAGAGAAGACCAACTGGAAAGAAAAAGAAACTTCAAACAAACTATCCTATAATGAACAAAAAGAGTATAACAAACTTGAAAAAGAAATCCAGAAATTAGAAGAACAAAAGGTTAAAATTCAAAGAAAATTTACTGAGGAAGATCTTTCTGGTGAAGAAATCAACACCCTTTCTATTGAACTTGGTGAGTTGGATGCCAAGATTGAAGAAAAAACAGAACGTTGGTTTGAATTGGGTTCAATTGCAGAGAATTAAAGTATGTTTTTTAGACTAAAATCATATTTCAAATTCCTATTGAAATCCACTAATGAACATGGTATACACTCCCCTTTTATTTTTAAGTATCTAACAAATTGTCTTTACAAAAAACCAAGAAAATCAACAGATAAAACCCTTGATATATTACTTAAAAGCATAGCTTACTTTCAGTTTAAAAATGTAGTTATAGATGATAATTCTTTATACAAAGAAGCTATGTTAGAAAACTTTCCAAACCTAACATCAAATCCTACTAAGACAGACTTAATACTTTACAATAGTGCCAAAAAAATAAAATCATCTTCTTTTTTCTCAGAATATCAACTACACAATAGCAGTCTAATTCTTGTCAAGAACATTCATGGTAGTCCACTGGAATACTCCAATTGGTGCAATCTCATTAAATCAGAAAAAGTTACGGTCAGTATAGATATGTTTTATTGTGGGGCATTATTTATTCGAAAAGAACAACAAAAGCAACATTTCACCATCCGGATATAATGCAGTAATTTTAAGACAAAGTATTCTTTAATGGAAGGGAATTTAATCTATTATATTCTGGGAGTTTTAGCTATTATATATTTGGCGATTCTGGCCAAAAATAGGCGGAGCAAGCGAGAACGAAAGTCTCGAAAATTTATGGATGGAAAGAGAAAACACGACAATAAAAAATAGCGCTGATTATTTACAACTGCTAATTGACTTTTGAAAGACATGAAAATTTACACCAAAACCGGCGATAAGGCCACTACATCCCTTTTTACAGGCACTAGAGTACCAAAGCACCATATTCGCATAGAAAGTTATGGCACCCTAGACGAATTAAATTCTTTTTTAGGTTTATTAAGAGACCAAGAAATGGATTCAAATTCAAAAGAGGTCTTGGCCACGATTCAAGATAAGCTCTTCACCTTAGGAGCAATATTGGCCACAGAACCAAAAAAAGACAATCGTTTAAAAATACCGAGAATTGCTATCAAGGACATTGAGCTTTTGGAGAGTGAAATTGATAAAATGAATGAAGAACTCCCTGAAATGACTCATTTTATACTTCCTGGCGGTCATACTACAGTGTCATACTGTCATGTAGCACGTACCACTTGTAGGCGCGCCGAGCGAATGATATCGTATTTGAACGAAAACGAGCCTGTATCAGATACCGTACTTTCCTATATAAATAGGCTTTCGGACTACCTTTTCGTATTGGCACGAAAGTTGTCAAAAGATTTAAAAGTCAAAGAAGTCAAGTGGGTCCCTGAAAAATTGGACTAATAAAAAGCTTTTTTCTGCGTTACAGAATAACGAATTGAAAATATTTTTTTAAATAAATAGAAAATTGCTTGGCTATTTGGGTTTAAAAATTATTTTTGCAAAAAATTTAAAATCAAACCATTACTATGTACTGGACATTAGAATTAGCTTCATATTTAAGTGATGCGCCTTGGCCAGCCACCAAAGACGAATTAATAGATTATGCCATTAGAACTGGAGCTCCATTGGAAGTTGTAGAAAACTTACAATCCATGGAGGAAGAAGGTGGTGAAATTTATGAGTCCATAGAGGAAATTTGGCCCGACTATCCCACCGAGGAAGACTACCTCTGGAATGAGGATGAGTATTAATTTCAAAACAAACAAAACCCTATAGAAAAGCCTCATTTTGAGGCTTTTTTTATGTAATTTTGGCAGCCTTACTATTAAGTTTTAGCCGTTCCAAACTATGGAATAGCTTTTGCTCAATTAAACAAAAAAATCACCTAATGAGTATTTTAAATTCTGTATTAAAGGTTTTTGTAGGAGATAAATCGGAGAAAGATGTAAAATCTATGCAGCCCTTGGTCAAAAAGATAAAATCATTTGAGCAAGAATTAGAAGCTATAAGTAATGATGAACTTCGTCAAAAAACAATTTCTTTCAAAGCAAGGATTCAAGAAAATTGCAAAGACATAAATGATAAAATTACGAAGTTAAAAGAAGAGGTAGACGCATCTACAGATATTGATAGAAACGAAGACATTTATGCGGAGATTGATAAACTTAATGAAGATGCCTATAAAATTTCTGAGGACACACTAAATGAAATTCTCCCCGAAGCATTTGCCGTTGTAAAAGAAACCGCAAAACGTTTCGCCAGTAATGATACACTTACTGTCACTGCCAGTGAATATGATAGATCTCTTTCTGGCGAGGCAGATTATGTGACTTTAGAAGGCGATAATGCAATTTGGAAAAACTCTTGGGATGCAGCTGGCAAAGAAGTCACTTGGGACATGATTCATTATGATGTACAACTTATTGGAGGTATTGCACTACATCAAGGTAAAATTGCAGAGATGCAAACAGGTGAGGGTAAAACCTTAGTTGCCACACTACCTTTATATTTAAATGCACTTTCAGGTAAAGGTGCTCACTTGGTAACTGTAAACGATTACTTGGCAAAACGTGATAGTGCTTGGATGGCACCAATTTTTCAATTCCACGGACTAACTATCGATTGTATAGATAAGCATCAGCCAAACTCTGATGGAAGAAGAAAAGCATATAATGCGGATATCACTTACGGTACAAATAACGAGTTTGGTTTTGATTACCTAAGGGATAATATGGCGCATACACCAGGAGATTTGGTACAAAGACCACATCACTACGCCATTGTGGATGAGGTAGATTCAGTTTTGATAGATGATGCCCGTACTCCATTGATTATTTCTGGCCCAGTTCCTGAAGGCGATAGACATGAGTTTAACGAACTAAAACCAAAAGTTGCTGACATTGTCCAGAGACAACGTCAACATTTAACTGGAGTTCTAGCCGAAGCCAAAAAATTAATTGCAGCTGGTGACACCAAAGAAGGAGGTTTTTTATTGTTACGAGTACATCGGGGGCTACCAAAAAACAAAGCACTTATCAAGTTTTTGAGTGAAGAAGGCGTAAAACAGTTGCTGCAGAAAACTGAGAATTTCTACATGCAGGATAACAACCGTGAAATGCCCAAGGTTGATGAAGACCTGTTGTTCACTATTGAAGAAAAGAACAACCAAATTGAACTTACCGATAAGGGTATCGATTATATTTCAGGCGATATGGACAAAGAATTCTTTGTTATGCCAGATATTGGTGGTGAGATTGCAAAAATTGAAAACCAAGATTTAGAAATTGAAAAAGAGGCCGAACTAAAAGAAGAGCTTTTTAAGGAGTTTGCTGTAAAAAGTGAGCGTATACATACCATGAGCCAACTGTTAAAGGCTTATACCCTGTTTGAAAAAGATGTGGAATACGTGGTTATGGACAATAAGGTAATGATTGTTGATGAGCAAACAGGACGTATAATGGATGGTCGTCGCTATTCTGACGGACTGCACCAAGCAATCGAAGCTAAGGAAAATGTAAAAATTGAGGCATTGACCCAAACTTTTGCTACGGTAACACTCCAAAACTACTTTAGAATGTACAACAAGCTTTCGGGTATGACAGGTACTGCTGTAACCGAAGCTGGTGAATTCTGGGAAATCTATAAATTGGACGTAGTAGAAATCCCAACAAATCGTCCTATTGCCCGTGACGATAGAAACGATTTAATTTATAAGACTAAGCGTGAAAAATATAACGCTATTATCGATGAAGTAACAGAACTATCTAAAGCTGGAAGACCTGTATTGATAGGCACAACATCAGTAGAAATCTCCGAACTGCTCTCTAAATTATTGAGTGTTCGTAAGATTCCCCATAATGTATTAAATGCGAAACTTCATAAAAAAGAAGCAGATGTCGTTGCGGAAGCTGGTCAAGGAGGTATTGTTACCATTGCAACCAATATGGCAGGTCGTGGTACAGATATTAAGCTTTCTCCCGAGGTTAAAGCCGCAGGTGGTTTAGCAATTGTTGGTACAGAAAGACATGATTCTAGGCGTGTGGATAGACAGTTACGTGGTCGTTCTGGGCGTCAAGGAGACCCTGGAAGCTCACAATTCTATGTTTCCTTAGAAGACAACTTAATGCGTTTGTTCGGTTCGGATAGAGTTGCTAAGATGATGGATAGAATGGGGCTAGAAGAAGGTGAGGTAATACAACATTCCATGATGACCAAATCCATTGAGCGGGCACAAAAGAAAGTAGAGGAAAACAACTTTGGTATTCGTAAGCGTTTATTGGAATATGATGATGTGATGAATGCCCAACGTGAAGTGGTCTACAAAAGAAGACGCCACGCCTTGCAAGGGGAACGCCTTAAAGTAGATATCGCAAATATGGTTTACGATACTTGTGAGGTTATCTCTGAAACCAATAAAATGGCGGACGATTTCAAGAATTTTGAGTTTGAACTCATCAAATATTTTTCTATCACTTCACCAGTATCAGAGGGGGAGTTTGGTAGCATGGGCTTCCAAGAAATTGCAAATAGGGTTTATAAAGAAGCTTATGAGCATTATAAACAAAAGATGGAGCGTAGCGCTACGACTGCCTTCCAAGTCATCAAAAAAGTATATGAAGATCAAACCAATAAATTTGAAAGAATCGTTGTACCATTCACGGATGGTATCAAATCTCTAAATGTTGTTACCAACCTAAAAGATGCTTACGAAAGTAATGGGAAGCAGTTGGTAACAGACTTTGAAAAGAATATTACACTTGCCATAATAGATGACTCTTGGAAAACCCATTTGCGTAAAATGGACGAGTTAAAGCAATCCGTGCAGTTGGCAGTACATGAACAGAAAGACCCATTGCTCATATACAAGTTTGAAGCTTTCGAGCTTTTTAAAAATATGATTGATAAGGTGAATAAAGAAGTAATCTCTTTTCTATTTAAAGGAGAACTGCCCACTGAAAACACCAATCAAATTCAAGAAGCTAGAAACGTAAGAAGACCTAAAGAAAAATTACAGATTTCAAAAGAAGAAATTCCCAATAGCGATGAGTTGGCCGCTCAAAATCGGGCTGCAGGTCAAAATCAAGGCCAAAGACCTCAAAAAACTGAAACTATTGTCCGGGAAAGACCAAAAATTGGCAGAAACGAGCGTGTTACGATTAAAAATGTTATGTCTGGTGAAAGCAAAACAGTAAAGTACAAACAGGCAGAGCCCCTGATTGATAAAGGGGAATGGGTCTTAATTGAAGATTAAGTAGCCTCAAATTAGAAAGAATGTTAAATTACGGCAACCAAATTTAGGTTGTCGTTTTTGATTATGTAGTAAAACATATTTAGATTTACATTACCAATATACCCCCAAACCTATAGTTATGGTTCTTTTTTGAACCTAATGAAAATAACCAATTTAGCATGAACATTCCAACTAAGGACAGTTATCGATTGCAAGACAAGACCCAGTTGGTTTTGAAAGTAAATTACTTCGCTTGCCTTTTTTCCTTAGTTTTTGGGCTTATCTGTTACATCTTGCTAGATGTAAGAGGTGTAGTTCCATATTCATTTTTTGCGTTTGCCGTTCTCAACCTTATTAATACCCTTTTACTCAAAACACATAACAGCCTCACACTTACCTACAACATCACTTCTATTTTGGCCATGGTGTGTAGTATAATCATCACCTTATTTAGTGGTGGGATTAGAAGTCCGTTCATTTTTGTTTTGGCAATTGTTGTTTTTGCAGGCTATGTGACCACAAAAGTCTATGGCAAAATATACCTCATTATAAACTTACTTTTAGTAGCACTTATTTTTTTGCACGATGTAAGTGGTCTTAACCATACACACGATACAATTCCTGAGTGGGCCAAAGATTGGTTCGCCTTTCTGAGTATCCTATTTGCTGTTTATCTGTTGGGTGGAGTTTTTGGACGTAACCTGCTTAAGGCGCACCATAAACTATACAAATCGAGAAGAGAAGTTCAAGCTCGTATTGAAGAAAAAGAAACCTTATTAAAGGAGGTACACCATAGAGTCAAAAATAACCTTCAAACGGTCTCTAGTCTTTTAAGTCTTCAATCTAGGTCCATCGAAGACCAAAAAATTAGCAGTATCATTAAGAGTAGTCAAAATAGGGTGGTTTCAATGGCAATGGTACATGAAATGCTCTACAAAAGAGATGATTACCTTTCGAAAATAGAACTAAAGCCTTATGTTGAAGAATTATGTGAATACTTGATTCGCTCTATCAAAGGCAACAGTAACAATATAGGCTTAAAACTAGATATTGCAGATATCAAGTTGAGTATAGATACCGTTATTCCTCTAGGTCTTATTATAAACGAGACGGTCACAAATGCCTTAAAATATGGTATTACTGAAGATGCCAAAGGAGAGATACTTGTTAAGTTAAATGAAACCAGTGGAAATAAGTACGAATTGTATCTTGGTGATAATGGAGTAGGTTTTCCAGAGAATGTAAACCCTGAAAACTCTAAATCTCTTGGTTTGAAGCTCATTCACAATTTATCCCGCCAACTTAGGGGTACCATTGAGCGTGATTCTGTCTCAAAAGGCACTTATTACCGTATCGTTTTTGAAGAAATTATAGAAGAGTTTAATTCCGTGGACTAACTGGTTTTGTTTTTTTATCTTTAAAGGATAACTAAAAATGGGACCAACCAAATGTTCAAGAAACTTCTTCTTGTAGCACTATGTTTTAGTGGTACAATTTCAGCTCAAGATTACTTTTTCGAAAAATTCCATCCCTTTAATAAAGATATTCCAACCCCCGAAGCCTTTTTAGGTTATGGCATTGGAGAACATCACACAAGGCACGATTTAATAGTAAATTACCTGACCAAGCTAGCAGAAATTTCTGATCGAGCCAGTATTTACGAATACGGAAAAACCCATGAAGGTAGAAAGCTGGTTATCCTAACGGTTTCGACTCCAGAGAACAGTAGAAATCTTGACACTCTCAAAGAACAACATCTAGCTTTTACAGACCCTTCAAAATCGCCTACAAATTATAATGATGTACCAATATTCATTAATCTAGGTTATAATGTTCATGGTAATGAGCCTTCAAGTTCAGAAGCTGCATTATTAACCACTTATACTTTGGTTGCATCCGAAAATCCAGAGATTCTTAACTATTTAAAGAATTCAGTCATTTTTATAGATCCAACCATAAATCCTGATGGTCGTGATAGACATACACAATGGGCAAATATGTACCAAGGCAATCCTCTGGTTGCCGATCCTCAAGATGCTGAACATAATGAGTACTGGCCCATGGGACGGACCAATCATTATTGGTTTGACTTAAACCGTGATTGGTTGTTGGGTATAAATCCAGAAAGTAGAGGAAAATTAACTTGGTACCACGAATGGTATCCTAACGTTGTGACTGATTTTCATGAAATGGGTACTCAAAGCTCGTATTTTTTTGAACCCATGAAAACCAACGGTTCTCTAAACCCTATTATGCCAAAGGAAAACTATGAAGATTTGAATAATCTTTTTGGCGATTATTTTTCAAAAGCACTGGATAGTATCGGCTCTTTTTATTTTACAAAAGAAGTGTTTGATGGCACATATCCCGGATATGGTTCTTCCTATCCAGATTTACAAGGTGGTTTAGGGCTTCTTTTTGAACAGGCTAGCTCTAGAGGGCATAAGCAAACAACGGCGTTTGGAGAGATTACATTTCCTTTCACCATCAGAAACCAATATATCTCAAGCATCACTACTGTAAAAGCTGCAGTAGAAAATAAAGCTTACCTAAGAGAGTATCAACAAAAATTCTTTAAGAGTGCTTTGAGTAATTCTACAAAATCAAAAATAAGGGGATATTCTTTTAAAGATGATTATGATAAAAACAGAGTGAAAGCCTTTATAGATAAGCTTTTGTTGCATAAAATAGATGTGTATGAATCTGGAGATAGTTATATAGTACCCACTAAACAACCGCAATACAGAATGGTGCAAACTATGTTTGAGACTTACAGTAAATATCAAGACAGTGTTTACTATGATGCTTCTGCATGGTCTGTAGCCAACTTCTATAACATGAAATATAAACCGGTAACAAATCTAAATTTAGGAACTAAAATTACCACAACCAAGGGCCTAGTCAAATTAAATACAGTTCAAAAATCAGACTACGCATATATTATTGATTATGATGATTACAATGCTACTGCCGTACTAAACCACCTTCAAACCAACGGTGTTAAAGTCTCATCTGCATTTAAACCATTTACAGTAAAGACCACTAATGGGACAGTTTCATTTAATTACGGTGCGTTGGTTGTTCCTGTTAGTCTTCAGAAAAAAGATTCAAACGAAATTTATGCTTTGATTCAAAGAGCGCAAAAGAAATACGAAATACCAACTTATGCGGTTGCTACTGGTTATAGTTTAAAAGGAATAGATTTAGGCAGCAGGTATGTTTCTCCCATTACCAAACCAAAAGCAGCTATGTTAATAGGTAATGGAGTGCGTTCCTATGAAGCTGGTGAAGTTTGGCATCTATTGGACACTCGTGTACATATGCCCATCACAAAAATTCCAGTGCGTAATTTTAATCGTATCGATTTTGACAAATACAACACTTTTGTCATGGTCTCTGGAAGATATAACTTGACCATTAAGCAACAAAATAGAATTAAAGATTGGATAAGTAAAGGAAATACCTTGATAACTATAGGCTCGGCCTCTAAATGGGCAATTGATAAAAACCTGGTAAAAGAAAAATTAATTAAATCTGTTGATAAGGATTCCACTGCCATAGTAGATAGAAAACCATATGTGGATGCTCCAGAAAATTTAGGCAAAGAAAGTGTTGGAGGAGCTATTTTTAGAGTCGATTTAGACGTTACCCATCCCCTTGCATTTGGGTATCGCGATTCTCAAATTCCCGTTTACAAAAATAATTCTATCTGGTTATCACCTAGCAAGAACGAGTATGCTACGGTTGCAAAATATGCTAAAAACTCACATATAGATGGGTTTATAACTGAAAAGAACAAAGAAGAATTTTTAAAGCCTTCAGCATCCTTATTGGTAAGTAAAGTAGGCTCAGGTAGAGTGGTATTATTTGCAGACAATCCTAATTTTAGAGGTTCTTGGTACGGCACCAATAGATTGTTTCTAAATGCACTCTTTTTAGGTGATAAAATTAGAGTTCCAGAATAATCAACTGCGAAATGAGCGCAAACAAAATTTTTAAATAGATGAAAAAATTACTTTTTGCACTGTTTCTATTGTATGGAATAGTATCCTTTTCCCAAGAAAAATTACAAGAAGGACCCTTTAATCAATTGATAATACGTGGTGTTACATTGATAAATGGGAATGGAGCTCCTCCAAGGGGCCCGATAGATATTGTTGTTGAAAACAATAAGATTGTAAAAATTCAAGTGGTAGGTTATCCCGGTGTTGACATAGATGATTCCAAAAGACCAAAATTAAAAGAAGGAGGGAAGGAATTGGACTGTTCTGGCATGTATTTGCTGCCGGGTTTTGTTGATATGCATGGTCATATAGGCGGAATCGCACAAGGTGCTGATTACGATTATGTCTTTAAGCTATGGATGGCGCATGGTATCACCACTATAAGGGAACCAAGCGGACGTAGTATCGATTGGACCTTGGATTTAAAAAGAAAAAGTGAAAAGAATCAAATAATTGCTCCAAGAATATTTGCTTACACTGGTTTTGGGCAGCAAACCAAGGATTTTAATCCACTGAATGATGCTCCAATTTCCACTCCCGAACAAGCACGGAAGTGGGTTAGGGCAAATGCAGAACGTGGCGCAGATGGCATTAAATTCTTTGGAGCTCCACCAGAAATTATGGCTGCCGCATTAGATGAGAACAAAAAACTAGGACTTCGTTCAGCATGCCATCATGCACAGTTGGATGTTGCAAGATGGAATGTTCTTAATTCAGCTAGAGCAGGTTTAACAAGTATGGAGCACTGGTATGGGCTTCCAGAAGCACTTTTTGAAAATAGAACTGTACAGAACTATCCTCTGGATTATAATTACCAAAATGAACAAAATCGCTTTGAGGAAGCAGGAAAATTATGGAAACAAGCTGCCAAACCCTATTCTGAACATTGGAATAATGTTATGAACGAATTAATAAGCTTGGATTTTACTCTAGACCCAACTCTTAACATATATGAGGCCAGTAGGGATTTGCAAAGAGCCAGACGTGCAGAGTGGCATGAAGATTATACTTTACCTTCTCTATGGGAATTTTATCAACCTAGTAAAATAAGCCACGGTTCATATTGGCATGATTGGGGTACAGAGCAGGAAGTAGCTTGGCGAGAAAACTACAAACTATGGATGACATTCATCAATGAATATAAAAATCGTGGAGGGCGAGTAACTACTGGTTCTGATTCTGGCTTTATATTTCAATTATATGGATTTGCTTATGTAAGAGAATTAGAGTTGCTTAGAGAAGCTGGTTTTCACCCTTTAGAGGTCGTTCGTTCCGCTACACTCAATGGTGCTGAAGCTTTGGGAATATCAGATAAGATTGGTACGGTAGCTGTCGGCAAATTGGCAGACTTTGCTATTATTGAAGAAAATCCACTTAAAAATCTAAAAGTACTTTACGGTACTGGTGCGGTTAAATTAACAGAGGATAATGAAGTAGTAAGGGTTGGCGGAGTAAAATATACTATTAAAGATGGTATTATTTATAATTCAAAGGCCCTTCTGGAAGATGTAAAGACCATGGTAGAGCAGGAAAAACAAAAGTTAAATTATACTATTAAGCAACCAGGCGTAAAAGATTAAGATGTATTAAGCAATTTTTGCTTCGCTTTTAGTTTCAAAAACCAAGGCTTTCTTTACTCTAGTATTTTTGAATTTATATACTCTAGCTAGTGTATTCTCTTTTGTGATCTCTTTTTTGTCTTCAACTTTAATTTCAGTTGATAATACAACTCCCATTTCAATAGTAGTTACTTTAGTATCCGTCTTTACATTTTGAGCTAATGCAGTTGCTCCGAAGAAAAGTACAAATGTTAAGGTTAAGATTGTTTTCATGATATTGGGCTTTGTTGTTATTAGAACGCAGCACAACTACCTAAATATGGTTTCATTCGTTGAAAAGCATCGATTTTTAGTTCTACGTGAAATTGTCCGATAAAATGACTTAATTAGCCGACAACATGCCCAAACATGGGGTACACTTTAACGAACTAAGAAGTATTTCAACGTCTTTCTAATGCCGAAAATCATCAATACATAGTTTGAGAAGCATCGCTCGGGTGCTAAAATTATGCGTTACTCAGAAGATATTGTAACCGTCTTCAATCTGGTTTTGGTTAAAACTGGAGTAACAATACTTAAGATAATTGGTAAAAAGATTACTGATACTAACATATTAGGCTAATTTAGAGCTGTTTCTCTTAGTCTTAAATTTTAATTCCTTTATAATCCTAAGATTTTTGAACAGATATAGTCTAGCTACCTCTTTTTCAAGTTTGTTAGACTTTTCAATTTTTATGTTCAACTCAACAGTAGCGGTTTTAGTTTCAACCTTTACTTCCTCAGCAGTAGACTGAGCCATTGCTGCTGTCCCTAGGAAGATGATAAAGATTAAAGTTAAAACTGCTTTCATGATTTGGGTTTTTATTACGATGTAAATTTACCCCAACATGAAAGCGGAAGAAGATTTTGGTCGCTCTACGGCACAAAATTTTCGCTATAAAACATTTATTGGGATAAAGTGTGTTTTATCCTCGACAAACGTTTGCAACCCCAAAAACACCTCATCGATATGAAGTGCATTTAATCGATAACTCACTAAGAAATGTGTACTATCAAACAGTATCTAACCCATAAAAACAAAATTCACTTTCAAATATTACTTTCTTATAGGTTTACGAACCAGTTTATAACTAAGTAGTGCAACGCCCAAAATAAATGTTGAACTTGTAAATAGTAATAATCCAGTTAACAATATCATCATAATTAAGCTAGTTTAGAGCGATTCCTCTTTGTTTTGAATGCCAACTCTTTTTTAATTCTAGAATTTTTAAACATATATAATCTAGCAACCTTATTATCTTCTTTAATTATTTGTTTAATTTCTACATTTAAAACAACGCTTTTAGTGATAGTTTCAACCTTTACTTCTTTAGTAGAGGTTTGAGCCACTCCAAAAGTTCCCAAGAAGATTATTGCGGTAAGAGTTAAAATTGTTTTCATGTTCCCTATTCTTTACAATGTAAAAGTAGCCTGACATGAAACCCAAGACAGTTATAACTCGGTCCAGAGCACTAATTTTTCGCCTAAAAACCAATACTTAGATAAAGTGCTGAAAAGTATCGACAAGCGTTTTTGATCTGACGAACAGCACATCGATTTGGAGTGTATTTCGTCGATGATTGCTTAATATAACTTTAGTAAGAGATTTGGGTTCGGACAATTGTTTACGTAAAAATCTAAATCATCTTTACTGCAAACACCAGGGTAATCACCCTCGAAATTTCCAATATCCTTTATCAGTTGAAAATGAAGATGTGGAGCATAGTTGACATTTATGTCAGGAGTACCTAAAGTGGCAAGAGTTTCTCCTTTAGAAAATTTCTTGCCTACATATAATCCATTCAGTGACTCTAAAGATAAATGTCCATATAAGGTATAAAATGAAAAAACTTCGATTGTATGTTTTAAAATGATGGTAGGCCCATAATTACCTTTATCAGCATTATTATTGAAGCTATGCACAATTCCACTTATTGGCGTTATAACTTTTGTACCTGCACTACACCAAAAATCCAGTCCTAAATGGACATTTCTTTTTTTACCATCAGAAAAACGATTTGATGTAGCATACAAGTTCCGCTTTTCAAGATAACCCCCATAACCTACTTTGGCATTGTTCTTTTTTAAAACCTTGTCAATATATTTTTGGCATTCCTCTGGGTCAGTAATTTCAATTGTGCTTAAATCATTATTATTTGTAGATAAGTCAATGGCTGAGTATTTCGCTAAACTTATTTTTTTATCAAGTATTTGAATACTTTGTTTTGAACATTTTTTTAAAATAGTGGGTAAATTCATCACCAATATTGACTAACGGTATTAACATTTTTTAGTAAACTAATTCGTAAGGGTTATTATCTTGCGACTACTAAAGAAAAAAATTGACCATGAAATTATCAAAAAATACACTTCTAATAGCTCTTTTACTTGTATCATTTAGTTGTCAACCAAAATCAAAAACTTCAAAAGAAGTTACCGCTGAAGCCATATCAGAAAAAGTAGCTCTTACAGCTCAAGAACTACAAGAATATGAAACTGCATATTTTGCCAGTGGATGCTTTTGGTGTGTAGAGGCTATTTTTGAAAGTGTAAAAGGGGTTAAAGAGGTTATTTCTGGATACTCTGGTGGACCAGAAAAGAACCCAACATATGAAAAAGTCGCTTATGGTAGAACAAGACATGCAGAAGCTGTTAAAGTCTATTATGACCCTAAGGTAATTTCTTTTCAAAAACTTGTACAAGTATTTTTTGGTTCCCATGATCCAACTTCCTTAAATAGACAAGGTCCAGATAGAGGTGCACAATACCGCTCTATTGCCTTTTATAAAAATGATAAAGAAAAGAAGATTATAAATGATTATATAACACTATTAGTTTCTGAAGGTGCTTATGATAGACCTATTGTGACTGAGGTAACTAAATTTGAGATTTTCTATGATGCTGAGGATTATCATCAAGATTATGAAAGAAAAAACCCGAACAGCTCCTACATTAAAGCAGTTTCCATACCTAGGTTAAATCGTTTCAAAAAGAATTTTGGGGATTTTTTAAAGGAAGATGCTCATTAGGCTATAAGTTAGCGATGGGTAGGGAATAATTTGGGATTGTAAATTAATTTTGCAACGAAACCTCGCTGTATTTTGAGTTTACACGAATAGATTTGCCAGAGTTGCTATTTTCTTGGAATCCTTTGCAGACTACATTATCAAAGTTTTTAGTACGCTCCATGGTCCACTCGGCTGGGTAAGTTATTCTAGACTTTGTTCCATTTAAATAAAATGATACTGGAGTTTTGGGTACTCTACAGTTAAACTCGCCATTTTTTAGGGACACGTCTATATCTGTAAAATTATCTGATACCGAATTAATTTGAACTGCCCCCAAGTTATTGGTAAGCAATACACTTTTGTTTAACCTATCGATAACCACATTTGAAGAGACTGAATTCAATCTTAATTCCCCAACTTCTTTTAGGTTTACTCTATCGGAATAGTCTGTCTTTAATTGCCCATAATTCCATTTTTGGACCTGTACTGGAGAGTAAGATACCCTAATATTGGTTGCATTACCGTCTATAGTAGAGGCAAGCAAGCTTACGTACTGTAAGCTTGCGTCCATATTTTTTGTAGTCTCAGCTAACTTTACCTCGCCATGCCGCACATTCATTTTTAATTTGACCGATTTTGGCATCTTTATCTTGATGGTTTTTTTTACTTTGTAGCGCTTACTGTTACCATCTTTTGAGAGATAAAAAATATTAGGATAGGAACCCCGTAAAGAATCTCTTTTAGCAAAGAATAAATCTCTATTTTTTATCAAGGAATCCCTATGTAAACGCAGTGCTTCTCGTTGCAAATTTCTAGCTTCTTTTGCCTTTTCTAGTTCTTTGCGTCTTATTTTACGTTCTTCCTCTCTTTTCTCAAGCATTTCCTTAACACTTTTATTGCGCTCTTCATTTAGTCTTTTAAACTCTTCTCCCCATTCCTCAAAGTTCTTTTTAAACTCTTCATCAAAACCTTTGTCAAACTGTTTTTTCCATTCTTTCATATACTTTTCACCATCTTTTTGATAGGCTTCATAGTCAAAGTCAATGTTGGGAATTGGAGGTAGATTTGGAATTACCGACATTTTTGGAATAACTGCTAACTCTGTAAGCTCCGACAATTCTGATAATTCAGATAATTCCGCCAATTCAGGAAACTTTAAGTCTTCAAAAAGTGGTTCAAAATTAAAATCGAAATCAATATTAGAGTCTGTCCAATGACTTACGGAGTTATTAAAAAGGAAGTGATTTTCTCTACCAGTAGAAATCTCTATTTCTTTACTATTCCCTTTTATCTCAATACCTCCCTTTTCAAAATAACGTTCTGCCTCTTCGCTAGAAGCACCATCCAATTCTATGGTTGCTACTATTTCTACTTGATCTTTGTTCCAAGTTTCAAATTCAATATCCGTGTTACTGGTATTTATATTTAACACGGTGTTATCACCAACATTAAAGGTTTCTTTGAATGTTTTGGATTTTTCTTGGGCAAATGCCCCGGTGGTGATGAACACCGAGGTTACTGCACTAAATAATAGTTGTCTGTTCTTGTTCATTTTTTGATAATTTTAATTGATTTAATTTTTCCTTTAGCTTTTTCAATAATTGCAATCGCAATTGTAGGTTTTGGATCAAAGCCTCAATAGTTTGGTCATTAGGACCAATTTCATTCAGTTCTTTATTCAATCTTTTGTATTCAGCATCAAGTTGTGCTAGTTGTTCCATGTAACCATCTACAATATCTTTGTTCTCATCGGACACTTCAAGACCTGCTAATTCCAAGCTAATGTTCGCCACATAATAGTTTTCCACTTTTTTTAGGTCAGGAGAAAGATCTCCTAGTGATATACTAGTTTTAAATTCTTCAGAATTGGTTTTTTCCACAATTGTTGTCTTTTGATCTATAACATCATTAGTGTTCATAAAGAAATAACTAGCAAGGCCAACTAAAAGAATAACCGATGCTGCTATTTTTAGCCATAAATATGATGAAAGACTTTTCGTTTCTGGAAGCTCTTCCTCCAGCCTAGTAAAAAAGCGTTCTTCATGCCCATCCTTCATTGGATAACTTTCTTTTTTACGTTGTTCCTCGAACAGTTTTCTAAGATCTTGTGCCATATTTTAATTCTCTTAGCGATTCTTTTAAATAATTTTTTCCTCTTAACAGCCTAGTTCTGCTTGCTGTCTCAGAAATATCCAATATTTCGGAAATCTCCTTGTGATCATATCCCTCAACTAAATAGAGCTGTACTACAAACCTATATTTTTTGGGAAGTTCCTCTATCTTTTGCTTTACCTCATCTATAGCTACTTCATTATCCACTTCCCAATTATCATCTTCTGCTATATGCATATATCCTTCATCAAGTTCAACGGTTCTTTGGTGTTTTGATTTCAAAAAATCAATACTCCCATTTACCACAATTCTTTTTAACCAAGCCCCAAAAGTTACTTCACCTTTAAATTGATGAATACGTTGGAATGCCTTTATAAATGATTCTTGTAAAACATCCTCCGCATCATCTGTGTTTTTTAAAAAACGCATTGCAACATAGAACATACCATCACAATATTGCTTATAAAGCTTCATTTGTGCTGTACGGTCGTTCAACTTACATTGTTCTACCAGTTCTAATTGCAATACGGTCAGTTTTGGTTTAGTATTCTAGTTATTGCTTAAAGGACGATTTAAAAAGATGGATGTGGCAAAATAATAGGATTTTTAAACAAAAAAATCCTGCTAAAAAGTAGCAGGATTTTTTAATATTCTATTTATCAATCATTTAGACTTCCAACAAAAGATTAAGGTTTACTGTAATATTATCCCTTGTGGCTTTACTGTATGGACAAATTTCATGTGCCTCGTTAATCAATTTTTCTCCAGTTGCTTTATCAACAGTTGGCAAATAAGAATCTAATGTTGCCTCTAAAAAGAAGCCATCTTCTTCTTTATTGAACGCAATTGTTGCCATAACGTTAAAATTCCCTAAATCCTTTATATTATGCTGTTCAGCCACTACCTGTAATGCCCCGGCAAAACATGTTGAATAAGCTGCTGCAAACAATTGCTCTGGGTTTGTAGATTTATAATCCCCTTTACCATTATTGTCTGGCATCTGAATTCCAAAATCTATTACACCATCATCACTTTTCACATGTCCGCTTCTTCCTCCGGAGTTTGTTGCACTTGTCTTGAATATAGTCTTCATTGTTTTAATTAATTTCACAAAATATAATATTTGTATTCTATACAACATAAAAACAATTATTAAACTTCTGTGAAATTATAGTGGTTTTCAAGGAATATTATCCCAGACCATTCTTCGCTCACAATTATAAAATAAAACATATTACCTTAGTAGGTAGTTGGATTTTTATGACCTCACAAAAAAAACAAAGCAGTAGCTTAAAGCATATAAGCAAAATTAAACGGCTTAGAAAGCAAGAGCCCTCAGCCAAAGAATTGATCAAAGGTATTGTAGAAGGTGACAAAGCCCATTTGGCCAAATCAATTACCCTAGTTGAAAGTTCAAACCAAAAACATTCTAAAAAAGCAAATGAAATCATTGAAGGATGCCTTCTATCAAAAACTGATAGTATAAGAATAGGTATCACCGGAGTTCCTGGAGTAGGAAAAAGTACGTTCATTGAAGTTTTTGGCAAAATGCTTACTGGTCTTGGCAAAAAGGTTGCGGTACTTGCAGTAGATCCTTCCAGCACTTTAAGTAAGGGAAGTATTCTTGGTGATAAAACGCGAATGGAACTTTTGGCAAAAGACCCAAAAGCTTTTATTAGACCTTCTCCTTCCAGCGAATCACTAGGTGGTGTGGCAAGAAAGACACGTGAAAGTATTATTTTATGCGAAGCAGCCGGTTATAATGTAATACTGGTAGAAACCGTTGGAGTTGGGCAAAGCGAAACCGTTGTGCACGGTATGGTGGATTTCTTTCTGCTTTTAAAGTTAGCCGGCGCGGGTGATGAGCTACAGGGTATAAAAAGGGGAATTATGGAAATGGCTGATGCTGTTGTAATAAACAAAGCTGATGGTACCAATAAAAAAGAAGCGGACAAGGCCAAATTAGAGTTTAAAGGTGCGCTTCATTTATATCCAGCCAAAGAGAACAATTGGAGTCCAAAAGTGCTTACTTGCTCTGCTTTAAACAATGAAGGAATTGATAATGTTTGGAAGATGATAGAAGACTTTATAGAATTGACCAAAAACAATACATCATTTGATTCAAACAGAACCAGACAAAACGAAAATTGGTTTCTAGAAACGGTAAATGATCGATTGTATCAAAATTTCTATAATGATAAAGCTGTAAAACAAAAATTGAAATCCTTATTGATTGCAATAAAAGAAAACAAAACATCCCCCTTTTTTGCCGCTAAAAAGCTCTTAGAGCTTAAAAATAACCATAAATAAAAAGCCTAAATTTGCGAAGTATTATTCCGTATAAATGAGTTTACCAGCCAATACTTTATTATCAATAGTAGTCCCTCTTTATAATGAAGAGGAGAATATAGTCCTTTTAACTCAAAAAATACATGAAAGTCTAACTGGATATACATATCAAATCATTTACATTGATGATTTTTCAACAGACAACACTCGGAATGTAGTCAAGCAAATGAATGATAATAATGTACATTTGATCGAGTTGAAAAAAAACTATGGCCAAAGTTTAGCTCTAGCCGCAGGAATTGATTATGCAGAGGGTGATTATATCATCACCATGGATGGAGATTTGCAAAATGACCCATCTGACATTCCACAAATGCTTGAGTTTGCCCAAAGTGAAGAGTATGATTTGATTACTGGTATCCGCCAAAAAAGAAAAGATTCCTTGGTCAAGAAAATACCCTCAAAGATTGCTAACTTTTTAGTTAGAAGGGTTACCAAATTAGATATAAAGGACAATGGTTGTGCCCTCAAAGTTTTTACAAAAGATATTGCGAAAGGATTAAATCTTTATGGCGAAATGCACCGTTTTATAACCCTTTTGGCACATCTGGAAGGCGCACAAATAAAACAGGTCCCGGTAAAACACCATGCACGCCACGCTGGGGTTTCCAAATATGGCTTGGAGCGGGTATTTAAAGTGGTAGCGGATATGATGCTATTACTTTTTATCCGGAAGTATTTTCAACGTCCCATTCATTTATTTGGGATTTTTGGGGTGCTCTTGATTATTTTGGGCTCTTTAATTGAAATCTATCTTTTGGTAGTGAAATTTGGATTTGGGCAAGATATTGGAACCAGACCACTACTCATTTTTGGAATGATGTTCATTTTAGGCGGTATCCAATTATTTACTATTGGTATAGTAATGGAACTATTGATTAGAACCTATTACGAGTCTCAACAAAAAAGACCTTATCGCATCAAAAAAATATCCATAGGTGACCGAAAAGCAGCGTAAAAGGCTAATCACATTTTTAAAATTGCTGATTAGTGCAGCACTGATTTATTTTATTTTCACCAAAATTAATTTGGCAGCTGTTTTAACTACCCTAAAAACATCCAATCCATTTTATTTAATAATTGCTTTTGTTCTGGTTGTATTTTCCAAAATAATGGCTTCATTTAGACTGAATTTATATTTTCATCAATTAGGGATACTACTCACCCAAAAAAGTAATCTAAAATTGTATCTCCTAGGGATGTTCTATAACCTCTTTTTACCTGGAGGTATAGGCGGTGATGCCTATAAAGGGTACCTTATTCAAAAAAATTACCAAGTAGGAGCAAAAAAAACAGCAGCTGTTTTAATCCTTGATCGTTTAAGTGGTATGCTTTTACTTTTTTTACTTGCCTGTATCTTAGCTATCGCATTAAATCATTCTTCTTTAAACTCCTTAAAATGGCTTTTCATTATTTCGATACCGCTGAGTATTTTTGCATTTTGGTTGATAAACAAATATTTCTTTGAGTATGTTCTTGCAGTATTTTGGAAATCCTTTGGCTTTTCTGCATTGGTTCAAATTTCACAATTGATTGCAGTAATATTCATATTAAAAGCCCTCTCAATAAAAATGGCAACCATAGCATATTTATTGGTCTTTTTAGTTTCTTCTATTGTATCGGTCTTACCCTTGACCATTGGGGGAATTGGAAGTAGGGAACTTACTTTTTTATATGGGGCGAAATGGCTCAATTTAGATACAGATACGTCTATTAGCATCAGTTTTGTTTTCTTTTTGATTACTGCTTTTATCTCTTTTGCTGGTATTTATTACCACTTTAAAAAACCAAAATTAGAAATAGGCCCATTCTAATAAATGTGTACCAAATGCATTTTATTCAGCACTTTTTTTCGTGTAGTGGGGTCAAGGAATTTTGCTTGTAATCTTGTAATCCTAAACTGGTTTTCGGTGAATTGTCTGTCCCAATCAAAACCAGATTTTCTAAGACTCTCCAAGCCTGCATCATCAACATACACCCAAATATCTTCTTTGTTTGTAATCTCGGTCAATGTAGATGGTATTACAGGTTTTCTATTATAAAAATCCAATGCCCAAGTTGGCATTTCGGAAATCTTATAAATCTTATCTACAGAAATATTATTTGCCTTTACTTTTTCTGCGATAGTGGAACCTGCTTGGTATTTTAAAAGGTTAGGGTAAAAATGCGTGTTCAGCACACCATTTAAAAGTAGTGAGCTACAAACAGATAGAGTTATGATTCGCATGTAATATTCTTCTCGTTTTAAGCAGAAATAAGTGATAACAAGCAATACCAATATTAAAATACCATAGCTATACCAATCTTGAAACTTAAACACATAAAAGCATATCAGCACAGAAAAAATAAAAACAAGACTTAATATAAAGTATTGGAACCCCAGCAATATTTTAATTGTATCCTTTTTGGTGTGCTTATACAAACTGTGCACATAAGAAGCAGTTAGGACAGCATACAACGGCATCATAATATTCATATAATGCGGTAACTTAAATTGGGCAAAGCTTATAATAAAAAAGATTATAGTTATACCGCCTACAGTTAAAAATTCAAACTTTTTATGATACTGAAAGTTTGATTTTATAAATGTTTTTACCCGCCACCAGTAGGCTAACAATGCTAAAACAGTCCACGGAAGAAAAACCCACAAAAAAGTATGGAAAAAGAAAAAGTAATCACTACTGTTCTTGCCATGACCCTCTCCGCTTAAGCGCTCAAAACTTTGTTCCCAAAAAATAAAAAAGATACCACTACGATTACTTTTACCCCTAATTACCTTTTCAGGATGTAAGTCAAACTGTAGATAATAAGCATAAAGCATTGGTGTAATGGTTACTATAAAAACCAACAGTGCTATTATTATTTTCCAATTTAACAGCTGTTTCCATTTTCTGGTATATGCTAAATGACACAAAATACAGATACCTATGACCAATAACGCAATTTGTCCCTTTGTTGAAAAGGCAATACCAGCACCAAACGCCCCTAAGGCAATACTTTTTAAGGTATTATGCTCAATATAGACCACCAATTGCCATACAGAAAAAATAGTAAAACCAGTTAAAACTGCATCTGTCCTAACATCAATAGTTGAAAGCACTATGGTTTGTGCAGTCATAAAAATTAGAGCTGCAAACTTACCCACATCTTGGTTGTACAAGAGTTTAGCAAGTCCGTAGCAGCTGTAAGCCCCTAATAGTGTAGCTAGAACCCCAGGAATACGATAAGCCCAGTCATAAATTCCAAAAAGTTCATAGGAAAGTGCGGCCAACCAATAATGCATATGTGGCTTGTCCAAATACTCGTTGGTACCTTTGAATAAATTTATAAAATCGTTTTCTTGGACCATTCTCATGGCCATCACCGCGAATTGTGCCGAATCATATTCGAAAAGCGGTGCGAACATTCCAATGAGGTACACCAGAACAATCAAAGCAATTAAAAACCAATATCTGGTTGTTGAAATCAAGCCTTAATTTTTAGAGTTGCAAATATATATAACTTGCTAAATAACCAACCAAAAAGTATGCCGACCATGATACCAGTAAGGATATCCAAAGGAAAGTGTACGCCAATATAAATTCTACTGTAAGAAACCAAAAAAGCCCAAATTAAAAGAAACAGTACTATAAATCTCACTTTTGTTTTAAAAAGCAAACTAAAAAAGGTAGCCAACGCAAAAGAACTAGCTGCATGGGCAGAAAAATATCCATAATTGCCTCCACAATAACTTTTCACCAAACGCATAACCCCATTTACCTCTATATCGTGGCATGGTCTTAAACGTTGTACTCCGTATTTAAAGAAGTTGGCCAACTGATCTGTTACTGTAATCAATAATGTAACAGCCATCAGCAATAAAATTGTTTTTTTTAAACCCAGGTATTTAAAGGATAGTACCAAAAGAATAAGATAAATAGGAATAGAATTCCATTTGTTGGTGACAAACAACCAAAAGCCGTCCCAACTTTCCACTCCCAGGCCATTTAGGAACAGAAAAACTTCTTTATCCAATTGTATGAGTTGATCTAACATTGCCTAATCATCATAACGAGCCACTTCCCTATCATAAAATTTGGTAGCAGCTTCAATCAAAGCTTGCGCTTCATCTTCCAGTTCTTTTTCATCTTCTTTAGAAAACTCTTCCAACCATTCTACCTCATCATTCTCTAAGTTGATAATAAACCGAGGAAATTCTGTATGCACTATATAGATACCATTGGGATAATCAGTATTATCTCCAAGAAGAAATTTTGGCAAATCCATCATTTATGGTTTTAAAATCAAGCGTTTTGTTAAATAATTAAATCGAAGATACAACATTACCGCAGATGCAGATAGGCCCAACAAGAGACCAATCCAAATTCCAGTACTCTTAAAATCTGTAAATAACCCTAAATAATAACTTACTGGAAAACCAATTAACCAATAAGCAATAAATGTAATAAGTGTAGGGATTTTTACATCCTGTAATCCACGTAACGCACCTAAAACAACAACTTGGATGCCATCTGAAATTTGAAATACCGCTGCCACAAGCAATAACTTTGCAGCAAGAATTATCACTTCCGTATTATCAATTTGATTGGCGATATCATCAACATCCAAATAAATGGTTGGCAACCAATTTCTACCCAATAGGAATATGGTAGCAAAAACAATCTCCAGCAAAAAAGTAAGAAAAAAAATGGATTGGGCTATTCGCCTTAACTCCTTAAAATTTTTAAGTCCTTTTTGATTTCCAACCCTTACCATCGCAGCAACACTTAATCCCATACCAACCATGAAGGTCATACTACTTAAGTTCAATGCTATTTGATTGGCAGCTTGCGCATTCTTTCCCAACACGCCACTTAGCCATATTGCGGCAGTGAAAATGGCAACCTCAAAAAACATTTGTAGTGCAGATGGGAAGCCTAAGCTTATTATCTTCTGGATAACTTTTTTTTCAATTTTTTTAAAATTGAAACCGGTTACATAGTCATGGAACTTCTTCTTACTCCTTAGTAAATACCAAATAAATCCTACCATTATTATTCTCGATACCAAAGTACCAATAGCAGCACCGACAATACCCATTTTTGGAAAGCCAAATGAACCAAAAATCAGTAAGTAGTTTAAAATAATATTTACCACGTTAGCTACGATAGTAGCATACATTGGATATTTGGTTTGGGACAAACCTTCTGAAAACTGTTTAAATGCTTGAAAAATTATTAAGGGGACCAAAGAAAATGCCACCAATTCCAAGTAAGGTATGGCCAACTCAACAACCTCTTCAGGTTGTTGCATAGTATACATTAAGGGTTTACAAAGTAAAATAATCCCGAAAAGGGAAAAACCTAAAAAGGTACATAGCACCAAACCATGCTTTAAAGCACTTTTACCATTTGCTTTATTACCTGCGCCATCAGCTTCTGCAACTAAAGGGGTAATAGCAGTAGAAAAACCTATGCCCAAGGACATTGCGATAAAAACAAAGCTATTGCCCAAAGAAACAGCGGCAAGTTCGGCAGTACCTAACTGACCTACCATAATATTGTCCGCAAAGGCCACAAATGTATGCCCTAACATACCTAGAATAACTGGGTAAGATAACTTTAAATTATAACGGAATTCTTTAGTGTATTGTTGAAACAACTAGTAGTCTTTTTGTAGTGTTAAAGATACTTTTAAAGAATTGAAAAAACTATTAGTGAAGCTGTTTGGCCTGCTCCCAAAAAACATCCATTTCTTCCAATGTCATCTCTTTTAGGGATTTTCCTAGATCTTTAGATTTCTTTTCTAAATACTGAAAGCGCTTGATAAACTTTTTGTTGGTACGTTCCAAAGCATTTTCTGGACTGATATTTAGAAACCGAGCATAATTAACCATAGAAAAAAGAACGTCTCCAAATTCAGCTTCCATTTTATCTGTATCATTAACTTTAATCTCATCTTGAAATTCTGCAAGCTCCTCTTTCAATTTTTCAAAAACCTGTTCGGGCTTTTCCCAATCGAAACCAACTCCAGCTACTTTCTCCTGAATCCTATTTGCTTTGACCAAAGCAGGCAAGCTGTTTGGCACCCCTTCCAACACACTTTTCTTTCCTTCTTTTAACTTGATGTTTTCCCAATTTTCTTTTACCTGTTCTTCGTTCTCTACCTTTACATCTCCATAAATATGCGGATGGCGATTAATCAATTTTTCACAGATATCATTTGCTACGTCAGCAATATCAAAATCATTGGTTTCAGAACCAATCTTGGCATAAAAAACTATGTGTAACAACAAATCGCCAAGTTCTTTTTTTACTTCTTGTAAATCATTATCTAAAATAGCATCCCCAAGCTCATAGGTTTCTTCAATAGTTAGATGGCGAAGACTTTGAAGGGTTTGCTTCTTGTCCCATGGACATTGCGCCCTAAGTTCTTCCATAATGGTCAATAACCTATCAAATGCCTTAAGTTGACTCTCTCTTGAGTTCATTTAAAAGTTTTGCTTAAAAATACAATCTACTTCAGCGAAGCAACACTTTCATTTAAAAAAGTTTTAAACTAGTAATTCAATACTAGAAAATTAAAGAAGGTGAAAAATAACATCCTAACAATCAGTTATCTACAGAATAAATCATTATATTTATCTGCTATTTTCGAGTTAATAACAATAGTTCCCTCCAGTTTTTAGATTATTTCAGTTCTAGTTCAACCAATATTTAATTCACCATATCATGAAATCTTATCAAAAAATACTCTTGGCATTTTTGGCTATTGGTGTCATACTTTATATTTCATTACAAGAAATTAAAGAGGATAAAAGTAAAAATACACAATATGCTTCTTTGAATTTTATAAAATGTACCACTGCTAAATTTTTATTGGATGATATTGACAGTACAAAACAGATATCTCCTTTGTTTGAAAACTTAGGGAATCATGGTTTTCCAATAACCACAGCAGTAAAAGATGCGCAAACTTTCTTTAATCAAGGTTTAAAATTAACCTACGCGTTTAACCATGCAGAAGCACATCGTTCTTTTATGGAAGCTGCTAGATTAGATTCCAAATCTGCTATGTCTTATTGGGGCCAAGCTTATGTTTTGGGTCCAAACATTAATGACCCGATGCCAGACAATGAAAGAAGAAAAAAAGCATGGGAGGCATTGGAAAAAGCACAAAAAAATAAATCTAAAACAACTGCAAAAGAACAAGCCTTAATTGAAGCGCTTTCTTCTAGATATTCAAAGGATAGCACAGCTGACATAGGTGAGCTCAACATGGCCTATATGGAAGCGATGGAAGAAGTAGCCCTACAATTTCCTAAAGATGCGGATGTAAAAACTTTGTATGCTGCATCAGTAATGAACACCGTTCCATGGAATTATTGGGACAAGGATGGAAATCCTTCGCCTAACATAAAAGAAGCTAAAGCTGCACTTGAAAATGCTATTGCAATAAATCCAAATAATCCAGGAGCGCACCATTATTATATTCACATGGTAGAACTTCCAAAACCTGATTTAGCTGAACCAAGCGCTGATAAACTAGGTACATTAATGCCTGCTGCCGGTCATATTGTGCATATGCCTTCCCATATATATATTAGAGTAGGACGCTATCTGGATGCGGTAAAAGCAAATCAAAAAGCTATACTAGCTGATGAGGATTACATTTCCCAATGTTATTCCCAAGGTATGTACCCATTAGGATATTACCCGCATAATATTCACTTTTTATGGTCAGCTGCCAGCCTACTTGGAAATAGTGAAATTGCACTCGATGCTGCTAAAAAAACTGCTGAAAAAGTCCCAGTCGGGGAAATGAAAGAATTACATTTTCTTCAAAATTTTGCAGCCACTCCACTTTTAGCATATGTAAGGTTTGGTAAATGGAATGATATTTTAACAATTCCAAGTCCAAATTCAGAAATTAAACATCTTAAATTGATTTGGCATTATGCACGGGGTGTCGCATTCACCAGAAAAAATAATCTAAAGGAAGCCAAGGAAGAATTAGATGCTATTAAAGCCATGCTAAAAGACCCTAAAATGAAAGAACTAATGGCGGTAGGTTTTGATTCTAGTTATACCATAGCAGAATTAGCTTATGAAGTGGTTGCAGGTGAGATAGCTGCATTGGAAGGTCTTAATGATACTTCAATCAAACATCTAAAAAAAGCTGTTAAGCTAGAAGATAACTTGGTTTATAATGAACCCTCTGCTTGGTACATTCCTCCAAGACAAAATTTAGGAGCGGTTTTAATGAAGGCAAAAAAGTATGAGGAAGCTGAAGAAATTTATCGTGAAGACTTAAAGGATTTAAGACAAAATGGTTGGTCACTCACTGGACTATACAAAAGCTTAGAAGCTCAAGGGAAAAATGAAGAGGCAAAAAAAGTAAAACTAGAACTAGAAAAAGCGTGGGAGCATTCTGATTTAGAACTGAGCAGTTCAGTTCTCTAATTTGTGATTTCCTTTTTTGCTAGTTGAAATTCAGCAACCATTTCTTCCAGAATTTGGGCGGCTGGTTTAATATCATATATTAAAGCAGAAACCTGACCTATTTCTAGCTCGCCTTCTAGTAAATCCCCCTCGAACATGCCTCGCTTTGCTCTAGCTCTACCCAGCACTTGTTTCAGTTCTTCAACAGAAGCACCATTGGCATAGGCTTTCTGTACATCTTGGTAAAACTTGTTCTTAAGTAACCTAACGGGAGCTAATTCTTTTAGTGTCAATTGTGTATCCCCTTCACTGGCTTTCACAACTTCCTCCTTAAAAAGTTGATGTGAAGAAGCTTCTATACTAGCTACAAAACGACTGCCAACTTGAACACCATCAGCTCCTAAAACCATAGCAGCCAACATTTGAGGCCCAGTAGCGATACCTCCAGCAGCAATTAAAGGAATTTGTAATTTTTCTTTTACTGCAGGAATCAAAACCAGTGTTGTAGTTTCATCACGACCATTATGCCCACCTGCTTCAAAACCTTCAGCCACTATCGCGTCTACACCAGCTTCTTGGGCTTTTAAGGCAAACTTCACACTACTAACGACGTGCACTACCGTTATACCCTTTTCTTTTAAAAAGGAAGTCCATGTTTTTGGGTTACCGGCAGATGTAAATACAATTTTAACCCCTTCGTCAACGATAATAGACATCAACTTATCTATATCTGGGTAGAGCATCGGAATATTTACTCCAAATGGCTTAGATGTGGCTTTCTTACATTTTTGAATATGCTCGAGCAAAACTTCAGGATACATGCTGCCAGCACCAATTAAACCTAGTCCCCCAGCATTAGATACGGCAGAGGCCAAACGCCATCCGCTTGCCCAGATCATCCCTGCTTGAATTATAGGGTATTGTGTCTTAAAAAGGTCTGTTATTTTGTTTTGCATATGACTAAGATATGACACCTGAACCAATCAACTCATCTTCAATATACCATGCTACAAATTGACCTTCAGCTATTGCAGATTGTTTTTCAGTAAAATCCACATAAAGTCCACCATTTACTCTGTAAAGTGTGGCTTCTTGCAATGGTTGCCGATATCTAATTCTAGCCGACACTTTCATGGCATCATCTAGCTTTAAGGATAAATCTTCACGAACCCAGTGTAATTCATCCTCTTTTACAAAAAGTGTTTTACGGAAAAGACCTGGATGGGCTTTTCCTTGACCAGTATATATGATGTTATTATTAACATCTGTCTCTAAAACAAATAAAGGTTCTTTAGTTCCACCTACATCCAATCCTTTTCGTTGTCCAATAGTAAAAAAATGTGCACCTTGATGGTTGCCCACTACTTTACCATCGGTAATGGAATATTTAGGCTTATCAGAGTGGTGTTCTAATTCTGAAATTTTATCCTGAAATTCTGAGACTCCATTGTTGTAATGAGCAGCATTAGCCGGAACTTCTACGATAACCCCTTCTTTAGGTTTTAACTTCTGTTGTAAAAAATCTGGTAAACGAACCTTACCAATAAAACATAATCCTTGTGAATCCTTTTTATCGGCAGTTACCAAATTGTTTTCTGATGCTATTTTTCTAACCTCTGGCTTTATTAATTCTCCTATTGGAAAAAGAGTTTTAGCTAGCTGTTCTTGGGAAAGCTGGCATAAAAAATAGGATTGATCTTTGTTTCCATCAACACCAGCTAAAAGTCGAAAAGTTTCTGTTCCATCTTCATTCTTGATTACCCCCTTCCTACAGTAATGACCAGTAGCCACAAAATCCGCTCCCAATCCAAGGGCAATCTTCAAAAATACATCAAACTTAATTTCGCGATTGCAAAGTACATCAGGGTTAGGCGTGCGCCCTTTTTCATATTCATTGAACATATAATCAACAATGCGTTCTTTGTATTCCACACTTAGGTCAACCGTTTGAAAAGGTATTCCCAATTTTTCAGCTACAATCAATGCATCGTTGCTATCCTCAAGCCAGGGGCATTCATCAGAAATGGTAACGGAATCATCGTGCCAATTCTTCATAAAAAGCCCTATGACTTCATATCCCTGCTCCTTAAGCAAGTATGCAGATACACTTGAATCTACTCCCCCAGATAAACCAACAATTACTTTCTTTTTCATCGCCATTAAAATCAATTGCAAAAATACAAAATAACCCTGTCAAAAGCCTTAATGGACCATTTCTAAAGTAGAAATATTTATTTTGATAACGTTATTTATTGTTTAACATAAAATTGTATTTATAAAACAATAGTGAAAGCCCGACATATTACAATATTAAATACTGAATGGATGCTCAATCCATCATGAGCAATTTTTATTATTATTTTAAGATGATTTTTAGAATTATGAATGTTTTTGTTAAATATTTTATAAATAAAGTTAAACAAAAGCAACCAATTCATTTTTGTTCAATCTTTATTAAAAATTAATGAACATTACTTTTAAACCTAAAAATTACTAAAAATGAAACATCTAAGGAAAGTACTAGTATTATCTGCACTATGTTTTTTATTTCTTGCCTCATGTAGTGATGATGACAATGGAACACAAACCATGGTCGAACCCACTATTGCAGAATTGGCCATCTTAAGTTCTGATTTGTCAACCTTGGTTCAAGCGCTTGACAGGGCACAATTAGTGACAACTTTACAAGGTCCAGGGCCTTTTACCGTATTTGCCCCAACTAATGCAGCTTTCGATTCTTTTCTAGCAGCTAATAATTTCGACTCCTTAGATGATGTCCCAACAGACGTTTTAACACAAGTTCTTCTCAATCATGTAGTTTCTGGTGAAAATTTCTCAGATGATTTGACAACCGGATACATCTCAAGCTTATCTACTGCTGGTCCTAATGGGCGTAACTTAAGCCTTTTTGTAAGCATAGGTTCAGCAGTCTCCATAAATAATGCCGAAGTCAGTGAACCTAATGTGGATGCTTCAAATGGGGTTATTCATATTGTTGATGAAGTTATTGGTTTACCTACGATAGTTGACCATGCCGTTAACAATCCAGACTTTTCAGAACTTGTTGGTGCATTAACTGCGAATAACAATACTACTTTCACAGACTTACTTTCAGATACTGCAACAAACTTTACTGTATTTGCCCCTGTTAATGCTGCATTTACCACATTTACAAACCCAAACAGTAATGATATTGACAATATTCTTTCTTATCATGTATTATCTGGTACTGCCGCCTTTTCTGATGCTTTAATGAATATGTATGTATCTACAGCTGGCACAAACTCAGACGGTGATGCTTTAAGTCAATATGTAAATACAGATGATGGTGTAACCATTAATGGTACTAGCAATGTAGCGGTAGCTGACGTTGTTGCAATCAACGGGGTTGTTCATGCTGTTGATGCGGTCATTGATTTACCTTCGGTAGTAACATTTGCAACAGCTGACCCTAACTTCTCTACATTGGTGCAAGCGCTTACTGAGCTAACTCCAAGTGTTGATTTTGCTGGAGTACTATCTGCACAAGATGGAAATGGTGACGACCCTTTCACAGTATTTGCTCCAACAAATGATGCGTTTGCTGCTATTACAGTACCAGATGAAGCAGGCTTGATTCCTGTCTTACAACATCATGTTTTAGCTGGAATAAATGTTCGCTCCGAAGATTTAATGCCTAACGGCGTTACGAATGTACTTACACTCGAAGGTGATATTTTATCGATAACCCTGCCTGGAACAGAAGATAATATCGCAGATGTGACGGATGGTGCTGGAAATGATGGTATAGGAATCATCGCAGTAGATGTTCAAGCAAACAATGGTGTAATCCATGTTTTAAATACCGTTTTACTACCAGATACAACAAACTAAATAAATAGGGTCGCACTTAGAACATGCGACCCTATTCTTTTAACTAACATTCTAAAACACTGAAAATGAAAAAAATCCTCACGCTCAAAAACTTAATGCTCCTGCTATTCATGTCTGTATTTGTTCTGTCATGTGATAAAGATGAAGAAGGAATGCAAGAAATGGAAAATCAAAATAATATTGTTGAAACAGCTCAAGGAGAAGAATCCTTAGGTTCCCTAGTGGCAGCTTTAGCAAAAGCAGATGAGAATGAAGACTCAGATTTAGTAGGTACTTTAAGTGGAAATGGACCTTTTACCGTTTTTGCACCTACTAATGAGGCTTTTACAGCTTTGTTACAAAACCTTGAAGGTTTTGATTCTTTAGAAGATTTTGATACTGAAGAAGAGAAAAGTTTATTGGCAACAATTCTTAAATACCATGTTGTTGCTGGAACAGCCGCTGCTTCAACAGATTTATCTGAAGGCCAAACAATTACTACGGTCCAAGGAGAGAACGTATCAATTAGTTTAGAAGGTGGTGTATTTATTGGTGATGCTACGGATACAGATGCAGAAGTTACAGGAGCAGATGTTGAAACTTCTAATGGTATTGTTCACATAATAAACAAAGTATTACTTCCACAAGAAGTACTTAATGCATTAAATCCCCCGCAAGATTTGGTTGATTTAGTAGTTGCCACTGAAGCGCTTTCTATATTAGAAGCAGCTGTAATCAAAGCAGATTTAGTAGAAACCCTGAAAAGCGAGGGACCTTTTACCGTTTTTGCACCTACAAATGATGCTTTTGTAAATTTATTAATGACATTAGGAGATGATTACAGTTCACTAGATGATTTTGATACTGAAGAAGAGATAGCATTACTTCGCGATATCCTATTATACCATGTAATCCCTGCAAAAGTTCTCGAAGCTGACTTAGCAGCTGGTACTGTTGAGACAGCATTGGCAGAAAACAGTATTGAAATTATTGCCGAAGGTGAAACTTTTGTTATTGGAGATGCTACAGAAACAAATGCTACAATCACTGGTACAGATATAATGGCTACCAATGGTGTCGCACATACCATAAATAAAGTATTATTGCCTCAATCCGCTATTGATTTTGTTGCTAGCCTTGAACTCAAGAACATAGTTGAAATCGCTGTTGCTACAGACGATTTAAGTCTATTGGTGGATGCCTTGACTGCGGCAAATGCTGGATTGGTTGAAACTTTAAGTGGAGATGGACCTTTTACCGTATTTGCTCCAACAAATCAAGCCTTTATTGACTTGCTTGGGATATTAGGCGATGATTACCATTCTCTTGCAGATTTTGATACGCAGGAAGAACTGGATTTATTGGTAGATATACTCACGTACCATGTAGTGTCCGGAACTGCTGCCTTCTCAGCTGATTTGTCCAATGGGCAAACCATTGGGACCGTAAACGGAGATGCTGTAGGTATTAACCTGAAAGATGGTACGGTGCATGTAGTTGATGCCACTGATGATAACGCTACAGTTGCTATTCCTGATGTTGAGGCCAGTAATGGGGTTGTACATGTTATCAATAAGGTATTGCTTCCACAATCTGCCGTTGATTTTGTAGCCAGTCTTCAATTAAAGAACATTGTGGAGATTGCAATTGCAACAGATGATTTAAGTCTATTGGTGGATGCCTTGACTGCGGCCAACGCTGGATTGGTTGAAACTTTAAGCGGAGATGGCCCTTTTACCGTATTCGCTCCAACCAACCAGGCCTTTATTGACTTATTAGGAATATTGGGCGATGATTACAATTCCCTAGCGGATTTTGATACCCAAGAAGAATTGGATTTATTGATAGATATACTTACATACCATGTTGTGTCTGGAACTGCAGCTTTCTCAACAGATTTGTCCAATGGACAAACCATTGGGACCGTAAACGGAGATACCGTGGGCATAAATCTCAAGAATGGAACTGTACATGTAGTTGATGCTACTGATGATAATGCTACAGTTGTTATTCCAGATGTTGAGGCCAGTAATGGGGTTGTACATGTTATCAACAAAGTATTGCTTCCACAGTCAGCCGTTGATTTTGTAGCCAGTCTTCAATTAAAGAACATAGTGGAGATTGCAATTGCTACAGATGACTTAAGTTTGTTAGTTGATGCTTTAATAGCTGCCGATGCAGGTTTAGTAGAAGCTTTAAGCGGAAATGGTCCATTTACAGTATTTGCGCCAACAAACCAAGCTTTTGCAAATCTATTAGATATTTTAGGTGATGACTTTCACAGTTTATCAGACTTTGACACTGAAGCAGAAATAGATATTTTAATCAAAGTGCTTAAGTATCATGTGGTAGCTGGTGTCGCCGCATTCTCTGACGATTTATCTGATGGACAGGAAATAGAAACATTACAGGGAGAAAATGTTACCGTCAACTTAAATCATGGTGTATTTATTCAAGATGCAACGGAAACAGACGCTGAAGTTGTAATACCAAATGTGGAAGCTAGTAATGGAGTAGTTCATGTAATTAATAAGGTATTACTACCTCAAGAAGTATTGGACATTCTCTTCCCGCCAACTCCAAACATTGTTGAACTTGCGCAATCTGTTGATAATTTAAGCCTTTTAGTCGATGCTTTGGTACAAGCTGACGCAGGTTTAGTGGAAGCTTTAAGTGGAGAAGGTCCTTTCACTGTATTCGCGCCAACAAATCATGCTTTTGCTAACTTATTACATCAACTTGGTAGCAACTATAATAGTTTAGCCGATTTTGATACTCCAGAAGAAAAAGAGCTTTTAGCAAAAATATTGACTTATCATGTTGTTGCTGGTGATGCTGTAGCATCTGCTGATTTAAGTAACCATCAAGAATTTGAAACCTTACAAGGTGAATCAATTTTTGCCATTTTAAATCATGGTGTTTTCATTAGGGACAAAACCCATGTAGATGCTCGAGTTACTGGTGCCGACAATGTAGCTAGTAATGGTATAGTACATATTATTAACAAAGTATTATTACCACAAGAAGTGTTAGATGCCTTACATTAATAAAGTGTAGTTATCGACTACAAAAAAGCCTCTCTTTAGTTTAAGAGAGGCTTTTTTCATCTAAGGTTTTAACCGTTCGTCGATGAGACATCAAAAGGGTATCTTTTACCATACAAAAAACCCACCTTGACAACTATTAATTTTATATGAAGCTATTAGGTCGCATCTTTGAGGTCCCGAATCTTTCCAAACTATGCCTATTATGGCGAAGGCTTCCTCCTTGCGGAGGAAGCTTTTTTATAAAAAGTTCCCCTAACGGTTTTTATTGCAACGCTATTGCATTTATTCCATTCCAATAAAAAGTTTACGGTTTTTCCTCAAGAACAACATCAATGACTTCATATCCATCCTCTATGGCTTTATAGACAGCTTCGTTAAGTTCGTAAGCAGGGATTCCTTCAAAATCAATTTCCGAAGCATCTTCCGGTAATTCCGGAACAACAGCACCTATTGGCGCTTGGGCCACCTCAAATTCCTCATTTTCCTGAGCCCTATAAAAAACCCCGGCAGCATATCGGTAACGCACTCCCCTAACCGTTAAGGCTATGGCAGCGGCGGGCAATCGTCTTAAACGGAATCCCCTAGGTGGAAATGCCCTAACATAGGCCCTATTTCTACGCACATAATACATACTGCCAACAGGATAAAAAGTAGCGTTTCTGTAAACCAAAGGTCTAGTATTGGCTGGAAGACGGCGTAATGTCCTTCGGGCTACCCGTCTGTTCACACGACGTACCACCTTTCGTTTTACACGTCGTTCTTTTCTGGCTTTTCGAATCTCATTTTGACGAGAAGTTTGGGCTTCAATGGTTGAAGTTGGAACAAGAAATAAAGCAAAAAATATAAATATTAAAAGTCTCATAATATATATAACTAATGGTTAATACATCTCTTAGACCTTATCGCCCCAAAAAGGTTTAATCCCTACCTTTTCCCAGCTTTCTTCTGAGCTTCAGCCTGTTCCATCATCTCACGCATTTTCTTCTGAAATTTGTTTTCCTTTTTAGGTTTCTTTTTGTTCTCCTGTATCTGAGCATGAATCTTTTCATTATCCAAGATATAATTCTTTATTACCAACATAATACCTATGGTAATCAAATTGGATATAAAATAATATAAACTTAATCCACTAGCATAGTTGTTAAAGAAAAACAACATCATTAAAGGGGATAGGTACATAATAAACTTCATATTTGGCATACCAGGCTGTTGTTGCATTTGCATACTCTGACCCGTAGTCATCATCATATAAAAGAAAATGGCAACCGATGCTAAAATTGGAAATAAACTAACATGGTCTCCATAAAAAGGGATCGTAAATGGGAGATTAAAAATAGTATCATAAGAACTCAAATCTTCCGCCCATAAAAATGATTTTTGTCGCAATGCGAATGATGTGGGAAAGAACATGAACAGCGAATAGAAAATTGGCAATTGTAATAGTGCTGGTATACAACCACTCATAGGGCTCACTCCTGCCTTTCCATAAAGCTTCATCGTCTCTTGTTGCTTTTTCATGGCATTGTCCTTGTACTTCTCATTTAGCTCTGTTATCTCTGGTTTTAAGACTTTCATCTTTGCTTGAGAGAGATAAGATTTATAGGTTACTGGAGAAAGTGCCAACCTAACGATAATGGTCATTACAATAATTGCAATACCATAAGGTAAAAATGAACTCAAAAAACCATAAAATGGAGTAAAGACATGTCTATTGATCCACCCGAAGATCCCCCATCCAAATGGGATAGAATCCACAAGACCCAAATCTTCATAGTTACTTAAAACGTTCTCATCGGTTGGTCCATAATACCAATGCATATTTTGCGTTAATTCCCCTCCTTTTAATTGAAGAGGTGTTTTAGTATAAAACTCTTTGGTAAAAAGGGTTTCTTTACTTTCTTCTTCTACCAAATTAGTGGAAGTGAGTTCAGCAGTATCAAAATGGTCATCCGTTGCAAGAATAGTGCTAAAAAAGTGTTGTCGATAAGATAGCCACTTAACATCTACCTCTGTCTCTTCGTCCAAATCACTACTTTCAGATAGTTTGCTAATCTTTCCATCGTCATGGTTGTAAGTCAATCGAGTATATCTGTTCTCATACTGGACACTTTTATTATGGCGAATACCTTTTAATTTCCATTCTAAATCTAAAGGCCTTGAGGAATTTAAGACCCCATTTAGTCCTTGTGAACGTATCGTAAAATCCACCAAATAATCATTTGGTTTCATTTCATATCGATATTCCAGAAATTGATTGTTAGAAACTTTTGCCTTAAGGGAAAGTATTTGATTGTCCCCGCTATTGGTTAATTCAGGTTCAAAAAACAGATCAGCAGTACTCAATACTCGATTATCATTTGTGGAGAAAGAAATCGCAAAATTTGCATTGTTGTCTTTCACTAAATAAATTGGAATGGAGTCGTAGGTAACAAAGTTTTTCATCTTGGCCTCAACAACTTGACCTCCCTTATTGGAAACTTCCAAGTAAAGAACTTCATTCTCCAACTTGGTAGTCTCATTAGCAGTTTTAGTGAAACCAAATGCTCCAACTGTGCTTTTATAATTTGCTACGGCAGTTGAATCATTTACATTAATGACAGCTGGTTTTTGTTCTACTATTTTCTGAACCTCGGTAGTCTTGCTCTCTACTTCTAGCTGTTCTTGTTCTGCTTTTTTTGCTTCAAGTTCTTCTGGTGTAGGCTGATTAAAATAGAACATCGCTATCATTACGGCAAAAATTAATACAAAGCCAATGACCGTATTAATATCAAACTTCTTTTCTTCCATGAAAGTTATTTAGTGTTGCTTATCTGCGAACCTAATAGTTGGCAAATATATATCCAAATGTGGTTTTTATGCCAAACTGGCATTAGTTTGTTGTAGTTTTTGTTGCAAAACAGCCTTTACAAAACCTACGAATAAGGGATGTGGGTTGGCAACCGTACTTTTATATTCTGGGTGATATTGCACCCCAACAAACCAAGGATGGGAAGGGATTTCAATAATTTCAACTAGATTGGTCTCCTTATTTACACCAGAAGCCATAAGTCCAGCAGCTTCTAACTCGTTCTTATAATCATTATTAAACTCAAAACGGTGACGGTGGCGTTCAGAAATTTCTGATTTACCATTATAAACTTCTTTAACCAATGTGCCATCTTTCAACTCGCAGTCCCAAGCTCCTAAGCGCATTGTGCCTCCTTTATTGGTAACCGTTTTTTGCTCTTCCATTAAATTAATAACAGGAGTTGGCGTGTTTTCATCCATTTCAGTAGAGTTGGCATTGGTATAACCCAAAATATTTCGGGCATATTCAATTACAGCCATTTGCATTCCCAGACAGATTCCTAAAAAAGGAACTTTATTCTCTCGTGCATAACGCACTGCCAGTATTTTACCCTCTATACCTCGCTCACCAAAACCAGGAGCTACCAATATACCATCCAATCCACGCATCTTTTTATCCACATCTTTAGAAGTAATATGTTCGGAATGTATGGAACGTACATTTACTTTTACCTCGTTTGCAGCACCAGCGTGTATAAAAGATTCTAAAATAGATTTGTATGAATCTTGCAATTCTACATACTTCCCAATTAGACCAATGGTAACTTCTCCTTTAGGGTTTTTATGTTTGTTAAGAAACTCATTCCAGTTTGTCAAATCAGTTTCCGTAGTATCTGGCAATGCTAATTTTTGAAGCGCAACAGTATCCAGACCCTCTTCCTGCATCATTACAGGTACATCATAGATAGTAGATGCATCAATAGACTGGATGACAGCCTCCTTTTTTACATTACAGAAAAGTGCAAGCTTATTCTTAATATCCTCAGAAATTTCATGTTCCGTACGACAGACCAAAATATCAGCTTTTATACCGCTCTCCATCAATGTCTTTACAGAATGTTGCGTTGGCTTAGTCTTAAGTTCTCCAGCGGCAGATAGATAAGGCACCAGCGTTAAATGAATTACGATTCCATTATTATCACCAAGTTCCCAAAGCAGTTGGCGTACTGCTTCAATGTAGGGTAAGGATTCAATATCACCAACAGTACCCCCGATTTCGGTAATTACAATATCATACTCACCACTTTTACCCAGAATTTGGATTCGTTCTTTAATCTCATTGGTAATATGCGGAACTACTTGTACGGTTTTACCCAAAAATTCTCCCCTACGTTCTTTTTCAATTACGCTTTGGTAAATCCTTCCCGTGGTAACATTATTGGCTTGAGATGTTTTTACATTTAAAAAACGTTCGTAGTGTCCTAAATCCAAATCTGTTTCAGCACCATCATCCGTAACGTAACATTCTCCATGTTCATATGGGTTGAGTGTACCAGGGTCTACATTAATGTACGGATCTAATTTTTGGATTGTGGTTTTGTAACCTCTTGCTTGTAGCAATTTAGCAAGGGATGCGGCGATAATACCTTTACCTAATGAAGATGTTACGCCTCCCGTAACAAAAATGTACTTGGTTTGTGACATGATTGTATCTAATGTTACGGGGCATAAAGGTAAGTATTATAGCCTGATATTTTTGTTAATCCTTCGGAAATTCTTTTCTTAATTTTCTAACTATTGGTTCTAATCCGTTAGACTTTATATCTAAAGTTGTTTGTAAATAGTCTCCTAATTTTCCACTTGGAAATCCATTCTGCTTAAACCATACAAGGTAGGCTATGGGCAAATCGACCAAATACCTATCCTTATACTTGCCAAAGGGCATTTTGTAATGCACTAATTCCAGTAGTTTATGTCTATCTGGTTTTATTTCCATTTAATTAGCTAAAAATACTATCTTTCTGTTTAGAAACATATATAATGAAACGGAGAGATTTTGTCACAGCAGCTACTATTGGCGCAGCTGGATTGGCCACCACACGATCTATTGCCCAATCTAAAAATCCAAGTCAAGATTTTAAACTAAAAAACAACATTAACCATAGTGTTTGCCAGTGGTGTTTTGGACATTTGCCATTGGAACAGTTTTTAAAAGAATTAAATGCATTGGGCATAAAGGCCCTGGATCTCATTGGACCAAAAGATTGGCCACTTCTAAAAGAGTATGATATTCATTGTTCTATGTGCAATGGTGCAGAAATAAGCCTTACTGAGGGGTGGAACGACCCAAAATATCATGAAGAATTAATTCAAAACTACACAAAAATAATCCCACAAGTTGCCGAAGCGGGTTATACCAATCTCATTTGTTTTAGTGGTAATCGTAGAGGAATCAATGATTATGTTGGTTTACAAAACTGTGTGGATGGCTTATCCAAAATTTTACCGCTGGCCGAAAAACATGGGGTTGTTATTCAAATGGAGTTGTTTAATCAAGTAAACCATCCAGATTATATGTGTGACAATTCGCTTTGGGGAGTGGAACTCTGTAAACATTTAGGAAGTGAGAACTTTAAATTGCTTTTTGATATTTACCACATGCAAATTCAAGAGGGAGACATCATAAGGAGTATTCAAAATTACCATACCTATTTTGGACATTATCATACCGCCGGAGTACCGGGCAGACATGAAATTGATGAAACCCAAGAACTATATTATCCCGCCATTATGAAAGCTATTTTAGATACTGGCTTTAAAGGTTACGTAGCACAAGAATTTATAGTGACTTGGGAAGATAAGATAGCAGCCTTAAAAGATGCTTTTTTACGTTGTGATGTTTAATTAGTTTCATCTAAAGCTGCGGCAATTTGTTTGTTCCAACGTAATTGCTGCTCGCGGTTTCTGGAAAAATTGGTTTCCCAATCGTAACGGTCTTGAAAATCTGACAATTCCTCGAGAGTTTCTTTATATATTTTTCTGATTTCTGATTTTACGTTATCGGAAAAAGAGGTCTCACTTAAACGTCTCCTCATTTTTCTGGCAAAAAGCTCTGATATATCAAAATGAAGTTGCTCGTGACTTAAAATTAGGTTATTGCATACATCGGGTTTATACCATGATTCATTGGGATAGAAAAATGCATTTACCTCAAAATCAAGCTTTACCTCGTGATGTATTAGATTGGCTGAATATTTATAACTAATTCCACTGGCGGTTGTAGCAGCTGGTACAGCATCTGGAGGAACAGCCCCTTTAAAATCTTCCCAAGTTAACCTGAAATCTTTATTCCATAGATAAGAATCTTCAATCTCTTGGGAAAAACAACTTAACCCTAGTAGAAGAAAAGCATACGATATAATTACTTTTTTGTCCAATTGAATGTTACTACTTTTTCAATATCTGGATGTAAGCTGTAGTGAACAGGGCAAGTATTAGCTGTTCTTTCTAAAATAGTTCTGTCTTTTTCTGAAACAGAAAAAGGCAGCTCAAAGTTCACTTCAATTTTTGAGATTCTTCTAGGGTCAGATGCCATATGTTTAGTAACTTCAGCAGAAGCACCTCTTAAATCCACCTCTATTCCTCTGGCTTTTATTCCCATCATGGTCAACATACAACTTGCCAATCCAGTTGCAACAGTATCAGTTGGAGAAAATGCTTCTCCTAGACCATTGTTATCCACTGGTGCATCTGTAATAAATTCATTGCCAGAACGTATATGTTGGCATGTTGTCCTTAATCCTCCAGTATAAGTAACTTTTGATGTCATTCTTTTATCTGCTTTACCTGTAACTTGTCATACTGCATCAAATAGGATGCCGTGTTAAAGTATCCTTTGGTCCACTCATTATAGTAATTAAATTTGTTACCGCTGTATTCCGTAAGACCTATTAACTGTGAAGTTGCTTCTAAGTTCTTTTCATATGCTAGTTTAAGAAGTATGTCGAAAGTCAAGTCAAAACCTCTTGTGGCGTAGCGGTCTGGTTCGTTTCCAAACTTTTTAGAATATGCTTCCGAAAAACTATCCCCAAAAGTTTCCCTATATGCAGAAGGGTAGGTAAATTTTAAGTTGGACAAATGGGGCATGGAAATCTCATCTCCATCAAAAGCACTGTTGTAATTTGTCGTGAACATACGTACCGTGTAGTTCTCTTCAGAATTTGCAGCATTTAAAATAGAGCTTATACTCGCAATAAGGTTTGGGGTCTTTGACTCTACAAATACCCAATACTCTTGATTTTCTGACAGCATCAAAAGAAAGTCTTCTAGGTGCAAGGAACCGTCTTTACTCATTTTAGCAACCCTTGCAGTAGGAAACTTTGAAAGTATAGAGTCCTTCGCAGCCTGATGTTCATCATCTGCAATGACCAAAATCTTTTCTTTGGTCTTTTTCTCGGCAACATAATCCAAAATTCTACCTCTTAATGTCTCGTCACTTGGCATAGAAAAGAAGACATTGTTTAAACTCAATTCACTTTTTGAAGCATAAGGCGCTATAACTGGAACGCTATAATTGGAAGCCTGTACTGCAACCTCACCTAACAAATTAGGACTTAAAGGTCCAACTATTGCATCTACATTAACAAGTGATTGTTGCTGTAGTATACTTTTAGTCTTTTCAAAGCTTAATTCGGTATCCAATGCTTTTACATTAACAGAAAGCCCCATCTTTTTCACAGAATCCAATGCAACCAGTGCTCCCGTGTAAAGTCCAAGGGCTGCACTCATATCCCTTCTTCCCGTAACTTGACTTTTTGTCTTTTTTCTATCATTAAAGTCGACACGGTCCAACCTAAATGGAAGTAGAAATATAAGATTGGGTCTATTATCAATATTGATACTATCAATCAGATTAATATTATCCAATACCAGTGCATTTTTTACCGCCAATTGTTTTTCCTTTATTCTAGGCAGCTTTAAGACCATCCCAGCTTTTAAGCCATTTTCTAGTTCTGGATTTAAAGCAAAAAGGGAATCACGCGAAATCTGAAGGTTTTGCGTTAACCTAAAGATATTTTGCTTTGGCTTTACCTCATAGAAAATATAGTTGTCCGTATTAACTATTTCTGTAGCGGGTTTTTGCTTGGGAAGTCGTAATACCATACCTTCTTTTAAACCTCCTACCTCATTAATCTCTGGGTTCAATTTTATAACTGAATCTATAGGTATTCCATAGTTTTGACTTATTCTAAAGATTCCTATGGACTTAGGCACGGTGTACGATTCAAAAATCACCGTTTCCTGTTCGTCAAGGCTATCTCCTTTTGGTCTTGGTAATTTTAATTCTTGTCCCACAGCCAGATAACTTGTATTCTTCGGCAATTCAGGATTCAATACTTCCAAACTATCAACTGTAATTCCGTATTTATTGGCAATACTCCAACGGGTTTCTTTAGCCTTAACCGTATACACCTCTACTTCAAGCTCTTCCTCTTCTTCAACTTCAGGGTATTCTGGAATTTGTAAAACCATTCCTTTTTGTAAAGGTTGGGAATACAAATCAGTGTTATATTTTTTTATTTGTTCTTCTGTGACCCCATAGCGTTGTGTAAGTCCAAACATGGTCTCACGTTTTCTCACTCTATGCCTCTTATATCCTATGGGTGCCTCTTGTTCAATTTTGGTTTTTTCTTCCGGCTCTTCTTTTTCAACAACCGTTTTTCCATCCACTTGGATTACCAAAATTGTGTTTGGTTTGATGTCGTCCGAATTTTTCAGTTCTTTATTCAGCTGAAGTATGGAATAAGGTGTAACTCTATACTGCTTTGCTATACTGGTTAGTGTTTCACCTTTCTTTACGTTATGCGTCACATATTTTTGTTGGGCCGTAACCTTGCAGCTCATTAAAAATATTATGGTCAATAGACCCAGCGTCTTAAAAACTAATCTTTTCATTATTCCCATTCTATTGTTGCAGGAGGTTTAGAACTAATATCATAAACAACGCGATTAACCCCTTTAACCTTGTTAATAATCTCATTGGACGTTTTTTGCAAAAACTCATAAGGTAAATTTACCCAATCTGCTGTCATACCATCAGTGCTTTCAACCGCCCTTAAAGCTACACATTTTTCATAGGTTCGTTCATCTCCCATTACACCTACACTATTTACGGGCAAAAGCATGGCTCCGGCCTGCCAAACCTTATCATAAAGTCCATTTTTTTTCAAACCATCAATAAAAATAGCATCTACCTCTTGTAATATAGACACCTTTTCCGGGGTAATGTCACCCAAAATACGAATCGCAAGCCCAGGTCCTGGAAATGGGTGCCTACCTAAAATTACAGCATCCATACCCATACTCTTTCCTACTCTCCTTACCTCATCTTTAAATAGCATTTTTAAAGGCTCTACTACTTTTAGCTTCATATAATCTGGTAATCCGCCTACATTATGATGGCTTTTTATGGTTGCTGATGGTCCACCCGTCACCGAAACGGACTCAATCACATCTGGATAAATAGTACCTTGTGCCAACCATGTAGCATTTTCTACCTGATTTGCTTCATCATCAAAAACCTCTATAAAAACGCGACCAATTGCTTTTCGTTTCTTTTCTGGGTCCGACTCCCCAGCCAAGGCATCCAAAAAACGTGCCGAAGCATCTACACCCTTTACGTTAAGTCCCATTCCTTTGTACTGTTCCAATACACTTGTGAACTCATTTTTACGTAACAATCCATTATTTACAAAGATGCAATGCAACTGACTCCCAATAGCCTTATGCAATAACATTGCGGCAACACTGGAATCTACCCCTCCAGATAATCCAAGAATTACTTTCTCTTCACCTATTTGTTCTTTAAGTGATGTAACCGTAGTTTCTACGAAAGCATCTGGCGTCCAATCTTGTTTTAGCCCAGCTATGTTCACCAAAAAGTTTTCCAATACCGTTTTTCCATCAGTGGAATGATATACTTCAGGGTGAAACTGTATACCATATGTTTCTTCACCATTAAATTTAAAAGCAGCATTTTCTACATCATTGGTACTGGCTAGAAGAGTGGTGTTCTCTGGTAGTTTTTTAATGGTGTCTGCATGGCTCATCCAAACTTGACTGTTTGCTGCAACATTCTTCAAAAAAGAGCTGCTGGAATCTAACTCGGATAAATTAGCCCTTCCGTATTCTCTTGTGTTGGATTTTTCTACACTCCCCCCATTAAAATGTGCCAAATATTGTGCTCCATAACATATTCCCAACAATGGCTTTTTACCCTTTATTTCAGATAAATCTGGATGCGGAGCATCTTCAGCTCTTACGGAATGTGGAGAGCCCGAAAGTATAACCGCCTTATAGTTGGATAAGTCTTTAGGTGATTTATTATATGGTTTGATTTCTGAGTAAATATTCAGTTCGCGCACTCTTCTAGCGATGAGTTGTGTATACTGCGAACCGAAGTCTAGAATTAGGACTTTGTTTTGCATGGGCAAAAATAGGAAAATGCCCTAATCTAAAAAGTATGTTTTTAAGGGAATTGCTAACAAGTTATCGAAAAGTACAATTGATTTTTAAAAGCTTGAAATTTAAAAGACTAAACAGTTCTTTTTCAATAGGTTGTTTTTAAATCCTTATTTTTATTAGGTGAACCAACTGATATGAAGCGTACTAATTTATCAATCTGTCTATGTCTTTTATTCGCTATAGCGCTTCATTCACAGAAAAGTCAAAAGCTTGATAGTATTCTCAACTATTATATCAAAAAAAACAAATCATTAGACAGCCTTTTAAAAATATCCCAAAAGAAAAATGATGACACTGTAAAAGTAGAAGCACTAGCAAGGCTTTACAATACTTTTCTATACAATACTCCTGAACTTGCAAAACGGTTTGCTAAAAAAGAACTTGAGATTTCTAGAACCATTGATTATAAAATGGGAATTGGATGGGCTACCTATCACCTAGGAGCTTATTTCCAAAATGCAAGTAATAACGATTCGGCAAGATACTACCTTCATAAATCATCATCCGTTCATAAAGAATTGGGCAATCATATCAATTATGCAAGTGTTATTAATTCTCTTGCGACCATTGATTATACTGAAGGTAAATATGATGAGGCAATAGAAAAATATGATGAAGCCCTCAATATCTATAGGGATAGCGACATGTATCAATATGCAATAACTCAGGGTGATCGCGCTAATATTTATATCAGTAAAGGATATTATAAAATAGCTTTACAGGAAACTTTAGGGGCGCTAAAGGTGCTAGACAGGGTACACGACAAACCATGGCGAGCAGCAGATGCCAGCCGACAAGTAGGATATATTGAATTTTTGAGAAAAAAATATGATAACGCTTTGAACTATTTCAGGAAAGCTGCCAAAGTTTACGAGGAGCAAAAAGACAATGTGTATCTATCCAGTATTCATAATGATATGGGAAATACATTTTTCTATCTCAAAAAAAGTGATTCCGCAATACACCATTTACAAATTGGACTAGCACTGGCCGAAGAAAATGGGATTTCTGAAAACGAGGGGAATTCGCTTTCCATTTTAGGAAAGGTTTTTACGCAAAAAGAAGAATATGGCAAGGCTCTTGAATATTTGAATAGAGCCTTAAAAATACATTCTACCAACAATTATAAGGTCAACATCCTATGGACTCAAAATGATATAGGAAATACTTATATACAAATGGGACAATCAGAAAAAGCTATACCCTTTTTGACTAGAACTATCCAAAGTGCAACCGGTAAGGGTCCAATCAATGAACTGAAAAATGCCCACAAATATCGGTTTGACTCCTATAGAAAACTTGGGCAATTGAACAAAGCCATTGAAGATCAATTGTCGTTCCAAAAATTAAATGATTCAATATTCAATGAAAAAAGTTCGCAACAGATAGAAGAACTGCGAACCATTTACGAAACCGAAAAAAAAGAACAGCAAATTGCACTTCAAGAAAAAGAAATAACAGTATTAGAACAAAGAGCATCCATAGGTAATCTTCAAAAACTTATTTTGGGTATTGGCTTGCTTTTATCGCTTATTGGTTTCTACGCAGTTCGTCAAAAAATGAAACGCAACCGATTAGAAAAAGAAAAGGTAGATGCAGAACTCGCATTTAAAAAGAAAGAGCTAACCACCCATGCCTTAAACCTTGCACGTAAAAATGAAACTTTGGAAAACCTAAAGCTAAAAGCGCAAGAGTTAAAAGAAAAAGAAAATATAGGAACTGGGTATAATCAATTAATTCGTTCCATCAACTTTGACCTACAAGATGATAACAATTGGGAAAACTTTTCTAGATATTTTGAAGAGGTGCATAAAGATTTTAATAGTAATGTTAAAGCAAAATATCCACAAGTCACTTCAAACGAATTGCGTCTTTTAGCACTTTTAAAGATGAATTTATCGTCAAAAGAGATTGCCAACATCTTAAATATTTCGGCAGAAGGGATAAAAAAAGCGCGCTATCGTCTCCGTAAAAAACTGGATATCACCACAGAGGATTCTTTGCAAGACCTCGTATTAAGCCTTTAAAATAAATACTTCTCAGAGTAGTCCACCATTTGTCCTTAAACTATTTTCAGGGTGTCCACCTATTGTCCACCCTCCTTTTTTTTATCCTCAAAACCAGCGTTTTAGGTTTGTATTGTCATTAAGTTGATACAACCAGTTTTGTGGTCTTGCTCGGCTAAGGGCTGCAGACCGTTACCGAGTGAGTCACGCAAAACAACTAATCCAGTTTAACCCACAAAACAAAAAATGATGAAAACAAATTTTAAATTTCTAAGTAGATTTTTTATGTTGCTGCTGTTTATTCTAGCAGTAGCATGTAGTAAAGATGATAATGGTGGTACAACCGACCCAGATGCTAAGATTGAAGAGATTGACCCTACCATTTCAACTAGCGAATTTGAGACGGACGAAGGTCAAATAGGTATTAGTCTTAGTGCCCGTGAAATTGCAAGAAGAGGCTATAATCCAGTTACTGCGGTAATTTCTATAGAATCATCTTCAAGTATTGAAGACCAAACTGTGCCCTTTGATGAATTCAGCAATTTAGCCATTCTCTCCTTTGAAAATGACGAACTCGAAGATGCCCTTGAAAATGAATTGAAAGGTGGGGTACCAGTACAAGTTAGTGTGCGTGACGAAAACGATGCAGTTTTGGCCACACAAGACTTTGCGAAACTATCTTTCACGGCGAGTCCTGCAGATGAAGAAATTGATGCTGAGGGATTAGACGACCTCTACGCCGAGGTAAGTCTGCGACCAGATTTAAAATATTATGTGCAGTTAGTGGATAAGGACAATAATGTAATAGGTGCTCCATCTTCACAACGCTATCCTGCCACTGGCACCTCCCCACCGACTGATATACGGCTGAGGGGGACCTTGAACTATTCCGAAGAACCTGAGCTCCTTGACACTTTCACGACTTATCATTTTGATAAGGTTCCTAACAATGAAGAATACTTCTCAATTGCTGCACATAACGGGGACGATATTCATTATTTATATATGCTAAATGGTCAACTTAATATTCAAAGTAAGGGAAATCTAGTTGTAAATGGGAGCAACACCAACGTTGAAGATTTTCAAGCTTATTGGTTCAAAATAGAAAAAGAAGGACCTGGTCTTTTCAAAATTGTACCTCGAGGTACTGAAAATCCTTTGATTTTATCTAGCAGTAATTTTGTCGTTGCCGACAGCAGTACACCTACAAATCCTAGTTACTTTAGAATATTACTTTTTGATATAGACTGGGATATACTAGTGGTTGATTCGCAATTTTCCAAACCTATCATGCCTTCTTCAGCCACCAATAGTGCCTATAACAGTACTTTGAGAAACTGTAGTAGCGGGACTTTGACACAAACCGTAGGAGAAAGCACCTCGATTAGCACAACCCAAGTTGCAGGTTACGAAGAAACTATGTCCATTTCCACTACAAACACCGCTGGTGTTGAAGTTAGTGTAGAAGTATCTTACGAAGCCGAGGCCAAATTTTTTGGCAGTGGTACCAAAAAATCAATCACCGGTTCAATAACCGGCAGCTATGAATATTCGAAAACCGCAACAGAGACCAATACCAGATCTCGTAGCTTAAGTACTGAAAAATCTGTTGAAGTTTCAGTATCAAGAGAGGTGGGTGTTCCACCGGGAACTGCTATTGCTGTTGCAGATATTTATCAGCAGTATCAAAATATCAGGGTGCCTTTTGTGCAAAAGTTTAGGATTGAAGGAACTTATCAAGAAAACGATATGCCCTTGACCGGTCAAGAAATTTTGACCCAATTTGCGTTCAACAGCTTTACTGGAGTTGTCACGGAGGTTGCGGACAATCATATTGAGGTAACAGTGCGCGGCAATACCATTATTGATAGAATTATCGAGGCCTCAACTGAAACCAGAGATATAGTCGATGCTTGTAGCAATTAAATTTTATTTTGAGTTAGTTAGAAATGAAAAGCCTCGGGAACCACTCCGAGGCTTTTAAAATAAAATCAAAACCAACCTAAACACATGAATTAACCAATTCATATTTTTTTAAAGGTTAAAAAACCTTTTTCATAGTAATTTTTATATAAAACAACCCTCTTTAAAAAAACCCTACCTACTTTTTCATTTATTTTTGAAAAAAGTAAGGAATGGAGAAAATACTCTTTGAACAACTTAAAAGTGAGCTGGTAAATGGATACTCAAAAAGGGGACATCCGTTCCGTTATTTTACCTTGGCCACCAATGATGAAACAAATACTCCACAACAACGTACCGTTGTCCTAAGAAAAGTAAATTCTGAGCTTGAGTTATTATTTTATACTGATAGGCGTACCAGCAAAATTCAACACTTATTGGCAAATAACAATGTTTCTGCATTGTTCTACCATCCCAAAAAAATGTTACAACTTAAGATTGAGGGAACAGCTGAAATTGTCAACGATATAAAAATTATAGCATCCCTTTGGAGTGGTATACCATTAAAATCCAGAAAGGATTACACTACCCAATTTGCCCCGGGAAGTTTAATACAAAATCCAGATGAAATTGATTATTTAAATGAAGAGAATCATTTTTGCATTGTTCGGATTATACCTAAACAAATAGAATATTTAAGGCTTAAGCAACCTAATCACTTACGGGCTTTGTTCAAAAAAGAAAATGCAAGATGGAAAGGAAACTTTTTAGTTCCTTAACTACCCTTTGCATAGCATTTCAACAAGCTCAGCTTGAAAATCGGAACTGATAATACCTAATTTCGCAAGACCAAAAACTTGTTTTTTATTGGTTCCAGTGCTTTAATAAGCATAGGAATTAATGCTGCGCCATACTCCAAATACAATTCTGAAAAATTAAGTTGTCTCTCTTGTAAAGATTGATTTGGGAAAAGTTGGTTCTGTAGCTCAGTCAATCTAACCACTTGGTCCTTTAATTTTCGTTTTTGGGCTTTCAACAATCGTTTCTCAAGAGCATCCAATCCTTTCTTTTGTTTTACTTCCTGTGCTTTCACAGCACCTAAAAAAGATTTATCGGTTTTTTCTGCAAGCTCGTACATTTTTGAGAATTGCTCTTCCAGATACTTTTTCTGTGGAGCAAAGTCTATATCTATGTTTGAAATCTTTCTAATTTTCTTATTGATAAGCTGGTTTTGTTTTAAAAACAAATCTGCTATAGACAAATCTAGCTTGTCAACTTTTTGGGCTAGCTTCTCTGTCATTACCAAGGCAGAGTTCCGTAACAAGAGCATTGGAAAAGTAACGTTTAAAGCTTCAAAATAATCCTTAAGCTCTAACCAATATGCCAATTCACCACCTCCGCCAATGTAGCATAGATTGGGCAAAATCACTTCTTGATATAAAGGGCGTGCTATTACATTAGGTGAAAAACGTTCAGGATAGGTTTCCAACTCCTTTTGTAATTCCTCTTGAGTGAATTTAATTTCGGTATCATTAATAAAGTAGATTCCATCTTTCTCAACAATACGTTCCCGAATATTATCTTTTAGATAGAAGTAATTAATTTCTCTAGGATTTACCTGAATCTTATACCACTCTGATACAGCTGTTAAATTTTCAATTGATTTTGAAACTACTTGATACGGAAGTCGTTCAAAAATATCCTTTTTAGCATATGGGATAAGCAAGCGTTTTAAATTAGCATCGTCCCCATCTACAATTACCAATCCGTACGCACCAAATAATTCATTGGCCAGAAAACGAGTAGCATCAGTAAGTATTTCGTGTTCTAAATATGCTTTGCGGAACAATACTTTTAAATCATTTGCATTGTTGGTCTCACCGAAAGTCTTGGTAATTACCTCAAAAACTGCATCTAAACCTTCGGTCGATAAACGCCCTACCCCTCCAGAGGCTTTGGTATTCCACTGGATTTTCTTTCCGTCAAAATTAAAATAGTTGATTTCATCAAAATCATGATCTTCTGTAGCCATCCAATATACTGGTACAAAATTATAATCTGGATGTTTTTCTTTAAGTTGTTCAGTGAGATTGATGGTGGAAATTATCTTATATAGAAAATATAATGGTCCAGTAAATAAGTTTAATTGGTGCCCAGTAACAATTGTAAAGGTGTTTTTTTGCTCTAATAAATCAATATTAGCAAGTGTGTCTTCGGAGGTAATTATGTTTTGATATTGCTTTTTTAAGGAATCTCTAAGGATTTTTCTTTTCTCTTGAGTAAAGTTTTTAGCCTTTTCTTCTATTTGAGCTTTAAAATTGCTAAGCTCTGGCATTCTATTGTAAAAAGGTTTTAGCCCCTCTTTTCTATCTAAATAGTCACAAATCAAATCAGAAAAATATCCAGTCTCCCGGAAATCGATACAGTCTACTTCCATAAAAAGCATAAAAACGGGTTAAAGATAAGCTACTTGCATTTTTCCATTCCTAAAAATACGTTAATTGCCAAATATTGTTAGTTTTGAGTTTAGGCAAAAACCAAACTGCATATGAATCGTTTTTTACTTTGTATCACTATACTTTTCACAACATTCTTAACTGCCCAAGACATTAAATCACCTTCAGAGTTTTTAGGTTATGAATTGGGTACTGAATTTACCAGACACCATGAGGTTGTAGATTATTACGAATATCTGGCCGAAGTCGCTAGCGACAGAGTCCAACTAACGGAATATGGGCAAACCAATGAACGTAGGCTATTATTGCTTGCTTACGTATCATCAGCTGCTAATATTTTAAATATAGAGTCCATAAGAGAAGAACATTTAAAATCTGCTAACGGGGAAGGTAACGCCTCAAAAGCTATTGTTTGGTTAAGTTATAATGTTCATGGTAATGAGAGCGTAAGTACTGAGGCTTCCATGCAGACCATTTATGAATTGTTGACCAGCAAAAGTGACTATTTAGAGAATACCGTAGTTATTATGGACCCTTGTATTAATCCGGATGGTCGGGACAGGTACAGCAATTGGTACAATCAATATAAAAACAGTCCGCATCAAGTAGACCCAAATAGCAAGGAACACCATGAAGGCTGGTGGACCGGTCGCAGCAACCACTATATGTTTGACTTAAACCGGGACTGGGCTTGGCTAACACAGGTTGAAAGTCAACAACGTATTAAGTTCTACAACAAATGGATGCCGCATGTTCATGTAGATTTTCATGAAATGGGAGTTAACAATCCCTACTATTTTGCTCCCGCAGCTGAGCCTTATCATGAGGTAGTCACAAATTTTCAAAGGGATTTTCAGAAAACCATAGGTAAAAATCATGCAAAATATTTTGATAACAAGGGTTGGTTTTATTTTACCAAAGAGATTTATGATCTTTTTTATCCAAGTTATGGTGATACCTATCCAACATACAATGGTGCTATTGGCATGACCTACGAGCAGGGTGGCAGTGGAAGAGCTGGGCTTGGAATTACCACACGTATTGGTGATACACTTACTTTAAAAGACAGAATAGCACACCATCATACCACGGGACTTTCTACAGTTGAAGTCGCAGCAAAAAATGTGGATAAGCTAAATGCCGAATTCAAAAAGTTTTATCAAAACAAAAACTATAAGTATAAAAGCTATGTTTTGAATGGTGATAGCGATAAAATTGATGCACTTGCAAAGTTATTAAGCCATCATGAAATTGAATATGGAAAAGGTAGTAGTGGTACCGTTAAAGGTTTTAATTATAACACTAACTCTTATGGTTCCATAAAAATGGACGAGAATTCCATTGTAGTTTCCACCAATCAGAAAAAAGGCACCATGGTAAAGGTTTTATTTGAACCCACCGCCAAGTTGAGCGATTCGTTAACCTATGACATTACAGCTTGGTCATTACCGTATGCCTACGGTTTGGATGCAGTGGCTTCTACTACATCTATAAATCAGTCTAACTTTGAAGCTACTAGTATTTCCAATCAAAATTTGAATAATAACACTTATGCGTATGTGGCAGATTGGAGCAGTATGACAGATGCACGATTTCTGAGTGATTTATTAAAAAAAGGTATAAAAGTCAGAACTGCTTATGCTCCATTTAAGATTGAAGGGAATTCTTTTGAACGTGGAAGTTTAATAATTACCAAAGCGGATAACCAAAACAAAAAAGATTTTATAAGCACTTTAAAAAAAGTACTTGAACAAAATCCATCAGTAAATCTAACTCCCGTAAAAACTGGCTTTGTAGACACAGGTAAGGATTTTGGTTCATCTTACGTACAAATGATAAAACCACCTAAAATAGCTATCCTTTCTGGTGAACCAACATCAACACTAAGATTTGGCGAGATTTGGTACTTTTTTGAACAACAATTGCATTACCCACTTACAGTGGTTGATGAAAACTATTTTAAAAGGGTAAATTTAGATAAGTACGATGCTTTGATTTTACCTGGCGGTAGATATGGTAACTTCTTTGATGAAAATCAACTTAAAAGACTAAAGGATTGGGTCAAAAATGGTGGTAACTTAATTGCCATGGGAGGTGCTATAAAAGATATTGATGGTGAAAAAGGATTTGGCATTAAAGCTAAGAAAGCTGAAAAGGATAGTACGGAAACAAAAAATCCCATGCCTCATGAAAACTCACAGAGGGAACGTATTAAAAGTGCTATTACTGGAGCGATATTTAAAGTAAAAGTGGATAATACGCATCCTTTGGCATATGGTTATGGAAAAAATTATTTTACTTTAAAATTAGGTAATGACTCCTATGATTACTTAGATAGCGGGAATGCTGTCTATTTAGAATCGAACACTAAACCCATTTCCGGTTTTGCGGGAAGTGAAGCCCAAAAGAAAATAGGAAATTCTCTGGTTTTTGGAGTCGAATCCCATGGCTCTGGAAATGTAATCTATATGGTGGACAATCCTCTTTTTAGGGGTTTTTGGGAAAATGGTAAATTGTTCTTTGCCAATGCACTGTTCATGGTCAACTAAACTTATTGTTATGAAAAATCCCCTGATTCTATTTGCCTTTATGATTTGTTTTACCATTGGTTTTTCCCAAGAAATAATTGAATTACCAAATAAGGTAGCTGAAGGAATCAGTTGGAAAGGACCAGAGAAAGAATATTACTCGGAAATATGGCAGACCCAAGTTGTCACTAATGTTTCCAAACCAACAATGGAAGTTTTTCGGCCTTCCAAAGACATGAATACTGGAACAGCCGTTATTGTAGCGCCTGGAGGCGGTTTGTACGCCCATAGTATTAATAGCGAGGGCAATGATGTTGGCAAATGGCTCGCGGAAAAGGGAATTACCGCATTTGTGCTCAAGTATCGATTGGTGCCAACAGATAAAGATGGAGTAGCTGAAATTACAGAATTATCAACTACAAATCCACAGAAAATTATAGATGAGGTTGCTAAAGTGCTGCCACTTTCTATTGAAGATGGCTTGAATGCAATTTCCCATGTTCGGAAAAATGCTACTAAATATGGCATAAATCCTTCAAAAATTGGTTTTATGGGATTTTCAGCAGGAGGAGCTGTAACCATGGGCATTGGTTATAATTATTCTAAGGAAAATAGACCTGATTTTATGGTCCCGATTTATGCTTGGACGGATGTCATTACTGTGAAAGAGCCAAAAAATGATGTCCCCCCTACTTTACTTATTTGTGCTACGGATGATCCTTTAGGACTCGCAAAAGGCTCTGTAGAATTGTATCAATCCTTACAAGGTGCTGGAAAATCAGTAGCATTGCACATGTACGCGAAAGGTGGTCATGGTTTTGGGATGAGAGAACAAGGCTTACCTTCGGATAAATGGATAGAACGTTTTTACGAATGGTCCGTTGCCCAAGGAATTACAGAGCCTAAGCATTAATACCATGAAAATTCTTTTATACCTACTTTCTTTTCTCTTTTTAATAAGTATACGAGCACAAAACGGGTTTCAAGAAGAAGTAGATAACATTGTTAAGCGCAATGATTCGTTATGGGACAATTCTAAAGAGACTATTGTATTTACTGGTAGTTCCAGTATCCGTTTTTGGGAAGACGTACAAGAACGTTTTCCTGAGCAACATATTCTAAATAGTGGATTTGGAGGTTCACAAGCAAGTGACTTACTATATCATTTAGAAAAATTGGTGTTACGATACAGTCCTAAAAAAGTATTCATTTACGAAGGAGATAATGATGTTTTCGCCAAAAAGAGACCAAAAGAGGTTGTTCAAACAACACTAAGTATCATTCAGCTAATAAAAAATAAAAATCCCAATACGAGCATTATTTTAATATCTGCAAAACCAAGTATAGCAAGATGGCGGCTACGAAGAAAATACAGGCGTTTAAATAGAAGGTTGGAAAAATTAGCCCTGTCAGACATGAATTTATCTTACGCTAACGTGTGGGACATTATGCTTGATGGGAGAAAAGTTAGAACGGATATTTTTATTGAAGATGGGCTGCACATGAACGCAGCTGGCTATGAGCTTTGGTATAAAAAAATTAAAGAGCATGTTGATTAATCAATCAAAACATGTCTTATTTTGACTGGATATTACTGATTTTTGGTTATCTGGATACTTAACTTTATAAATACTTTTTGAGCTTAAAATAATTCTTATGATAAAATCTGTTTTTTTTAAAAGCCTTCTTATAGTATGCGTAATAGTTGTTATTCTTTCTTGTACTGAAAAAAAAGAACAACTTATTCTTCCTGAAACAGATTTGACTAAAGAGGCACTTATTCCAATGCCACTAAAAATAATCCCAACAAATTCAGCTTTTGCCTTAGATCAATTTACGGCAATTTACACTTCTCCAAGAAGTGAAGGGCTAAGTAAGGTGGGCAACTTTCTTTCTGAGAAAATTAATGCTAAAACGGGTTTACGGTTATCTGTTAATGACGTAGAAGGCGAAACTATTGATCGTGTTATTTATATCAATCAAGTCAATGGTCCAGATTTAGAAAAAGAATCCTATCAGCTTTACATAAGAAAGGATTCCATCATTTTAAATGTTAAAACCGTTGAGGGAGCTTTTAGGGGAATTCAAACCTTAAGGCAATTGATTCCAGAAAAAAGCAATGATACTTTAAATAAACGTCCTATTTGGCCCATTCCTACAGGAAAGATTTTAGATCAACCCAATTTCGAATATAGAGGCGCCATGTTGGACGTAGCTAGGCACTTTTTTAGCGTTGAAGATGTAAAAAAGTATATTGATCTATTGGTCTATTATAAAATAAATGCACTTCATCTTCATTTAACAGATGACCAAGGATGGCGCATAGAAATAAAATCTTGGCCAAAACTAACTGAAATTGGAGGAAGTACAGAAGTTGGTGGTGAAGCTGGTGGATTTTACACACAAGAAGATTATAAAGCAATTGTTGATTATGCCCGTAAGCATCATATGATGATAATTCCTGAAGTTGATATGCCCGGTCATACAAATGCTGCCTCTGTTTCTTACCCTTTCTTAAACGGAAACGGTAAGACACCAAAACTTTATGAAGGTACACATGTTGGTTTCAGCACTTTTGACACCAGAAAGGATACTGTTTATGCCTTTATTGATGATGTAGTTAAGGAAATATCAGCGATGAGTCCTAGTCCTTATTTTCATATAGGAGGTGATGAAAGCCATGTTACCAAAAAGAAAGATTTCATTTACTTTATTGAACGTGTAGAGAAAATAGTGCAAAAGCATGGAAAGCAGATGATAGGTTGGGATGAAGCAGCTAAGGCAAATTTAGATTCATCATCCATAATTCAGTTTTGGAACAGCAAAGAAAATGCAACAACTGCAGTAGAAAAAGGTATGAAAGTGATATTGTCACCTGCAAAAAAAGCTTATTTAGATATGCAGTATGACCCGCTTTCTAAGCATGGTCTACATTGGGCCGCTTACATTCCAGTTGATACCGCTTATGTTTGGACACCTGAAACGTATAGCGGAATTCCTAAAGAACATATTCTAGGGGTAGAAGCCCCATTATGGTCAGAAACAATCAGTAATATTTCGGAATTGGAATACTTGGCTTTCCCCAGAGCTATAGGATACTCAGAATTAAGTTGGTCCACAGCGGAAAATAGAGATTGGGAAGATTATAAAGAAAGACTTGCAAAACAAGCTCCGTTTTTAGAGCGAATGAATGTTAATTACTATCCCTCTAAACTAATTGATTGGGAAAAAAGCGAACATTCCTTGGAGACAATTCAAAAAGATTAGATTCTATTCAGATTAAATTTAAAATAGCGATAGTTTTATTCAACTACCGCTATTTTTGTTTTGCTACTTTTTTAGACCTGGCAAGCCTTCAGGTTTTTTCGTTTGCCATGAGAATGGTTCAGCTTTTTGTTCCTTTGGCCAAACCTCATCCAAAGTATCAGCATCATATACTTTTCCATTTTTAACCACATGTGATATGGTATTGGTGTTTCTCAAATTTTCAAGAGGGTTTTTATCAAGTATTATAATATCAGCTAGTTTTCCAACTTCTAAACTCCCTAAATCACCATCTAAGCCAATTGCCTCTGCCCCAATTATTGTTGCAACTCGTAATGCATCATGATTATCCATACCACCACTGGCAACACTCCACAATTCCCAATGGAAACCAAGTCCTTGCAATTGTCCATGGCTACCAATTCCGCCAATACCGTCAGCTTCCACTAATTCCTTCATGAACTCTGCATGCTTTTTAAATACATGTTCTTCATCCATGAACCAACCCGGTCTTCTTCTAGATTTCCTTGCTAAATCGCTATAAGGGGGTAAAATGTTGAATCTTTTTATCTCCCCATACATTCTCACGTGAATAATAGTAGTTCTCTGCCCATGGTCCACCATAAGATACCAATAAGGTTGGTGTTACCGCCATTTTAGATTCTGCCACCGTTTTTAAAACATCCTCGTAAATTGGATAAATGGGGAATGAATGTTCATGCCCTGGGTACCCATCCAAAAGCTGGGTCATATTCAATTTAAAATCTAATCCGCCTTCTGTGGTTGGCATTAATTTAAGCTCTTTACATGCTTCAATAACCCACTGGCGTTGCTGCCTGTTCCCCACCAAATACATTTTGATGGTCTTAGTATCAAAATAGTTACTGTACTGTTTTAGTACATCTTTGGTTTGTTCCAAACTATTTAACTTATAAAACCAAAAGCCAAGCCCAGGACCAGTACTATAAATCCTAGGTCCGACTAACTGACCTGCTTCTACCATATCTGCATAGGTCAAAACATCCGTAGTTCCAGTTTGTGGATCTCTGGTTGTGGTAACGCCATAGGCCAAATTAGCAGTATATGACCATACTTGATTTTTGTGGATTCCCCATGCTGGGCGCATATGCGCATGCACATCAACAAAACCGGGAACTATTGTTTTACCATTAACATCTATCTCTTTAGCACCATTTGGTACCGATAAACTCCCTGAAGCTCCAATTGCTTTGATACGGTTATTTTCGATTAAAATGTCACCGTTTTCTATAATATCTTTACCCTTCATGGTAATTAGACGAGCTCCCTTGAGCAATAAAGTTCCTTGTGGAATATCTTTTTTGTAAGGTACTTTTACTTGGATTTCATCTGCTTCAAATTTTTTCTCTTCTTTCTTTTTATCGTCTTCATCTTCTTTATCCGTTTTAGTAGAATCTGACTTTTTTTCGGTTTTCTTAAGCTCTTTCTCCTTCTTTTTAACCGTAGCAACACTATCTGCAAATTGCTTGCCAGCTACTAAATCATAACTAAAAAAACTAGCCCCCAAAGACCAATGCACCGTATTACTATTTGATGACCATGTAGGAAACTCACCTCCCATTAACGTTAGTTTTACAGCAGGAAAAGCAGCATTTTCTGCTTTTGCGAGAGAAATAGTTGGAGTTTTACCATATCTGGGAATGGTAACTTTGTATACATCATTATTAATTTTAGCAAGTGCAGATTTACAATCTGGGGAAATTTTAATTTCCTGCGGTTGGGAAGATTTGTCATTTGGCTCTTCATACCCATTCTTACCAGATAAAATATCATGCCCCCCATACTTATCATGAAATATATCTTGAGAACCATAGGTCACAATTCCCTTTAATTTTAAATGTTCTTTTACATCTGTACCATCCCAGCGTATGGAGATTAATCCCTTACCGGCTTGATAAAGGTAAATTCTATCATCAACCTTGGTAAAGTGAGGCATTCTCCTACCTTTAGTTTTATCAATTAAGTTAATAGCACCTCCATCTGAACTTACCCAAACCAAATCCTCGGCAGTTCTGCCAGATAAAGGTCCAACCAAGTCTTTAAAAACCTGTGCACTACCACGATGGAAGGCTATTCTATTAGAATTGTATGACCATTCTGGGTTGGTATATACTCCTGATACATTGGTTAGCTTGGTTACTCTAGTTCTACCATCTACGTTAACTTTATATAAGTCCCCACCACTTTTTCTCCAAGTAGCAAAAACCAGATACTTTCCGTCTGGAGACCAAGAAGGATGCGCCTCTATAAAATCATTATTTGTGAGTCTACTTGGCGTACCATTAGGGTAGTCCATTATATACAACCTATTCAATGCCGTAAATGCCAGTTTAGACCCGTCTGGAGATGGTTTGGCATTTCTAATTTGGGTTGCAAAGGCTTCTGATTCATCTGTAATTGGATATTTAAATTGTAATAAGGGGCCCATATCCAGTTTAACATCTACGGTAAATGGAATTTCGGTCGCAACTTTATCTGTAATAGAAATTGAGTAAATTTTACCCCCATATGAAGCGATTAAATTTTTACTGTCTGGTGTAAATGACATTGCAGGTAATACTCCTAAAGGGGCTATTGATTCTTGTTCATCACGTTGAACAGGATATGCCAACCAGTCTTCATCTCCCGTTTTAAGGTTACGTATGATCAAACCCGTTTCTGCCTCATAACGAGTACCAAATACTAACCAATTCCCGTCCGGAGATAAAGTGGGTGTAAACGCAGAACCATATTTTGAAGTAATTGTTGCCATATCACTATCCTCCATATCATAAGTTCCTATTTGATATTGTGGTAGTTGTGCATTATAATTCCAAGAATTTCTCCGCTGTGAGAAGTACAGTAATTTACCGTCAGCAGAAAAAGCTGGGTCAGTCAATTTTATATTCTTTGGCTCACTGACCAACTGACTCCCAGAGCCTCCATCCTTGTGATAGATATGAGGTTTGATATTTCTTCTCCCTTTTACACCAACAATATATTCTCCATCCGGAGTCCATTCTGCAGAAAAGAAATTATGTTTTTTCTCTTTTGTTATCTGTTTGTCCTCTTTAGAGCCCAAATCCATAGTCCAAATATTATCTGAGCCACTTTTATCAGAAATAAAGACCAATGATTCTCCATCAGGACTATATCTTGGATGCACATCGTAAGCAATACCTGATGTTATTTGTGTAGCCTTACCTCCTGTAATTGGAATGGAATAAATATCTCCCATTAAATCAAAAACAATAGTTTTTCCATCTGGGCTTACATCCACTGAAATCCAAGTGCCTTGATCAGTGGAAAATTGAATGGTACGTTCTGGTTCTAATGGCAACTCTTTGGTTGCCTTTTTGGTAGAGTCTTTTTCTTTTTCTTGTGAGAAAGTGCTTGTAAAGTTAAAAAGCACGACAAGCATCATGTAAATGCTCAAGATACGATTTTGCATGTTGGTAGTTTGATTAATTAGTTGTCTGGTAAGATAACCAAACTACCTGAAAATAAGAGTGCAAATTAACTTAGAAATAACAATTTGCGAAAAATCTATTCTTCCTCGGATGAGTTTTTTTCATCTTTGGAATCTTCGCTAAAATCTTTAATTCCGTTAGTGTGAAGAATATTATACCACTGGATAATTTTCTTAATATCACTGGCATAGACTCGGTCTTCATCGTAATTAGGTAGAATTTCAAAAAAGTATTCTTCCAACTTTATTTTTTCTTCCTTATGACCGATTGAGGTCTTTCCTCCGTTTTCTTTTTCTTTTATTTTCTGGAAAACTTCTCTTAATGGCACTTCTTCTTCCAAAGTGTAAATAGCAATTTCAGAAAGCACACTCACATTACTTCGCATACCTACGGTGACTCTTTTACCGTCTAAAAGTGATTCTCCAACAAATCCACTTCTCGTCTGGGTAAGTAGCTTAAATAATCCTGGTCTACCACCTATGGAAAGAATTTTGTCTAATGCCATTAGTTATAAAATTTATGCGCGCAAAATTATACTTTTAGTTGAGATAGTAAATTTTTTTAACGTGCTTTTTTAGGATTAGGAAAACGCATTTTATATTCTATATTAATTTTACCCTTGGATATCTTTTCCAACCTATTTTTCAATAAACGTTTCTTCAAGGATGAAAGCTTGTCCGTAAAAAGAATTCCCTCAATATGGTCATATTCATGTTGGATTACCCTAGCTAACAAACCATCATAAGTTTCGGTATGGGATTTAAAATTTTCGTCCTGATAGGTAATCTTAATTGTATCCTTTCTATTTACGTCTTCTCTAATGTCAGGAATACTCAAACAACCTTCATTGAATGCCCATTCTTCTCCACTTTCCTCTTCAATCCTAGCATTTATGAATACTTTTTTAAAGCCGTTCAACGCTTTTTGCTCTTCTTCCGTCAAATCTTCATCATCTGAAAAAGGTGTAGTATCCACTAAAAATAAACGAATTGGTAGGCCAACCTGTGGAGCCGCCAAGCCAACGCCATTGGCGTTATACATGGTCTCCCACATATTTATCAATAGTTCTTTCAGTTTTGAATGCTCTTGGCTAATCTCTTTTGCTTTTTTTCTCAAAACTGGGTCACCGTAGGCTATTATAGGTAAAATCATAAATTATATTCTGTCTAAATATGCTTGTAAAATTAGAGTGGCGCTTATTTCGTCAACCAAAGCTTTATTCAGTCTTTGCTTCTTTTTTACTCCAGAGGCAATCATACTCTGTACAGCCATTTTTGAAGTAAATCTTTCATCTTGTCTATCTAACGGAATGTCAGGGAATTGTTCGGTAAATTTATTTAAAAACTTTTGAATCAAACTTTCAGCTTCAGAAGCTGAGCCATCCATTTGTTTGGGTTCACCAACAATTACACGTTCCACATCTTCCTCCTTAAAATACGTTTTCAAAAAAATAAAAAGCTCAGATGTTTTCACTGTTGTCAATCCAGAAGCTATTAACTGAATTTCATCTGTAACGGCAATTCCAGTGCGTACTTTTCCATAATCCAATGCCAATAGACGTGCCAAATGTTGAATTTTTGGCAAAAATAACCCTAAAAATGTTATGCCCTTAAATTTGACATTAATATTGTGGTGATACAATTATATTTGCTCAAATTTGAATCATGACAGAATTAAGAGCACAAATAGAACAAGCTTGGGATAACCGAGAATTATTAAAAGATAACGAAACGCAAAAAGCCATCAGAAAGGTAATCTCATTGCTTGATGATGGAAAATTACGTTGCGCAGAACCTACTCCCAATGGATGGCAAATAAATGAATGGGTAAAAAAAGGAGTCGTTTTATATTTTCCAATTCAAAAAATGGAGGTTCTTGAAGCTGGAATATTTGAGTATCATGATAAAATTCCTTTAAAAAGAGGCTATCAAGAAAAAGGAATACGAGTAGTTCCTCATGCTGTTGCAAGGCATGGTGCATACATATCCAGTGGTACAATTCTAATGCCCAGTTATGTAAACATTGGGGCTTATGTTGATGAAGGTACCATGGTGGACACATGGGCAACCGTGGGGAGTTGTGCACAAATAGGTAAAAATGTGCACCTAAGTGGTGGAGTAGGTATTGGTGGTGTTCTTGAGCCTTTACAAGCTGCACCAGTAATTATTGAAGATAATGCTTTTATAGGTTCACGTTGTATTGTGGTAGAAGGTGTAAGAGTAGAAAAAGAGGCGGTCCTTGGTGCAAATGTGGTACTTACAGCTTCTACAAAAATTATTGATGTAACTGGTTCCGAACCGATTGAAAGAAAAGGGATTGTTCCTGCTGGTTCTGTTGTTATACCGGGCAGCTACACTAAAAAATTTAATGCTGGAGATTACCAAGTTCCCTGTGCTTTGATTATCGGAAAGCGAAAAGAAAGTACCAACAAAAAAACTTCTTTAAACGATGCGCTTAGGGAATATGATGTAGCTGTTTAAAATTAAGCATGAGAAAATTTCTTGTCATACAACAAAAAATGATTGGTGATGTTTTGGCAAGCACTATTCTATGTGAGCATTTAAAAATCCATTTTCCTGATTCTGAAGTGCATTTTTTAATTAATGAGAATACCACAGCCGTGGTTGATGGTAACCCTTATATAGACAAAACTGTAATTTTTAGAAACAATTTTAAAAAGGATAAATCTAAATTTTATCAATTTCTTAAAAGTGTAAAAAAAGAAAACTACGATGTGGTAATCGATGTCTATTGTAAATTGGAAAGTAATCTGATTAGTTATTTTTCTAAGGCATCAATTAAAATTTCCTACAAAAAATGGTACTCAAAATTCATTTATGACCATTTGTTTACCTATTCTCAGAATCCAGGCACTAAATTAGGGTTGGCCATTGAAAATAGGCTACTATTACTTTCGCCCATTATTGATAAACTCAAAAAACCAGAATTAGCCCCAAAAATATTTTTGTCCAGCGAAGAAATTGCTAAAGCCAAAGACTTACTCAAGCAACATAAAATAGGTGCTTCAGAAAAGTTACTCATGATAGGGGTTTTAGGCAGTAGCCCTATCAAAAGCTACCCTCTGGAATACTTGGCCAAGACAATTGATTATATAACTGAAAAGAATGATGTAACCCTACTTTTCAATTATATTCCAAGTCAAAAGGTCGAAGTTGACAAATTACTTTATCTATGCTCAGAAAAATCAAGAAATAGTATTAAAGAAAACCTATTTTGTCCATCACTACGGGATTTTTTGGCCTTATTGAGTATTTGTGATGCTTACATTGGTAATGAAGGAGGCGCCACTAATATGTCCAAAGCTTTAGATATCCCTAATTTCTCTATTTTCTCTCCATGGATTTCTAAAACTGCCTGGTTGACTTTTAATGAAAATACTGCCAATAGAGCCGTGCATTTAGCAGATTATTTACAGAATAATTTGATTCAAATAACAAAAAAAGAAAGAAAGAAAAATTCTTTGGAACTTTATCAACTTTTTAAACCAGAATATTTTAAAGAAGAGTTGTTAGACTTTATCAATACCGAAGTTTTCCCTAACCAATAATACTTGGTATGCATCCATTATAACCTTCCAACCATTCTTGAGCATATAAGCAATAGCCAACTTACCTTTACCACCATTGGGTAAATCACAATCATCAATCAATACGATGCTATTTTCATGTAATCGATTTTCAATTGCCTTAAATTCCAGCAAATGATGTTCCTGACTTTTTTTTTGCACCTCAATATCATTGCTATAATCATAACTATCCAAATACAATAAGTCTACTTTTTTATCGAAGTCTTTTAAAAAGACCAAAGAGTCAGAATGATGAATTTTCACATATTCATTTAAGTTTTGCTTATCTACCTCTTGCTGTGCATTCCTACATGATTCCTCGCTAATATCAACAGAATGGACAAAAGCGCTATTTTCCTTGGCCCATTTTCCAAAAACTATAGTCGCTGCACCATTACTTTTGGCTCCTCTGAGCCCTTCTCTTGAAGTACCGGTTTCAATAATGGTCTTCGCATCAATAGACTTCATTAAATCCATTACTTTTAGAAAAGTGTCCCTTCTTTTTCTAAAATCATGTCTGAAAGGCATAAAAGGGTATAATGATTTATGCTTGATAAATTTTCCTAGAAAAAAACCAAAAATCCCTAGGGCCAAAACCCATAATATCCACTCCATAAAAATATTTTTTCAAATATAAGCCAACCATTTACGCTTTTTGTAGTCTATACTATAAACATTGAAAGGTTTGAATAAAATTATATTGTAGGAAAAATACTTCCACAATACAATTTTATCTTCTTTTTTTTGTTATAGTTTTGCAGCACCAAACCCCAATAGTACCAATTTATGGCTGAAATTAGTACCCCAAGACAAAAGCTATCGGCATTAATCATCACCTACAATGAGCTAGGATATATTGAAAGATGTATTGAATCTATTTCATTTGCTGATGAAATTATAGTCGTTGATTCTTACAGTACAGATGGTACTTATGAGTTTCTCTTGGAACAGCCTAACGTTAAGGTAATTCAAAACCCTTTTTCAAACTTTACTGCACAAAAATCGCATGCTCTAGAACAAGCTTCCAATGATTGGATTCTTTTTGTGGATGCAGATGAGGTAGTCACCAAAAATCTTGAACTAGAAATAGTAGACACTATAAATGATTCCAAAGCCTGTGAAGCATATTGGTTCTATAGAACCTTTATGTTTCAAAATAAGAGATTGAATTATAGTGGTTGGCAAACAGATAAAAATCATCGCCTTTTTAGAAAAAGTAAGGTGAAATTTACAGATGCCAAATTAGTACATGAAACATTAGAAGTAGATGGTTCGTCATGTATTCTCCAAGAAAAATTGATGCACTATTGCTATAAAAACTTTGAAGACTATAAGTCTAAAATGCTACATTATGGTAGGTTAAAAGCCAAGGAAGCATTTTATAAAGAGAAAAGTTTCAATTATTTTTTATTAATCTTTAAACCTTCATGGAAGTTTTTCTATCAATATATCCTTCGTTTAGGGTTTTTAGATGGTAAAAAAGGAGTGACAGTTTGTTACTTAAATTCTTTAAGTGTTTTAGAGCGGTATCGCGAGCTTAAACGTTTAGAAAAGAAAAACGAATTGGCTTACTACTTGGTTATGCCGTAATGCGTCCAAACCATCTTTTCGGTTTTTGTCTCTTTTCTTATTTTTTTGTTTTTTGCTATCGATTCTGGAGTTTTATAACCCCTTTTGTGGTCTAAATGTACGCAAACTGCACTGTACCGCAATTGTTTTGATTTAAGTCCAAAATTAAATAAGCGCTCCCCCAACTCCCTATCCTGTCCACCATATTGCATACGTTCATCAAACCCATTTACATTGAGGATATCTTTCTTCCATCCAGAAGAATTATGACCATTCCAACTGGCATTCGTAGGTGTTACCGTATTCAAAAGTTTTGAAATAATTCCGCGAGCGGTAAGTTTATTGTTCTTAAAGGTCTTTGGAATACCCTTCTCTTTTAACCAACTGATTTGAAAACATTTTTGTTTTTCAATATCATCTAAGGTAATCATCTTAGAAATGTTCATGGGCAACATGTAGTAACCACCAGAAATAAAATATCCTTGTTCTTTATTAATATAATGCACATGAACAAAGTCCTCCCTAGGAATGCAATCACCGTCTGTCATAATAATATATTCTGCATTGCAGGCTTCAACAGACTTATTCAAGATTCGTGATTTTTGAAAGCCATCATCCTCTTGCCAAACATGAACAATTTTGTAAAATACCTTTTTACTTATTTCTTCTAATAATTCCTTGGTTTTTGGTCCAGAGCCATCATCGGCAATAACTACCTCAAAATCTTTAAAGGTTTGGCAATTAAATCCCCAAAGTACTTTCTCCAGCCATTCTTCGGCATTATAGGTACTTATGATTACAGATATTTTAGGTGATTCCATTCCGACAAAAATATAAATATTAAACTGTTCATCTATATCTTTAATTTTGCAATTGCTTTAATAAGCCGTTTATGAAAATTAAAGAGATTCCTATTTCTATTTTTAACACACTACGTTTGTCAGCTTTATCTAAAAAAGCTCTTGTAAAGAATGGGGGGAAATCAAAATTGATAGTTTCACTGGCAACAATACCTTCAAGGTTAAATATAGTTCACCTCACTATTAGAAGTATTCTAAATCAATCTACACTTCCAGAAAAAATCATTTTATGGTTACATAAAGATTTGAAAAATAAGGTCCCAAAAAAATTATCTGTTTTAGAAGGAGAAATTTTTGAGATTCATTTTTCTGAACTTACCTGTTCGCATAGAAAACTAGTCAATGCTTTGAAAATTTATCCTAACAAAGCCATTGTCACATGTGACGATGATATGATTTATAGAAAAGATTGGTTAAAGAATATTTGCAAGGCTCATAAAAAAAATCCAAGTACAATTATTGCAAATCAGGTGCGCTGTATTACCTATAAAGACAATAAGGTAGTAGCATACAAAGAATGGGGAGCAACTGACGGTTTTTGCAAGAATGAAAAATCCCTACTACCAATTGGAGCCGGTGGAACACTTTATCCTCCAAATTCTTTATTTGAGGATGTAACAAATTCTGAGCTATTTCTAAAATTAACACCAACTACAGATGACCTTTGGTTTAAAGCAATGTCGTTAAAGCAAAACACGATTTCTATGATTTCAGAATACCCAACAAAAGAACCAATACCAATTTGGGGTTCACAAGGTGTATCTTTAAAAAAAGGCAATATCAAACAAGACAAGAATAGAATTCAGTGGCAAAATGTTGCTGATTACTACAACTTGCATGAACTAGTCAAATAGCCATGACGACAGAAATAAATAATTGTATTGAAGCATTAAAAAAGGGAGGGCTTATCCTCTATCCTACAGATACTGTTTGGGGTATTGGATGTGATGCCACCAACAAAGATGCGGTAAAAAAAGTGTATCAATTAAAAAATAGAGAAGATAGTAAGGCATTAATTTGTTTGGTAGCTAATCAAGCAATGTTGGAAAGGCATGTAAAAGAAGTGCCCGACGTTGCCTATGATATTATTGATTTAGCTAATAAACCAACGACTATAGTTTTTGATAATCCAAAAGGCTTGGCAGAAAACCTAATTGCTACAGATAATACTATTGCCATTAGGGTAGCGTCGGATAAGTTTTGCCAGTACCTTATCAATAAATTTGGCAAACCAATAGTTTCTACTTCGGCAAACATATCTGGAATGCCTTCTCTTAAAAATTTCTCAGCTATTTCAAATGAAATTTTAAAAGGAGTTGACTATGTGGTAAATTTGCATCAAGAAAAAGAAAATTCTTCTCCATCATCCATCATCAAATTAAGTAATGATGGAACAGTAAAAGTAATCCGAGAATAATTGAACAAGGTTTATGAACCATAAACATGCGCTGCAACATACTATTTTTAAGACTATTGGTGAAAGTGCCGATGAACTTGACATGGAAGCTTATGTTATCGGTGGTTTTGTACGCGATCATTTTTTGAAAAGAGGTAATGCAAAAGACATTGACGTAGTTGCAATAGGAAGTGGCATTCAATTAGCCGAAAAAGTTGCTTCAAAATTAAAAGGAAAACCAGAAGTTGCTGTTTTTAAAAATTTTGGTACAGCAATGATAAAAAATCAAGACATAGAACTTGAATTCGTTGGTGCCCGGAAAGAAAGCTATTCTCGTGACAGTCGTAAACCCATTGTAGAAAACGGGTCTTTAGAAGATGATCAAAACCGGAGAGATTTTACTATTAACGCTTTAGCTTTAGGACTGAATAAAAATAATTTTGGAACCCTGTTAGACCCTTTTAATGGAATTAGAGATTTGGAAGAAAAGACAATACGCACTCCCTTATCGCCAGATATTACGTATTGTGATGATCCATTACGGATGATGCGGGCAATCCGTTTTGCAACACAACTGGATTTTAATATTGAAATGCAGTCTTTACAGGCCATTGTTGAAAATAAAGATCGTATAAGCATTATTTCTAAAGAACGTATTGTTGATGAGCTACATAAAATATTGCTTTCTAAAAAACCTTCAAAAGGCTTTGCATTACTGCATAAAGCTGGTCTACTTCAACTAGTTTTACCTGAATTGACCGCTCTACAAGGTATTGAAGAAATAGAAGGTCAAAAGCACAAGGATAATTTTTGGCACACGCTCGAAGTTGTAGATAATATTGCAAAAACTACAGATGATTTATGGTTAAGATGGGCAGCCCTACTACACGATATTGGTAAGGCACCCACAAAAAAGTTTCATAAAAAAATAGGATGGACTTTTCATGCCCATGAGTTTGTAGGGTCTAAAATGGTGTACAAATTATTCAAACGGCTACATATGCCATTAAATGACAAGATGAAGTTTGTCCAAAAAATGGTATTGATGAGTTCCCGTCCTATAATTCTTTCAGAAAATCACGTTACAGATTCCGCTGTACGCAGACTGGTGTTTGACGCAGGTGATTATGTCGATGATTTAATGACATTGTGCGAAGCAGATATCACCACCAAAAACCCTAGAAAACAAAAAAAGTATAAAAACAATTTTAAAATAGTACGTCAAAAAATAAAGGAAGTTGAAGAGCGCGATCATATCCGTAATTTTCAACCTCCAGTAACTGGTGAAGAAATTATGAAAACCTTCAACTTAAAACCATGTCGTGAAATTGGCACTATTAAGGATGCCATAAAAGAAGCCATTTTAGAAGGTGAAATACCTAATGAACATGAAGCAGCTTTTAAATACATGCTTAAAGAAGGGAAAAAATTAGGCTTAACTAGCGTTGCCACATGAAAAAGAACTTTAGAAAACTTGCAAAGATTTCGCTAGTATTAGTGTATTTGGTCATTATCGCTGGTGCTGTGGTCAGGATGACCGGGAGCGGAATGGGCTGTCCTGATTGGCCCAAATGTTTTGGATACTATGTTCCACCAACTGATATAGAAACTCTGGAATGGAAACCAGAAAGAAAGTTTCAAAAAGGTCAGGTTATAATTCAAAATGAAGCTTTACAAGTTGCAAAATCAAATTTCACTACCACCCAAACATTTAATGCCGGTAATTGGGAACCTTATACAAAACACAGTTATTCCACCTTTAACGTTTGGCATACTTGGATAGAATACATCAATCGTCTTCTTGGAGCCTTAGCTGGTCTGGCAACATTGGCTTTAGCTATATTTTCATTTAAATTTTGGAATAAAAACAAAAGAATCACCATTCTTTCTTGGTTGGTTGTGTTTGGGATGGGTTTTCAGGCATGGCTCGGGGCAACAGTGGTGTATTCAGTACTTGAGCCTGTGAAAATAACCTTGCACATGGTAATGGCTTTGTTGATCGTTGCTTTAATTCTTTATTTAATATTTCAAGTAAATCAACAGGTCGAAATTCATAAATCTCAAAAATACCTGCCAATATTAGTAGTTTCTTGTTTGATACTAACATTAGTTCAAATTATATTGGGGACCCAGGTACGTCAATTTGTGGACGAACAAATAGACATAGTTGGTGAAAAAGCCAAAGAACTATGGCTTATAAAACCAACATTCCAATTTTATATACACCGTTCTTTTTCAATTTTAGTAGTGCTTCTAAATGGATATTTATTATACACTATTAGAAAGAACAACTTAGGCTTTAAAAAAATTAATTGGATTGTAGGCATCATACTATTTGAAATCCTTACAGGAATATTAATGTATTATGTAGACTTTCCTTTTGGTAGTCAGCCACTGCATTTAGTATTAGCTAGTCTTCTATTCGGTGCGCAGTTCTATTTGGTTTTAGAAGTCACAAAAACTTCTAAAAGTCACAAAACTTTGTAACTTTACCCCACTCAAAATTTTATTGATGATTTATAAAATCAGGATAATTCTTGATACTGAAGAGGATATTTTTAGGGATTTAGAAATAGAACAATCTAATACCCTTGAGGACTTCCATAATGCGATTACCCAAGCCTTTGGGTTTTTGGGCAATGAAATGGCATCTTTTTACACTTGTGACCAAGATTGGAACCAAGATGAAGAAATTGCTTTGTTCGATATGAGCGAATCTGGCTCTGATGTCCGATTGATGAATGAAACAACTTTGGAAGATGTGTTGACTAAAAAACAACCAAAACTCATTTATGTTTATGATTTTTTAAGCATGTGGACGTTTTTTGTTGAGCTGGCTGATATTGTTGAAAAAGAAGACGGCAGAACATACCCAAATATCCTTTTTAGCTTTGGTGAATTACCTGATTCCCCTCCAGAAAAAAGCTTTGAGTCAAAACCTTCAATTGATTTTGACGACAACTTTGAAAGTTACGATGACTTGGATTTTGATGAAAATTGGAATTAAAAAAGTTATTAAAACTTTAACCACTTAAAACACTCTTAATTATAAAATGCTAAACCTATATCCTGCACAGATTGAAAGTGTCTCACTACACCGGGTGGGCAACAAAAATAAAAATGAAGCTATTTTCTTATCTGCTGAACCACATACATTGAATGATGAAATGGCTGGGCTATTAAAAGAATATTTTTTTAAGCCATTTCGAGAGAAGGAAGAAAACTATTTTAAATTTTCCAATGAGGTTGATGTTGAGTTCAATGAAATCTATAAATCCGTTGCAGAAATCTTTGATGACACCTCTAAAGTCCATGCAGAATCAAAAAAGATAACTACTTATTTATACGAACAATCCAACCATCCACACATAAAAAGTGGTGAAGTTTATATTGTCCATTTTTCCGATGTAGTTATCGATAATAATAAAACCGATGCTATTGGCATTTTTAAAAGTGAGTTAAAGCATGACTTTTTACAGTTCGAAGAAAAAGGCCAAAATCTTGACATTTTAATTCAACAAGGCATAAATACCAATAAACTGGATAAAGGCTGCCTAGTTTTCAATATTGATAAAGAAGAAGGTTACAAAGTACTCTCTGTGGACAGTAATCGGTACGATGCCAAATACTGGTTAGAAAATTTCTTAGGCCTTGAACCACTTACTGATGAAAATTTTTACACTAAAAACTACTTGAAATTCTGTCAGAACTTTGCGAAAGATGTAGTCTTACCTGCCGAAGATAAGCAACAAGAAGTGTTGTTCATGAACAGAGCAGTTAACCATTTTGCAAAAAATGATGCTTTTGAAGAGAGTAGTTTTTTAAACGAGGTTATGGAAAACCCGGAATTGATCCCAGAGTTTAAACACTACAAAGTTGAAAAAGGTCCTAAGTATAGTATTGAAGATGTATCCAACTTTGACATTGCCAATAAAGCTGTTTCCGATGCTCGAAAGAAGATAAAGAACGTCATTAACCTAGACACCAATATCCAGATTAAAATGGATTTTATAAATCCAGAGTCAGCTCAAAAATTTGTTGAAAAAGGTTGGGATGAGGAACGCCAAATGTATTATTACTTGGTATATTTTAACAAAGAACAGAAGAGTTAAAACTTTTTTTCTATCAACTGTTTCATACTCACATCTTCATAATTACGTTTTACAAAGTCTAATGCAGTGGCCAATACTTCTCCCATTGTCTTACATTTTTTAAATTCGACATCAAGGGTAAAGTCATGTAATTCGTCTTTTAAGCGCTCTACATTTTCAGGCATGGAAATCTTGTCTGTCTTAACAGCGCTAATTAGTCTTTTTATTCTATTACCAGAACTGATAATGCGTTTTGCCACAATGGAGCGTTCTTCAATCTTATACTGGTCTACAGAATACTCTTGCAGTTTTGAACTTACAAGTTCTACCATATTAAGGTTTTCCTTAAAGAACTGGGGCAAATACACTTTAAATTTCCCTTCAAAACACTGCTGGTCAAAATCAATGGCACGTATCCTGTAAACAACATGGTCAAAATCATGAACAGGTACAATTACATAATTGTATGATCGCATATCTCCCAATAAACGAATCATGCACCTTTCATTAAATTTTACAAACTCTTTAGCCAATTGCGCTTTTTCAGACTCTGTACAGTTAGGCAACATATCTTTTATAAAAACATCTCCTGGGATTCCAGAAATATGCTCCTCTATAAGTGTATCCTTATAGACCAAAAAGTTTAGATTATACGGTGAGAGCATATGCTCTAACTCTAATCCGTAAATACGGGAAGCATCGGTTTTTTTTACATAAAAGTAAGTGTAATTATCATTTAGAATATTTCTGACCTTTATACGAAAAGGTTTTGAGTTTCCAAACGTACAGAAGTCGATAGCATCTATGTTTAGGTACTCTAATATCCTAGTGCTCCCATCAGAATGTAAAATAGAATAGACCTTTTTTAAACTTAAATCTATTTCTTCTCGTTCAAAATCCGAGTAAAAAACACGAACCCACAGGGTATCCACATCATCATTATCATATACCGCTACTGACCCAGAAAAACGTAATAAATCATCATAAAAAATGGGAATCTCAATTTTTCTATTATACCTATTCAAGTAAGCATCCAATTTTTTTTTAACTGGACATGCCGGTTTTTTCTTCGACATTAATTTTTCTTCAGACATTTCTCTGGCTTATTTGTAACAAAATCTATTAACCATCGTCAAGTTACTATAAACAAATCAAAAAACGATTCCGCTTTGGATACAATACTGACCGTAAACAACCTTACCAAAAAATTTGGCTATTTAACTGCTGTAAAAGATTTGTCCTTTACCATAGAAAAAGGAAATGTCTATGGTATCCTAGGACCAAATGGCAGTGGTAAATCCACAACTTTAGGCATTATACTAAATGTTGTTAATAGAACTGCTGGCGACTTCAGCTGGTTCGATGGCAATGCATCAACTCATGAAGCCCTCAAAAAAGTAGGTGCCATTATCGAGAGGCCAAACTTTTATCCGTATATGACTGCCGTTCAAAATCTGAAATTAGTCTGTAAAATAAAAGAGGTTGGAGAAGATAAGATTCAAGAAAAATTGGATTTAGTTGGACTACTAGACCGTAAGGACAGTAAGTTTAAAACCTACTCGCTGGGTATGAAACAACGTTTGGCCATAGCCTCTGCCCTATTGAATGATCCTGAAATTCTAATATTAGATGAACCCACAAACGGTTTAGATCCACAGGGAATACACCAAATCAGAGAAATCATAAAAAAGATTGCATCACAAGGAACAACCATATTATTAGCATCCCACCTTTTGGATGAAGTGGAAAAAGTATGTAGCCATGTGGTTATTCTAAGAAAAGGCGAAAAACTATACTCTGGTCGTGTAGATGAAATGATGGCGAGCCATGGTTTTTTTGAATTACGAAGCAGTGATATGGATGCCTTAAAAAACCTTCTTGAAAAGAATGCAAGTTTTGGAAAAATTGATGCTAGCAACGGAACATTGACCGCTTATCTAAAAGAAGAAATGAATGCCGAAGAATTGAACAAGGTATTATTTGAAAAAGGCATCGTCCTTTCGCATCTTGTGAAACGAAAAGAAAGTTTGGAAGAGCAATTTTTGGCATTAACAAAAAACAACTAATTAACCATGGTACGACTGCTACAAATAGAATTTATAAAACTTTGGAATAACAGGGCGAGTAAAGTACTTGTTATCTCTTATTTTGCATTGCTTACTTCAATTGCACTAATCGCTGCAATTAAATTTGATATTGGTCCAGTCAAGTTTCATTTAGCCGAGATTGGCATTTTTAATTTTCCTTACATCTGGCACTTTAACACTTTTGTTACGGCATTTTTTAAATTGTTTTTAGCCATAGTGATTGTCTCCATGATGGCAAATGAATATAGTAACAAGACCATTAAACAGAATTTAATAGATGGTCTTTCCAAGAAAGAGTTTATCCTATCTAAGTTTTTAACTGTCATTTCATTTGCGCTTGTTTCAACAGTATTTGTGTTTGTTGTGTCCATGATTTTAGGGTTGGTTTATTCTGATTTCAATGAACTTTCAATCATATTCTCAGACTTGGAGTTTGTGTTTGCCTTTTTTGTTAAGCTCGTAGGTTTCTTTTCATTCTGTCTATTCTTAGGAATTTTTGTAAAACGTTCAGCTTTTGCCTTAGGCTTTTTGATTTTGTGGCAAATTATAGAAGGAATTACCAGAGGACTTATACGTTGGAAATTATTTGATGGAGAAACTACTGAGACTGTTATGGGGTTCTTTCCATTACAATCTATGTTCAACCTCATAAAAGAGCCTATTACAAGGTTAGAAGCGGTACAAACTGTCGCGGACCAAGTTGGGGAGACAATTAATTTAAATTACCATGTTCATTGGTATGAAATATTAATTGTGCTCGGTTGGACAGCAATTTTCATCTATTTATCCTATGCCTTACTAAAGAAAAGAGATTTGTAGTATATTGCTTTTTTGCTTATACTCAAAAATGCTACAAAGATATACGTGGATTTGTATATTCCTTTTTTCTCCTTTGCTTCTATTGGCACAAGGTGAAACTTCCAATTGGTATTTTGGGGAAAGAGCAGGTTTACAATTTCAAAACGATGGTACGGTCACACCGTTGACAGATGGCCAAATAGATACCTACGAAGGCTGCGCCTCAATATCTGATAGCTTTGGAAACCTTTTGTTTTACACCGATGGGATAACGGTATATGATAAAAACCATCAAGTGATGCCCAATGGAAATGGACTATATGGAGACCCTTCCAGCGCACAATCTGCCATAATAGTTCCAAAACCTGAAGACCCAGAAAAACTTTACATATTCACTGTCGACACTTCTTCATTTGAGGGGGATCCAAATCGCGGGCTTAATTACTCGCTGGTAGACATGAATTTAAATGAAGGTAATGGAGTAGTAATTGAAAAAAACATACGCCTTCTAAATCATTGTTCAGAGAAAATAACCGCAGTAGTTAAAGATTGTTTTGACCAATCCATTTGGGTTATGGCTTTTTCTACACAAAATGGTAGTGTAGGACCTTATAATACCTATCATGCTTTTGAAATAAACACCTTGGGCATACAAACACCAGCTGTTAAAAGTGGCTTTGAACTAGAGATAAACGATGCCAGAGGTTATATGAAGTTTAATGCCGATGGTACCAAGTTAGCAAGTGCCAATTCTTTTGGTGGATTGTACCTTTATGATTTTAACAAGGAGACTGGAGCAGTTTCAAATCAAATATCGTTAGCCATAAATGGAGAAAATATCTTTCCCTATGGAGTAGAGTTTTCACCAAACCAGCAATTTCTTTATATCCACTCCACTAATAATGCACCTGCTGATCAATTAGGAGTACATACCTCATCTTTGGTACAGTTTGATGTTTTGGCAAGTGATATTGAAGCTTCGCAGATAATAATTGATGAAAGGGCAATTTATAGAGGTGCACTTCAATTAGGGTCAGATGGTAAAATTTATAGAACCATTGCAAACAATTATTTTAATGGCACTCCATTTTTAGGGATTATACAAAATCCAAATGAAGCTGGCACAAATGCCAACTATCAGCATAATGCTATAAGTTTAAATGGCAGAAATGGTACTCAAGGCCTCCCTCCCTTTATACAATCTTTCTTTGATAAAACTTCTTTAGTACAAAACCCTGATGGTACAAAAAGCAATACGCTTACCATCTGCAACGGGGAAGGCTTTACACTACAAGCAGAAGAAATTACTGGAGCTACTTACAATTGGGAGAAAGATGGGGAAAGCCTTACTAATTCAAGTGCAATATTAGAGGTAAATCCTGCGGTTTTATCAGATGCCGGTAGGTATAGACTAGAAATTATTTTACCTAATCTAAATGCTTGCCCCATAATAGGCGAAGCTTTAATATCTGTTAACGAATTACCAGAAACCCCAACTATTTCATTATCACAATGTGATATAGATGCAACTGATTCCCAAGATGGGATTACAGCTTTCAACTTAGAGCAAATTATTACTGATGATAATGCCTATTTTTTTTATGAAACCATGGTGGATAGAGCGAATGATAATTCTATACAAGAAACGATAGGCTACATTAACGCTTCACCATTCAATACCACTATATATTATAAAAAAGTAAATGAGTATAATTGCGAAAGTATAGGTCAACTTAATCTACAAGTAGTGCCTACTCTTACTAGTGATAGTAGCAAAAAAACAATTTACGTTTGTGATGAAGATTCAAACGATTTAATTCTAAGTGGAAGTTTTGATTTATTGGAAGCTGTCGACTCTGATACTCTAGAAAATTTTGAAGTTTCATTTTATGGCAATAGGCAAAACGCTTCTCTTGAAATCGATGAACTTTCAACTGTACTTACAAGGGAACCAACAACAGTTTATGCAAGAGTTGAAAATGAAAATCAATGTGTAGATGTTTTGGAAATAGACTTAATTGTTAATCCAACACCAAGATTGGATTATCCCGATGAAATTTTATTTTGTACAGACGGTCCACCAATAACAATATTAGCCCCAGAAGGCTTTGATTTATATCATTGGACGCAATTAGATACAAACGCTAATTTAGAATTAAGTGATACTGATGAGTTAGAAGTAACAAATACTGGTGTTTATGAGTTAGAAGTAGGCTATAGTTATATCTTACAAGGAGAGACCTATACATGCACAAGTACGGAACGTTTTGAGGTTATACCTTCAAATAGAGCTGTTATTGATAATATTAATATACGAGATTTCTCTGATAATAATAGTGTGGAAATTTTAGTCTCTGGAGACGGGGACTATGAATTTTCAATAGATGGGTTAACCTATCAAGATTCAAACATTTTTACTAACGTTACGCCAGGTATTTTCTCAATTTATGTAAATGACAGGAACGGATGTGGAATAACTGAGGAGTTGATTTCTGTAGTGGGATACCCGAAGTTTTTTACTCCAAACGGTGATGGAATTCATGATTCTTGGCAATTAATAGGCATAAATTCTGAGTTTCAACCCAATAGCACTGTTTCGATTTTTAATCGTTATGGAAATTTAGTTGCTGCTTTTGATATGAATTCATCTGGTTGGGACGGTACCTATAACAATACGGTTTTACCAGAAGCTGATTACTGGTTTAAAACCATTTTAGAAGATGGTAGAGTGTTTAAAGGTCACTTTACGTTAAAAAGATGACATTACTCAATATTTTTTGTAAATTAAATTGTTTGATTTTTATCAAATGTTAAAAAAATTGCTATTTGTTATCATATTGGTAGGTAATACATATTTTACCTATGGTCAGTCGTGCCCTAATTTATTAAATCCAGTGTCTGGTCAAACTAATGTAGCGGTAGAATCCACTATCGTTTGGGAAGAAATTCCCGGAGTACCAGGCTACCGAATTTCTTTAGGTACTACACCCGGTGGAGATGATATTATTTCTAATCGTCTGGTCGGTAGTGCAACTTTTTTTAATCCCCCTTTGGGATTGCCAGAAAACACACAAATATTTGTTACAATCACCTTGTTTTTCTTTGATAATCTTGATGATGTTGTTTGTTCAAGCATATCGTTCACAACAGAAACTTTATCGGAAGTGCCGGAATGTGCCATTTTAAACAATCCAGAAGACGGAGCAATTAATGTAAATGTAGGCACCAATATTACTTGGGATTATAGTCCAAGAGCTACTTCATATATACTATCTGCGGGTACTGTTCTAGGCGGTACAGATATTGCCAATAATATTAATGTTGGAAACGTATTGACCTATAATCCTCCCGTAAATCTTCCAACAAATACTGAGATATTTGTTGAAATCATTGCTTTAAACGGAATTGGTATGGCCGTAAATTGTACTGCTCAGTCATTTATTACATCAGAAATAGTATCCAATTTAGGATGTGCCACATTAATATCGCCAAGAAACGGAGATAGTAATGTTCCTCTTACCCCGATTTTAGAATGGACAGATGTACCAGGAGCAACGGGTTACAATTTGTCTATAGGTACTACACCAGATAATAATGATATTCTAGATGAAGGTATTTTTTCTAATAATAGAACTTTAGTATTAGATTTTGAACCTAACAGTACCCTATTCGTTACCATTATACCCTTCAATGAATTAGGGGAGGCGATAAATTGCCAACAAGAAAGCTTTTCAACCGCAATTGGGTGTGGGCCTTTTTTAGATAGAACGACAGGCGAATTTATTAGCTTATTCCCAGAGTTTGATTTTCCAGACACATTTACTACTTGTGAAAACTCTCCTACCATTTTACTTACAACAGATGTGGAGGCTGAGAGTTATAGGTGGGTTATGACTACTTCAATAGGTACAGAAATCGCTACCTTATCAGAAACCCAAGAAGTAGAGATTTCAGAAGGTGGTTTTTACAGACTAGAAGTCAGCAACTTTGCAGATCCTAATGGAAATAACATTCCATGCACAACAGCAAAAGAATTCGCGGTAGAGGTTTTGGAAGGGCCAATAATAGAATCTGTCGATGTAGAAAGAAATGATAATAATCTTAGACTTATTGTAAATGTCACAGGAAACAGCCAATATGAATATTCTCTTAACAATATAGATGGTCCATACCAGAACAGTAATATATTTACAAATGCCCCTTTGGGAGACAATATTGTATTTGTAAGGGATATTATGGAACAGAATTGTATTGTTTCAAAAGAAATACTAGCAGATTCCATAAGGGAAGGTTTTCCAAATTTTTTCACTCCAAATGGGGATTCCACCAATGATTTTTGGCAATTTGTACAACCACCAAATACTGAAGAAGTGGCACTGCAGATTATAAGAATCTATGATAGATTTGGCAAGCTTTTGGCTCAAATAGATCCTCAATCAGTTGGTTGGGATGGTAATTTTAATGGGAGACCATTACCAACTGGTGGTTATTGGTTTAAGGCAATTGACGATTCCCAGCGCGAAATACAAGGCTTTTTTACACTAAAAAGATAATCAACCATACTTCTTTCTTTTTACTACGCCGCTTTAGTATTTTTACCATATGAAGTTCAAAGTAGTTTCAGATTTTAAGCCAACTGGAGACCAACCACAAGCAATAAAACAACTTGCTGATGGAATTCTAGCAAGAGACAAACATCAGACCTTATTAGGAGTTACCGGATCTGGAAAAACATTCACAGTTGCCAATTTAGTCCAAGAGGTGCAAAGGCCTACTTTGGTCTTAGCGCATAATAAAACTTTAGCTGCTCAATTATACTCTGAGTTTAAACAGTTTTTTCCAGAAAATGCTATTGAGTATTTTGTGTCTTACTACGATTATTATCAACCAGAAGCATACATTCCAACAAGTGGAACTTATATAGAGAAGGATTTATCAATCAATGAAGACATAGAAAAACTACGCTTAAGTACTACTTCATCCCTATTATCTGGTAGACGTGATGTATTGGTAATTGCTTCCGTTTCCTGTTTGTATGGTATTGGAAATCCCATTGAATTTCAAAAAAACGTAATCTCAATACATAGAAATCAAGTAATTTCTCGAACTAAGTTTTTACATCAGTTAGTTCAAAGTTTATACTCAAGAACGACAGCTGATTTTAGAAACGGGAATTTTAGGGTTAAAGGAGATGTGGTTGATGTTTTTCCAGGTTATGCAGACTACGCATTTAGAATTCACTTTTTTGGAGACGAAATTGAAGAAATTGAAGCCTTAGACCCATTTAATAATAAAGTCATTGAAATTTATGAAAACCTGAATATCTATCCTGCCAATATGTTTGTAACATCGCCGGATATACTACAAAATGCTATTCATCTCATCCAAGATGATTTGGTAAAACAAATAGACTATTTTAAAGAAATTGGTAGACCTCTGGAAGCAAAGCGTTTGGAGGAAAGAACCAATTTTGATTTAGAAATGATTCGCGAATTGGGTTATTGCTCTGGAATTGAAAATTATTCCAGATATCTAGATGGTAGAGATCCAGGTACAAGACCTTTCTGTTTATTGGATTATTTCCCAGATGATTATTTAATGGTGATTGATGAGAGCCATGTAACAATTCCCCAAGTTCATGCTATGTACGGTGGTGACCGTTCAAGAAAAGAAAACTTGGTAGAATATGGTTTTAGGCTTCCAGCAGCAATGGACAATAGGCCTTTAAAATTTGAGGAATTTGAAGCCTTACAAAATCAAGTGGTTTATGTGAGTGCGACACCAGCAGATTATGAGTTACAGTTAAGTGAAGGTGTTTATGTGGAACAAGTTATTAGACCTACAGGTCTATTAGATCCGATAATAGAAGTTAGACCCAGTTTAAATCAGATTGATGACTTAATTGAAGAAATCCAAAAGCGTGTTGAACTGGACGAAAGAACATTGGTAACCACACTTACCAAACGTATGGCTGAAGAATTGACCAAATACCTTTCCCGCATCGATGTTCGCTGTCGCTACATACATAGTGATGTAGATACCTTGGAACGCGTAGAAATAATGCAGGATTTAAGAAAAGGGATTTTTGATGTCCTAATTGGCGTAAACCTATTAAGAGAAGGGCTTGATTTACCTGAAGTTTCATTGGTTGCCATCTTAGATGCTGATAAAGAAGGTTTTCTCAGGAGCAACCGTTCCCTAACTCAAACAGTTGGTAGAGCAGCCCGTAACCTCAACGGGCTTGCAATCATGTATGCAGATAAAATCACGGAAAGTATGCAAAAAACTATTGATGAAACCAACTATCGTCGTGAAAAACAAATTGCATATAACACAGAGCACAATATAGTTCCCAAAGCCTTGAATAAGAGTTTGGACAATGCTTTGGCCAAAAACTCGGTTTCTACATATCATTTTCAAAAAGAAGAGTTAAGGGCTGCTGAACCAGATTTAGAATACTTGACACCTAACCAAAAAGAAAAGTTGATTCGTGAAAAACGAAAATCAATGGAAAAAGCAGCTAAAGAACTTAATTTTATGGAAGCAGCAAAATTACGAGATGAAATAAAAATGCTTCAGGAGCAAGAATAACAAAAGTGCCGTTCATTAGAACGGCACTTTCATAACTAACCAACTAAACAAACCATTGCAAAACCAGAATTGGTTTTACAATATTTTTATGCTATCTCAATTAAACGCTTTGGTTTTGGTAAAGCTTCTTCTCTTTTTGGTAGTGTTAACCTTAGAATTCCATCTTCATAATTTGCATTGATTTTACCTTCATCAATTGTTTCCGGTAATGTAAATGCACGTTTAAAAGAAGAAAATGAAAATTCTTTTCTAGTAAAATTCTCCTCTTTTACTTCACTTTCATTTTTTAACTCAGATGAAACGGTTAAAACATCGTTATCAACTTCAATATTAAAATCTTCCTTTTTAAAACCGGGTATTGCAAACTCTAGTTCAAAATCTTTTTCATTTTCTCTAATATTGACTGCAGGCATTTTGTGGTTCATGTTTTCCATTCCTCCAAACCAATCTGGCTTAAAAATATCGTTCATTAGTGATGGAAATAATAAATTGTTTCTTTTAACTATACTCATGGTGAATTAATTTTATGATTAAACTTCACACAGTAAAAGACAAAATATATACCAACATCAATGAAGTGTCATTTTGGCGTTTTTCTGTAAATAATTACTGACTAAATGTCACTAATTATAATGCGCCCTAAAAATTCCAAGGAGTACTTCTGTGGGAACTAAATTGTTAGGGTATTGATGCATAACTTCCAAAACCTGGTCAATTGCTGATGGGGGAAGCCCCATTTTTAATCCCATATTATGAAGCTTGTTAATTTCAGCGCTAGTCTGCACCTGATCAATATTCATCAAAAGTAATAAACGGTGAAATTGTACTATTCTTTCTGGTTGGCTTTTAAGTACTTGCTTTTCTACTCTTTTTTGTAGTAATTCATCGAAAGCATATTTTTCAACACCAAGGCTTTGGGACACACTCACTAAAAAATTATATTCAGATTCCTTAATGGTGTTCTCAACCCTTGCAAAAGCAATCATTTCTGAAAGTATACTCAGTTTTTCTTGGTAGGTACTCATAATAGTTAAGCCAACTTGTGTAACTATAACTTTAAACTGTATCAGTTTAGTATAAAAAAATCCCAAGTTTCCCTGGGATTTTCTAGCTAATTCAAATAACTACGATACATTATGCTTCAACTCTGACAGCAACTGTATAGACTCTACCCTCTTGGGCGTTATCTACTTTTTTGTAGTTAAGCCTTCCTTTAACAAAGTTTTCTAAAGCTTTGTTAGTTGTATATACTGATAACACAACCATTTCACTATTCTCATTTATGATAAAACGTATATCAGCTGTTAAATCATTTTTTTCATTAAAAGTGTTGTCTTCCAACATTTTGTGGATTTGTGTCGTTAATTTTTTTGCTGGATTTTCTGGTTTGTAATCGTTAGCTAAAACGTTACCTGCTGTAAGTAGCAAAGCTGCTACTAAAACTAAACTAATTTTTCTCATGATAATTTCGTTTTTAAGATTGATGATAATTGATGAATATATTTAAAAGACTCTTCAGAAATGATAATGTTACAACAAAACTGAATTTTAACAGAATTTTAAACCAACATCTTATTCAAGAGTAAAATTAAATTTTCAAAATAAGAATAGAAAGATTGGGTGGGTTGTTTAATAGTTATTTAAAGTGCCTAACTAAATACTAATATTAGGAAACATATTGGAACTAAATCAAAGACCGAACAATATTTCTTAAATTATCCCAATACATTAAAAGAACTTCAGTCCATTAGCAAAATCCTTAAAATTTAATAGCAGATTTCAATAGAAGGGTACATTAAATAAAAAAGGCAATGTTATAAAAACATTACCTTCTCTATAACCTCAAAATTGCTTACCTATGGTTTAACCAAAACATTAACCACAAATTGTTTGCCTCTTTGTTCCGTAGTGGATGCCAATTTCTTACCCTTTAATTTTCTTTTGACAAACCATTTTAGATCCAATCTATCTGAATCTATATCAAGAACAACAATTTCGCTTTCCTCATTCAGCATAAACCATACCGCCGCTGTTATATTTTCTTCTTCAGTATCTATTGCGTTGTCTTGCAATAGTTCTTGAATTTGAGCTGAAAGATTCTTATTTAATTTTTTGGGTTCAGGTGTATTCGCGGATAACGAACCTGAAAAAACAAATAGCCCAATTGCTACGATTAATTTTAATTTTCTCATGACCTTTTCGATTTTATGATTAAACAATTGATGAATACAAAAAAGACATCTTAAAGCTGGATAATGTTACAGTTTATGCATGGCTTTAACCTGCTTTTACCATTTTTTAATACATTTTAAGAAAAGATGGGCCCTTGGGCTTAAGTTATTCTAGTTGTAGAAAACAAAAAGAGAGCTAAAAAGCCCTCTTTTTCTAAATTATTTAAAATGAAATTGTTATGCCAATACTTCTTTCACTTTGTCAGCAGCTTCTTGAAACTGAACGGCTGAGTGAACCGCTAATCCAGAATTATCAATAATCTCTTTTGCCAATTCTGCATTGGTTCCTTGTAATCTAACGATAATTGGAACTTTAATAGAATCACCCATGTTTTTATAGGCATCTACAACACCTTGGGCTACCCTATCACAACGGACGATTCCGCCAAAAATGTTTATCAATATCGCTTTTACATTAGGGTCTTTTAAAATAATCCGAAACGCCTCTTCCACTCTTTTGGCATCTGCAGTACCACCAACATCTAGGAAATTCGCTGGTTCACCACCTGCCATCTTGATTAAATCCATAGTTGCCATGGCCAATCCTGCTCCATTTACCATGCAGCCTACATTACCATCTAGATCGACATAATTTAATCCTACGGCTCGAGCTTCGACCTCAATTGGGTTTTCTTCACGTAAATCCCGCATTTCTGCATACTGCTTTCTTCGGTATAGTGCGTTATCATCTATCGATACTTTTGCATCAACAGCCATTATTTTATCATCCGAAGTCTTTAGTACAGGGTTTATTTCAAACATACTTGAATCACTTTCAACATATGCCTTATACAAAGAAGCCACAAACTTTGTCATTTCTTTAAACGCAGTTCCAGATAGACCTAGATTAAAGGCAATCTTTCTAGCCTGAAATCCTAAAAGACCTGTGGCCGGGTCAATCTCTTCAGTAAAAATTAAATGGGGTGTCTTTTCAGCCACTTCTTCAATATCCATACCCCCTTCAGTAGAATACATGATCATATTTCTACCTGTTGCACGGTTTAATAAAACCGACATATAAAACTCATTTGTTTCACTATCTCCAGGGTAATAAACATCCTCTGCAATTAAAACTTGGTGTACTTTTTTACCTTCAGCAGAAGTTTGCGGAGTAACTAAATTCATACCTATTATACTACCAGCCAATTCTTCAACTTCCTTTAGGTTTTTAGCCAATTTAACACCACCGCCTTTTCCGCGACCACCTGCATGTACTTGCGCTTTTATAACATGCCAGCCAGTACCTGTCTCTTGTGTTAATTGTTTTGCTGCATCAACAGCTTCCTTTGCATTATGTGCTACAATTCCACGTTGGATTCTAACACCAAAACTTGCTAAAATTTCTTTTCCTTGATATTCGTGAAGGTTCATAAGACTAGTACTGTTTTTATTGAGGGACAAAAATAGGAAACCACAGTTACAATTAAGAATTAAAATTGGGTATTTAAAGATTGTTATTCTAGTTAACCTTAAAATCCTCGAAGTCCAAAGGATCAAAGTTTTTAAAGTGTCCGTTCATTTCAATTACTGCTTTCGTACGATTAATTTGGTTTAGAACAGTAATGGTGGTATCCAAGTGCTTTTTAATGTAATTTAAACGTTCTGTCTCATTAGTGAGCTGTAGCAGTTCATATTCTTGCTCAAAGGAGAGCCCCATTTTATGTGCGAATGCATAACTATTAAATTTATCCACTTCTATTTGTGGAAGCTGGACTGCCATTAATTCGTACAATTCTTCAATCTTGCCCAAAACATCTTGTCGCAAGTCCTCTGGAGCATCATTATCAGATTCTAAAAACTCCACTACCCCACCGGCATATGATTTTCCCTCCATTTCATTGTCAAAAGTTAAAACCTTAAAAACCTGCCTTGCCACACAGACCACATCCATTTCACCAGCTTCATAAGTTGTTACAACCTCTACAAGTTGAACTTCAGTACCATAGGCTAATTTATCATTGATGTATACCGGTATTCCAAAGGTCATTGCCTCTGCCCGACAATCATTTATTAATTGCTTGTAACGATCTTCAAATATGTGAAGCGGTACGGTTTCCCCAGGAAAAAAAACTGATTGTAAAGGAAAAAGTGGTAATTGCATAGCTTGATTTTTCTCTAAAAATAAGGACATGTAATAAAAACTACAATCAATACATTGTTATTTTTATAACAATTTGTTGTATTTATATAATTTTGTTTTTAATTTTTGTTCCTTAGCCCTACTAAATTTATTTTTACAAAAATTGAAATCTAATGAAAGGTAATGATTTACTTAAAATAGCCAAGGAATTTGGTGCTCCGGTTTACGTTTATGATGCCCATAAAATTAGCTCACAGTTTAAGAGGTTGACCGATGCATTTAAAGGAGTTAGCAACCTTCGCTTGAATTATGCTGCGAAAGCACTTTCTAACATCTCAGTTTTAAGATTAATGAATAGTTTGGAAAGTGGTCTCGACACTGTTTCTATACAAGAGGTTCAATTAGGTTTAATTGCTGGCTTTAAACCCGAATCTATTATTTATACTCCAAATGGGGTTTCGTTAGAAGAAATTGAAGAAGCTGCGGCTTTAGGCGTACAGATCAATATCGATAATCTTTCTATACTAGAACAGTTCGGTAGCAAACGTCCAGATGTTCCCGTTTGTATTAGAATTAATCCTCATGTAATGGCAGGTGGTAATTCTAATATTTCTGTTGGGCATATAGATTCCAAGTTTGGTATTAGTATACATCAAATTCCTCACATTTTACGCATTGTGGAATTAACTCAAATGAACGTTAATGGTATTCACATGCATACGGGTAGTGATATCCTAGATATTGATGTTTTCCTATATGCTTCAGAAATTCTTTTTGAGACAGCGAAAAATTTTAAAAATCTTGATTTTATTGATTTTGGAAGCGGCTTTAAAGTCCCCTACAAAACTGGAGATATAGAAACCAATGTTGAAGAGTTAGGAAAAAAACTGACAAAGCGGTTTAATGAATTCTGTGCGGAATATGGAAAAGAGCTAACATTGGCTTTTGAACCTGGGAAATTCCTAGTAAGTGAAGCCGGTTTCTTTTTGGCAAAAGTGAATGTTGTTAAACAAACTACTTCTACGGTATTTGCGAGTGTAGATTCTGGTTTTAATCATTTGATTCGTCCTATGCTCTATGGTTCTCAACATGAAATTGTAAATATTTCAAACCCTAAAGGACGTGAGCGATATTATTCAGTTGTAGGATATATTTGCGAAACCGATACTTTTGGTAGTAATAGAAGAATCAATGAAATCTCCGAAGGAGACATATTGGCCTTTAAAAATGCAGGAGCCTACTGTTTCACTATGACGAGTAATTATAACTCTCGTTACCGTCCAGCAGAAGTCCTTTGGTACAATGGTGAGGCACATTTAATTAGAAAACGAGAAACTTTTGATGATATCATCAAAAATCAAATAGATACAAAACAGCTATTTGAGACCAAACGAGCTAAAGCAATTGCGAAATAATACGGCATAATTTTCGTTAGGTTTTATATAGTTACAAGACTAAAACCTCAAATCTGTTTTATGCGAACGATACTTTTTGTTTTATTATTAATTTTTAGCTCATCCATTACAGCGCAAGAAGTGATTTGGCTTTCTTGGGATGAAGCCTATCAGCTTTCGCAAACCGATAAAAATCCTAAAAAGATTTTTGTTGATGTTTACACGGACTGGTGCGGATGGTGTAAAAAGATGGATAAGGATACTTTTCAAAATCCTGAAGTAGCTACCTATATGCAAGCTAATTATTATATGGTAAAGCTTAATGCTGAAGGAAAAAAAGATATTACATACAACGGTAAAACTTTCAAATTTGTTCCCCAGGGCAGACGTGGATATCATGAGTTTGCAGCAGCCCTTTTACAAGGTAAAATGAGTTACCCAACAGTTGTTTTCTTAGATGAAAACTTAGGCATGCTATCCCCTGTTCCTGGATACCAGAAAGTGGAGCCTTTTATGCAAATCGCACGCTATTTTGGGGAAAATATTTATAAAGAAAAAGATTGGAAAACCTATGCTGGAATAGGTAAATAAAGGTTTCCATTTAAAAAAGTAAATAGAAAAGGCATCAATATTATGCCTTTAATTTTTTTAATTAACCTGCCGGAATTGTTATCTGCTATAATTAGGACTCTCCTTGGTAATGGTCACATCATGTGGATGACTCTCATTGATACCACTAGCCGTAATCTTTACAAACCGACCTGATTCTTTTAGTGTTTCAATATCCTTAGCTCCACAATAGCCCATTCCTGCACGTAGCCCACCAACAAATTGGTGGATACTTTCAAACAAATCTCCCTTGTATGGAACGCGGCCTACAATGCCTTCTGGAACCAACTTTTTAATATCGTCCTCTACATCTTGGAAGTAACGGTCTTTACTACCTTGTTTCATGGCTTCAACAGAGCCCATTCCACGGTAGCTTTTAAACTTTCTTCCTTCATAAATAATGGTCTCACCAGGTGATTCTTTGGTTCCAGCTAACAAAGAACCTAACATTACGGTATCCGCGCCCGCCGCAATCGCTTTGGGGATATCCCCTGTATACCGTATTCCACCATCTGCAATTACAGGTACCCCAGAACCTTTTATGGCAGCCGATACTTCTAAAACTGCAGAGAATTGTGGAAAGCCAACCCCGGCAACAACACGGGTAGTACAAATAGATCCTGGTCCAATACCAACTTTTACAGCATCAGCACCTGCATCGACCAGATATTTAGCGGCCTCTCCAGTAGCAATATTACCAACGATAACATCTAGTTCAGGAAACTTATTTTTGACCTCTTTTAGAACTGTAACCACCCCTTTTGTATGTCCGTGCGCAGTATCAATTACTATAGCATCTACTCCAGCTTTGACCAAGGCTTCTGCCCTATCTACTGCATCACCAGTAACTCCAAGTGCAGCAGCAACACGAAGTCGTCCGTACTTATCCTTATTGGCAATAGGCTTTTGGGTAAGTTTTGTAATATCCCTAAAAGTTATCAAACCAACCAGTTTGTAGTTATCATCAACTACTGGAAGCTTTTCAATCTTATGCTCTTGAAGAATATCTTCAGCCTCTGAAAGAGAAGTCCCTTCCGCAGCTGTCACCAAATTTTCAGAGGTCATAACCTCAGCAATTGGTCTTTCATTATTTTTTTCAAATCGTAAATCACGATTGGTTACAATACCTATAAGTTTTCCGGCATCATCTACAATAGGGATTCCGCCAATACTGTGCTCTTTCATATTGGCTTTTGCGTCACTTACTTTAGAGCTAAGTGGCATGGTGACTGGATCCAATATCATTCCACTCTCGGCACGTTTCACCTTACGGACTTTCATGGCCTGTTGCTCAATGGTCATATTTTTATGCAACACCCCAATTCCTCCTTCTTGGGCAATGGCAATGGCCATTCGGCTCTCTGTAACCGTATCCATGGCCGCTGAAACTATGGGTACATTTATAGTAATGTTACGTGTGAATTTGGACTGGATATTTACTTCTCTTGGGAGAACCTCAGAAAAAGCTGGCACGAGCAGCACATCATCATAAGTTAAACCTTCTCCAAGAATTTTATTTAGGTGAGCTTCCATTGCAATTACGGATTAATTGCGTGCAAAGATACTCTTTTTTGCTTAGCTCTTTCGGTACAGATAAACTCTATAAGATAGTCTCAAAAGTTAAAGTTTTATCCTAAATCACTAGTAATGAAAACTTAATGTAAAGTTATTTTTATTTATTCTAAATAAGCTTTGTTATTTGAAAAACTGATTTTACATTTGTATTGTTATTTTAAATCAGTCTAAATAAATAGAAATGTACAAGAAATTAAGTTTAGTAGCGTTCGTAGTTACTTTTTCTTCTTTAGCCCAACAAAATAAAACTCAAAAAATAGATTCTATTCGTTTGAATGAAGTAGTTCTTTCTGCAAAAGTAATATTAGGCAGTAAGTTCGAAGCAAAAAATAGAACTGGTTCCGCATATTATATATCATCCGAGGAGATTAAAAAATTTAATTATACAGATGTAAACAGAACGCTCAGGTCTGTCCCTGGAGTTAATGTTTACGAAGAGGATGGCTTTGGTTTACGCCCAAATATCAGTTTGCGCGGAACTTCTCCTGAACGTAGTGCTAAAATAACATTAATGGAAGATGGGGTTCTAATTGCTCCTGCACCATATAGTGCTCCATCTGCCTATTACTTTCCAACCATTGCTAGAATGCAAGCTGTGGAGATTTTAAAAGGAAGCAGTCAAGTTCAATACGGACCTTACACCACAGGAGGTGCAATAAATATGCTCTCTACAGAAGTACCAGAAAACTTTGGGATTTTTGTAAATACAAGTTATGGCAGTTTTCAGAGCGGTAGGCTACACGCACAGTTAGGTGATAGTAAAAAGAACTTTGGATACTCAGTAGAGTATCTAAATTATAATTCCAATGGATTCAAAGAATTAGATAACGGTGCCGATACTGGTTTTGATAAAAACGATTTGGTTGCAAAATTTAAAGTAAATACAAATCCTAATGCAAAAGTAGGTCAAGAGTTTGAAGTCAAATTTCAATATGCTGACGAAACTTCTAACGAAACCTATTTAGGCTTAACCCAATCTGATTTTGAAGCTACACCTTTTAGACGTTACGCTGGGTCACAATTTGATAGAATGGACACAGAACATCTACAGTTCATGGGTACACATACTCTCAAATTCAATGATTATTTTAGAATCACCACAGTAGGATATGTAAATGATTTTAGTAGAAATTGGTATAAACTAGATTATGTTGAAGTAGATGGGGAGCGAGAAGGTATATCAAATGTTCTTGAAGACCCCAACAGTTTTGCCCCATATTTTGGTATCGTAAATGGTACAGCAAACTCTGGAGCTTCTGATTTTCTAGGAGTTAAAGCAAACAACAGAGATTATCTTTCCACTGGAATACAAACAAAGCTTGATTACCATTGGACAGGTGCAAATACCTTTCATGATTTAGAGATAGGACTACGCTATCATTACGATGAAGAAGACCGTTTCCAATGGGTTGATGACTACAGCATCACAAATGGCGTTATGGAGCTAGCAAATGCTGGAATTCCAGGAACAAATGCAAATAGAATTAGTAATGCGAGAGCATTTTCATCCTATGCACTATACAAATTAAAGTACAAGAATCTTACGCTTACACCAGGAATAAGATATGAAAACATTACCCTTGGTCGTTCAAATTATGGAACCAATGATGTGGAAAGAACAGGTATTGACTTATCGGAACGTGAGAATAAAGTAGATGTATTTATTCCCGGCATAGGTTTTAATTACAACTTTGAGAATATTTCACTTTTTGGGGGAGTTCATAAAGGTTTTTCTCCTCCGAGCAACCAAGTTGGGGAACAACCTGAGGAAAGTGTAAACTTTGAACTGGGTACTCGTTTTACATACGCAGGGTTTACAGGTGAAATTATTGGATTTTACAATGATTACAGCAACTTATTAGGCAGCGATTTAGCAGCTACTGGAGGTACAGGTTCCCTTGACCAATTTAATGCAGGTGAGGTAAAAGTTCAGGGGTTGGAAATTCTATTAAATTATAACTTACTTCCAAAGAGTGAAAATTATATTTTACCAATAACAGTGGGCTACACCTTAACAGATACTGAGTTCTTGAACAGTTTTGGAAGTGAAAATGACATCTGGGGAGAAGTTACTGCAGGAGATGAGCTCCCATATCTTTCCAAGCATCAACTTAACGCTACCATATCTTTGGAGCATGAAAAGTATGAGATAAACTTTAGCGGAAGATATAATGGGGCATTTAGAACACAGGCTGGTTCAGGTCCAATACCAGCAAATGAAATTGTGGATGATAACCTCGTTTTAGATTTGGGAGGAAAATACCGTCTAAACCCACATATTGCAGTAACATTAAATACGATGAATCTATTAGATGAAACGTATGCTGTTGCTAGAGTCCCCGCCGGACTAAGACCCGGTATGCCTTTCAGTCTTTTGGGAGGATTGGAATTACGTTATTAAAAAATACTTGTCATGTTAAAGAAGCCCATTAAACATGGGCTTCTTTTATTTAGTGATACTTTGAAAACAATTCTGTCGCCTTATTGAACGCAGCCTCGAATACCATTGCATTTACATTGGTAGCTACTTTTTCTGATGTGAAGTAAGAAAGCATTTTCTCTGTGGGCATATTACCAGTAAGCTCGTCTTTAGCCATGGGACATCCGCCAAAACCTTGTATAGCACCATCAAAACGTCTGCAACCAGCTTTATAGGCAGCATTTATCTTTTCGTGCCATTTGGTTGGTGTAGTATGCAGATGGGCACCAAATTCAATATCTGGATATTTAGGGATAAGGTTGGAGAACAAATAGTCGATAGTCTCAGGATCAGAAGTGCCAACCGTATCAGAAAGGGAAAGAATCTTAACTCCCATTTCTGCAAGTTTTTCGGTCCACTCCCCTACTATTTCAACATTCCATGGGTCACCATACGGATTTCCGAACCCCATGGAAATATAAGTTACCACTTCTTTGTTTGTGGTTGTTGCGATATCTAGAATCGTTTTAAGGGTTTCCACAGACTCGTCTATAGTTTTATGCGTATTCCGCATTTGAAAGTTTTCAGAAATTGAAAACGGATAGCCCAAGTAATCTATTTCATCATGCTTACTTGCATCTGTGGCTCCCCTGACATTTGCAACAATTGCCAATAATCTACTTTTTGTCTTGGTCAAATCCAATTGACTTAGCACCTCAGCAGTATCAACCATTTGAGGAATAGCCTTGGGAGATACAAAACTTCCAAAATCTATGGTATCAAATCCACAACCTAAAAGTGATTGAATATATTTCACCTTAAGTTCCGTGGGAATAAAAGCCTTAATGCCTTGCATAGCATCTCTTGGGCATTCTATGAGCTTAACTTTTGACATACCAATTCAAAATTACCATTATTTATCCGATAGCAATAGATAAACAGCAATACCTATGAAAACGATAATCTGAAGCCATTTAAGAAATAGTCCCGCTTTTGGTGTTCTTAAAATATAATCTGATATTGTGCCTGCAAGAATGGCTATTGTTCCAAAAATCAAGAATGAAACAGCTATAAAAACAAATCCTAGTACATAAAACTGTAGTACTGTGCCCATGGAGTTACTGAACAAAAAACCTGGAAAGAAAGCAAGAAAAAAAATAGTCACTTTTGGGTTAAGTACATTCATTATAAAACCTTTTTTAAAAAGGCTCCAAAGGCTTGACTTTGAAATGGATTTGTTTTCGATATGAATTTCATTTCCTGCTTTATATACCGTGTAGGATAGATATAATAGATACCCCACACCAAACAGTTTAATCATTAAAAAAATAGTATCATTATTCTTTATTACGGTAGACACCCCAAAGGCCAGCAGACTTGTATGTATTAAACAACCCGTCATTAAACCAGCCACTGTTGCCAAACCATACTTTTTGCCATTGACAATGCTCTGGGTAAGTACATAAATATTATCAGGACCTGGAGATATACCAAGTGCAGCTGTTGCCAAAATAAAACCTAGTAGTATTTCGTAATTCAAAGTTGGATATCTAAGTGGTTAAAATACGAATTCTACGATTTAAAAAACTTATATTTCAACCAATCAAAATTTCGTGAAATGAAAAATAATTACCGATTTCAAAAAATAGTAATATTAATACTAGTATTTATTTTTTGTGGATGTGTTTCCATTGATGTAAAAGAAAATTCAAAAATGACTTCTCAAGAAACTATAAATCAAGATAAATTACTACGTCATATCGTACTTTTTAAGTTCAAAGAAGAAACTACAAAAGAAGAATTACAAGTAATCGAAAAAACTTTTGCCGCACTGCCTTCAAAAATTTCTGAGATTGTAGATTTTGAGTGGGGTACCAACAACAGCCCAGAAGGATTGGATAAAGGTTTTACCCATTCTTTTTTTGTAAGCTTTAAGAGCGAGAAGGATCGTGCAATTTATTTACCTCATCCAGACCATAAAGCATTTGTGGAAATAGCTTCACCTCATATTGATGATGTATTGGTGTTGGACTACTGGACCAAATAACTTTTTTACCAGGTATATTCTGGCGGTTTAATATTGTTCATTCGCAAATAGAGGTTTGCTTTTGCCCTATGGTTCGTCAAATGGTCTTGCACGTAAAAAAATGCAAAAGCCCTGCTTACAGTATTCCCACTGTGGTACATTATACAGGTCTCATCCAGTTTAGCTTTTTCAACTGTTTTTATTACATTGGTAGTATAAGAAAATCCATTTCTTAAGAGAGAAATTATTTCTTTCTTGCTCATTTTTGAAGCATCTGGTGTGTTTGGTTTTACCTCCATCCCCTGAACATAACGCTTGGTCAATAGCTCAATGGTATAACCAATATGTACCATTTGTTCAGCAAAGGATTTACTTTCAGGTGTAGGCCTATAATTATACAAATCTTCAGGCATGGCTTCTGCAACCTCTAGACAATGTGATCTTGCCTCTAACCAAACAGGAAGATACATTTTTGTGAACTTAGTTTTTGGTCCGCTTTCTTGTTGACTAAATCCAAGGTTCGTTGAAAATAATGCTACTAAAACTATTACGAATTGCTTCATTTGAAAAGGCTTATTGTTCCTTTTCCAATATAGCTTTATTGATTTGTTTGAGCAAACTAGGACCTTCGTACACAAAACCAGTATATAACTGCACTAAATCTGCGCCTGCCTCTAATTTTTCCAGTGCATCTTTAGCAGAATGGATTCCCCCTACTCCAATAATGGGAAAGGATTTATTGCTCTTTTCAGCTAAAAAACGGATAACTTCTGTGCTTCGATTAGTCAAAGGCTTGCCACTAAGACCACCCTTTTCCTCGGCCAAGGTTAGATGCGACTTGAGCCCTTTTCTACTTATGGTAGTATTTGTTGCTATAACCCCATCTATTTTTGTGGTTTTTACAATACTTATGATATCCAATAACTGGTTATCCGTTAAATCTGGGGCTATCTTTAAAAGGATTGGTTTCTCCTGCAATTTATGTTTTGCTGCAATTTTGACATTTTCCCGCTTGAGCTTCTTTAAAATATCAGTCAATGGCTTTTTGTCCTGTAATTCTCTAAGCCCAGGAGTATTGGGAGAGCTAACATTGACCACAAAATAATCAACATGCTCAAAAAGAGCGTCAAAACAGATTAAATAATCTTTGACAGCATCCTCATTTTTGGTCAATTTGTTTTTTCCAATATTACCTCCAACGATAACGCGATGCTCTTTCTTTAATCGTTCAACTGCATCATAAACACCACCATTATTAAAACCCATCCGGTTGATAATTCCTTGGTCATCTAACAAGCGAAACAACCTAGGCTTAGGGTTTCCGGATTGTCCTTTAGGAGTAAGTGTTCCTATTTCTATAAAACCAAAACCAAAGTTCGAAAATTCGTTATAGAGTTTTGCATCCTTATCAAACCCAGCAGCTAAACCAACGGGGTTTTTAAATTTTATTCCAAAAACTTCGCGCTCAAGCTTTTTATCTTCAATAAGGTACATTGACCTAAATAATGACGAAAAGCCTAGTTTAGAAAGGATACGTATTGAAGAAAAAGAGAAGTGATGGGCAGTTTCGGCATCCAACAAAAACAACAACGGCCGAATAAAGTACTTGTACATCAAAAATTAAATTTGGGCAAAAATAGAAACTCTGAGAATGTATTTTAACATCTTTCGCTATTTTTCGTTAACAGGAACTGTAGGATACAGTGGACTATTGGATATTTGATTGCATAGTACCATATACAGATTGTATTGTTCTTCATTAAAAATACCAAGCATACGCTTATCCAACATCCTTAAATTACCCTGCATACTATCTAACAACTTTTTATATTGGTAAGACATTGTCATAAGAACCTCAGGTGAACTTTCTGCATGTCGCTTTAATAAATTATTCGCTTTATTAATTAAAAAGCTATTTCGATATTTTAACTCTGCCCCCCAGTTCTTCATTTTTTCAACTTGAACAGAATCCAACCTAAAAACCTTCTGGATAGTTTCGTCATCCTTGCCGCCAATACCCAAATAACAATCCGCTTGAGAATAGATCAAAGAGCAAAAAAATAAAATAAAAAAAGTGAGTAGTGTTTTTATCAAATCAGCTAGGTTAACACAACAATATAGCTGCAATAGGTCTTTTTTCAACATATTTCCGATTTAATAAACATTATTTTTGATGAAAAGCATGTTTTATGGAAAACCTACTACCACGATTTTTGGAATATGTTGCAATAGATACACAAAGTGACCCTTATTCCAAAACTACACCAAGCACAGAAAAGCAATGGAAATTAGCCAAAAAACTAGTGCTTGAACTTTCTAGGATTGGTTTAGAGGAAGTCTCAATTGATGAAAATGCCTACATCATGGCAACTTTGCCAAGTAATCTGGAAAAAAAAGTGCCAACCATTGGGTTTATATCCCATTTTGATACCACTCCAGATTTTACTGGGACCAATATAAAACCAAAGATTATAGAAAATTATGATGGTGGCGATATTGTACTCGATGAGGCTTCCAATACTATACTTTCTCCGGATTATTTTGAACATTTAAAGCAATATGAAGGTCAGACGCTAATTACCACTAATGGCAAAACATTGCTAGGATCAGATGATAAAGCAGGGATTGCAGAAATAATTACTGCTATGGAGTTTTTAGTGCAGCACCCAGAAATTAAGCATGGTAAAATTAGAATAGGATTTACCCCTGATGAGGAAATTGGAAGGGGAGCCCACAAATTTGACATTAAAAAATTTAATGCAGATTGGGCTTATACCATAGATGGAAGTCAAGTTGGAGAACTTGAATTTGAAAATTTTAATGCTGCAGGTGCTAAAGTCATTGTAAAAGGGAAAAGTGTCCATCCAGGGTATGCAAAAAATAAAATGGTGAATGCCATTGGTATAGCCAATGAATTTTTGAGCCTTTTACCACCTAGAGAAGTTCCAGAGCATACTGAAGACAGGGAAGGATTTTTCCATGTCCATACTTTCAAAGGAGATATTGAGCATGCAGAATTTGAGTTAATTATCAGAGACCATGATGAAGAGCATTTTCAGGCTAGAAAAGATTTGTTAGGCTCTATTGCCGAAAAAATAAACACTAAATATGGCGACATTGTAACCGTAGAAATAAATGACCAGTATCAAAATATGAAGGAAAAAATAGAACCTGTTTTTCATATTATAGAAATAGCGGAGGAAGCAATGTTGAAAGTAGGTATAGAGCCCATTATCAAACCTATTCGTGGAGGCACCGATGGTTCTCAACTAAGTTTTATGGGGCTCCCCTGCCCTAATATTTTTGCCGGAGGGCATAATTTTCATGGAAAGTATGAATATATTCCACTAGAGAGTATGAAAAAAGCGGTTGAAACCATCATAAAAATTTGCGAACTTACTGGTGAAAAGTTCTAAGTATGGATAAATCAGAAAAAATTGAAGCATATTTTGCGGAAGAGCACCATTATAAAAAAGCTATTGGTATTCTAAGGGAAATAGCTCTAAAAACAAAAATGGAGGAAACTTTTAAATGGATGTTTCCAACCTATACCGTAGATGGTAAAAACGTACTTGCCATCTGTAAGTTTAAAAATCACTTTGGAATATGGTTTTTTAATGGAGTGTTTCTAAAAGACTCCTTAAACGTTCTTAAAAATGCCCAAGAAGGAAAGACTAAAGCGATGCGGCATTGGAAGTTTACCGCCGAAGACCAAATTGATAAAAATGTTGTTCGAGGATATATGATTGAGGCTATCGAAAATCAGAAAAATGGTCGGGTTTTAGCGCCAACAAAATCAACGAAAAAAACAGTAATTCCAAAATTGCTGTCTAAAAAATTAGCTGATGATAAAAAACTAAAATCGGCGTTTGATGAATTTAGCACTTATAAGCAAAAAGAATTCTATGAATACATTGAGACAGCCAAGCAAGAAAAGACCAAGTTAAGCAGATTGGGAAAAATACTTCCAATGATTATGGAAGGCACAGGGCTCAATGATAAATACAGATAAACAAAAAAACCCATGATAAGAATCATGGGTTTTTTGTTAAAGTAAATTGATAACTATTTTTTTGCTGGAGCAGGATTTAACTTCTTACTCATCTCCATTGAAATTGCACTTCTGTCAAACTTTAAGCGTCCTGCCATGGTTTCGATTACACAAGAATTATCCTTATCGTTCAATTCTGAAACTTTACCATGAAGACCACTCTTCATCATTACCTTATCTCCTTTTTTTAGCTCTTTTGCAAACTTCTTCTCAGCCTTCTGTCTACGCATTTGAGGCAAAATCATAAAAACAAAGAAAATCGCGAAAATTGCAATTAAAAAGGGAAACTGTCCTAATCCTTCCATCTACTATATTTAGCTTTTTACCGGTCCTGCAACGGCAGCACCTTTAGGGTTAACAAAGGCCTTTATTCTTAATAATTCTGAACCTTTTGCAGTATTTGCAGTAACTGTAATGGTTTTTGTTACTTGATTTTGTCCAGATCCATTGAATTTAACCAATAGTTCACCAGAATCACCCGGTGCGATCGGTGTATTTTTTGGATACTCTGGAACTGTACAACCACAGCTACTTTTGGCATCGGTAATTATTAAAGGTGCGTCACCTGTGTTTGTAAATTTAAAAATAGTCTCTTGTGGAGTCCCTTGCTCAATAGCCCCAAAGTCATGTTCTGACTTGTCAAAACTCATTACTGGAATTTTCTTTTGAGCTTCGTCTCTGTTTGAAGCGACCTCAACATTATCAGAATTAATTTTGGCCGTTGCCTTGTCTTTACAAGAAGTAGAAATAAATAAAAGTGTGACAACACTTAGCGCTGTTACTATTCTTTTCATCTTTTAAAATTTTAATTTATGCAAAAATAATCAAATAATACTTATAGCAGTCCGCGACCAATTTTTTGAAGCTTACCATTGGACTTGTATTCTTTTACCAATTTATCAAGAATACCATTAATGAAAATACTGCTTTTGGGCGTAGAATATTCTTTAGCAATCTCCAAATACTCATTTATGGTCACCTTTTCTGGAATAGAGGAAAAGTTGAGCAATTCACAGATACCCATCTTTAATAAAATATAATCAATCTCAGCTATTCTGTCCTTGTCCCAATTGGGCGTTTTACCTTCAATCTCTTTCTCCCATTCTGCATTGTTCAATAAGGTTTTCGTCAACAACTCATTGGCAAAGACCATATCCTGTTTATCTTTTAACAATCGGGGCAAGAAAAAGTTTTCTGGAGCATCTTCTTTCGCTTTTTTTAATTGTTTAACAATGAAAGTGTTCACTATTGGAATATCGTCTATCCAAGTAAGTTTATCGTCTTCAAAGTACTCATATATCTTTTCGTTAGGAGCAATTATTTCCTTGTAAAGCTCTATGATTACTGCTTTGTCGTTTTGATAACTGCCATCATTGGAAAGCATGTAGGTTTTGTAGATGTCGCTTGCAACAAGCTCTTTGTATATAAGTTTTACATATTCATCGTTTAAATACCAGTTTTGAAGTTTTCTTTTAGAAAATTCTTTCTGCAACGCACTGTTGGAAACAATTTGTTGCAACAACTTATTTTTTAGGAACTTTTCGGGTATTGGAAAGTTATCATCTTCGGAAGCAATGTATTTTTTTGAAGCATGTTCAACATGCTTTTCCGCAAGTTGATGTATTTCAGTTAACAAACTGAACATCAACAAGTACAGCGTATACATGTTATCTATACTGTATTTTAAGAATTTCTCCTGCTTTTCCAAAGAGTCGTCTTTGGATTGTATCAATGCATAGATACATTGCATTACCTTTACACGAATGTGCCTTCTTGTGAGCATTTAAAAGAACTTTAAAGTAAATATGGTCAGTATCACATCGCAAAAGTAAGGCTATATTTTTAGCATACCTACATGAAAAAATATCTTATCAGTTTTATAACATTAGTTTTTACAACAATCGTATATCTTTGCCCGATTACCTATCTGACCTGTCCTTTTTAAATCTATGAAAGAATTAAAATATCTCAATAAATACCTCAAAAAATATTGGATTAAACTTTTTGTAGGCATTATCATTACTGTTATTGCTAGGATATTTTCATTGGTCATGCCTTCCTATGTGAACAAATCCATTAAGGCAGTCGAAGACTTTATCGGTAATTCTATCTCTAGATCAGAAGCTAAGGAAGTTCTCTTGGAATACATTCTAATTATTGTTGGTGCTGCATTGCTATCCGCACTTTTTACTTTTTTAATGAGACAGACCATCATCAATGTATCCAGATACATTGAATACGATTTAAAAAATGAAGTTTTTGACCATTACCAATTTCTAAATCTAAATTTTTATAAACGTAACCGTATTGGTGATTTAATGAATCGAATTAGTGAGGATGTTGGCCAAGTAAGAATGTACGCCGGCCCAGCAATTATGTATGGCATCCAGACTTTAACACTATTCGCATGTTTAATTCCTTTGATGTTTATAAAAGCACCTACAATTGCTTTTTATACGCTAATTCCATTACCTATTTTATCTGTTCTTATTTATCAAATCAGTAAAATAATACATAAGAGGAGTACAAAGGTTCAGGAATACTTATCCACACTTTCCACTTTTACGCAAGAGTCTTTTTCTGGTGTTCCTGTGATCAAAGCCTATGGGTTAGAGCCACAAATTAACGAAGAACTTAGAGGTTTAGCCTTAGAAGGAAAAAACACCAGTATGGATTTGGCGAAAGTAAATGCTTGGTTTTTTCCACTAATGATTCTTTTAATAGGTATTAGTAACATTTTTGTAATCTATATAGGGGGAAAGCAATACATAGCGGGCGAAATTGAATCCATTGGGATTATAGCCGAGTTTATACTTTACGTGAATATGTTGACATGGCCAGTGGCCGTTGTTGGTTGGCTTACTTCCATAGTGCAAAGGGCTGAGGCATCACAAAAACGTATAAATGAGTTCTTAAGGGAACAGCCAACCATTAAAAACGAAATAGAACAACCAACTCCAATCAAGGGTAAAATTGAGTTCAAAAACGTAAGTTTCACTTATGAAGATACGGATATCACTGCCTTAAAAGATATTTCATTTACTATTGAAGCTGGGCAAAGTGTTGCCTTTTTGGGAAAGACAGGTTCCGGTAAATCCACAATCTTAGATTTAGTATCCCGTCTTTATGATGTTTCTGAAGGAGAAATCCTAATTGATGATGTTCCAATAAAAAAATTAAATCTCAACAGCTTACGTACAGCTATCGGGGCAGTTCCCCAAGATGCTTTCTTGTTCTCGGACACCATTGAAAATAACATTCGTTTTGGCAAAGAAGATGCGAATAAAGATGAAATCATTGAAGTTGCCAAAGAGGCGGTAGTTCATGATAATATTATGGGTTTTTCGAAACAGTACAAGACCATTTTGGGCGAGCGTGGTATAACACTAAGTGGTGGACAGAAACAGCGTGTGTCCATAGCAAGAGCGTTGTTAAAAGACCCAGAAATTTATCTTTTTGACGACTGTCTTTCTGCAGTGGACACAGAGACCGAAGAAGAAATATTGACTAATCTAAAAAACGCTTCCAGTAATAAAACAACCCTTATTGTTAGTCACCGGGTATCTTCTGCAAAGAATACGGACAAAATCATTGTATTGGAGAATGGCAGCATACTACAAGAGGGTACACATGAAGAGCTCAATAATTCTGAAGGCTATTACAAAGAACTTTTCTTGGATCAGTTGTCAGATAAAGATTAATGCAAAAAGTTGCTGGATTAGCTTTTTTTTTTACATTTTTGAAAGAGTTAAGTAACATTACACGCTAAGAACACTATACCATATGGGAGATAAAGATTTGATGGATCAGGAGGAAATTTACTCCAAAGTCTTAAGGGCAGGAAGAAGGACCTATTTTTTTGACGTAAGAAGCACAAAGGCTGGAGACTACTATTTAACAATCACCGAAAGCAAAAAATTTACGCACGACGACGGTTCTTTCCATTATAAAAAGCACAAAATTTATCTATATAAAGAAGATTTCGCCTCTTTCAGGGAAATTATGGAAGAGATGATGGATTATATTATTGATGAAAAAGGGCACGAAGTAATTTCTGAACGTCACCAAAAAGACTTTAAAAAAGAGGAGGAAAATAGTACTCCAAAAGAAGATGACACTTCTACTGGTAACTTTACAGATGTGGACTTTGATGATATATAATTCAAAATGATAAAATAAATTGTTTAAAACGACCTGTTTCCTCAGGTCGTTTTTTATTTTTAGAACAGCTAATTAAAATATAGACCATGAAGGCAATTTTTACCCTTTTACTTTTTACGATCACTGTTGTTGTATCGGCTCAAAATGATGTCACTTTGGATTATTATTTACCCCAAAATGTATCTTATGATGATGCAATACCAAAACCTGCAGATGTTATTGGTCATGAAGTTGGTGAATGGCATGTTACCCATGATAAGCTCGTTTTTTACATGCAAACTTTGGCAAAAGCCAGTGATAGAATGACGATTGAAACAAGAGGAGAAACTTTTGAAGGTAGACCAATTTTATTGCTCACTGTCACCTCTCCAGAGAACCATCAAAATCTGGAACAAATTCGAAAAGACCATATAGCGTTGAGTGAAAGTGGTTCTGGTAATTTAAATACTTCAGAAATGCCAATTGTGGTATACCAAGGCTTTTCTATCCATGGTAATGAACCTAGTGGTTCTAACGCTGCTTTGGCCTATGCATATTACTTAGCGGCTGCTCAAGGACCAGAAATAGATGCAAAGCTTAAAAACATGGTTATTCTTCTAGACCCGAGTTTTAATCCAGATGGTTTACAACGTTTTGCTTATTGGGCAAACACGAACAGGAGCATTAACTTAAACCCTGACCGAAATGAGAGGGAATATCACGAAGTATGGCCTGGTGGGCGAACTAACCATTATTGGTTTGATATGAATAGGGATTGGCTACCTGTACAATTACCAGAGAGCAGAGCACGTATCAAAACCTTTCACAAATGGTTACCAAATATTTTAACGGACCATCACGAGATGGGTACTAATTCTACTTTTTTCTTTCAACCAGGTGAGCCTACACGTGTAAATCCACTTACTCCAAAAATTAATCAAGAATTAACAGCAGAAATAGGTACTTACCATGCCAAAGCTTTGGATAAAATTGGTTCCTTGTACTACTCTGAAGAGAATTACGATGATTACTATTATGGTAAAGGTTCCACTTTTCCAGATGTAAATGGAAGTATCGGTATTCTTTTTGAACAAGGGAGTTCTCGTGGCCATATTCAAGAAAGTGAAAATGGAATCCTAACTTTTCCCTTTACAATTCGTAATCAATTTACTACTGCACTTTCTACTATTGAAGCAGCTCAAAACATGCGTTCAAAAATATTGGATTACCAGCGTAAATTCTATAGTGATATTAAAAGTGAAGCATCCAGAAGTAGAACAAAAGGTTATGTCTTTGGGGATAGCAAGGATGCTTCTAGAGCTTGGCACTTGGCCGAGGTATTAAATCGTCATAAGATAAAATTTCACGAATTGGCTTCAGATGTTACCATATCTGGAAAAGCATACAAAAAAGGTTCTAGCTATGTAGTTCCTCTAAATCAGAAAAATCCAAGGCTGATCAACGCCATGTTTGAAAAAAGAACAACATTTACAGATAGTCTTTTTTATGACGTTTCAGCTTGGACTTTGCCACTATCGTTTAATTTAGATTATGCAGAGTTAACTTCATTATCAAATGCTGGTAATGAAATTTCAAATTTCCAGCCATTATCAGGTGCAGTTAGTGGACAAAGTAATTATGCCTATTTATTTGAATGGCATGAGTATTATACGCCACGTGCCTTAAATGCTATCCTAGAAAAAGGATTGCGTGCAAAAACCGCAAAGTCTCCATTTAGCTTAGAAGGCAAGAACTATGATTACGGAACTATAATGATTCCTGTCCAAAATCAGAAATTAGACTCTAAAGCATTATATACTTTTTTGAACGAGGTAGCTAAAGAGAATCAACTGCAAATTACTGGGGTTTCTACAGGGCTCACCAAGGGAATTGACTTGGGAAGTAATGATTTTGACCCCATAAAAAAACAAAACATAGCTATCCTTGTAGGCGATGGGGTACGTTCCTATGATGCAGGAGAGATATGGCATTTATTTGACACCCGATACAACATGAAAATCACAAAAATCGATACCAAATATTTTAATAATGTTGATTTGGATAAGTATACCGATTTGATTTTACCAAGTGGTTGGGGGAGCAATATCCTAGATAAAAAAGGAGCTGAAAAAATAAAAGAATGGGTCAAAGATGGCGGAACTGTAATTGGTTATCGCAATGTAGCTAATTGGTACAAGAAAAATGGGTTGATGAAGTTAGAGTTGAAAAAAGATTCCATGGTGGCCAAAAACATAGCATTTGACCAAAAAGGAAATTTTATAGGGGCACAAGTTACTGGAGGTGCTATTTTTGAGGCAAAACAAGATCGTTCGCATCCGATAAATTTTGGTTACAAAAACGATAAAATATCCTTGTTCAGAAATACCAATATTTATATAAAACCTGACAAGAATAGTTACAACAACCCTATTCAATACACCAACGACCCTTTACAAAGCGGTTATATTTCTGAGGAAAATGAAGAACTGATTAAAAATAGTGTTCCATTTAAAGTTCGCCGGTTGGGAAGAGGACGTGTTATCCTATTTACAGACAACACCAATTTTAGGGCATTCTGGTATGGAACTAACAAACTTCTCATGAATGCTATTTTCTTTGGACAGATGATGTAAACCCTATTTTAATAAAGATAAAATTCAAAACGGCGTGCCCAACTACTACTAGGCACGCCGTTTTTATTGAATAACTATTACTAATTATTATTGCCATTAAAAGATAAAAAATAGGATAGAAAAGCATAGAAAACACAAACCGAAAAGTACCCATGAACTCTGGTTCTGGAACTGTAGGTTTAACAACTACCCTCCAAACAAGGTAAATAGGTAGATTTAGCAATACAAAAAGGAATTTTATAATCCCTCTATGGAAAACATTGTTTGATTTAAGGTTTTGAGTCTCCCTATTGAGTGTAACGCTTTTAATTCGTGCGTTTACCTCTTTGGGGTATAAAAAATTTACGCCTTCATTTTCCAAAATACTATAGATGCTGTCATAGTTAGCTTCATCCTCTATGTTTGTTGTTAAAAGTTTAAGCTGCTCGGCTACAGTATATTTTATTTTTGAAACAGTATCATTCTTATTCTCATTCAAAAAGTCTTGAACACTTATGGGTTTTCCAAAATACAATGCTGTACTATCCGGGAAATTAGTTGCCCTCAGATAGTTATGCCCTACAGGAACAAGTTGTATTTCTAACTTAGGGTTCTCTTCTAGAGCATTAAATAGCAAACGGGTAAATCCCTTGCTCAATGGGCGGACTCTTCGCTTTAAATTATGGTCTGCTTCAGGAAAAATAAGTAGTGTTTCATTATTATTTAATAATTCCCCACATTGATTAAAAATTGCTTGGTTTTTTGACAAGGTATCTTTTCCATCACGCATCCGATAGATTGGAATCATTTGTAAAAAATAAAATAATGGGCTAAACAACTTACTTTTAAAAACATCAGAGCGTGTCAAATACCATGGCTTAAGACTATTTCTAGTGGCAATCAACAGCACATCCAACAATGCATTTTGATGATTGGAAAGCAGTAGTATTGGCTTATTCTTGGGAATATCTTCCAAACCAATAACTATTATCTTTTTGAAGTAAAAAAAGAGTCCGAAAGAAATCCAATATTTAAAAAAATAGTACCCTAGTTGTTTCAAACCAATTCTTCTTTTTTAATTGGTTGATACCCCCAGAAACCGGCTAAAAGCAATCCGGACACCAAATGCCAAATGCCCCAAAAAGCAGTCAATAAAGCCATGCCACCAAGACCATCAAAAAAAGTAAAAATCAATAAAAGACCCAATCCTGAGTTTTGAATACCAGTTTCAATAGTTATACTTCTGATGTTTTCCTTAGAAAAACCCATAGCCTTTGCTAATGAAAAACCAGTTAAAAAAGCTATTAGATTATGCAGTAGCACAATCCAAAAAACATAAAAAACATAGTCCAAAAAAATCTCTTTGTTTTTATAAAGTGCCAAGAATATAAGTGCCACAAAAAATATCAAAGATGCTACCCTAAAAAACTTTGCCAGCTTTAGAGCAAAGCTTGGCTTTATATAATTTAATAACATCCCAAGGGCCAAGGGCAAACCAAGCAATAAGGATACCAATTTTATCATCTCTAATGGAGAAATCGCTACTTCCCTGAGTATAACTGCCGTTGGTCCATAAAGTGATCCCCAAAACTGTAGGTTTAATGGTGTCATTACTATTGCCAGCAGTGTAGCTATTGCAGTTAAGGTAATAGAAAGTGCCGCATTACCTTTGGCAAGGTGCGTAATAAAGTTTGAAATATTACCTCCTGGGCATGCAGCGACCATAAACATGCCCAATGCAATACTCGGTAAGGGCTCAATTATAAATACCAATATAAAAGTAACTATGGGCAACAGTATAAACTGACTAAAAACACCAGTAAGTACAGCTTTTGGTTTTTGAAATAGCCGTTTAAAGTCACTAACGGAAATTTCTAAAGCGATACCGAACATTACCAAAGCCAAAGCTAAGTTTAAGGTCCAAAGCGTATTGGAATCAAAATTAATATGAACGTTATCTATGATTTGTTCCAAATATTATGAGATTTTAAGTCCGTTAGGAATGTCAAAGCTTGGTTGCAATAAAATAACATCATCATCCTCGACAGCACCCAAGATAAGGCATTCACTCATAAAATCTGCAATTTGCTTTTTAGGGAAATTAACTACAGCAACAATTTGTTTGCCCAGCAAGTCTTCTTTTGCGTAACGCTTTGTAATTTGAGCAGAAGATTTTTTTACTCCCATTCCCAATCCAAAATCAATTTTAACTTGATAAGCGGGTTTGCGTGCTTTTGGAAAATCATCTACTTGGATTATAGTGCCTACTCGCATATCAATTTTGGAAAAATCTGACCATTGTATAGTTTCGCTCATAGTCTTTAACTTTGTGGCATAAAATGTACAATTCTTCTCAGAGAATTAAAAGTATTCTATTATGGCAAGGACACCCAGTAATATGCTTCCCTTAGGAACCAAAGCTCCAGAATTTACGCTTCTGGATACTGTAACCAATAAAAAATTAGCTCTAAAAGAACTAAAGGGGAATAAAGGGACTGTAATACTATTTATTTGCAATCATTGCCCTTTTGTGATTCATGTAAATCCAGAAATTGCAAGACTTGGAGAGGAATATCAAAAGAAAGGAATTGGTTTTATTGCAATCTCCAGTAATGATGTGGACAATTATCCACAAGATGCACCACATTTAATGACAAAAGTCGCTCAACGAGAAGGGTATTCTTTTCCTTATTTATATGATGAGTCCCAAGAAACTGCTCGTGCTTATGATGCAGCGTGTACACCAGATTTTTATCTGTTCGATGAAGAATTAAAATTGGTTTATCGTGGACAATTGGATGATTCCAGGCCTGGAAATGGATTGCCGTTAACGGGTTGGGATTTGAGAAATGCCATGGATAGTTTACTATCCAGTGGCGCAATTGTAGAAAGTCAAAAACCAAGTATTGGTTGCAATATAAAATGGAAGTAAACTTAGAACCAGTAACATTATCTAATATTGAGTTTTATATTTCCGTAGGAATTCAATCTTATAAAGAGCATTATTTACACCTCTGGAAAAACCAAGACCCCTCTCCTTTTATAAATGCTCATCTCACAAAAGAATCGGTTGTACAAACGCTAAATGATTCAAAACAATTATTTTACCTGATCAAGGCAAATGAGTTTAACGCAGGTATTTTAAATCTAACCCTAGACTCAGACAAGGAACCATGTATTCCTAAAAAGAATTTATTATTAAATAAGATTTATATCCTACAATCTTATTCTGGAAAAGGTATTGGCAGCAAAACTTTAAGTTTTGTGCATGAATTAGCTAAAAGACATGAAAAAGATTCTGTATGGCTATATGCTATGAAAAAAGGAAAGCCTATAAGGTTTTATAAAAAACATAAATATAGAATTGTCAAAGAATCCTATATAGAATTACCTAATGTTCTAGAAACTGAAAAGGAAATGTGGTTAATGGAACGAAAATTGTAATTACCAACCTTCCCGTTTTATCAGATTCTCTATATGTGCAAAATGGTGGCTGCCATGCCAAGCATACCTGCCAACGTTTTCCTCCAATGTGGTTTCCTCATTACCTTCTGGATGGGTAAATTTTTTCAATAAGTCTTCTTTTGAAAGACCTTTTAGCAAATACACCAATTTGGCATGTACTGCCTTTAAATGGTCCAGAGACATTTGGATAGGTGCAGTTTTTGCGTCAAATAGATTTGACCATTCTTTTTCAAAATAGGGTTTAATAGTAGGGTTATCCTCGGTCAAAGCCCACTTAAAACGTATATAACTGTGATGATGACTATCTGAAATGTGATGAACTAGTTGTCTAACTGTCCAGCCTCCTGGTCTGTATGGAGTTTCTAATTGCTGTTGTGAAAGTGTGTTGACCATTTCTTCCAACCTGGCTGGCAAGTGTTCTAAAATTGAAATCCATTCTTTTAGTTGTTCGCCACTAATTTTCTCAGGGATTTTATAATGGCCAATAGGATATCGTAGCTGTTCTAGAGTCTTTTCTTCCATATATTAAAAGTAGTAAACCTAAGGTAAATTAGCTTGTTACCATTGGTGAAAATAATCTTCTTTGGTCCAATTAAACATAACAAGTAAATGTGTAAATCATAAGCGGATAAACACAATTTCCATTTAATTAATAAAAAGATTACAAATAATTAAGACAAAATCCCTCATTAACAACAAATTAATTGTACTTTTGCCGCTCAAATTAATTTTTTTTAATATTTATTATGAGTAAAGGAACAGTAAAATTCTTCAACGATTCTAAAGGTTATGGATTCATCACTGAAGACGGTTCAAACACAGATCACTTTGTACACATTTCAGGTTTAATCGATGAGATTCGTGAAGGTGATGTTGTAGAATTCGAACTACAACAAGGTAAAAAAGGATTGAACGCCGTAAATGTACAAGTTATAGATTAAGGTATACAGCACACTTTTTTATAAGATAAACCCCCGCCAAATGGCGGGGGTTTTTATTTGAATTTTGTTTAACTTTTTACGCAACCATTCATAAAATAACTATCTAAAGGTTGAACAATTACAATTAAAGTTACCCCAATAAATAAACACAACCATGATTACCTTTTTCGGGATACTTTCTACATTATTGATAATAAATATCTTTTTATTATTTGTAAGCGTTAATGGGTCTAAAAAATAAGTAGGGTATTTTTACGTTAAGTTGTTATAATAGAAATAGTTATTTCAATAATATAACCTCCAATACCGTAATGAACACATTTTTTACAATCCTGCTTTTTTTGCTTGTCATAAACATATTCCTGTTGTTGATAAGTGTGAACAGTGCAAAATAAAAAAGCTCCCATTGTTGGAAGCTTTTCTTTTTTAATGCCTTTTTAGTTTGTAGCTATTTGACATCCATTAATTCCACATCAAATATTAAGGTAGCATCTGGTGGAATAACACCTCCAGCCCCTGCACTACCATAGCCTAATTGTGATGGAATTACAAAACGAGCCTTATCCCCAACTTTTAACAGACCAATACCTTCATCCCAACCTGCAATTACCTGTCCTGTACCTAACTGAAAATCTATGGGTTGATTTCTCTTAAAAGAAGAATCAAAAACTTGTCCATTAGTTAGACTACCTTCATAGTGCACAGATACTGTTTTTCCATTTTCAGCCTTTGTACCAGAACCGGTCTGTATCATTTTATAGCGTAAGCCAGAAGCAGTTTTCTCAAAACCTGCAGCAAGTTTTTCCATCTCAGCTTCCGCCTTTGCTTTTTTTTCAGCAAGTCTTTTTTCTCTAGAACCTTCAAAAGTTCTAAAAGCTTCAATCGCATTCCAGTTTTCTGCTTCGGTTCCCACACGAACTATTTCTAAAGTATCTATCGCATCATCTTGGGCAATGGCATCCACAACTTCTTGTCCATGTTCCACATGACCAAAAACAGTATGCTTATTATCTAACCATGGCGTTGCCACATGTGTTATAAAAAATTGACTGCCATTGGTTCCTGGACCAGCATTGGCCATAGAAAGCACTCCTGGACCTTCATGTGTCAATTCTGAATGGAACTCATCATCAAACTGATAACCTGGACTGCCTGTTCCAGTTCCCTGGGGGCATCCACCTTGAACCATAAAATCTGGAATCACCCTGTGAAATTTAAGTCCATCATAATAAGGCTTCCCTTGTGGTTTGGCATTATTCTCCATATTACCTTCCGCCAAGGCCACAAAATTACCAACCGTTCCTGGTGTTTTGTCGTGGGTTAATTTTACTAAAACCTCTCCTTTTGTAGTATTAAATTTTGCGTAAATACCGTCTTGCATCTTGCTCATTTTTATTGAGGGGCAAAGGTAGGGGTTTTTGCACTTTAAGAAAATAAGTTGCTGTAAAAGGTTGAAGCTTCTAAAATTATTGAAGAAAGTCTAGCGGGCTTTTTACTTGTAAAAGACTTCTTTTTGACACATGGGTGTATAGCATAGTTGTTTTTATACTATTATGTCCTAAAAGTTCCTGGATTAAACGTAAATCTGTTCCCGATTCTAAAAGATGTGTTGCATAAGCGTGCCTGAGACTATGTAATGTTACGTCTTTTTTTATATCTGCTCTTTTACATGCATTGATGAATACAGCTCTTAAGCTTGCTGATGAATATTGTTTTTTCTGACCCTCAAATAAGTAACTTTTAGGTTTATACTGTTTATAATATTCACGTAAAATGATTCTCAATGATTCTGGAAATGGCAACTGTCTATCCCTCTTTCCTTTTCCTGCTTTTATAGTTATGATTTCTCTATCCTTATCTATATGAGATACTCTTAAATTAAGAAGTTCCCCACTCCTTAACCCTAATGCATATATAGTTGTTAGCATTGCCCGGTGCTTTAAATTCTTTGTTAAATCGAACATTAGTTTAACTTCTTTGAGCGAAAGAATGTCTGGCAATACTCTTTGTGGTTTTCTTGGCCTTAGCGTATCTAAGTCTAAGTTTACGCTATGTATTTCTTGCATATATAATTTTAGAGCACTTAATAATTGTTTTTGAGTTGTATATGCGTAACTTCTTTTTAGAATAATTTCCCTTAACTTTTGAAACAAAAAAGAATTATCTAATCTATGAATCTCATGGTTTTCTCCTATAAATGAGTCAAAAGCTACCAATAAACCTACATATGAATTTATCGTATTGGTACTATATCTTTTAATTTTTAAGAGTTGTTCAAAATCATAAAACCTGCTCATATACCATAATAGCTTTGTATATGCGAAAGTTACATTAATTTATACTCATAAACATCGAATAAAGATGGTTATGAGAAGTTTTTTGTTAATTTCGATATATAACATTGTTATCATCAAGCAAAAAAAAACAATTCAACAAAAAATGAAAAGACCCGATTTAATAATAAAGGTGAAAGTGCTTTCAGAAAAAGAAGGAGGACGAAAGACACCTTTCTTCAATGGATATCGAGGTCAATTTTATTACAATGATTCTGATTGGGATGCGGCATATGAAATAATTGATAAATCAGAAGCTAAACTAGGGGAAGAAGTTGAACTTAAACTTATAACTTCAAGTAGAGAAATTCACTTCGGTAAATTTGAAATTGGAAAAGAAGTAAAAATTAGAGAAGGTAGTAGAATTGTAGCCGAAGGGCAAGTAATTAAAATATTGAATCAAAAATTTGAAAATTGGAATTTAGAGAAATTTCAAGAAACAACAGCTAAAGAATTGAAACCATATTTTGGAGATAACATTTTGGGGTTTAAAGTAGATTTTGACCACTTTTTAGATAATGAAGATTTGTTCGAAGGTTTAGAGATTTTGGAATCATCAAATCCTAAACAAATCCTGACGATTAAATTAAAGAAAAAGGAAAATATCCTTGCACCTGTTTATCAATTCATAACTAAACAATGGAGGGAAAATCTAACATTAGGTTCAGATAGATTAAGGATAGATTACGAAACAGATGATTTAAGTAAACTAAAAAAAATGGAGATGCAATTTGCGACTTGGAGTACTATCTATATGACAGGAAAAATAATTGTTGAATAAAAAGAAGCCAGATGATAACAATGTGTATGATGTTCATTGCGAGCAAAAGCTCGCAACGCCACATACACGAGACCGTTGTAAGTAATGCTGAAAAACCCAGAAACCGAGTGAATAAAACGATATTTGAAATTACCAAAATGGACTGTCCTTCCGAGGAAAATCTAATCCGAATGAAATTGGACGGAATTTCAAGTATTGCGAATTTGGACTTTGACATTCCGAATCGAAAACTGACCGTTTTTCACAGCGGAGAAACCGACCAAATCGAAAAGTCCGTTATCGAACTGAATTTAGGTGGAAAAAAAATCTCGACCGAACAGACCGACCAAACGGAATTTAAAGAAAACGCAAACCAAAAAAAGCTACTTTGGTCTGTACTTGCAATCAATTTTGCCTTTTTCATTATCGAAATGACAACGGGAATAATCTCAAAATCAATGGGACTTGTTGCCGACAGTTTGGATATGCTTGCGGACAGTTTCGTTTACGGAATTAGCTTGTTTGCGGTTGGCGGAACGTTGATTAAGAAAAAGCGGATTGCCAAACTTGCTGGATATTTTCAAATTACACTTGCGATTATCGGATTTGTGGAAGTTTTAAGAAGATTTTTCGGAGACGAGAAATTACCCGATTTTTCGACAATGATTATCGTTTCGATTTTTGCACTTATCGCAAACGGAATTTGTCTTTACATTTTGCAAAAGTCAAAGAGCAAAGAAGAGGCACATATGAAAGCGAGTATGATTTTCACCTCAAATGACGTGATTATCAATTTAGGAGTTATAATCGCTGGACTTTTGGTAAATTGGTTAAGTTCGAGCAAACCTGATTTGATTATTGGAACAATCGTTTTTATTTTGGTAATTCAAGGAGCGTTTCGGATTTTGAAATTAAGTAAGTGAATGAAAAAAGCACTACTTACAACAATGTATATAAAACATAGCTATTACAGGCTTTCCGAGAGGTTTGTGTGTATTTGCGAAGAACGCCAAATTTTTAAATTTGGCTCGTGCATAATCTGAAAAGTTAGCGTCTTTTTACACGCTACGTTTCATATACGAGACCGTTGTACGCAATTTCACAAAATTTAAACATTGGATTTAGAAAAAATACATAAAGAATGTCGTAAAATTTATCACGATGGATTTTATAGTATCCCCCTTGAGGAGAACGCAAATGAGGCAGGGATTTTTGGATACGGCCCCTCAAATGCATGTAAAGTTTATGACAAATTAACTGATGAGAAATATAGTAGCGACAATTGTATCGGAGAAAATTTTAATCAATTAATTCAAAACGTTAAAGATGGTTGGTTTGAAAATTCTACGCCAACCACTAATCTTTCCTTCTATTTTATGAACTATTTCCTTCTACTATATTTGTTTGTAGAAAGAGTTGATTTGATTTTCGAAGTTGTTAATAAAGACGGTAAATCGAAACTTTTTAATGATTTTCAACATCACAATTTTAAAACTCTTCGTAAAATTAATAAATGGGCTAATTTCATCAAACATCCGAAAGAGTTTCTTTTTACACATTGGCCGACATATTTCATAGAAGGATATGAAGGAATTGAAATTGGAAATGAAGATGTGAAAATAGATACTGATTTTATTTTCAGTCATTACCACAACGCTCGACAACCAGCGCCAATAATTTTAGAAAACAACCAGAGAGTATTTGTAGAAGTACCTGACCTCAAAAAAATCACAGAAGGGTTTTGTAAAGAAATGAATGTGTTTTTTGATTTTATTTGTGGAAATCAAATTGTGGCAGATTTTCTAAGAAAAAAGTCGACCATAGAGCATTATTATGAGGAGGAAAATCATGAATCTATAAGCGAGGAGGAATAAAAACTGCGTACAACAATGCCTAAACGTAATGCGGACTTTTGGGCTTAATCTAAAGGTCTGTGTATATTTATGAAGTCGCTAAATCTTATGGATTTAGCTTTGGACATGAAAAAATAAAACTAAACAGTAAGCTTTAGCTTCGTGCGCAGACGGAAACGAAAAGTTTCCTTACTACCGCACTACGCTTAGCCGCAACGTTGGCAACAATTAAAAAAATGAATAGAAGAAAAATTTGGTTTTTTAGTTCTTTAATCGTGACTTTTTCCACGATTATATTATTAGTTACGGGCTCTTCATTATTGATGATAGCAATGGATGATGCTAATTCTATTCCTCTTGGAACTTTTATAACTTGGGCTGGAATGATTGCACTTCCATTATCTGTATATTGGGGAATAAAAGAGTTACGAAAGCCATCGGAAAAACAGAACCGAATTCTCTCTGGATTCATTAAAATCATTATTATTTTGGGAATTCTTTGGGTACCAATATCATATTTACTTGCTGGCAATCTCTCATTCTCATTTTCGGAAAAAGAAACATTTCAAGGTGGACAGGATGCAATGAAATGGTTTTGGCGCTTAAGTTATGGAATCGGAATTGGTTCAATTTTGACAATTATTGTCTATTGGATTTCGCTAATATTAAAAAAAAATAAAACTGTTGCCAACAATGTATAACCGCAATTACGGCGGATTCGACTACGTCCGAATCCACTCGGAATTGCGAGCATCAGTGCTAAACCGAATACTAACGCATATAAACCCGTAACTGACGGTTATACGAGACCGTTACATATCATTTAAAACCAACCTTATGAAAAACCTTTATCTAATCTTTATTCTAGTATTATGTTTGACTTCTTGTAAGCGAGAAAGTACTTCAATAACCGAAAATGAAATCCTTTGGGATACTTATGGTGTTCCTCATATCTACGCCACTTCTGATAATGACTTGTATTTCATGTCTGCTTGGGGGCAGATGAAAAACCACGGAAATCTAATCTTAAAACTCTACGGAGAAGCTAGAGGTACAAGTGCGGAATTATGGGGAGAAGGATTTGAAACTAACAAAGCACTACATCATTTAGGGCTTTATGAGCAATTACAGCCTGCTTATGACAACTTAGCACCTAAATATCAAGAAATGCTTCAATCATTTGTAGCTGGTATTAATTCCTATGCAGAGAAGAATAGCAACGAGTTAGATGAAAAATACAAGAAGGTTTTACCCATAACTGCAAATGACATAATTGCTCATGGTTTTCGTGTAGTTAACTATGAATTTCTTATTCGAGGTACTTTTTTATCCAATCAAAAAATAGAAGGCGGATCAAATTCATGGGCACTTTCAGGAAGCAAAACTGCTACTGGTAATGCGATGTTGGTGGTAAATCCGCATTTACCTTGGTCAGACTTATACCTATGGCATGAGCAACAATTTATTACCAATGAATACAATATGTACGGTGCAACCCTTATCGGAAACCCTTCGATAACACTTGGTTTCAATGATAATGTGTCGTGGACACATACAGTAAACACTATAGATAACACCGACTTATTCGAAATCAAAAAACAAGGAAATAGCTATTTACTAGATGGTGAATATATTCCATTTAAAGAGCAAGACTATTCCATTAAAGAACTACAGGAAGATGGTTCTATAAAGACCAATAAATTTACAAGGAAGCGTACAAAGCATGGCATTATTATTAAGGAGACAGAAGATACGGCATTGGCGATTCGATTTGCTCAGATGAATGATTTATCACCATTAGTCGAGCAGTACGATTTAATGTCTAAAGCGAAAAATTTAGACGATATGAAAAATGCCCTTGCCTTGAGACAAATGCCCTTTTTAAATACAGTCTATGCAGATCAAGACGGGAATATAATGCATCATTTTGGTGGTCTTGTACCAGAAAAAAATGGCGATTGGGACAAATGGCAAGGTGTAGTATCGGGTGATTCGAGTGTTGATATTTGGACAGATTATTATGAAAGTGATGAACTGCCTACTGTTGTGAATCCCCCTTCCGGTTGGCTACAAAATGCCAATGACCCACCTTATGTCAATACTATTCCAACTGTTTTGAACCCTAAAGATTTCGCATCACACATTGCACCAAATAACATGAGGTTCAGACCACAACGTGCCGCGAGGATAATGCATGAAGAGGATAGCATTTCTTTCAACCGTTTAGTGGAGTTAAAACATGATAATAAAGCAGAACTTGCATTAAGATTACATGATGACCTTCTTGCTTTAAAGGATGAAACAACAGACTCTTTAGTATTAGCCTCAATTGATGTAATGACCAAGTGGGATGGTTCATTTGATGCTAATAGTTTAGGTGCTATGTTCTTTATGACCTTTACCAATACTTGGGCATCTGAAAAGCAGACAAGCCCTTTTCAATTGAGTTCTCTTTTAAAAGAGACATGGCAATACAATAACCCTATCAATACGCCAGACGGATTTGTAAATAATAACGAAGTCATCAAAATTATAAAAAAGTCCGCTGAAAATCATTTGGCTAAATATCCTAAACTTGAAATTCCCTATGGAGATTATTACAAACTTAAAATGGGAGATTTAGAATATCCTGGAACAGGAGGTCCTCAGCATTTAGGCGTTTTTAGAATTGTATATGCAAATCCAAATGAAGAAGGCAAGTTCATTGGTTATTTTGGTGATACTTTCGTTCTTGTTCTTGAAATGGATGAAGAATTAAAAGCTAAGGGATTACTGACCTATGGAAATTCATCTAACCCGGATAACAAGCATTATGGAGACCAGCTAGAAAAGTTTAGTAAGAATGAACTAAGAGATATCTGGTTTAAACGAATAGATCAGGAGGCGAATTTGGAATTTAGAGAAATTAAAAACGATATGTAACAATGCCTATAGCAAATAGGGCATAAAATTCGATGTTTAAAGGCTTGCATTTATTTACTAAGTCCGCCAAATCTTTTGGGTTTGGCAATTAAAAAAGAAAAAATAATTACAAAACAAAAAGCTCTGGCTAGCAGACCAGACGGAAACGAAAAGTTTCCTTGCCTGCCCTACTTGCCATAGGTACTGTGTTACCTGCAAGCTAAAAATTGGACCTGCAAAAATCATGAATAACTTATATAATCAATCCGATGTAAACGGAATAATAGAAAGATTAGAAAGACTCACTCCTAATGCAGAAAGAAAGTGGGGAAAAATGAATGTAGCTCAAATGTTAGCTCACTTAAACGCTTTTCTTGAAACCGCATTAAATATAAATTTTCAAGAAAGAATGTTTATAGGCATAATTTTAGGCAGGTTTTTTAAAGGACGTTATGTAAGTAAAAAACAGTTTTCTAAAAATTCACCAACAGGGAGAAATTATATTTTTACAGGTGAAAAAGACTTTGAAGAGGAAAAAAATAAAGCTATGTCACTTATAAAGCAGTTTTATGAAAATGGACCTGAACAATGCACAAAACAACCTCACCCATTTTTTGGTAATTTAACACCAAATGAATGGGCAATTGCGCAATGGAAACATTTCGACCATCATTTAAGACAATTTGATTCTTAACGAATGAATAACAATTTAAAGTGGATTCTTAAAAATTCACATCTTATCATTTCCTTATCAATAGTAGTTCCTACGGCAATAATTTATGGCTCTCCTTCAGTATTGCCCGAACATTTAGATATTCAAGTAGATACTATTGACCTTTCAAATATGCTGAAAGCTTTTATGTGCTTATATCTCGGAATCTCGCTCATATGGGCTTTAGGAATCTGGAAAACAAAATATTGGAAAAGTGCCACTCAATTGAATGTTTTATTTATGCTTACTCTGGCAACTGGACGAGGGTTGAGTATGATAATGGATGGATTTCCAACTGGAGGTTATATTTTTGGAATAATTGCGGAACTTTTACTTGGACTATTTTCCTTATATCAGTTAAAAAAATACACAATGGAATAGATTTCTACTCTGAAAAAAGCCAGCAGGTAACAAAACCTATAAACAATATGGGCTTTGAGCTTAATCGAAAGGTTTGTGTATTTTTATGAAGTCCGCAAAATCTTTGGGATTTTGCTTTAAACAAGGAAAAGAAAAAACAAAACAAAAAGATTTTGCCATGTGCGTGGCGGAAAGCAAACCCCATTTTGCTCCCGTACTGTTCATAGCTCAACCGTTAAAACTTTTTGAAATGAATTTAAACCTTCTAAAAGAGCCTTATCAATTAAACAAAGCGCAAGTAGAATTCTACGAAAAAAACGCATATATAAAGCTAAAAGAAGTTTTAACTCCCGATATAATAAAACACTTTAACACAGTTATTTCAGAAAAAGTTGCTGAATTAAATAATGTAGAAGTACCAATAGACAAAAGAGACACTTACGGAAAGGCATTTTTGCAATTATTTAATCTTTGGGAAAAAGACGAAACAATTAAGCAACTTGTTTTTAGCAAACGTTTGGCAAAACTTGCCACAGATTTAATGCAAATTAATGGTGTTAGAATTTATCACGACCAAGCACTTTTTAAGGAAGCTGGAGGTGGAATAACACCTTGGCACGCCGATCAATATTATTGGCCCTTATCTTCAGATAAAGCAATAACCGCATGGATTCCTTTGCAAGAAACTCCACTTGAAATGGGACCTTTAGAATTTAGCGAAGGTAGCCAAGAAATTATTACAGGACGGGAATTATCCATAAGTGATGAAAGTGAAGAGAAAATTAGAAAAAATTTAAAGATCAATAATTTCAACCATGTCATCGAACCATTTGATATTGGTGAGGTAAGTTTTCACTCAGGATGGATTTTCCACAGAGCCGGAGCCAATACTACCAAAAAAAATAGAAACGTAATGACCATTATTTACATGGATAAGGATATGAAATTAAAAAAACCTGAAAACGATGGACAATTAAATGATTGGGAAACATGGTGCCCCGGTGCAAAAATAGGAGAAGTCATAGATTCTAGATTAAATCCTATTTTACATGAAATATAAATTTTACCAACCTATTTTTGATTGAATTAAAAACTAGCGATTACTATCCTTTAATTTTCTTCGCTTTAGAAAAGCCATATTTATCTACCAAATACACCAAACTAGCCATAGTTGCGGCACCCAACTCTAATTCTCGCTTATTTACATGCTCAAAAGTGTCGTTCTCTGCATGATGATGGTCAAAATAGCGCTGTGAATCTGGGCGTAAGCCTGCCAAGACCAAACCTTCATCTTTTAATGGGCCAATATCCGCACCACTTCCGCCTTTTAAAAACATATGTATTAAATAGGGTTCAAAAAGTTTTTTCCAACCTAAGACCTTTTCAAAATCCTCATCGGAACAATCAAAGGAAAATCCACGTGGTGTAAATCCGCCAGCATCACTTTCCAAAGCAAAAACATGGTTCTCATTTTTACTTTTAGCTACTTCAGCATATTTATTTCCTCCACGTAAACCGTTTTCTTCATTCATAAACAGCACAGCACGAATAGTTCGTTTGGGCTTATAACCACTTGCCTTTATCAAACGTAGTACATCCATACTTTGTACGACTCCTGCTCCATCATCATGTGAACCGTCACCTAAATCCCAAGAATCCAGATGTCCGCCAACAACCATAATTTCATTTGGATAGGTAGTCCCTCTTATTTCTCCAATAACATTATAGGATTCTACATCTGCATATTGTTTACAGTTTTGTTTAAAGTAGAATTTTATATCTGGATTTAGTTTTAAAGTAGTACTCAATAATTCCGCTCCATTAGTGCTTATAGCAGCAGCTGGGATCCTATCCGCGATTCCTGTATCACCATAACTCATGGAGCCTGTATGCGGATAATCATCCAAACGTAAATTCATAGATCTCACTATTACTCCCGCTGCTCCATATTTCCCGGCAACTTCCGCCCCAGAGTAACGTTGGTCCACACAACCCGAGTAGGATTGAAATGTACTTATATTGGTTGGATCCATTGGGCGATTAAAAAATACAATCTTACCTTTAATCTGATCCCTGCCCAAAGCTTCCAAGTCTTCAATTCCTTGAACTTCTATTACCTTTCCTTTTAAACCTCCATCAGGTGTTCCCACAGATCCCCCCAAGGCACATATTGGCACATTGGTCGTTAATCCCGGTTTGGTCTCTATATAAGCAAATTCAGGTGTCCCCCTTGTCCATTTAGGAACCATGACTGGTTGTAGCCAGACACGGTCCAATCCCAAAGAATCCAATTGCCTCTTAGTGTATTCAACCGCTTGCTGCGCTTCCACCGAGCCTGAAAGTCGACCTCCTATTTGGTTAGACAGATAGTTTAGCCAATCATATGCCTTACCTTTGGTCAAAGCCTTATCGTAAATGGCTTTTATTTGTTTTTCGTCATCGGATTGGGCAATTATTGGGTTAATAATGCCTAAAACTAGCAGTAGAACTATAATTCTCATTTATTTTCTTTTTGCAATTCTTCTTTAAAGCTTTCTAAATTAGCTTTTATTTTTTCTTCCAACTCTGGCTCTTGTACATCTTTGTATTTTTTTAACGCTTTCAACAGAATGCTGGCTACCGTTAAACGTGCAGCTTTTTTATTATCAGCAGGAATAACATACCACGGTGCGTGGGGTTTAGATGTTTTATTGATGGCCTCTTCGTAACAGTCTTGGTATTTATTCCAAAGTTTACGCTCTTTTAAATCTCCAGGGGAAAACTTCCAGTTTTTCTCTTTTAGCTCTAACCTTCGCAATAAACGTTGCCGTTGCTCCTCTTTTGACAAGTTTAAAAAGAACTTAAAAATAAGGGTGCCATTTTCTGCAATGTGTTTTTCAAAATCATTGATTTGGCGATATCTATTTTCCCAAAAGCTAGCATCAATATCTGCAACAGATTCAATACCAGGGATATTTTCTCCTAAAATATATTCTGGATGTACTTTGGTGACCAATACGTTTTCGTAGTGTGTTCTATTAAAAACACTGAACTTGCCTCGCTCTGGCAAGGCGATATAATGGCGCCATAGGTAATCATGCTTTAACTCAAGCTCTGTAGGCACCTTAAAACTATGAACCTCTACTCCCCTTACATTAAAATCTTTAAACACTTCCCGTATTAGGCTATCCTTACCAGAAGTATCCATCCCCTGTAAACAAATAAGCACGGCATACTTGCCATGCGCATAAAGAGTATCTTGAAATTTTCCAAGTTCGCGACGTACCTTCTTAAGTTCTTTCTTTAATTCTTTATCAGTAACACCATAGTTCTCAGTTCTTGCAGCTTCTGAAAGCTTTATCTCTCCTTCAACTTTAAAACTATTTTCATTTATATTATCCATATGAGGTAAGATACACAATTTTGAAAATTCTTTTCACGCAAAAAATATGTCTTTAATCGATTTTTGCAGAGGTGTTTGTGCAGAATAAAGAAAATTCTGGCTTTCTACCGATACATTTCCATTTTTACATCCATACGTATTTAACTTTAGAATCCCAAACTTACAGTAATGAAAACCTACAGAAGAATTATACTTCTTATTGCTGCCCTATTAGGTATTATTGGTCTTATACTCATGGCCTCTTTCACTACCTATAACGCCTGTGAATTTGCAAATACCAACAATGTATACATTAAAAACCAAACAGAACTAGCTTTTGATGCGGGTGATTTTAAGATGGTAAAGTATTATGCTTACAAGGCATTAACTGGTATTGAAAGAGCAAAGGATAATTTTAAAGACTGTGGTTGTGATATGGCCACCAAGAGCATTGACCGTACTAAAGAGAATCTAAAGAGTGCGACAAAGGCACCAACTATGGAAGATGCCAAAACCTTTGTAAAAATTGCTTTAAAAAATACACATCTTAGTATTGCTGCACTGGAAGATTATGAACCTACCATGAATAGTGCCTATGGGGAAGGTTTTTTAACCATGAATACCAATTCCAAAGCCCTAATCACAGATGATATTGTAAATTTTGAAGGCAATACGCTATCCGAAAAAATTGAGTCTGGTATAGCCAAATTTAAAAGTTCGCTAGACAGAATGATCGAAATCAATGATTGCGCTACAGCCTTGAACTACGTTCAGGTTACCCATGAACTATCTGTTAGAAAATCTGCAGATCAAACAATTTCTCCTGGCAAAAGATATTATCATAAACGAATTAAAGAGGTAACTGCCAATGCATTGAAAGATTTGGAAAACTGTAAATAGTATTATTTACTTGCAAATAGCTTAACATCTTCCTCAGAAACTTCCTTTCCTCCCAAAATTATCAATCTTTCAATCACATTTCTTAACTCCCGTACATTTCCTGTCCAATCATATCCCTTTAGCAAGGTTATCGCTTTTTTAGAAAAACTTTTAGGTGCTGTGCCCTGTTCTGAGGCAATCTTTTCTGAAAAATGAGAAATCAATAAGGGAATATCATCCCTACGATCGTTCAATGCCGGTACTTTGATTAAAATTACAGCTAAACGGTGGTACAAATCTTCCCTAAACTTACCCTCTTCAATTTCTTTCTTTAAATTCTTGTTGGTGGCCGCAACTACCCTAACATCCACCTTAATATCTTTATCAGTACCCACCCTGGAAATCTTATTTTCTTGCAGTGCACGTAAAACCTTTGCCTGTGCGGATAGGCTCATATCCCCAATTTCATCTAAAAATATAGTGCCTTTGTTCGCAGCCTCAAACTTACCCGCTCTATCCTTTACAGCAGAGGTAAATGCACCCTTTACATGACCAAAGAGTTCACTTTCTATAAGTTCTGATGGTATTGCGGCACAATTTACCTCTATAAATGGGGCAGATGAGCGCTGACTTTTTTGATGTATCCAGTGAGCCACCAGTTCTTTACCAGTTCCATTGGAGCCTGTAATTAATACCCGAGCATCGGTTGGAGCTACTTTCTCTATAATATCTTGAATAGCACCTATCTCTTTGCTTTCACCAATCATTTCATAGTTCTTACTAACCTTTTTCTTAAGAATTTTATTTTCTACAACTAGCTCTTTTCTATCCAGTGCATTACGGACAGTGGTTAGCAATCTATTTAAATCTGGCGGTTTTGAAATGTAATCAAAAGCCCCTAATCGCATCGTATTTACGGCGGTATCAAGATCTCCATGACCAGATATCATTATAAAAGGAATCTCAGGTTTTATTTTTCGGGCAGCTTCAAGAACTTCAACCCCATCCATTTTTGGCATTTTTATATCGCAAAGCACTAAATCGAAATCTTCTTTTTTAATGGTTTCAATACCTTTTAAACCGTCCTCAGCTTCAGAAACATTATAAGTATCACTTTCTTCGCTCAATATCTTTACCAGAACCCTTCGGATAGCTGCTTCATCCTCTATTACCAAAATTTTTGACATTCTTCCTTATTTAAAAAATTCCAATTTTAAAACCTCCTCTAAAGTACATATTTCCCTCGTTGTTTAAGAGAAATACTTGGTTTCTTCTATCATCTCGTAGTACCCCATTCTGTGTTATGGAATACCCAAAAAGCCCATATAACGATATATACTTTGTTATGTTAAATTGATATCCAAACGCTCCTACCAACGCAGAAAGTGAAATATTACTACCTAACTCGCCATCTGGTAATACAATATCATTTTGAATATTTATATAATACCCATCCAATAATAGTGCCGTTTGTAACGTATGTCTTTTTGAAATGTGATATTTAAAATTCATCCTCGGAATACCAAGGGTATAGGACCAATTTGGATGAAAGCGTTTATAATAGCTAACCAACGGAAGTGGAAAGGGTAAACCAGCATTACTGTTATAGGCTAGACCAAGAGCCAAACGAAAGGGTTTTTCAACATCTTTTACGTCCTTTAATAGTGTCGCGGTCAAATTTAACCGCATGTCTTCTGCTAAAATTTCACCAGTAAAATTTGATGCCAGTCTAGGTGTAATAAGGGTTATTAAACGCCAGTTATCATTCCACTTTGTAATATACCCAAGATTTAAATCTACTACGTATAAGCGATTTAATTCACTTGTGTCAAATGGAAATTCCCTAGAAGTCTCAAAGTTAAATTGATTGAATTCTGCTCCTGTAACTAAAAACTTGTCTTTTTTTAGTTTAATGGGTACGTTAATTAGGAACCTATATCTAGTAGTTTCAATTCCATTATCGTTTTCGGGAACATGCGTAGTTTCTATCCGTAATAAATCAGTGCTCTGAGAAAAACAAGTAGCTGTAACAAAACATAGGAATCCTATTAATGTTAGCCTAAATACCTGAATTTTATTCATTCTCTTTCTTAGGTTGCTGCTGAAAAATATGGACATCACGTTGAGGGAATGGAATACTAACGTTATTTGCCCTAAACTTGTTATCTATTCGATAACGTATTTCGCTTTTTGTCCTAGGATCACTAAAACTATCAGTAATAAAAAAGTTGATGGAAAAAAGTAATGCGGAGTCACCAAAATCTTCAAAGAGAACAAATGGTTTTGGATTTTTTAGCACCCCTTTTTGCTCTTTGACCGTATCAAGTAACAATTGTGTTACCAATTCCACATCACTGCCATAAGCAACACCAACACTGACTTTTTCACGAGTACTTTTATGATTCTGCGTGTAATTATAAATGATATCACTAATAAAATGATGATTCGGAATAATTATTACCTTGTCATCTCTAGTAATAGCTCTGGTTGTGCGCAATTTAATCTCAAAAACCTTACCCACTTTACCATTTACCTCAACAATGTCACCCACCTGAAGTGATTTATCAATTATAATGAAAATTCCACCTATGATATCTTGAAACAACTCCTGCAAAGCAAGACCCAATCCAACAAACAGAGCTGCAGAAGCTGTAAGAATAACTGTTACGTTAATCCCTGCGGCGCTCATGGTCAAAAGAATCACCACTACATATACAACGTACTTGATAAACTTAAAGATGCTGATAAACTTAAGTTTATCTTCGGTTTCCATTTTTCGGGTAAATAGTTTGCGCATCCATTTTAGCACAAACCCGGTCAGCAACATTGTTGCTAAGAGCAGCAAAAGGAGGCCTATCGTGATATGAATAGAATTTTCACCTTCCCCATAATGAAAACCCCATCCTAAAAAATCTTTAATAGAGCCCCAGATATCTTCTTTTAGAATTTCTTTAATTCCTTCTTCCTCCTGTAGTACCATGTATCAGTATCTTAACCACTTAAACAATTCTTTGTAAGTAGGTTTTTTTCCATACATTAAAATGCCTACTCTGTATATTTTAGCCGCCAGCCATACTATACCCAAAAAGGTAACAATTAAAAATAAAATACTGGTCAATAATTGCCATAAAGGCACACCACCCTCACCTATCCCTCCCGGTAGTCGCATAAGCATCACAATTGGTGACGTTAGCGGAAATAAGGAAAAACCTACTGCTATTGGGCCATGAGGGTTATTAAAAACCGAAAAGAAACCTACGTAAATAGCCAGCATTAATGGTAGTATAATTGGAAATATGAATTGCTGTGTATCAGTCTCATTATCTACTGCAGCTCCAATGGCTGCATAAATAGAGCTGTATATCAAGTATCCTAGAACAAAATAGATTACAAATCCTACCAGCATTAAAAATAAGGGAAGATTAAAAAATTCTTTGGCCCAAAACTCAATTTCGCTTTCTTGAGGAGCCGGTATACTCATCATTGGGTTATTGGTCATTGCTGGGTTAGAAGCCATCACGCCCAAATCTATATCCAATATCAATAATGCGACTATCAATAATAAAGAAGCAGAAAAAATCCAGATAGCAAATTGTGTAAGCCCAGCCAATGAAGTTCCAATAATCTTACCCAACATCAATTGAAAAGGTTTAACGGAAGATATGATGACCTCAATGATTCTACTGGTTTTTTCTTCTATCACACTGCGCATAACAAAACCTCCGTATATTATAATAAACATCATGATAAGGTATCCAAAAGCCCCACCAACAAAAGCCCTCATCATATTTAAGCCTTTAACATTTTCTTCTCCTTCAAATGTAGCTGTATGTATCTCAAAGCTTTTTTCAATGGTTGCAAATTCCTTTGAAGAAACCCCAATTTTCTGTAATCTTTCCTGCCTCAAACGATTTTCAAAAATACGTTCCAAACGTTCTAAAATATAACTTGCAGGATTCTCTTTGGTATATAAAAAAGTGGCACTTGCAACTTTCTCAAGACCATCTTCTTTTGGAATATGCAATAAGCCGTAATAACCCATAGAAAGTGTAGAATCTCTTGCTTGCCCAAGAGTTACATCTCTAAATTTTATATAGGAAATGGATTCTGTAGAATTAAACTCATTGGAAAAATAATCGCTTTCATTGAGTACAACTAAAATACGTTTTTCGCTATCATTTACTTCTGTTAAAAAAGCAATCAATACAATCATTCCTACCATTAGGATAGGACTTAAGAAAGTCATGATAACAAAAGATTTATTGCGCACTTTTGCCAAATATTCCCGCTTTATAATAAGTTTCAACTTACTCATACGATTTTAGACTTAACGGTTTGTATGAAAATATCATTGGCTGAAGGAATGGTTTCCTCAAAATGATTAATGTTACCCAAAGCAGACAGTTTACTTAATATGGCTTTAGTATTAGTAGAAGGGAGTTGTATGCTAAAATTCAGTTGGTTTTCTGTAGCCAAATAATTGGACTGTACTATTTGAAAATTACCGTTCAACTTATTTAGTACGCTTTCTTCAGCTTCTTTAGTTTGCAATCCAATATTGAAGATATTGTTTTTATAAGCCTTTTTAATATCAGATAGTTTACCATCCAATAGTTTTTCAGATTCATGGATGAGTGTGATATACTCGCAAAGCTCTTCTACGGATTCCATACGGTGTGTGGAAAATATGATGGAAGTACCATTTTCTTTTAAAGCCAATATCTCATCTTTTATCTTATTGGCATTAATAGGATCAAAACCACTAAAAGGTTCGTCAAAAATCAATAGTTTAGGTTCGTGCAGTACAGTAACAATAAACTGTATTTTCTGTGCCATTCCCTTAGAAAGCTCTTGAATTTTTTTGTTCCACCAGTCTCCAATCTCAAAACGATCAAACCAATATTTTAAACGTTTTTTTGCTTCAGGTTTTGATAAGCCTTTTAGCTGAGCCAAATACAACGCCTGCTCTCCAACCTTCATACTTTTGTACAATCCACGTTCTTCTGGAAGATATCCTATAGCCGCAATATGCTTTGGTTGCAAAGGTTCTCCATCAAAAAATACCTTACCAGCATCTGGAAAGGAAATTTGATTTATAATACGAATTAGAGTAGTCTTTCCTGCCCCGTTAGGACCAAGAAGACCATAAATGCAGTTTTTTGGTATTTCGAGAGAAATGTTGCTCAGTGCAGTGTGTTCCCCAAATTTTTTGGAAACCCCATCAGCAACAAGTATATGACTCATTCAGTAAATTTTATCAAAGGTAAAGATATTGATAAAGATGTGATTTATACTTTCCAAATAGATTGAGGGTATTCCAATAGTGTATGTCTCACATTAGAAGTTAGAGAAAGTAGTAACTTTAAGCAAATCAATAAACTATCACAAAATGAAAATCAAAGCTATTTTATTCTTAGGCCTATTAATATTCTTATCTAGCTGCCAACAAACTACATTCACTGAAAAAAAAGGGATGGTCAAGGTAACCATATTATATCCGAATAGTGAAGGAAAAACATTTGATATGGATTACTATTCAAATAAACACATGCCCATGCTTTCAGATTTAATGGGAAGCTCATTAAAGTTTTTAAAAATTGACAAAGGAATAGCGGGAAGAACACCAAACGAACCAATTCCATATTTGGCTATTGGATATTTATATTTTGATAAGCTTTCCGACTATGAAAATTCCTTTGGACCAAATGCTGAAAAAATTGTGGGTGATATCCCAAACTACACCAATATTCAACCAATAGTTCAAATTAGTGAGGTATACCAGTAGTTTTTAAAAAGGGCAATTTTGTTTAACCATTGTATGCTTTTTGAAATCACATTAGGCGTCTACAAACCCTATAAAAACAAAACCCACCCTTAACAAGTCAAGGATGGGAAAAAAATTGCTATGAAAAAGAAAATTAGATACTGTTGAACAGTATCAGACTCAAATATACGTTTTTTATTTAATTGGCAATAGTAAAACTGTTAAGAGAACATATCTTTTACTTTTTCAAAAAAAGATTTGTCAGATTTCTCTGGTCTAGGTATAAAATTATCATCATTCTGCATCTTCTCAAAAAACTCTTTTTGTTCCCTGTTCAATTCTTTTGGCGTCCAAACATTTACATGTACCAAGAGATCTCCACTTCCATAACCATTTATGCTGGAGACCCCTTTTCCCCTTAGTCGAAGAATCTTTCCAGATTGTATTCCTGGTTCTAATTTTATACGCACTTTCCCCCCAATGGCATCAATCTCTTTAGAGCTACCTAAAACAGCCTCGGAAAAACTGATGTAAAGATCATAGTGCAAATTATCTCCTTCTCTCTTTAATGTTGAATGTTCTTCAGTTTCTATTGCCACCAATAAATCTCCTGAAATTCCATTACCTGGGGCACCATTTCCTTTCCCGGAAACCTTTAACTGCATTCCCTCTTCTACGCCAGCAGGAATTTTTATGGATACTGTTTCTTCAACAACTTTTAAACCTTGTGCATCTGCACCACTAGGTCTTTTATCTATCATTTGTCCTGCTCCCCCACAAGTATTACAAGTGGCCGCAGTCTGCATACGCCCTAAAATAGTGTTGGTAATTTTGGTAACCTGTCCCTGACCATTGCATGTAGAGCATGTTTTGTAGGTAACACCATCTGCTTGAACTTTTCTGCGAACTTTTACTTTCTTTTCAACCCCGTTTACAATTTCTTCCAAAGTAAGTTTTACTCGAATACGAAGGTTGCTTCCTTTTACCCTTCTTTGACCACCTCCGCCAAAGCCACCAAAGCCGCCACCGCCAAAAGGACTACCAAAAATATCTCCAAACTGACTGAATATATCATCCATATTCATACCTCCGCCACCAAAACCACCACCTTCAAATGCTTGGTGACCAAATTGATCATATTTAGCACGTTTATCAGGGTCTCCAAGAACTTCATAAGCTTCAGCTGCTTTCTTAAACATCTCTTCAGCCTTTTCATCGCCCGGATTTTTGTCTGGATGGTGCTCTACAGCTTTTTTACGATAAGCCTTCTTTATTTCCGCTGCAGACGCGCTTTTGGAAACACCTAATATTTCATAAAAATCTTGCTTCATACAATGGTATTAATTACCTACAACAACTTTTGGATGTCTAATTATTCTATCACCTAGCTTAAAGCCTTTTTCAATCACGTCTATAATCTTGCCCTTCATTTTCTTGTTTGGGGCTGGTATCTGAGTTACTGCATCATGGATTTCCGCGTCAAAAACATCTCCTTCTCCAGCCTTCACCTCTTCTAAACCTTTATTCTTTAAAGTCTCTCTAAACTTATTATTGATTAATTCCACTCCTTTGAACAACTCTTTGTCATCTGATTTGGATATTTCTTTTAAGGCTCTATCAAAATCATCCAAAACAGGCAGTAAGGAAACTATTACATCTTGACCTGCAGTTTTAAACAAATCCATACGTTCCTTTGAAGTCCTCTTTTTAAAATTTTCAAACTCTGCAAAAAGACGTAAAAATTTATCTTTTTCTTTTGCCAAGTCTTCCCGAAGTTGATCTATTTCAGACACCTCTTCATCTTCTTGTATCTCTTCTACTTCAACTTCTTCGTTAAGTTCAGTCTCATTAACGGATTGGGATTTTTCCATTTCTTCGTCCATTTCTTGAACCTTACTTTTCTTGCTCATGCGATTCTAAATTTATTTCTCGTTTTAGGATGGCAAAAGTACTGCCATTTGCTTTAAAATGTCAAAATGTCACTACTATTTATAAAAAAATCCGCCCAAAGGCGGATATCAATACTTTCAAAGAAATTTAGTCTTTAGACATACTCTTTGGAGTAAGAAGAAACTGGGTCTTCTTTTATTGGTTCTTTTTGATATATTTCTTCCAATGCAGCACAAACATTTAGGAACTTAAACTTAAATCCTTTCTTTTCAATCCGTTTACTACTTACCCTTTGGCTAGCAAAAAGCAAATATGCCATCTCACCTAAAACTGTTTTCATGACAAATTCAGGAATGTTTGGTAATAAGAGAGGTCGTTCCAAGACCTTGGCCAACTCCTTTGTCAATTTTGAATTTGTAACTGGGTTGGGAGCTACCCCATTGTAAGTTCCTTGAAGTTCATTGGTAATTACGTAAACAAACATTCTAGCTAAATCTTCTATGTGAATCCATGATTGCCATTGCTCCCCAGAACCAAATGCGGCCCCTACGTAATTTTTAATAGGTTTTGCCATTTGCGGTAATGCTCCACCATCTTGCGACAGCACTAGCCCAATTCTAATTTTTGCCGCGTTAAAATCAAAAGATTCAAATGCATCAATTTCCTTTTCCCAAGCCTCCACGACTTTACCAAGAAAACTATCATCTACCTGTTTTTCATCCACTGAGTAAAAAGAAGAAAGTGAATTTGGATAAATTCCAATTGCCGATGCAGAAACGAATGAAGTAATATTTTTGACTCCTGATTTTTTAATACCGTTGCGAAGCGTTCGCAGACTATCAATCCTACTATCGAGCACTTTAGCTTTATAAGCGGAACTCCAACGCTTTGAAATACTTGCGCCTGCCAAATTTATAATAGCAGTTACCCCATTGAAGGAATTTAAATCAATTTCATTATCGGCTGGATTCCAATAGAACCCTTGATAATTATCTTCAGCGACCAATTTTTGCTTGGAAGTGGTTAAATAATTAATCCCGATACCTTTCTTGTGCAACTCCTTTACAATCGCTTTTCCCACTAAACCAGTAGCGCCTGTAATCAATACTCTCATACAATCAATTTTCACAAATGTATAGGTTTAAAATACTGATTACGAACGATTAAAAAAGGTTTAACAGTATTGTTTAAGCCTTAAGTTAAATTATCTAAAAAGATTTGTTACCGTTAACAAAGCTTTATATTCCTTCCTACTTGGTCGCCCTTAACATCTCACGCTTGCCCGGTGGTCCCGGCAAACGTTCAACAGTAAAACCTACCTCTTGCATTGCCCTGCGAACACTCCCCTTCGCAGAATATGTTACCAATACTCCACCAAGCTTTAATGCACCGTACATCTTTTTAAATATTGATTCCGACCATAATTCTGGTTGGACCCTATGTCCAAAAGCATCAAAATAAATGAGGTTGAACAAGTTTTGATAACTAACTTCCCTAAAATCCAGTTGGTGTTTCTGTAATGTGAAGTTTGGGTTGATTTTTTGTTCTTTGCCCCAATCTGAGATATGCATATTTAAAAATTCGTTTTCGTGTGCCTCAAAATTTAGAGTCCTAACATAATCAAGTTGGTTAATTTCTTCCATGCTTACTGGAAAAGCTTCTACACCGCAATAATTAACTCGCAAACTAAGCTTTTGAGCTTCAACCATGGTTATTAGGGCATTTAATCCTGTACCAAAGCCTATTTCTAAAATGGAAACATTTTGATTTTCAAATTGTTGAAGGCCATGTTTTATAAAAACATGATAAGCTTCCTGTACAGCTCCGTGGATAGAATGGTATTGCTCATTCCAGTCTTCTAACTGTATGGTTTTGGAGCCATCTGCAGTGATTATGATTTTACGATTCAAATCATTTTTTGATTAAGACCCCGTCTGCTTCAAACCGCAGTGTTTTCTTGGGCTCGGTTATTCTAGAAATCTCATCTTCTGAAGCACCTTTGTCCTTTGCATAATGGCGTTGTTCATCAACCGAAACTTCTTCTAAAAAAGCTTTACCGTTCATCACAACCTGTCTCCCAGAAGCATCCAAAGGCACAAAAAATCCATAATCTTTAAACTTTACAAAAACCTCTTCATTATTTGGCAAATTTACTTTCATCCAACATCCTTTTGCTTGGCATACTTCATTAATGTTACCAACTAATTGGGTAATCACAGTATCTTTTGCCTTTATATTTTGATAAACCTCAGCATCTTTAGTAGTGCCTTTTTCCTTCTCAAAATCAGCCCCAAATAACTCGTAATCAGTTGAAGAAGTATTCTGTTGCGCAAAAACAATAGTATTGGAAAAACCAATCATTAAAATGATAGCTAAAATGTTAAATCTTTTCATAGTAATTAAAAATTCGTGAAACGTTAACAAAACAATGGATTTAAAATTAAGAAAAAGCATAAAACTTATCATAAATAGCTAATTTTAACTTTTATAATCAGTTTTAGAATGGATGTTCAAATAAAGAATATTAGTGTAGAAAAGGTAAAAGCCTCTAAGATTCATGACGTAGATTTTAATAATCTTTCTTTTGGAAGTGTGTTCTCTGACCATATGTTGGAATGCACATATAAAAATGGTGCATGGGAAACTCCAAAGATTGTTCCTTATCAGCCAATTACTCTAGACCCATCTGCAAAAATTTTTCATTACGGACAGTCTATTTTTGAGGGAATGAAAGCCTATAAAGACAATGAAGATGGAATTTGGCTTTTTAGACCTTTGGAAAACCAAAAACGATTAAATATTTCAGCAAAAAGAATGGCAATTCCAGAATTGCCTGAAGAACATTTTATGGACGGTCTTTCTACTTTGTTGCAATTGGATAAAGACTGGATTCCAACACAAGCAGGAAGCTCACTATACATAAGACCGTTTATTTTCGCATCGGGCAATGGTTTTCATGCCTCTCCTGCAGATGAATATAAGTTCATAATAGCAACAGCTCCTTCTGGCGCGTATTTTTCTGGTAAAGTAAAAGTACTTATTGAAGAAAAATATTCCAGGTCTGCCAATGGGGGTGTAGGTTTTGCAAAAGCTGGAGGCAATTATGCAGGTCAGTTCTACCCTACCCAACTGGCCAAAGAAAAAGGGTACCAACAGGTTATTTGGACAGATGACAATACGCATGAGTATATTGAGGAAGCAGGTGCCATGAACATTTTTGTCCGAATCAATGACACTTTAATCACTGGGCCCACTAGCGACCGTATATTGGACGGTATTACCCGAAAGAGTATTCTAGATATTGCCAAGGACGAAGGTATTAAGACAGAAGTACGAAAAATAAGTGTAACCGAAGTAGTTGAAGCTGCAACGAATGGTTCTCTAAAAGAAATGTTTGGTGCTGGAACTGCCGCAGTTGTTTCCCCAATTTCAGGATTTGGCTATCAAGATAAGGATTACGATTTGCCAAAAATTGATAACGACTATGCATCGTTATTGAAAAAGAGAATTACCGATATACAATATAATAGAGCCGAAGACAAATTTGGTTGGCGATACAGGGTTTTATAAAATAAAAAGGCGCCATTGGCGCTTTTTTATTTGTTCAATATACTCTCAATATTGGGTTTAAAATAGTTTGGTCCTTTTAAAACTTTACCATCTTCTCTATAAATAGGTTTGCCATCTGCACCCAACTTACTCATATTGCTCCGTTGGATTTCTTCGAAAACTTCTTCTATCTTATATTGCATTCCATGTTCTATGATTGTCCCGCAAAGGATATAGAGCATATCTCCTAGTGCATCAGCAACTTCAACTAAATCATTATTCTCAGCAGCTTCAAAATATTCTTTGTTTTCTTCATCCATCAGATTAAACCTAAGCCTATTCTTAGATTCTCCTAAGTTTGCCGTCGGTTGATTCTTAACTCCCAAACCAAATGCATTATGAAATTTTTCTACGGCTGCAATTTTATCTTTCATTAGTTAATTCAATTAAATTTGCGCTAAAATAAATGATTTATGTTCACGACTGGACAATTAGTTTTTGCAGTACTCTTTATTATAGCATTTATAGTTATCATGTACTTTTCTTATAAAAAAGACAAAAAAATGCATTTAAAGAATTACAAGGGTGTCATTTGGGTGCTGATTACTTTCATCATATTCATAATTTTTCTTTTCTTATTTAAATACTTTCTTAAAAATTAACAAGAAAATTACCTACACCACAAAAATTGTAAGTTTCACAACATTATTATGCTTTTAAACGTATAATATAGGAAAACACGTACTTTTGTAGTACAAAATCAACAGTTCATCTATGACTACCTTTTTTAGTATTCTTTTTGTCCTACTTGCCATAAATGCTGTCTTATTAATTTTTAGTGTTAACGGTCCTTCTAAAAAAGTTAAAAGGCCATTACAAAAGCTTACGGGAAATTCTGTTCCCAAACTATTCTCAGAACAATATTCAGACAGAGATTACAAAAAGGCCGTTTAATTTATATCTTTAAGGCATAGCAAATAATTATGCCTGTTAAGTCTTCTATTTTATATTGGCTACTTAATCATCACTACATTATCCATTCATATTTTCTAAAATTTATTAGATGAAACAAGCATTCCTTGTATTCTTAGGAGGCGGTCTTGGTAGTGTGGCTCGTTTTATGTTATCAAAAATACTGAACCCTTATTTTCAGCATTTCTTCCTTGGCACTTTTCTGGTCAATAGTATTGGTTGTTTGTTAATAGGCATTATCCTAGGGCTTTCAGTAAGAAGTAATGTCCTATCCGAAAATTACACCCTTCTTTTAGCTACAGGTTTTTGTGGTGGATTTACGACCTTCTCCGCGTTTGCATTTGAAAAACATTCCTTATTAAAGTCCGGTGAATTCTTCCATTTTTCATTCTATACACTCTCAAGTATCATTATCGGACTTATAGCAGTATTTATAGGTGTTTGGATTTCGAAACTATACTAATTCAATTTTTCACACTATTCCATCACCATTGTTATAAATAATACACTTAACCCGAGTTATTGTTACAATAATCCTAAATAAATGATATCACGATTGATCAATAAATCAGCGATATTTCATTTTACATAACAAAAAATTAACATACCCCTAAAAAACTAGGGGTATATATTTTTATATCATAAAAATTACATTTCAAACCCCCTCTTTTATAACCCATACATTTATAATCATATATATTTGGCTCGTTAACTAACAAAATCAATTATGAAAAAAGTCGAGGCAATTATTCGAAAATCAAAATTTGATGAAGTCAAAAAGGCGCTTCATGAAATTGAGGTGAACTTCTTTAGTTACTGGGATGTAACTGGAGTTGGTAATGAAAAACAAGGCCATGTGTATCGTGGCATTTCTTACAGTACAACAGATATTCAAAGAAGATACCTATCCATTGTGATATCTGATGAGTTTTTAGAAAAAACAGTAAACACTCTTTTGGAATCAGCAATGACCGGTAATGTTGGTGATGGGAAGATTTTTGTATCCGAGATTACAGAAGCCTACAGAATACGAACCAAAGAAAGCGGTCACGCAGGAATAAACTAAAACTAACCAACGAACAATTTTAATATGGAAGCAGGATTATTTACAGCAAACAACGTATGGATGATGGTTTGTACCGCTCTGGTATTCTTCATGCATCTAGGATTTTCTTTTTTAGAAATAGGATTAACAAGACAAAAAAATACGGTAAACATTCTTTTTAAGAACGTATTTATAATTACCGTAGGTTTATTATTGTACTATATAGGGGGTTTTAATTTAATGTACCCAGGTTTTGAAGATGGTGCTGCTGGATTTTTCAAATTCGCAGGATTTGGAATAGCCGCACCAGAAAATGGTATGACTCCTGATTATGCAGATGGTGGTTATACTTGGTGGACAGATTTCTTGTTCCAAGGTATGTTTGCAGCAACTGCAGCCACAATTGTTTCTGGAGCAGTAGCAGAAAGAATTAAGCTTGGCGGTTTTATGATTTTTACCATTATTTATGTAGGCTTGGTATACCCAATAGTTGGATCATGGCAATGGGGTGGCGGATTCTTATCTTCCCTTTCCTACGGTCAAGCAGAAGGTTTTTATGATTTTGCAGGATCTACCTTGGTACACTCCGTAGGTGGCTGGGGAGCATTGATTGCCATTTATCTACTTGGTGCTAGAATTGGCAAGTTTGGTGAAGATGGAAAACCAAAAGCGATACCAGGGCACAATCTTCCTCTAGCAGCAGCTGGTGTACTTATTCTATGGTTAGGATGGTTTGGATTCAACGGTGGTTCAGTTTTGTCAGCAGATCCGGCAGCAACTTCTTTAGTTCTTGTCACAACATGTCTAGCAGCAGCTGGTGGTGGTGTTGCGGCATTTTTGACTTCAACGGTTCTTTACAAAAATTATGATCTTACCATGTTTTTAAACGGTATTTTAGGAGGTCTAGTCGGCATTACTGCTGGAGCAGACCAAATGTCTCCAAATGAAGCAGTAATTATTGGTCTTCTTGCTGGTGTTATTATTGTCTTGGGCGTAGCGCTTATAGATAAATTAAAACTGGATGATCCAGTAGGTGCAGTAGCAGTTCACTTAATTTGTGGTATTTGGGGAACTTTAGCCGTAGGCATTTTTGGAGCTATGGCTGGTTTTGACCAATTCTTGGTACAATTAGCTGGAGTCGGTGCCGCAGCAGTTTTCTGCTCTCTAACAGCCTTTATCATTCTATTTACAATCAAGAAAGTAGCTGGACTACGCGTTTCTGAAGAAGAAGAGCTAGAAGGTCTAGACATACATGAACATGGAATGGATGCTTATTCAGATTTTAGGATGAATCAGCACTAAAATTTTAAAAGGAAACGGAGCGTTTGGCAGAACGCTCCGTTAAATAACCTTTTCAATTCTTAATCAGTTACAATTAAACTCAACATTAAAATGCACTTTTTTAGTGCCTAAACATTGAAAATATGAAAACGATTATAAATACAAAGTTCGTAAAAAATTTAGCTCTTGCAGCTATAGCCTTGATTTCAACTGGAGTTTTCGCTCAAGAAGAGGAAGAATCAAGCCCATTTTCTTTATCTGGTAGTATTGATGCTTATTGGAGAACCACTGGAAGTGACGGAGGTGATGCAACAACAGCAACCCCAACTTCATTTGCAAACCAAACTGGTTTTGCCCTAGGTATGGCAAACTTAATCGGCAGTTATGAAATGGGAGATACTGGTGTAGTGGTTGATCTCGTTTTTGGGCCAAGAGGTACAGAAGCGACTTTTGAAAATGATGTTTTGAATGGCATCATAAACCAAGCATATGCATATTGGAATGTATCTGAAGGAACTACATTAACTGTTGGTCGTTTCAACACTTTTTTAGGTTATGAAGTAATTGCACCATCTGCAAATTTTAATTATAGCGTGTCTTACCTGTTCTCAAACGGACCTTTTTCACATTTAGGTGTAAAAGCTGATTTTGCTTTATCTGATGATGTAAGTTTAATGCTTGCCATTACCAATCCTTGGGATGTTAATGATACCAGTGCCACAGGAGAGTATGCTTTAGGTGGCCAGTTAGGTTTTTATGACCAGTACCTAAACCTTTATTATGACAGCGGTAGAAACGGTGGATTAGGTTTTGAAATTGACTACACCGGCGGTTTTAATGTTTCTGATACTTTTTTCTTAGGAATCAATGCGGCCTATAATGACAATTCTGAAGCGGGAAATGGTTTCTATGGTGCGGCATTGTATCCACAAATAACTACTTCTGATAGCTTCGCTCTTGGTTTAAGAGGTGAGTATTTTGTTGCAACTGCTGATGGTTTTGATGATGTTCCAGTACTTGGTCTAACTCTTACCGGAAGTTTTACAAAAGACAATTTAATTATAAAGCCAGAAATTCGCTTGGATAGCTTTGGTGATGACAACGAACCATTTTTGGATAGTGATGGAGAATTCACAAATAGCTTAGCTTCCTTACTAGTAGCTGCTATTTACACTTTCTAATTTAAAGAGGGCATATAAATTTTAGAAGTCCTCCAGCGATTGCGTTGGGGGATTTTTAGTTTTTGGCAAAATCTTTTACTCCTGCCATCACCTTAGTTTTCAAATAATTTTGCCTTGGCACTAAGGGGCAGGAGTATTTTTTATTATACACGCAATAAGGGTTATATGCCTTATTAAAATCGATGATGATGATTTCACCTTCTGGAATTGTTAAATCTATATAGCGTCCTCCACCATAAGTTTCTTCTCCATTAGTATCATCCAAAAAAGGCAGAAACAAATAGTTCTCATATTCTTCTTGGTCTAATAAACCCAAACTTTGGTAGATTTCCAATTGATGCTTTTTACCATTAAGCTCAAAATGTGCAATTCCGTATAAAAGTTCTTCTGTTTTTCTATCCGTCGTAGTTGCCAATAAAAATGGGACTGCATCTGGTGTACGCTCAAACCTTGCCTTTACAATATAATTGGTATCAGGATCAAAAAAATCCAAACCTTCAAAATCTTTTCTGTACCTGTCTGGCAAAGGAGAGGTTTCCGGATCTTTATATTCTAAATTTAATGCTGTCTGAAACTCTAGTATTGCAGCAACCGAACTTGAACTGACCGATTCAGTTTCATTTTCAGGCTCGTGATATTTTTTTCCCTGACCACAGGCTAATACACTACAGATTATAACAACGCAACATATATATTTCATAATTCAAAAATACTAAGGATTTCCTTTTTAAATTTTTACCTTGAAAAACTATTTAATATTTCAAAAATGAAAAATGTAATTCTAGGCCTACTAATAATTCCATTGTTATTTGGATGCGAAGAAAAGAAGAATGATTTAACCCAAAAAACAGCTCGTTACTACCCAAAATTAGATGCTAAAAATTATAACGTTGCTTTTCTAATTATGGATGGAGTTTACAATACGGAGTTTACCGCTCCTTATGATATTTTTCAACACACCCAATACCGAGAAGGGATAAAAGCAATGAACACTTTTACAGTTGCCAATACCTTAAATCCCATTACATCTTTTGAAGGTGTTAGAATCTTACCAGATTTTGATTATACCCAAGACTCTATCCCAAAAATTGACATTCTGGTTGTTCCAAGCGCTGAACATCATCTTGATACCGACTTAAATGATACTGTAATGCTCAATTTTGTTAAAGAGATAGATAAAAATGCTCTTTTTATAACTTCACATTGCGATGGTGCCTTTGTTTTGGCAAAAGCGGGGTTATTGGGCAATGTTGCATCCACAACTTTTCCAAGCGACATAGGCAAGTACAGGAATCTGTTTCCAAAGCTAAATGTAAAAGATAGCGTCTTATTCGTACATGATGGAAAGTACATTACTTCCGCGGGGGGTGCAAAAAGCTTTGAAGCATCATTATACCTGTGCGAATTTCTTTATGGAAAAGAAATAGCTGAATCTTTAGCAGGTGGTTTGGTAATTAACTGGGATTTAGATGATGTACCTAGCTTTATTCGTCATTAATTTGATAACGGGCATCATCTAAATATTTATCCACTAGCTTATTATATTCTGGATTTATTCGCAATAAAGCAGTATTTGGTAAAGTGTCGAGTTTTTCGGTTTCTTTAAAACCTTTTTTAAACGCTTCTTCTAAATAAAATAGTGCAGTTCCGTAATCTTCATATTTAGAGCTTAAGGAAATTACATCCAAATAATACTTATAATTTTTTGATTCAGTAATTGTTTTTAGCATTGATAATAAAATAAGTGCCTCATCATCAACTGTTTTTTCGGCTTTTACGACCCCAATAGTATCCTCAATCAGTGCATTCACAAAACTGTACAAACGTTTGCCCATTTGGCGCTCACTTTTCTTATCACCATAAATAAACTTGTTCAGCTCTATCATCTGATAATTCCACCATCCTAAATTATTGTAGTTGTAGGTAAGCAAATCTTCTTCTAGGTAATAAACATAATCTTCCTTTAAAAGCTCTTCTTTAAATAAGGTTGCGCTCTCGCTTCGCTTTAAACTACGAAACAATTTATCTTTTCTAAGTGCTTTCTGAATAACTTTCAATGAATCTATATCGGTGTGTGTTCTGTAAACGTTCAGTAGTTCGGACAAAGCCCTATCCGCAAGTAGAAGGTTTTTTTCCTTTTTTAATAGGTGTATTTGTTTTAAATCATCTTTATAAGCGTTTACCACATAAATGGAATCTTTGGGGGCATAGCCTTTTGCCATAGCCGATAGCGTAAACAATCGCACTGCTTTCTGAAGCTGTTCCTTACTTGGCCACTCACTTCCCCCATCAAAAACCAAAAGATTATTTGGAAATTTTAGTCGATTTAAAATCTTCTCATGCGTCAATAATGAGGTGTAATTAAAATCTTCTTTTCCCACAATTCCCACAAAATGAAATGGATTTTTAACTGTGAGCAATTCCATATTGGCCAAAGCAGCACCGCAAGAAATCACCCCTTGTATATCTTTAAAAAAGATGGGCATTAGATTTGCTAAACGCCCTCCGCTAGCAAAACCTGCGGTATAAATTTGATTCTTATGAATAGGTAGAATAGAATTCACTTTTGAAATCATTCTACCAGTGATCAATACACTTTTTGACACTGGAATACTATCACTAATATTATTTGAGGCAGCAAGAATATAATTTTCTTTTTCCGCTATCTCACGGAACATTGCCAATGCTTGTTTTCCCTTTCCTTTGGTATCAAAAACAAAAAGTATTGGCCATTTACCTTTGTTCTCAAATTTAGACGGCAAGTACAATGAAAAGCTTTCTTGAATTGAATCCGTTACAGAGATTGAATCTAAAATCTTTCCTTTTTGTAATGTGAGTTTTTGAGAAAGGGAAAAATTGAAAACAAAAAGTGTTATTAATATTGGAAAGCATTTTCTTTTCATACGGCAATTACATCAAAAATCTAGCCAAACAGATATTGAGTATGCTATAAAATTAAAGCTTTTATTTATTAAACACGTTAGCAATAGGAACATTAGAAACCACATTTGATAAAATAATATGTGTCCGTGTTTCGCCATAGGTAATTAGCTTATCTATAAATTGCTCTAAATGAAATTGATCTTTTAAGACTACTTCCATTATTATATTTTCATTTCCAGTTATGCGGTAGCAATTAACTACTTCATCGAAAGTATCCACTTTATTTAAAAATGGTCTTAGCTTACCAACAAAAGCCCTTAACGCCACTATTGCCCTTAATTGCAACCCTATCTTGGAGTGGGAGACAACCGTTTTATAACCTTCAATTATTCCCAGGTCCTCCATCTTTTTTACCCGCTCAGCTACTGCTGGAGGAGTTAATCCCACTTTTTTTCCAATACTTACAAATGATTCGCGCGCGTTTAGTTGTAAACACTCTAAAATTTTTTGATTTAATTTATCTACTTTATATTCCAAGGCAAATATTTATTATTTTTTATTATTGTTAAGCAAATAGCTTATTTCTATTTGTTTTACAAATTTAATTTTTATTTTTCAGATGTAATTTTATATTACAAATTGTTATTGAAAAATGATGCAGAATACGCCTTATAGTTCTTTGCCTGTATACCAAAAATCTCTTGCGCTTCGTGATTTAGGCAATGCCATTGCAACCTATTTTTCAAAAGATAATAACCTTTTTAACTTACAGCGAACTGCTAGTCTAAGAGAACATATTGCAAGTGCTCTTTTTACTGATTCCAGTCTAATTTCTAAGCAGATTGAGGAAGCAGAAACCAGTAATTCATATGAAACTCGTGTAAAAAGTGCAAGTTTCATCAATGTGATGACCCGTAATATTCTATCCTATTGCAACGGCCTTGAACATGATGGTGTTGAGGAAAAAGAATATGTAAATCTATTACGCAAGGAATTAAAGTCTTTTCATCTGTCCTTTAAACAGTGGAGAAAATCATTCAACTAAAGTTTCGATGATAACTTTTTCTGAATAAAAAACTACATATTCCTACGGTATTGTCCACCTACTTCAAAAAGTGCATTGGTTATTTGACCTAAAGAGCAGTATTTGGTCACTTCTATTAGCTTTTCAAAAATATTTTCGTTCCTAATAGACACTAACTGTAGTTCTTTTAAGAGTTGGTTTGCAATTTCCAGATTTCCTTTTTGTAGATTTTCCAATGTGGTTATTTGATTTTGTTTTTCTTTCTCTGTAGCCCTTATTACTTCTGCAGGAAGAATGGTAGGTGACCCTTTTGAGCTTAAAAAAGTATTGACCCCTATAATTGGATATGCCCCAGAATGTTTTAAAGTTTCATAATGCAAACTCTCTTCTTGAATCTTAGATCTTTGATACATGGTTTCCATTGCACCAAGAACTCCTCCCCTTTCGGTAATTCTATCAAATTCTAGCAATACAGCTTCTTCTACTAGGTCTGTCAATTCTTCAATTATAAAAGAACCTTGCAAAGGATTTTCATTTTTCGCCAGACCAAGTTCTTTATTAATAATCAATTGTATTGCCATCGCCCGCCTTACAGATTCTTCTGTAGGGGTCGTTATTGCCTCATCATAAGCATTGGTGTGCAATGAATTACAATTATCATAAATAGCGTATAAAGCTTGTAAAGTGGTCCTAATGTCATTAAAGTCTATTTCTTGGGCATGCAAGCTTCTACCTGAGGTTTGGATATGGTATTTCAGCATTTGGGCTCGTGGGCCTGCTCCGTACTTTTCTTTCATGGCCTTAGCCCAAATGCGACGAGCTACCCTACCAATGACAGCATATTCTGGATCTATGCCATTTGAAAAGAAGAAAGATAGGTTAGGTCCAAATTTATCAATATCCATTCCTCTACTTAAATAATACTCCACATAAGTAAATCCGTTGGACAGTGTGAAAGCTAATTGGGATATTGGGTTTGCACCAGCTTCGGCTATATGATAACCAGAAATAGAGACAGAATAAAAGTTCCTTACATTTTTTTGAATAAAATATTCTTGAACATCACCCATTAAACGCAGTGCAAACTCGGTAGAGAAGATGCATGTATTCTGTGCTTGGTCTTCTTTTAATATATCTGCTTGTACTGTTCCTCTAACTTGACCAAGAGTTTGTAGTTTTATTTTTTCATATACCTCTTTGGGCAACACTTGATCTCCGGTTACCCCTAAAAGCATAAGTCCCAGTCCATCATTCCCTTTTGGTAAATCTCCAATATATATAGGTCTTGCTACTCCCCTGTCCCTGTATATTTTTTCTATTTTCTTCCCTACTTCTTTTTCAAGCCCATTATCAAGAATATATTTTTCACAATTCTGATCAATGGCGGCATTCATAAAAAATCCTAAAAGCATTGGAGCTGGACCATTAATGGTCATGCTCACCGATGTCATTGGGTCGCTCAAATCAAAACCTGAATACAGTTTTTTTGCATCATCCAAGCAGCAAATGGAAACACCAGCATTACCAATTTTACCATAAATATCTGGTCGGTGTCCTGGGTCATTACCATAAAGTGTAACAGAATCAAAAGCAGTGGATAATCGTTTGGCATCCATATCCAAACTAACGTAATGGAACCTTCTATTGGTTCTTTCTGGTCCACCCTCCCCAGCAAACATTCTTGTGGGATCTTCACCAGTTCTTTTAAAAGGGTATAATCCAGAAGTGTAAGGGAAGTCTCCTGGCACATTCTCCTGGAGCATCCAGCACAGTAAATCCCCCCACGCCTTATATTTTGGCAAAGCAACTTTAGGAATCTTTGAATGAGACAAGGATTCCGTATGCGTTTCAATCTTTATTTCCTTACCTCTAACTTTAAATGAGTATTCTGGGGCTTTATAACTTTCCAATTTTCTTGACCAGTTTAGGATTAAATCCCAATTGTGAGGATTTAAATCCATCTTTACCTTATCAAATTCCTTCAATAATAATTTAAGTAAATCAGTATCTACGGTATTTGATTGGGCAGTAATTTTAGCTTCATCCAAACCTGATTTGGACAAAAAGGATTGCTCGCTATCTGATTTTATATTTAAAACTGAAATTACGGTCATAAAAATGCCATACAATCTTTGGGCAACTTTAACCTGTTGGTCCACTTGCAAATCGTAAGCTCGATTACTTTCAGAAATTTCAGAAAGATATCTTGTTCTTGAGGGAGGGATTACAAAAATTTTCTCCGTCATTTCATTACCGACCTCAAAACTAGAATCCAACTTGGCTTCAGCCTTTTCAACCAATATATTCATGATAGATTTATACAACCTATTCATGCCTGGGTCGTTAAATTGCGAGGCGATGGTACCAAATATTGGTAAATCGTTTTGATTAACATCCCAAAGACCATGATTGCGCATATATTGCTTTTTTACATCACGCAATGCGTCCAAAGAACCTCTTTTATCAAATTTATTGATAGCAACAATATCAGCAAAGTCTAGCATGTCTATCTTTTCTAATTGTGTAGCCGCGCCGAATTCTGGTGTCATTACGTAAAGAGAAACATCACTGTGTTCCAGAATTTCAGTATCAGATTGCCCTATACCTGAAGTCTCTAAAATAATCAAATCAAAATTTGAAACTTTTAAAATATCAACAGCTTCACTAACATATTTTGAAAGTGCTAAATTGGATTGTCTTGTCGCCAAGGAACGCATATAGACCCTTTCATTATTTATAGCGTTCATTCGTATACGGTCTCCCAATAAAGCACCACCAGTTTTTCGCTTTGATGGGTCAACTGAAATTATACCCAAATTCTTATCTGGAAAATCTATTAAAAACCTTCTTACCAATTCATCTACCAAGCTAGATTTTCCTGCACCACCAGTTCCAGTAATACCTAATACCGGCACTTTATTTTCAATTGCTTTTGCTTTAGAAAAATGTTCTTCAAACTCCTCATGGCGATTTTCTGCCAATGATATCATTCTAGCAATAGTGTTAGAATCTTTTGTCTTTAAAAGTTGCTCTAAATTATCTTTCTTCTTCAATCGTAATTCCGGGACCGCCGTATCCGACTTCATCACCAAATCATTTATCATTCCTTGGAGACCCATTTTCCTGCCGTCATCCGGGGAATAAATTTTGGTAATCCCATAATCCATCAAATCCTTAATCTCCTCTGGAAGTATTACACCTCCGCCTCCACCAAAAATTTTAATATGACCTGCGTCTCGTTCTTCTAACAAATCATACATATACTTAAAATACTCATTATGTCCTCCTTGATATGAGGTCATGGCAATGGCATTGGCATCTTCTTGAATGGCACAATCAACTACTTCTGAAACACTACGGTCATGCCCCAAGTGAATTACTTCAACTCCGGTCGCCTGAATAATACGACGCATGATATTGATTGCCGCATCATGACCATCGAATAGCGAAGCTGCAGTAACAATTCTTATTTTGTTTTTTGGTTGATATGGTGCTTGTTGTTCCATTAGCAAAAAAGAGTCAATTTTCTAAGTGCAATTTACGATAAATGCAAAGAAAAAAGGATTGTATTTAGAATTTTATAAAAATATGCCATGTCAAGTGTCCGCTTTTTAGAATAACATAATTTTGAAACAATAAATATGCTATTTTGAAAATTACCATTTTAATACATTGTCCCGATCAAGTTGGAATCATAAGTGCTGTAACACAATTTCTACATAAAGAAGACGGGAACGTAATCTATTTAGATCAACACGTTGACAAGGAAACGAGCGTGTTTTTTATGCGATTGGAATGTGAGTTTAATCAGGATTTTTCGAAGAAAAAATTTGATTTAGATTTTGAAACGGAAATTGGGACTCCTTATAATATGGAATGGAGTTCGCATTCAAATAATATAAAACCAAGAATGGCAATTTTTGTTTCAAAATACAATCACTGCCTTTATGATTTATTGAGTAGGCACAATTCTGGAGAGCTAGATGTAGAAATACCATTTATCTTAAGTAACCACAACGACTTAGAATACATTGCCAAACAATTTAATATTCCGTATTACCATGTTCCTGTTTCCAAAGAGTCTAAAGTAGCAGCTGAAGAAGAACAATTTCGCTTATTACAAAAGCATGGTATAAACTTTATAGTGCTGGCCAGGTATATGCAAATTGTCTCTTCTAAGTTGATAAATGTCTATCCAAATAAAATTATAAATATTCATCATTCATTTTTACCTGCATTTGTTGGTGCAAAGCCTTATCATGCCGCTTTTAAAAGAGGGGTTAAAATTATTGGCGCTACTAGCCACTATATAACAGAAGAGTTGGATGCAGGACCAATTATTGAACAAGGGGTTACCACAGTTTCCCATTCCCATACCATTAATGATTTTATTACCAAAGGAAGAGACTTAGAAAAAATTATTCTTTCGACCGCGGTAAAACTTCATATTGACCGTAAAACAATGGTCTGTAAAAATAAGACTGTGGTTTTTAGTTAAAATCAAATGTCTAAACGGATAAACAGTAATTTTACACTTAAATAGTTCTCTTATGAAAAGAATAGTAGCTCTAATTATAGTTTTTCAATTTTTAGGTTGTGTGGAATTGCAACAAGTCGTAAATCAGTTACCCCAAGGAGGAGCTTTAGGTAATGAAGAGATAGCCAGAGGTCTTCGTGAAGCTTTGAACTTTGGTATTGACAAACAAGTAAGTAAACTAACACTGAAGGATGGTTTCTATAAAAATGAGTTGGTAAAAATTTTACTGCCTGAAGAGCTAAAAAAAGTAGATAAGACGCTACGGAGTGTTGGTCTTGGAAATTTAGCGGACGAAGGTCTGAAAGTTTTAAACAGGGCAGCTGAGAATGCTGTTAGTGAAGCCACACCAATATTTGTCGATGCCGTGAAAGGAATAACATTCAATGATGCCAAAAACATACTTCTTGGTAGCGATAACGCTGCGACCACTTACTTAAAGCAAGGAACTGAAACTAAATTATATGATAAATTCAATCCAATTATAAAAAATTCTTTTGAAAAAGTTGGTGCTGATAAAATATGGAGTAACCTGATAACCAAATATAACAATCTGCCTTTGACTAATGATGTAAACCCAGATTTAACAGATTATGTGACTCAAGAGGCTTTATCTGGTGTATTCACTATGGTGGAAATTGAGGAAAAGGAAATCAGGACCAAAGTTTCTTCTCGTACCACAGATTTGTTAAAAAGGGTTTTTGCTTTACAAGATTAATATTTTGAACAAAACAATAACTAAAAAAAAGTGCCGTTATAACTTTAACAGAATAAGGCAATTATAACATATTGCTAAACTTAATTTAACCTCTCCCAAGAGGTTATAATTGAATTTTACAAAACTTATTTGAGTTAGCATTTTTTTGAGTTAGTTAGTTTAGAAACCGGTGTTCGCACCGGTTTTTTAATTCAACCAACACTAAATAACTGGTCTTCAATATTTTAATCAAATCCACGAAAAAATCGCTGATTTACTTTCATAGAAGTAACTTCTTATCGGGGTTTACTTTTTTTAATGTTTTTTTATGATTTCAATCCCTTACTTTTTTTAACTTGTTTGGTAGTACTACTCAGTAATGCTAATTCATCAATCAAATGGGACCATTAAAAACATACACGTTTCTATTGTTCCTGCTAGCCACAAAAATTGTATTTGGTGCAATCACACCTACAAATACAATATTAGAACGGGAATCTAAAAAATTGGCTTATCCGCAGGACTCTATTCGTTGGGCAGATTATTTTTACAATATTCAACGTTATGACGAAGCTATCAAATTATATGAAAAAGGATTAGAACGAAAAGGTGTAGACAAGCCAAAATTTCTTAAGAAACTAGCGCTTAGTGAAGCAGGTTTACGCAATGTAGAAAATTCTACTGCCTACTTAGAATCTTATCTACTTACTGATTTTAATACTGATTTTATAAATCATGAAGGCTTTGACAAAATTAGGGAATCAGAGGAGTTTAAAAGTATAAAAAAAAAATATGCTCCTAAACTGAGTTTCTCGGCCTTTTTTTACTTATTAATTGCTTTTGTAGGTTTTTACACTACCTTAATCCTTAATTTCAATAAGAAAATTAGGCTTTTTGCTAGGTGCTTAATAAGTGGTTTTATTTTTGTTCACTCTTTTTTTATTCTTCATATTGCCCTAATCATATCAAACTATCAGTATGTATACCCACATACATACTTAATGACGACTTGTTGCTCTTTTCTATATGGGCCGTTGCTCTTTTTATACTTCAAAAAAGTGGTTCGCAATCATTCTTTTAAATACAGTGACCTACTGCATTTGATTCCTACTGTGCTCCTTTTATTATATATAACCCCAATCTATTCACTTAGTGCAACTGAAAAATTAGATTTAATGCTTTCAAGGGTTCAAAATGGTCTCAGCGCATCTGATTTTCAAATGCTTATTTTAATCGTTCTTTTAAAACTAAGTTCATTGGTTATATATGGTTTCTTTATTAGGAAATTATATTTAGAGAGTAGCAGAAAAAATGCACTTACAAAACCAAATAGATTGTGGCAACGAAACGTGTATCATATCCATTTTCTATTCATTATCTCCTATGCTATCTATGGAATACTCATAATAAATACCATATCATCAGGATTTTTAATTCATTTACAAATAGGAAGCATGTCCCTAATGGTTCTTTATTTAGGTTATTCTGCAAATATTCAGCCAAATGTTTTTAATGGGGTAGTTTCATATACCAATCGTTTATTTCCAAAATATGAAAAATCAGGCTTAACAAATAGCTTGTCAATTGAATTAAAGAATCATTTAGAATACCTTTTTAAAAACGAAAAGGTTTATAAAGAAAATGACATCAATCTTGAAATGATTGCTAAAAAACTAAATACTTCCAGACATAATGCATCTCAAGTTATTAATGAGCATTTTAATCTTAGTTTTCATGAATTAGTAAACAAATATAGAATTGAAGAAGCCAAAAAAATATTGATTGATGATCAACAACGTAATTTAAATATTATCGATGTAGCTTATGAGGTTGGTTATAACAATAAAGTAACCTTTAATAAAGCCTTTAAAAAAGACACAAACCTTACTCCAAGTCAATTTCAAAGAAAAGCTCCCATACTACAAGCGTAAATTGACGGTAAACATTTATCGGATAGGTAAACGTTTATAGGAATTTCCTGAAAACCCCTTGCCACTCTGTTAATTTGATTTAATAACTTAAAAATGTAGGCAGCCCTGAGACATTTGCACTTACACGAAAAGACTAGACTTTGGTCTCATTTTCTACAAGAGTAATTATTTGAATTAGTCATCAAAACTTCGGGGCTGTACCTGCATTCTAACTCAAAACTATAGTTAAGTATGAAAAACAGGACTAAATTGTTGTGCTTGCTCTTTTTAATGGGAATTTTCTCAGTATTTGCACAACAAAAGAATGTAACGGGTGTTGTAACCGATTTTGAAGGACTACCACTACCTGGAGTAAACATTTTAGTGAAGGGCACAATCACAGGAACACAATCTGATTTTGATGGAAATTATGCAATCCAGGCTAGTTCTGGAGACGTATTGGTTTTTTCCTACATAGGTCAAAAAACAGTTGAAATTACTGTGGGCGCATCCAATACTATAAACGTACAGATGGAAGAAGATGCTCAGGCGCTTGAG